>CASDOQ010000065.1 GCA_949282345.1 uncultured bacterium | reverse complement strand
ATGCCTCGGAATGTGCAATGCCGTCGCAGAGGTCTTTCCGGAGGCGAAATACCAGCGTTGTACCGTGCATTTCTACCGTAACGTTTTCTCTGTAACACCTCGGAAACACATGCGCGAGGTCACACGGATGCTGAAAGCGATCCACGCCCCGGAGAGCAAAGAGGCTGCACGCAAGAAAGCACAGGACGTCATAGAAAAACTGCGCTCCATGCGGCTGAATGAGGCGGCCAAAAAGGTCGAGGACGGTATTGAAGAAACCTTGACCTACATGGACTTTCCGTCACAGCACTGGCTGAAGATCCGGACAAACAATGTCATTGAACGTATGAACCGTGAGATACGACGCAGAACGAGGGTCGTTGGTACGTTCCCGGACGGAAAGTCTGCTCTGATGCTGGTCTATGCCAGACTGCGGTATGTTTCGGGAAAGGAGTGGGGCTCAAAGCGGTATCTTTGCATGAAATATTTGACTGAAGCCGCGACAGAAGTGGCATAAACACAGCAATTCAATAGCATCTGCCGCCGACGGAGTCAAGGGTCAAGATGAACGGTCTTGCGACCGCCCTTGACACCGCCGCCGTCAGATGCTCTCGCTCAAACAAGCGGAGCGTGGCCGCTCCACTGCCGGACTACCGGCACACTACTTCATTTTATCAGAAGCGAATTTGCGAAAAATACTTGACAGTACCTTTCGGATATCGTTTTCGTTGATTTTGTATCGCTTTTTTCGGCGATTTCCTTTTTCCTCTTGACAAAAAACGATTTGTATGATATGATACTTGTATAATTGTATACAATCTGAAATGAGGTTCGCTATGTTAAAGAAAAATCCGCAGTCCAACCTTTTGGAAATTGCCCAGTATAAGTATTCGTTGCAGGATGTGGAGCAACCCAATCTCTACCGCGAACTCTACGAATATAAGACGGTTCCGAAGATCGCCTTCAACCATCGGCGCGTGCCGGAGCATATGCCGGAGGAGATCTTCATCACCGACACGACCTTCCGGGACGGACAACAATCGCGTGAGCCGTATACGGTAAAGCAGATCGAGGATCTTTATCGGCTTGAGGCGCGTCTCGGCGGCCCGAACGGCATTATCCGGCAGAGTGAATTTTTTGTCTATACGAAAAAAGACCGGGAAGCGGTGGACCGTTGTCTTTCCTTGGGGTATAAATTCCCGGAGATCACGACGTGGATCCGCGCCCGTGAGGAAGACTTCCAGCTCGTGAAGGATATCGGCATTCAGGAGACCGGCATTCTGGTTTCCTGCTCCGATTATCATATTTTCAAGAAAATGAATATGACGCGCGGCCAGGCAATGGATCATTATCTCAAGGTGGTCTCGCAGGCATTTGAGCACGGCATTATTCCGCGCTGTCATCTGGAGGATATCACGCGGGCCGACTTTTACGGCTTTGTGATCCCCTTCGTCAACCGGCTTTCCGAACTTTCCCGGGAGGCGGGCATCCCGGTCCGCATCCGGATGTGCGATACGATGGGCTACGGCGTTCCCTATCCCGGCGTGGCATTGCCCCGCAGCGTGCCTGGTATCATCTACGGTCTGAATCACTATGCGGACATTGAATCCGAGTATCTGGAGTGGCACGGGCACAACGATTTTTATCTCGGGGTGGCCAACGCCGTTTCCGCCTGGCTTTACGGAGCGTCGGGGGTGAACTGTTCTCTGCTCGGGATCGGGGAGCGTACCGGCAACGTGCCGCTCGAGGCCATGGTCCTGCAATATGCCTCGCTTCGCGGCACGACCGACGGCATGGACACCACAGTGATCACCGAGATCGCAGACTATTATAAGCACGAACTCCACTACGAGATTCCCCCGATGACCCCCTTTGTCGGAGACGCATTCAATATGACGCGCGCCGGCGTGCACGCCGACGGACTCATCAAGGATGCCGAGATCTACAATGTTTTTGATACCGAAACCATCCTGAACCGCCCCCCGGTCGTTTCGATCAGCAACACCTCCGGCCTGGCCGGGATCGCCTACTGGCTCAACCGCCATTACAATTTGACCGGCGATCAAGTGCTCAGCAAGCACGACCCGTTGGTGGCCGAGGCGAAGAAAAGAATTGACGCCCAGTATGAGGACGGCCGCACCACGCTGATGTCGGATGGGGAACTCGAACAGATCTTTTCCGAACTTGACCCCGCCCGCTTCGCGAGGTGATCTTATGCAGGAAAAACGCTATTCCCTGGAAGAGACGGCTTATGCCATTCTGGAAGAAAAGATCCTGAACGGCACGATCTCTCCCGGCGAATGTATGACCGAGCAGCGCGCCTGTGAACTGACCGGTGCTTCGCGGACTCCCGTCCGCGAGGCGATCCGGCATCTGGAGCGCGATGGTCTGATCCGCATTGAGCCGAACCGCACCGCCGTGGTGGCGGGGATCGGCCGTGCCGATCTTGCGGATATATACGAGATACGCCGCCGGATCGAGGGGCTGGCTTCGCGCCGTGCCGCCGATACGGCCGGAGAGGAGGACTGCGCCCGACTCTTTGAGATCGTGGAAATGCAGGAATTTTTTCTGGAAAAAGGCGGGACGGACAAGCTGAAAGACCTAGACGGGGAATTCCATGATCTCGTTTATCGGATCTGCAACAGTCGGATCATCAGTGAGACCTTGGCAAGACTTCATCGGCAGATCGTCCTGTACCGTAAACGTTCGCTTTTTGCCCCGGGGCGCGCTGCCGAATCGGTGCGGGAACACCGCGCTATTGCGGAGGCTATCCGCAAAGGGGACGGCGATGCCGCCGAGGAGCTGACCGTCCGCCACGTGGAAGCCGCTTATCTGAATCTTATGAAAGTATTGGAGAAAGTATCATGGGAATGACATTGACCGAAAAGATCCTTTCGGCACATCTCGTCTCCGGAAAGCTGATTCCCGGGGAAGAAATTTCGATCCGGATCGACCAGACTCTGACGCAGGACGCCACGGGAACCATGGCCTACCTGCAATTCGAGGCGATGGGGATCCCGCGGGTAAAGACCGAACTTTCTGTTGCATACGTGGATCACAACACCCTGCAGGCAGGATTTGAGAATGCCGACGATCACCGCTACCTGCAGACCGTTACGAAAAAACACGGCATCCGTTTTTCCCGCCCCGGGAACGGGATCTGCCATCAGGTGCATCTTGAGCGCTTCGGCGTTCCCGGCAAAACGCTGATCGGTTCCGACAGCCACACTCCCACGGCGGGCGGGATCGGAATGCTCGGCATGGGAGCCGGAGGACTCGACGTCGCGGTCGCCATGGGCGGCGGGGCGTACTATCTGCGCGCGCCGCGCGTGATCCGTGTACTTCTGCACGGCGTCCTCCGTTCTCCCGCCGGGGCGAAAGACGTGATCCTTGAGGTGCTCCGTCGGCTGAGCGTTAAAGGCGGCGTCGGCGCCGTGATGGAATACTGCGGGGACGGGGTTGCCAATCTTACGGTGCCTCAGCGCGCCACGATCACCAATATGGGCGCAGAACTGGGGGCTACGACCTCGATCTTTCCGTCCGATGACGTGACCCGCGGATTTTTGCGCGCGCAGGGAAGGGAAGAAGACTTCCGTCCGCTTTCCGCCGATCCCGACGCCGTATATGCCGATACGGTCGAGATCGATCTCGGGGCGCTGACCCCGCTGGCGGCCTGCCCGCATTCGCCGGATAAGGTCGTTCCCGTCTCCTCACTTTCGGGCATCAAGGTAAACCAGGTCTGCATCGGTTCCTGCACCAACTCCTCGTTGGCCGATATGCTGACGGTAGCCGCCATGCTTCGCGGCCGGCATATTCATCCCGACGTGAGCCTTTCGATCTCGCCCGGCTCCCGTCAGGTTCTGATCGAACTTTCGCGTTGCGGCGCGCTGGCGGATATGCTTGCCGCCGGAGCGCGTCTGCTCGAATGCGCCTGCGGCCCCTGCATCGGCATGGGCTTCTCCCCGGAGAGCGCGGGGGTCAGCCTCCGTACCTTCAACCGGAACTTTGAAGGGCGCAGCGGCACGAAAGACGCGCAGGTCTATCTCGTCTCTCCCGAGACGGCCGTGGCTTCCGCACTGGCGGGCAGCATCACCGACCCGACGGTCTACGGCCCGATCCCCGCCCCGGTCCTGCCGGAAAGATTTACGGTGGACGACAGTATGATCCTCCTGCCCGCCGCAGAAGGGGAAGAGGTCGAGGTCGTCCGCGGGCCGAACATCAAGCCGGTCCCGCAAGGCAAGGCTCCCGATCGGGACCTTTCCGAAAAAGTCCTCCTGAAAGTCGGCGATAATATCACGACCGACCATATCATGCCGGCCGGCACCAAGATCCTCCCGTACCGCTCCAACGTCCCCTATCTCTCGCAGTTCTGCTTCCGCGTCTCGGACGAGACCTTTGCGGAGCGTGCCAAGGCGGCCGGCTCCTGCGTGATCGTCGGCGGCGGGAACTACGGACAAGGGAGTTCCCGCGAACACGCGGCGCTCGTTCCGCTTTATCTCGGCGTGCGCGCGGTCGTGGCCAAGAGCTTTGCGCGGATCCATCAGGCCAATCTGATCAATGCCGGTATCGTTCCGCTGACCTTCCTGGATCCTGCCGATTACGATGCGATCCGGGAGGGGGATGCGATCGAAATAGACGGCTTCCTCGATGCGGTGCTGAACCGCGACACCGTGACCGCAAAGATCGGCGGTCGCCCCGTTGTGCTTTGCCTCGGCTTTACGGCCCGTCAGCGCGCGATCCTTGCGGCTGGCGGACTCCTGAACTACACGAAAGAAGGAAACTGAAAAATGAATACCGAAAGCATCCATATCGCGCTTGAAAAATTCCGTGCTCTCATAGAGGGACAGCTTGACCGTGTGGAGCGCATGAAGGCAGACGGTGACTTTACCGACTACGCCGCGCTTCCCGAGATCCGCATCGGGATCTGCGGCGGGGACGGCATCGGCCCGATCATCTGCACCGAGGCCGAGCGCGTGCTGCGCTATATCCTTTCCGACCTCTGCGAGAGCGGCAAAGTGCGTTTCGTCCCGATTGAAGGGTTGACGCTCGAGAATCGCATTGCGCACGGGAAGGGGATTCCCGATGACGTATTGGCCGAACTGAAGTCCTGCCACATCATCCTGAAAGGGCCGACCACCACGCCGCAGAAGGGGAGCGGAATGCCCAATATCGAAAGCGCGAACGTTGCCATGCGGAAAGCACTCGATCTCTTTGCTAACATCCGACCCGTCCGCGTGCCCGAGGAGGGGATCGACTGGGTCATCTTCCGCGAGAATACCGAGGGCGCCTACGCGATCGGGAACAGCGGCTTCAACGTGACGGATGACTTAGCCTTTGACTTTACCGTGACCACCCGGCAGGGGTCTGACCGTATCGCCCGCCTTGCATACGATTATGCCCGCAAGAACGGATACGGGCGCGTCTCGATCGTGACCAAGGCCAACGTGATCAAAACGACCGACGGGAATTTCATCGAAGATTGCCGTCGCGTCGCCGCTGAGTACCCCGAGATCCTGACCGATGAATGGTATGCCGACATCATGACGGCCAAACTGGTGGATAAGAAGCGCCGCCGCGATTTCGGGATCCTGCTCCTGCCGAATCTGTACGGTGACATTATTTCGGATGAAGCCGCAGAGATGCAGGGCGGTGTAGGAACTGCCGGCTGTGCCAATATCGGAAAGCATTATGCCATGTTTGAAGCGATCCACGGCTCGGCTCCCCGTATGATCAACGAGGGGCGCGGCGCGTATGCCGATCCCTGCTCCATGCTCCGCGCGGTCGTGATGCTTCTCTCGCACATCGGCCTTCAGGACCGGGCGGACAAACTGGCCCGGGCGCTCGACATCTGCACGCTCGAAGAGAAGAAACTGGTGATCACCGGCCGCCCGGACGGCGCGACCTGCGAGGCGTTCGGAAATTACGTCATGGAGACGTTGGAGAAGCTATGATGAAAAGGATCCGTATCCCGCAGGAGGCTATCTATCTCGTCGGGCTCGTTCTGATGGCTTTCAGCGTGGCTCTGACGGCCAAAGCCGATCTCGGTCTTTCCATGGTGGTGGCTCCGGCTTACGTCCTGGCGGCCCGCATTGGCATCAGTTTCGGAAGAGCGGAATACCTCTTGCAGGCTCTTCTTCTCCTTTTTATGTCGCTCCTTTTGCGGCGATTCCGCCTCAGTTATCTGTTTTCCTTTTTAACCGCATTCCTGTACGGTCTTGTGCTGGACTTCTTCGTACTGCTCCTGGCGGGGCTGCCGGCCGGAACTCTCCCGCTTCGGATCGTCTGGTTCGTCGCCGGTATGATCCTGACCGCTTTTGCGGTGGCACTGATGTTCCGTGCCTACCTTTCGCCGCAAGCATACGATCTTTTTGTGCGCGAGGTATCGTCGGCATTTTTCTGTCCGATTGACCGGTTCAAATTCGGATACGACAGCGTCAGCGCGCTGTTGTCCCTCATTCTCTCGTTTTCCTTTTTCGGTTTCGGCAATTTTGTCGGGATCGGTTGGGGGACGCTGATTGCCGCGCTGTGCAACGGATTCATAATCGGATTTTTCGGCCGCTTTCTCGACAGGCGATTTGAATTTTATCCGGCTCTTCCGCCTCTTTTCCGCCTCTTTCCGTCCGACGCCCTGCCCGGGGAGAACGTCGCTCCCGCATCAGGAGAAAAAAACGATGTCGATCATGTATGAAGAACGCTGCTTTCCATGTGTGGATCAGCCGGAACCGCGAAAAGCGGCTCCGGCTTTTCTTTTCAAAGAAATATAAAAATTTATAAAAAATAAAAAATATTTTCAAAAAACAAGTGTGAAAGGGCTTGATTTTCTGCGTAGGGTATGCTACAATAAATGCTGTAAAGATTTATTTTGACACGGGGGAAAAGCCATGGAAAAAATCAAAGAATACAGTGTCCCGATGGCAGAGCGCATTGCCCGTCTGAAGGACGATATCTTTTCTGTCAAACCGCGTATCGAATCTGCCCGCGCCACTCTTCTGACCGAGTCCTACCGTGAGACCGAGGCGGAACCGATTGTCATGCGTCGAGCCAAGGCTTTCGCGCATATTCTCGCCAATCTTCCGATCAAGATCTTTGACGATGAACTGGTCGTCGGTTCGGCTACGGTCAGCCACCGTGCCTCTCAGATCTTCCCGGAATTCTGCGTCAGCTGGATCGAAGGAGAATTTGAAACCCTGCCGACCCGTGAGGCCGACCCTTTTGATATCGATGCGCCGACCAAGGCGGCCATCCGCGAAGCCAACGCCTACTTCCGCGGAAAGACGACGAGCGATCTGGCGCTTTCCTATATGTCTCCCGAAGCCCGCCTGGCCATGGAGCATAATATCTTCACCCCCGGGAACTTCCTCTATAACGGCATCGGGCATGTGTCGGTACACTATGACTGGATCCTTGCCGAGGGGTTCAACGGGATCCGCCGCCGGGTGGAAGCCGAACTGGCCGCCTGCCATCAGGGGGATCCTGATTACTGCCGCAAATCCTGCCTGCTTCAGGCCATGCTCCTGTCCTGCGATGCGATCATCGGATACGCCAATCGTTACGCCGATCTGGCAGAAAAGACCGCGGCGTCCTGCCATGACAGCCGCCGCCGCGCCGAACTGATGCAGATCGCGGCCAACTGCCGCCGCGTCCCTGCGGACGGCGCGCGCAGTTTCTACGAGGCCTGCCAGTCCTTTTGGTTCGTTCAGCTCGTTCTGCAGATCGAGTCCAACGGCCACTCGATCAGCCCCGGACGTTTTGACCAGTATATGTATCCCTATTACAAAGCGGATGCCGATGCCGGTCGTATCACGCCCGAGGCCGCGCAGGAACTGATCGACTGCGTCTGGCTGAAACTTAACGACCTCAACAAATGCCGCGATGCGGCCTCGGCCAAGGGCTTTGCCGGTTACGGTATGTTCCAGAATCTGATCGTCGGCGGTCAGGATGAGGAAGGACAGGACGTGACCAACCTCCTCTCCTTCATGTGTCTGGAAGCCTCCCGGCATATTCTCCTCCCGCAGCCGTCCCTCTCAATCCGGATATGGAACGGCACGCCCGATGCGCTCCTCTTGAAAGCTGCCGAAGTCACGCGGACAGGCATCGGTCTGCCGGCGTATTATAACGACGAGGTCATCATCCCGGCGCTGATGTCCCGCGGCTTGACGCTCGCAGATGCGCGTATGTACAATATCATCGGGTGCGTGGAGCCGCAACGCTGGGGCAAGACCGACGGTTGGCACGATGCGGCCTTCTTCAATATGTGCCGTCCGCTTGAATTGGTCTTTACGAACGGCGTGGATCGTGGCGTGCAGATCGGCCCTCGGACGGGAGAATTGCAGGAACTCGACACCTTTGAAAAGTTCTACGATGCCTACAAGCGTCAGCAGTCCTATTTTATTGAATTGATGGTCAATGCCGACAATGCCATTGACTTCGCGCACGCCACCCGTTGCCCGCTTCCCTTCCTTTCCACGATGGTGGAAGATTGCATCGGCCGTGGCAAGACTGTGCAGGAAGGCGGTGCGATCTATAACTTTACCGGCCCGCAGGGCTTTGGTATCTCCAACAATGCGGACGGATTGTATGCGATCCGCAAACTGGTCTATGAAGACCGCACCGTCACGCTCCGGGAATATGCCGAGGCCATCCGGGATAACTTCGGCAAGCCCTATCCGCAGGAGATGCTGTATACCGTTGCGCTTCAGCGCGCGGAGGATCTCCGCCGCGCCGGGAAGCAGGTGACGGAAGCCGATATTGCCGGATTTGTCAAGGCCGGCATGACCGGAACGACCGACAAGGCCCGTGCCGAGCGGTATCAGAAACTCTTAGACAAGATCCAGGAACTTCCGAAATTCGGAAACGACCTGGAAGATATCGACGCGCTGGCCCGGGATGTGGCCTACACCTATACCCGCCCTCTGCAGCAGTATCGCAATCCGCGCGGCGGCACCTATCATGCGGGGCTTTACCCGGTCTCCGCGAACGTGCCGCTCGGCCAGCAGACCGGTACCACGCCGGACGGACGTCTCGCCTATACCCCGGTCGCGGACGGCGTTTCGCCGGTTTCCGGGAGAGATGTGAAAGGCCCGACGGCGGCCGCCAACTCGGTTGCTAAACTCGACCATGGCATCGCCTCCAACGGGACGCTCTACAACATGAAGTTCCATCCTTCCGCGCTGGAGGGACGGGAGGGACTTGTTGACTTTGCCTCCTTTATCCGCACGTATTTTGACCGAAAGGGAATGCACGTACAGTTCAACGTTGTCTCTCGTGAGACGCTTGTGGATGCGCAGAAGCATCCCGAGAACTATAGAACGCTGGTCGTCCGCGTGGCGGGGTACAGCGCACTCTTTACCACGCTTTCGCGCTCCTTGCAGGATGATATCATCAACCGTACGCAGCAATCGGGAAATAACTGATGGAACAAACAAACAGATCCGAAATTCGCGGTCGGATTTTCGATATTCAGCGTTATTCGATCCACGATGGCCCGGGCATACGTACGATCGTCTTTCTGAAAGGTTGCATTCTGCGTTGCCGCTGGTGCTGTAACCCGGAGTCCCAGTCCTATAAAATCGAGACCGTGACGATCGACGGCAAGCCGAAGGTATACGGCCGGGACGTGACGGTGGACGAGGTCATGGAAGAGGTCATGAAGGATGCGGCCTATTATCGGCGCAGCGGGGGTGGCCTGACGCTTTCGGGCGGGGAGAGTCTCTGCCAGCCGGACTTTGCAGTGGGGCTTTTATCCGTGGCTAAGGATTACGGTCTGACTACCGCGATGGAGAGCACCGGATGCGCCCCGTATGAGACGATAGAACGCTATTTGCCGTATCTGGATTACTACTTGATGGATATCAAGCATATGAACTCCGAGAAGCATCGGGAGTTTACCGGACAGCCGAACGAACTGATCCTTGCCAATGCGCAAAAGATCGCCAGAAGCGGGCAGACGTCGCTGTCTATCCGCGTTCCCGTGATTCCGACCTTCAACGCGACGAAAGAAGAGATCCTTGCCATTGCCCGGTTTGCCGATACGCTCCCCGGGGTCAAAAGGATCCATCTGCTCCCCTATCACCGTTTGGGGCGTGACAAGTATACGCGGTTGGGGCGTCCTTATCTTTTGGACGGGATCCGTCCGCCGGATCCTTCGCTGATCGAGAGTTTCCGTGCGGCCGTGGAAGCCAACACCCACTTGGCTTGCCAGATCGGCGGCTGAGGCTGGAACCGAAGGGGCTGAGTCAAATTGATTTTTTGGCTCAGCCTTATGTTATGGATTAACAAAAACACTCGCCGTTCTTTTGGAATAACTAGTGTTTCTTTATGCAAGGTGCCAGTTATTTGGAATTAATTCCCAAATTTGACTCAGCCCCTTTTTGAAAAGGAGAAACATGAAAGCATTACTTCCCGAAGATTACAAGGAACCCGTTTGCCCGTTCTGTAAAGATTTCTATACAGGCGGAGAACCTGTCACGGCGGTTCCGCTTTCGCGCATACTGGAAAAGCTGGACGAGCATCTCGCCAGAAACGATTATGACGCCGCCGAGCGTCATCTGCGTTATTGGTTGGCGGAGGCCGAGGCGGGACATGACGGGCGCGGTCAACTCTCGCTGCATAATGAACTGATGGGCCATTTCCGCAAATGGGGAAAAGAAACCGAAGCGCGCGCTCATGCGGAAAAGGCACTTTCGCTTTTGCCGGCGCTTGCGCTGGAAGAGAGCATCACCGCGGGGACGACGTATATAAACGTCGCCACGGTGTATAAGGCTTTCGGCGACGCGGCGGCGGCCTTACCCTTTTACCGGGAGGCGGAGAAGATCTATCGGGCGCATTTGCCGGAAAATGATCCGCGCCTCGGCGGTCTCTACAACAATATGGGACTGGCTTTGGTCGATCTCCGGGAGTATCGGGAGGCCGAAGCGGCTTATCGCCGGGCACTCACGATCATGAGCGGGGTGCAGAACGGGGAACTTGAGTGTGCTATCACCCATCTCAACATGGCCACCGCGGCAGAGGAAGAGCAGGGGGCCGAGGCCGCAGAGAGCCTGATCGAAGAGCATATCCGGCAGGCAGAACTTCTGCTTGAAAAGCCCGGGATCCCGCGCAACGGCTATTACGCTTTTGTAGCGGAAAAGTGCGCACCCACCTTTGGCTATTACGGTCATTTTGCATATGCAAGCGAACTGACAGCGCGCGCGGAGGCGATCTATGCAGGGACTTGAACTTTGTGAAAAATTTTTCCGTGAGTGCGGGGAACCGATGCTCCGTGAAGCCGCTCCCGACCTTTGGCCGCAGATCGCCGTCGGCCTTTTCGGAAGCGGATCCGAATGCTACGGATACGACGATGCGGTCTCCCGTGATCATGACTTTGAGCCGGGGTTTATGATCTTTCTCCCCGGAGAAGAGACGGTCGATCGCCGCACGGCTTTTCTCCTCGAGCGTGCTTATGCGAAACTGCCGGGGGAATACGCCGGGGTTCCGCGCCTGCGGATATCTCCGGTCGGCGGGGATCGTCACGGGGTCCTGCGCCTTCCCGATTTTTTGCGGGATCGGCTTGGCCGCCCGGACGGGGAACTCACGGAGGAGGAACTCATCCGCCTGCCGGAGAACTATCTTTCCGAGTTCACGAACGGAAAACTCTTTTACGACGGCCCGGGGACGCTGACGTCGCTGCGCACCCGTTATGCGGCGTATCCCGAAGATATCCGGCGTAAAAAACTGGCCGGCCATCTGCTGCTGGCCGCACAGGCGGGGCAGTACAATTATGCGCGCTGTTTGGCGCACGGAGAAGAGGAAGCCGCACAGTTGGCCGTTTTTGCTTACTGTGATCATATGACGGAGGCGGTATTCCTGCTCAATCGCCGTTACCGCCCCTATTATAAATGGAGTTATCGCGCTTTGCGCGCCTGCCCGGTTTTGTCGGAGTTTGCGGATATTTTTTCCTTCTTGCTCACGACTCCGAACGACAGCCGTACCGCGCATGAAAAAGGCGGGATCTTAGAGGACGTGGCCGGGATGCTGATCTCGGTCCTCCAGGAGGAGGGGTTGACCGAGGCCATTTGCACTGACCTTGAAAAACACGCGTATTCGGTCAACGATTCGATCGGGGATGCCGCTTTGCGGAACCGACACATCCTCTATGCTGTTTAAATCTCTATAATGTAAATAAAACTTTATATCGAGGTGCCCCGATGCAATACGATGCACTCATAGCATCCCGCCCTGGCAAGCAGGTCTTTCGGGTTGGCGATAAAACGGTAAAACTATTCGGCGACGGTTACTCTAAATCCAATATTCTGAACGAGGCGCTGAATCAGGCGCGCGTGGAGGAGACCGGCCTGCCTATCCCGCGGATACGGGAGGTTGCGCTGATCGAGGGACAGTGGGCCATCGTCATGGATTACATAGAAGGCGAAACGCTTGAAACGCTGATGCGCCGGCATCCCGAACGGCGTGAGGAATATCTCGATCTTTTCCTCTCGGTGCAGATGGAGATCCACAAAAAGAAAAGCCCGCTTCTGACCAAGTTCCGCGATAAACTGAGCGCCAAGATCATGCGCTCGGATCTCGATGCCTCTGCCCGGTACGACCTTTCGATGCGTCTTTCGGATATGCCGAATCATACGCATCTCTGCCACGGGGATTTCAATCCTTCCAACGTCATTCTCACGGCCGACGGGGATCCGTATGTGCTTGACTGGTCACACGCCAGTCAGGGGAACGCTTCCGCAGATGCCGCCAAGACTTATCTCATCTTCCGTATGTTGGGTGAGGATGAACTGGCGGATCGCTATCTTTCCCTGTTTTCAGAACGGACCGGAACGGCAATGCTCTATATCCGGAAATGGCTTCCGCTGGTCGCGGCAGGGCAACTGGTCCGCGTGAATAACGAGCATCGCAGGATGCTGATGGAATACGTAGATCCTGTCGACTGAGGTGTGAGATGAATAAATTTGATACGAAAGTACAGCATCTGAAATACAGCGTTCTCCGGGAGGTCGCCCGCCTTGCGTGGGCGGACAGTTTGCTCGAGAATGTCAGTGAAATCCCGAAGTCCCTGATCCCGGGGAAAAAGCCGACCATGCGGTGCTGTATTTATAAGGAGCGCGCTATCCTTGCAGAACGCGTCCGCTTGGCCGTTGGCGGGAACCGATATAACAAAAAGGTCATTCAGGTGATCGACATTGCGTGCGAGGACTGCCCGGCGGGCGGGTACGAGGTGACGTCAGCCTGCCGCGGGTGTCTGTCGCACCGTTGCGTGGATGCCTGCCGCCGCGGGGCGATCCATATCGGGGAAGACCAGAAGGCCGTCATCGACAAGAACCTTTGCGTGCAGTGCGGGGCATGCGCCCGCGTCTGCCCGTATAACGCCATTCACAATTACAAACGCCCCTGCGAGTCGGCCTGTCGCGTCGGCGCCATTCACATGGGAGAAGAAAAAGAAGCCTGTATCGATTACGATAAATGCATCGCCTGCGGTGCCTGCGTGTATACCTGTCCCTTCGGTGCGATCACCGACCGCTCGTATATTCTGGACGTGATCGACCTGATCCGCAACAGCGACGGGGGAACGAACTATCCTCTCTTTGCGCTGGTGGCGCCATCGATCGCCACGCAGTTTACCTATGCGCGCCCCGGGCAGATCCTCAGCGCCATCCGCGAATTGGGCTTTACCGAGATCGCGGAGGTTGCCCTTGGTGCCGATATGGTGGCCTCCTCCGAAGCGCGGGAACTCGAGGAGCAGGGCTTTCTGACCTCTTCCTGCTGCCCTGCTTTCGTGGCGTATGTGGAAAAGAATTTCCCGGAATTGAAAAAGCATATCTCCCACAACCTGTCGCCGGCCGGTACGCTGGCCCGGGCAGTACGCGAACGCTACCCGGACGCCCGGGTGGTCTTTATCGGCCCCTGCACGGCAAAGAAGGTAGAGTTCCAACGCGAGGAATACCGGGGGCTTTTTGACAGTGTCATTACGTTTGAGGAACTGCAGGCCCTGATCGACAGCCGCTCTATCGCCGTGGAGGAACTGCCCGAACTGAAACTGGAGCAGGCCTCCTCCTATGGGCGGATCTTCGCCCGGAGCGGCGGCGTTGCCTCTGCGGTGCGCCGTGCCCTCGGGGAATCGGGGAGCGACTTTGCCGTGAATCCGATCTCCTGCAGCGGGATCGATGAATGCCGCGCCGCCCTGATGCGTGCCGCACACGGAGTCCTGCCGCAGAACTTTATCGAAGGAATGGCCTGTATGGGCGGATGCGTCAACGGAGCCGGATGCCTGACGCATGACGAGCGTGCCCGTGTGGCGGCGGAACGCCACGCCGAGGAATCCCCGCATCACTCGATCTCGGATTCGTTAAAGAACAAAGATGCGCTGTGATCACAGTGATTGTAAAGAAAACATTCCATATGGAGGGAAAGATGACGGATATTGAAATCGCACAGAACGCTAAACCCGAGCCGATCCCGGCCATTGCCGCTCGTGCCCACGTGGCCGAAGAATTCATAGAGCCTTACGGACGCGCCAAAGCCAAGATCGACCTCTCCCTCCTTGAAAAGACCGATCGCAAGGACGGAAAACTGATCCTCGTCACGGCCATCACGCCGACCCCTGCGGGGGAGGGGAAGACCACCACCACCATCGGTCTGGCCGACGGTCTTCGTCGTATCGGAAAGGAGGCCGTGGTCGCGTTGCGCGAACCTTCGCTCGGCCCGGTCTTCGGCGTGAAGGGCGGCGCCGCCGGAGGCGGGTACGCGCAGGTCGTTCCGATGGAGGATATCAATCTCCATTTTACCGGCGATTTTCATGCGATCGGTGCGGCCAACAATCTGCTTGCCGCCATGCTCGACAATCATATCCAGCAGGGGAATGCCCTGGGCATTGACCCTCGCCGCATTACCTGGCGGCGTTGCGTAGATATGAACGACCGTCAGCTTCGCAATATCGTGGACGGACTGGGCGGCCGGGTGAACGGCACGCCGCGTGAGGACGGTTTTGACATCACCGTGGCCTCTGAGGTCATGGCGGTGCTTTGCCTTTCTTCCTCGCTGACCGACCTGCGTGAACGTCTCTCGCGCATAATCGTCGGCTATACCTATGATGAACGTCCCGTGACGGCCGGCGATCTGAAGGCCGCTGGAGCCATGACGGCTCTTCTGCGCGATGCCCTGAAGCCGAACCTCGTGCAGACGTTGGAGGGAACGCCGGCCTTTGTTCACGGCGGTCCTTTTGCCAATATCGCGCATGGGTGTAACTCGGTCGTTGCTACCCATATGGCGCTGAAAATGGGCGAATATGCCGTCACGGAGGCCGGCTTCGGCGCAGATCTCGGGGCGGAAAAATTCCTTGATATCAAATGCCGCATGGCAGGTCTTTTGCCCGATGCGGTGGTCATGGTGGCCACGGTCCGCGCGCTCAAGATGCACGGCGGGCTCGCAAAAGCCGATCTTGCCCGGGAGGATACCGGAGCCCTGCTTCGCGGAATCCCGAATCTCCTCCGCCACGTTTCGAATATCCGGGAGGTCTACCGCCTGCCCTGCGTCGTGGCACTGAACCGCTTCCCGACCGATACCGATGCCGAAATTGCCTGTGTGATCGAACGGTGCCGGGCACTCGGCGTGCGGGTCGTCCTTTCTACGGTCTGGGCGGACGGCGGCCGCGGCGGAGAAGAATTGGCGCGGGAGGTCGTGCGTTTGTGCGAAGGCCCGCACGAGGGCTTCCGCTTTGCTTATGAAACCGAACGGCCGATCCGCGAAAAGATCGAGGCCATCGTCACGCGCATTTACCGCGGTGTCGGTGTTACGATCCTCCCGGCGGCTGAAAAGCAGATCAGCGCCTTGGAAGCGCTCGGCTTTGGGAACCTCCCGGTCTGCATGGCCAAAACGCAGTACAGTTTTTCGGACGACCCGCAAAAGTGCGGTGCCCCCGAGGGCTTTACCGTGACCGTGAAGAACGTAAAGGTTTCGGCCGGGGCGGGCTTTCTGGTAGTTCTGACCGGGGACATCATGACGATGCCCGGTCTGCCGAAGCACCCAGCCGCAGAGAATATCGACGTGGATGCCGATGGGAGGATCACCGGCCTCTTCTGATGCCTTTTGTTCCTTGACAATGCGCCCGCCTTATCTTGAATCCGCAAGAACCTCCGATTTTTGATCTACACTCCAGAAGTCAACAGCTTTTGGATGTAGGTCAGAGCGCGGAGGGTTTTCTTGATACATCATATCTGAAGCATAAATCCGCTTCAATTCATGCGTATTTTATTGTTCATTTTGGATGTACAATAGATATAAGAAGGGCGGTGATGCAATGGATACGAACGAACGCCTCCGCAAACTCTTGAAGGAGCGCGGATGGACCGAATACAAACTCTCCAAAGAATGTGGTCTGGCTCAGTCCACCATCGGGAATATTTTTAGAAGGAACACCGTCCCGTCCGTCGCAACGCTTGAAACGGTATGCCGGGGATTCGGCATCACGATGTCGCAGTTTTTCGCCGAGGCCGACATGGTTGAACTGACGCCGGAGATGAAAGAACTTTTTGATTGCTTTGCTTGTCTTACGCCGGTGCAGAAATCCGCGGCTCTTCAGATGCTGAAGGCGATGAATCACGATAACGGGTGATTTTGAAAGTTGATCGTTGTTATCGATTCCGCTATGAAAATAAGAACCCGGAAGCAGGATCCCGGGTTCTTGGATCGGAAACCGAACGGCGGATCCCTGCGCGACATTCGCGCGCCTTGGCCGAGCGGTGCCGACCTCCGCGGCGGTCGTTTTCTTTTGCTCTGCATGGATCGGCTGTCCGTCCCGCGGTGCAATACATAATGATAAATCCGAACCCCACCGTCATGTGATGAGATTCGGATTTGGACTACTTGCACCCGATCATTGGGAGCGGTACTGCCGGCTGGTGCGGGTAACAGGGATCGAACCTGCACGGTTTCCCACCGGATCCTAAGTCCGGCGCGTCTGCCAGTTCCGCCATACCCGCATAAAATGAAAGAAAGAAGATAGTTGAATGAAGGTCCGATATTATAAACTGTTCAAATTGCTGACAATGAAAAAGCAGGGAACGTTCCCCACCTTTGCAAAAAGGTTGGGGCTTTTGCCGACTGAGATCGAAAAGATCGAAACCAACCGCCTGCCCAGCAGTGAAACGCTTCACGCCATTTGTGAAGCACTGGAGTGCGACATAGACGATATGATGGATATTTTCCTCACGGAGGAAGACGACGACGTCTATTTCAACGGTCGCCTCCTCCGCAAGAACAAATATATCCTCTGAATCTTGCGTGAAGATCAATAGAACGACGCCACCGGTTCCTCCGGGGCGTTTGTTTTTTCTGCCTCCTGCACGTAGAGGACGGGCCCGCGGGAGCGGTAGAGCTTGTGCTTTTCAAGCGAAACCCGTGCCGTCAGCAGTACCCAGTCCCCGGTAGAGAAGAGAACCGTTTCTCCCGGCATCCGGCAGATGAATCCCTGATAGGCAATGTCGTCGGCGCAGCAGGTCATGATCTGCCGGCCTCCGACGAAAGCGTCTTTTTCCAAGCGCTCGTCCCGCGCGATCAGCGCGCGGTAGCGAAGAACCTTTCCGTCGTACTTTTCAATATCCTCGGTCATGTCCCGGTATAAAAGAGCAAAGTCGCGGTCGGCGACCTCCACGATCGGCGCCTCGAGGTCAAAGGGGAGCGGGTCAACGATGTCATCATATTCAATGCGCCCGTCGGTGTACTCATAGGAAATATTGACCGCCCGGCTGATGCCGCGCACGATCTTATGGAGCTGCATTTTGTCGGTCTTTTCGGTCATACGGTTGAAGATGACCAGTTCGCACCCTTGCAACTTGTCCACGGCCAGCGAACGCATATTGGCGTTATACGCGGGAAAGGTTGCGGCATCCGCCACCATGATCTCCTGATAAACCGGGAATTCCCGGGTCAGTTTCCGATAAAGGTCGCCGATCATCCACATCCCGTTATATTCGATCAGGATACGGCGGAATTTCAGTTCGCGCCGCCATGCCTCCAGTAGTGCCGGCGTAAGTTCCTCCGGCGTTTCGACCGTCCTGAGAAAAATATTTTCGGCTCCGTGCGCAAAGGCGGCGGGGTCAAGTTCTTCTTCGCCTTCCTCGGTCAGAAGGATCAGGGTACTTTCTCCGGCATTGAATTCGGGATCCTCCATCGTCTCCTGGATCAGACGGGTCTTTCCGGCTTCCAAAAAACCAGTGAAAAGATAAATCGGTGTCTCCATGGATCTTCCTCACAGTCCGAAAAGCGCGGAGATCTTGTCTTCCTGCAGCCCCGAGCCGATCACGCAGAGCCGCCCGGTAACGTCGGCACAGCCGCGCCGGATATCGGGCTCTCCCGGTACGTAGTCAAAGTGGATCCATTCGCCCTCCGTGGCCCGGACGATCCCCTTGGCGCGGAGAATCATGCCGTATTCACCGCCGTCCAGCTCCTCCAGGATCTTTTCCAGTTCCTCGGGCGTATAGGCGCGCGCCGTTTCTACGCCGAAACTGGTGAAGACCTCGTCAGCATGGTGGTGATGATGCCCGTGATGGCATCCGCACGTACACTCCTCATCGTGCTCATGCTCTTCATTCTCATCGTGGTGATGGTGGCAGCATTCATGCTCCCCGTCGTCATCGTGGTGATGGTGGCAGCATTCATGCTCCTCGTCGTCATCGTGGTGATGGTGGCAGCATTCATGCTCCTCGTCGTCATCGTGGCGATGGTGGCAGCATTCATGCTCCCCGTCGTCATCGTGGTGATGGTGGCAGCATTCGTGCTCTTCATCTTCCTCATGGTGATAGTGGTGATGGTGTTCTTCTTCCTCTTCCTCAAGACGGGCCGCTTCGGCTTCGCTCTGAAGCCGTTTCAGGAGAGCGGAGAGGGTGTTTTTGCGCGAGATGGCAGACAGCAATGCCTCGCCGCTCAGTTCCTCCCACGGGGTGGTAACGATCACAGCCTCGGCATTGTGTTCCCGGAGAAGGGAAACGCATTCGGCAATTTTGGCAGCGCTCATGCCGCCGGTGCGGCTGAGGACGATGGCCCCGGCATGTTCGACCTGGTCGTTGAAGAATTCTCCGAAGTTCTTCATATACATCCGGCATTTTTTCGCATCGACCACGACCGTATAGCCGGAAAGCTCCGCATCCTCGAGTCCGGCGCTTTCGACGGCGCGGATGACGTCGCTCAACTTGCCGACCCCGGAGGGTTCGATGAGAATGCGGTCGGGGTGGTATTCCTCCTGCACTTTGCGGAGGGCACGGCCGAAATCCCCGACCAGGCTGCAACAGATACAGCCGGAATTCATTTCGGTGATCTGGATGCCGGCCTCCTTCAGAAAGCCGCCGTCGATTCCGATCTCACCGAATTCGTTCTCAATGAGGATCAGCTTTTCTCCGCGGTAGCCCTCGGCGATCAGCTTTTTGATCAGAGTGGTTTTTCCGGCGCCCAGAAAGCCGGAAAAAATGTCGATTTTTGTCATGATAACACTTCCTTAGTATGGTGATTTGCATAGTTTTTTCGCTTTTGGGAGGGGTTCAAAGCAAAGGGCGTATCGGATTTACGGAATGGTAGAGATCTTTGCGATCAGGTTGGAGATGAAGTCGTTCAGCGACCAACTCCGCCAATCATCATCCCGGAAAATATAATGATCGAGTTTATAAGCGGTACTGGTGCTGTCGCTTGGATCGCCGAAATCAAGGACGCCGGCCTCGATAAATTCTCCGATGCCGAGATCTTTCATCTCATCGGCACGGGTATTGATCTCATTGATCTTCGTATCGGGGCCGATGATCTTCATAAAGCCGGTGACTGCATTCTCTCCGTCGGTCGTCCATACGTCGCCGACCTTTTTATACCCCATGACGTCCGCAAGGGTCAGCTTGGTCATACGGGTGTTCAGGTCGCCGATCTCGGTCCCGGTCCCCTTCGCGAGCGTCCGCACCTTACCGACGAGGGCCTTGTTGACGATCGCCCAGTCCACGTCGGAAAGGTGCGGAAGCTCGCGAAGGAGACCG
>CASDOQ010000064.1 GCA_949282345.1 uncultured bacterium | reverse complement strand
GGCAAAATGCGGGAAGTCTTAGGTTAGATAACAAAGAGCAGAAGCGTTGAAGTAATACGAGATAGAGAACCGAACCGCCGTATGCCGAACGGCACGTGCGGTGGTGTGGGAGGGGGGAGAAAACCCCCTCTACCCGATCGTTTTCCGATATTGCCGGAGTTCTGGCGACGGTGGCGCGATCAGTTTTGCCCGGCGGTTGAACGCGAGGGGTGCGCCGTCAGATAGAGGATCTGACGCTCTTTTGCCAGTTTCCCAAGAAGCGAAAGGCAGGCCGTGAGATTCTTTTCATCCAGCAGAGAGAACGGGTCGTCAAGGATCAGGGGAGGCGGATCGGTGGGGTAAAGCGCATCGGTCAGCGCGAGGCGCAGGCAGATCTCGGTCATCGCCTGCCAGCCGCTGCTGAAATAGAGACTGCTCCGCGCTTTCCCGCCCCGGAGATACCCGACAGAGAGCGAGATGTCAAGGTTGGATTCGCCGAGAAACCCGTCCGAAAGCCCGGCCGCATACTGCGCAAAGCGTTCGCGCACGGTCGAAAGATAGCGCGTTTCCAGCGCTTCCTTGGCTTCGGCCAAGTATTTTTTCGCTTTATCGAGCGTATCTTTCCGGTCTTTCAGACGGTCGATCGCCTCGCGCGATTCTTCCAGCGACCGGCGCAGGGCGGGCAGATCTTCGGCAAGGGCGGCATAGTGCGCCGCACGAGTGCGGTGGGTGGCGGCTTCTTCTCCCGCCCGGCTCAGCGTGGAACGCAGGAGAAGAATATCTTGCTCCGTGACCGGCGAGAGAGGCTCCTGCGTTCTGTCCTGCGCCGTTACCTCTTCCTGCGGCAGGGAGAGGGCGAGACGTTCGGCATCGGCGCGCCGGTCGTTGATCTCGGTCTCGATCCGCGAGAGCGCGGCGCGGGCTTCACGCAAGCGGAGAAGTGCGGTGCGGGGAGATTCTTCCGATGAAAGCCCTGCTTCGGAAAAAAGCGCCTCGCGTTCCTTGACAGCCGCCGCCAAGGACGCCCTCGCCTGTTCGCAGGCTTCCTCGCACGTGCGCAGTTCGTCGGCTTCACGGTCGGCTTCTTCGAGCGCGGCCGTGATATCCTCACCGGGCAGGTGCAGGGCGAGCTGCAAGTCGCTCTTTTCTTTTTGCGCAAGGAGAAGTTCGCGGTTCAGCGCCTCGCGTTCGGCGGTCTGTTTTGCCGCCTCTTCGGCCAGACGGCGGGATACGCGCAGGGTCGAGATCGCCGGAAATGCAAGCATCACCGCCGGAAGAAGAAGCAGGAAGAAAAGTGGGGAGACCGAAAAGCCGAGCACGCCTCCCGCCGTCAGCAGAATCAGGGACAGGATCAGAAAGAACCCCCGGTTCATCGGGCTTTCAGATGGCAGGGGAAAATCCTGTGCGATGGAAAGTTTTGTTTGCAAAGATTCGACTTTCTCATGCGCTTCTGTCAGTTTTTTTCGGTCGTCTGCGGTGGGAAATCCGTTCGGATGGCGCGCCAGCTGAATCTGAAGACGCGTCGTGGCGTCGGCGGCATCCCGACGGGCTTTTTCCTCCTTTTCGGCTGCCGCTTCCAGCACGGTAAGCCCCTCGGCGGGAATACGGGCGGCGGGGAAGGTCGAGAGCAGCGTCTTTTTCTCTTCTTGCCGGGAAGAGAGCGTTTTTTGCATCCTTTCGAGTTCCTCGCGCCGACGGGCGATATCGGCCGCCGCCTTTTGGCGGCGCAGGGCTTCCTCGGCGTCGTTCAGCGCTTTCTCCGCCTCATGCCGACGGGCTTCCGAAAGGGTGGCTTCTCGCTCTTCGCACGCAGCGGCCTCCCCAGCGGCGGTCGCTTCCTGCAGAAGAGCCTCTGTCTCTTTCATTTTATCTTTTTCCCGTGAGAGTAGGCCTCCCTCGCCACGGTAGAGCGCGATCGACGTCCGTTCCCGGTCGAGAAGCCGGACGGCATCCTCGTAAGCGCAGATATCAAAGACTTCGCCCGAAAGGTCATTCAGTTTGGCGGTAAGCCCTGCGGTGGCGCTGACTCCCGTGCTTTTGGCCGGCATCAGGATACTGCTGAGAAAGGAGTCGGCATCCAGTCCGAAGATCTCATCCCCCAGCTTCTCACTATAGTCGTTGCTCCTCTTTCCCGTTTCAAGGTCGGTCAGGCAGAAGTCGTCCGGGGAGAAGAAACGTTCGGCCCGATAGCGCTTCCCGCCGGTTTCAAATTCCAAAAAACCGCCGAAGCGACCGCCCTCCCAGGGAGTATAGAGTTCGCGCTCGTTCTCGGTGAGACGGCGGCGTCTTTCGCCCGAAAGACCGTAAAAGATCGCCTTGATAAAGGCCGCCAGCGTGGATTTTCCGCTTCCGTTCGGCTCGCAGAATTCGCAAAGCCCGGTCGGAAATTCCAGCGTTTTTTCTTTCAGTCCGCCGAAGGCGGCAATATGACAGCGCAGAAATCTCATAGACCCGTGACCTCCCCCCGCAGGGCGGAAAGCCCGGCTTCCAGAATGGCGTCGCGCTTTTCTTGCGAAAGGCCGGCTGCCAGTACCCGGCGGATGAATTCCCCCTTCAGGCTTTTGTCGTTTTTCCAGGTATCGGGGTCGAGGAGGAGACGGGTCTCATCCTTGACGGAGGCGAAGAAATAAAGCCCCGAAAGCAGTTCCTGTAGGAAGGGAATATTGCGGCAGAAGTCGCCGGGCAGATTGCCGCGCAGGATCAGTTCGGCCATGTCGGTGGCGGGAATGCCGGAAAGTGCCCGGCGGGCCGCCAGTTCGATATCCCGCATTCCTTTCGCGCCGGTGACGTCCACGGCAACGCTGTGGAGGGTGCGTTCCGCAAAGGGGAGAAAATGCGAGGTGATCCCGTCGCCTTCGGTATCGAGCAGAACGATGCCGTGCAGGCCGCATTCGTCAAATCCGCGTCCTTCCGGGCATCCGGCGTATACGTAACGCCCTCTTTCATCGAGTTTTCCCTCGGTATAGGCGTGGTAGTGGCCGAGGGCAAGATAGTCGATCGCTTTTCCGGCAAGGCGGGAGAGGACGATCTCGCCGGGGGCGGCGCGGCCGCCGGCCTTCAGCGCACCGTGTAACAAAACGATGTTTTTTCGGTTCGGATCGGGCTGCAGCGCCTCGTAATCGGGACTGCCGGCAGGGCAGGCACCGTAAACGTCGCATTCGTCAAATTCCACCCGTCCCCACTCTTCTCCGAAAAGATGCAGATTGCTCGGCCTTTCTGCCGCGGCGGAGAAAAAACCGGCATCATGGTTTCCACTGAGGCAGAGGAACGCGACGTCGGGTAGCGATGCCATGGTGTCCATGACGTAATCCCGCGTCTGCTTCCCGGGGGCGTCGGTATCAAACAGATCGCCGGCGATCAATACGGCGGCGCCTTCGCTCCGGGCCTTTTCCGCGATCCGGCCGAACACGTGCAGCAGTTCGCCGCGGCGCTTTTCCGCCGCACTCCGATCCAGATGCGCCCGCATGGAGGCACCGAGGTGTAGATCGGCTGTATGAATAAACTTCATCTTATTCTCCCTGATGATTGCTTTCCTCCATTATATTTCACCCGGGGGTTGCTTGTCAAGGTTATCCTGCCGGCGTCGCGTTCGGAATGCGGGGCTTCCTCTTCCCGCGTGGAAGCCGAGGATCGGGTCTTGTCCGGGGCTTTGAGCGGGTGGCGGTTCCGCCCCGCCGGTGCGCCGCCGGAGCGGCCGCTCTTCTCTCCAAAAAATATCGGATACTTTTTATTTTTTGGTTGCAATTCACCGGTTTTTGTGGTATATTATAAAGTGTTGACGATGAAAGACCGCGGTTCGCACCCCGCCGGGTGTGAAGAACTTTCGGAGGGCGTATGTACGGTTTTGTGTTTTTTGATCTGGACGGGACATTGACTGATTCGCGTCCCGGTATCCTGGCCGGAGCGGCGTATGCACTCGGCCGGCTTGGAATCCCTACCCCGGCGGAGGAGGTCAGCACGGGATTTATCGGCCCGCCGCTCTACGATTCTTTCCGCCGGTATTACGGGCTTGACGATGCCGATGCGCGTCGCGCGGTCGCCCTTTACCGCGAGTATTACGGTAAGACGGGGCTCTTGGAGAACAGCGTTTACGCTGGGGTGGAGGAGATGCTCTGCCGTCTCAGGGAGTCGGGGTGCCGCCTGTTCGTTGCGACCGGAAAGCCGTGGCAATATGCCGAGCGGATCCTCGGGGCGTTCGGGCTGTCCCGGTATTTTGAAAAGATCTACGGGCCGGAATTTGACGGAACGCGCGGGGACAAGGGCGAACTGCTTGCCTATGCACTGACGGACAGCGGTGTTCCCGCTGAACGGAGCGTAATGGTCGGTGACCGCTCTTACGATATGTGCGCCGCGCGGGAAAACCGCGCGAGCGCGCTCGGTGCCCTGTGGGGGTACGGGAGCCGTGAGGAACTTCTTTCCTCGGGGGCGCAAATAACGGCCGAAACGCCCGCCGATGCCACTGCGGCCATCCTTGCGGGGAAATGACCGCGTAAAAAATGAAAAAGATGAAAGAAGGGCGGAAAGAAACACGAAAATGCAGAAAAAAGCAACGCGACGGTTGTGGTTCCGTATTTATCGGAGCGTGGCGCGCCCCTTTATCCGTCGTCCGAAATTCATCTATCTCGGCGAGCGCGTGACCGAGCCGTCCCTGATCCTCAGCAATCACGTCGGTGCCTCCGCCCCGCTCGCTTGGGAGATCTATTTTGACCTTTCCTTCCGTTTTTGGGGGACGCATGAGATGACCGAGGGGCCGTTTTCGGTCTATCGGTATCTATCACGCGTTTACTTTTATCAGAAAAAACACATGAGAAAATGGCTTGCACGGTTGGTCGGCCTGGTGGGAACGCCGTTTGCCTGGCTGTTTTACAGAGGACTGCGACTGATCCCGACGTATCGGGACGCCCGCTTTGTGAGTACGGTGCATAAGAGTTGTGAGGCACTGGCTTCGGGGCAGAGCCTCATCATCTTCCCGGAGGATTCCTCCCGGGGGTATTTTGATAATCTGCGTAAGTTTTACAGCGGATTTGCCGTGCTCGCCGGGCATATGCTGCGGAAGGGGACCGATCTGCCGATCTTCGTTTCTTATTATAAAAAGAAGGAACGTGCCTTTATCATCGACCGCCCGGTTCGCTTTTCGGAGCTTTCCGCCGGGACGACCGATCTGCAGGAGATCGCCGACCGGCTTTGCGACCGCGCCAATGCGCTTGCCCGGATCGTTTCGGTGGCGGCGGAGGATCTGACGCGTCGTTCCTGAGCCTTCTGTCTCGCTTTTGCCTTTTTCCTTTTTTCGCGCGGCGGATGCCGCCCGACTGATCAAAAAGCCCCTGCCGGGAGAAGGCAGGGGCTTTTCCGATCTTTGCACGGCGGATCGCCGGGCGTTTTACGGGTTTTCGGAGTCAGAGTAAGAGCGTCATCAGCGGCAACGTAAGCGCGGAGAGGATCGTACCGAGCAGAACAAGCCCGGCGGCACTTTCCTGTCCTTCCCCCAGCATCTCGGAGAAATTCAGAATGACGCTGGCAACGGGACAGCACATGAGGATATAGACGGCGGCGCGCAGATCCGCCGTGACCGAGAGAAGCAGCAGGATGCCGAGCGTGGCCGCGGGAAGGAGGATCTGCTTTACCCCGACGACGAGGTAGTGTACCGGCGTCAGGAAGATACGCCGGAAATCCGAGAGGGCCAGCCGCGCACCCATGATGAGCATACAGAGCGGCGTGGACATCTCCGCCAGGTAATTGATGGTGCCGGTGATCGGAGCGGGGAGCGTGATCCCCATGATGAACAGGATCAGGGCAAAGGGAAGAGCCAGCACGGGAGGATTAAGAAAGATCTTTTTTAAGCTGATATAGCGCGTATCAAGAGAGATCACCGAGCAGGCGACCGTCCAGGCAAGCAGGTTCAGGGAGACCGAAAAAACCGTGGAGAAGGCAAGAGCCTCGGGATACCCCGGGAGAAGAGCCTTGAGCATCGGCACACCCATAAATCCGAAATTCCCGAGCGCGGTGGCGATGGTATAGATACGGAAGCGCGCTTCGGCCACCCGGCGGCGCAAAAGGAAAAAGACGAGCCCGATCGTCCCGCCGATCAGCACGAGAGAAAGCAGAAAAACAAGGAGCATATCGAGAAGGAGGCCGGTGCTGTAGGGGATCCCGGACAAGGAATAGAAGATCAGCGCGGGCTGGCATATGTAGAGCAGTACCCGGGCGAGGACGGGGATCGACTCCTCCCGCAGAATGCGGGTCTTTATCGCAATGAATCCCGGCAGGGCGCAGAGAAGCATCATCGCTACGGTCGAGAAAGCGGTCAGCATGGTATTCAAGGCGGTACTCCTTTATAATCGATTGGAAAAAGTATAGCACAAAAGCGATTTTTTTGCAAGGCGAAAAAATATTTTTGAAAAGGGTTGACAAACGTGAGAACGCACGGTATAATAATTGCGTCAATCCTAAGACAGCAGGTTCCCGTAAAGGCGCACGGCGCTCTCCTGCCGAGGAAAAGAACAGAGGTTTTTTCGGTGTGTTCCTTTTCTTGCGGCTTGCTGTGCCCGGGAAAAGGATTTTTTATTACAATACGGAGGTAAAAACAATGCCCAGTCAGAAAATTCTTGCTGCAAAGCAGGAAGCTGTTGCGAATCTCGCCGCAAAGATGAAAAACGCATCTGCCGGCGTTATCGTAAAGTATGAAGGCATTACGGTCGAGGACGATACCAAACTCCGCGCTGCACTTCGTGCGGCAGGGGTTCAGTATTCGGTACTGAAGAACTCCATCACCGGCAGAGCCTGTGATGAAGTCGGGTACTCGGCACTGAAGGAACATCTCGTCGGCATGACGGCTGTCGCCATCAGTGAGAACGATCCCGTTGCCGCCGCCAAGATCATGAAGGAATATGCCGACAAGGTAGAGTCCTTTGAGATCCGCGCCGGCTTCGTGGACGGTCAGGTCCTGGATGCAGAGGGAGTCAACGCGCTGGCGGCTATCCCGTCCCGCGAAGTGCTCATTGCCAAAATGCTCGGCAGCATGATGTCCCCGCTGTACAGCTTTGCCCGCGCTCTGCAGGCAATCATCGACAAGGACGGCAGCGCGGAAGCGCCGGCCGAGGCCTGAGTCATTCCCCAAAACAAAAAATAAAAGAACGATTGAAATCGGAGGTATTTAATCATGGCAAGTGAAAAAACCGCTCAGATCCTGGAAGAAATCAAAGGTCTTACCATTCTTGAACTGGCTGACCTCGTGAAAGCTCTCGAAGAGGAATTCGGCGTCAGCGCCGCTCCCGTCGCCGTTGCCGGTGCCGCCGTTGCCGGTGCCGCCGCTCCCGCCGAGGAAGAGAAGACCGAATTTGATGTTGTGCTGAAGGCCTTCGGCGAGAAGAAGCTCGACGTTATCAAGGCTGTCCGTAACATCACCGGTCTCGGCCTGAAGGAAGCCAAGGACATGGTCGAGGGCGCTCCCAAGACCGTGAAGGAAGGCGTTTCCAAGGACGAAGCCAACAAGATCGCCGAGGAGCTCAAGGCTGCCGGCGCGGAAGTCGAAATCAAGTAATTTTACCGATCCCGGGAAGCGCGGAGGGGTTCTACTGCTGGTACCCCCCGCGTTTTCTTTTTTCTTTTCTGCCCTCTGCCGTTCTTTTTTCTTTTTGCTTTTCTTTTTTCGATTTTCCGGCGCGTTCCTCGGCTTTTCCGCGTTCGGCACTCCTTCTTTCCCCGTCGCCCTCTTCCGGGCTTTTTCTTTTTCGCCCCGATGGTTGCTTTTCGCGTTTTCTATTGACAAAGCGGCCTTTCTTGTGTACAATAAAAAAGAAATTAGCGACGGCGAAAGCCGGAAAGGAAAACAGCATGGAACAAGCAAGAAAGCAGGAACTTGCAGAGATTGCAAGAAAGATCCGCGTGGGGATCATCGAGGGTGTTTATCACGCCGGATGCGGTCATCCCGGCGGCTCTCTTGGCATTGCCGATCTGATGGCCTGTTTGTATTTTGAAGAAATGAAGATCGACCCCTCCCAGCCGAAGATGGAGGGGCGCGACCGCTTCGTACTTTCCAAAGGACATACGGCCCCGGCACTGTACGCCACGCTGGCTAACCGCGGTTTCTTCCCCGTGGAGGAACTCAACACGTTGCGCCATACCGGCAGCCGTTTGCAGGGGCACCCGGATATGAAGCATATCCCCGGCGTGGATATGTCGACCGGTTCTCTCGGGCAGGGGATTTCTGCCGCCTGCGGCATGGCGCTTGCCGCGAAGATCTCCGGCGCCGCCTATCGTACTTATGCGGTCCTTGGCGACGGAGAGAGCGAGGAAGGACAGGTCTGGGAAGCCGCCATGTTCGCCGCGCACTATAAACTCGATAACCTCTGCGCCGTCCTCGACTGGAACGGCCTGCAGATCGACGGACCGATCACCGAAGTGATGAACCCCACCCCGCACGATGAAAAGTTCCGCGCTTTCGGTTGGCACGTCATCTCGATCGACGGGAACGATTTTGATGCGATTGAAGCGGCGTTCCGGGAAGCCCGCACGGTGAAGGGAAAGCCGACCGTCATCATTGCCCGTACCGTCAAGGGGAAGGGCGTATCCTACATGGAAAACGCTGTGGAGTGGCACGGCGCCGCCCCGAAAGAAGAACAGTACAAGGTAGCGCTCCGCGACCTTGGAGAAGAAGCGTGAGGTGAAAGAGATGGATAAGATCGCAACCCGTGAAGCCTACGGAAAGGCCCTGGCGGAATTCGGCGAACAATACGACTTCGTGGTGCTGGATGCCGACCTGGCCGCCGCCACCAAAACCGGTATTTTCAAAAAGAAATTTCCGGAACGTTTCTTCGATTGCGGGATCGCCGAGGCCAATATGACCTCGGTGGCCGCCGGACTGGCTGCCGCCGGTCAGGTTCCCTTCATCTCGAGTTTTGCCATGTTCTCGGCCGGTCGTGCCTTTGAGCAGGTGCGCAACTCGATCTGCTATCCGCACCTCAATGTCAAGGTTGTCGGTACGCACGCCGGCATCACGGTCGGAGAAGACGGCGCTACCCACCAGTGTGACGAGGATCTGGCGCTGATGCGCTCGCTCCCCGGCATGGTGGTCATCAATCCGTCCGACGCGTTTGAAACGCGCGCGGCCGTCCTCGCCGCCATCCAATACAACGGGCCGATGTATCTGCGCTTTTCTCGCTACGCGACCCCCAACCTGACGGCCGAAATGCCGGAATATCGCTTTGAGATCGGCCGCGGCGTGGTGATGGGCGAAGGGAGCGACGTGACGATCGTTGCCTGCGGCTACATGGTGCATCTGGCGCTGGAAGCCCGTGAGATGCTGGCCGCCGAGGGGATTTCCGCCCGCGTGATCAATATGCACACGGTCAAACCCCTGGATACCGAACTGCTCATCAAGGCCGCCGAGGAGACCGGTTGCGTCGTGACGGCGGAAGAGCATAGCGTCAACGGTGGCCTCGGAGAAGCCGTTGCCGGCGTTCTTTCTGAAATCCACCCGGTCCCGGTACTGCGCGTCGGGGTAGAAGATCGCTTCGGTCAGAGTGGCAAGGTTCCCGAACTGCTGGAGATCTACGGCCTTACCGCCGCAAAGATCGCCGAGCGGGCCCGGGCCGCCATCGCGCTGAAAAAGAAATAAACCGAAAAGGAAAAGGGGTACTGCGAAGGTACCCCTTTATATAAAAATGGAAAGAAACAAAAGCGGTCTGACCCCGGAGCAGATCCGGCGATATAATGGAGAAACGCTCCGCCTGCTCTCTCTTTATCTCAATCTCGCCGCCGATACCGTGACCCCCGAGACCGTCCGGCAGATCGCCGAAGAAACCGGGGTCTCCCGGGAATATGCATACGCCTCGGTGCTGGCGGCGGTCTGCGGGCTGGAAACGGCAGGGCGCGACCGCCTCTATTTTGAAAACTATTTCGTCCCGATGATAAAGGAAGAAGATCCGGCGGCCTACGAGGCTGATCCCTACTGCCGGACGGTACGGATTCCCTCGAAGAAACGCGGACGCTGGGAATGGCGCACGATGCGCTTGCCTGCCTGCGAGGCGTTTGTCCGGCAGGATTTCCGCGTTTTTCCCGACGGGCGCATGATCCCGATGCTCGGGTATTTCATGCGGGAGTTCTCCTATCCCGCCGTTTTGGAAAACGGTCGGGAATGGATGACGCTGATGCCGAATGAGATCGCCACGACGCTTCCCGCCGTCCGGCAGGCGACAGGGCGCGTACTGACCTTCGGGCTGGGACTTGGCTATTTCGCTTTCCGCGCCTCCGAAAAACCCGAGGTCGAAAGCGTGACGGTCGTGGAGCTTTCTCCCGACGCCGCCTCTCTTTTTTGCGAAGAGATCCTGCCGCAGTTCCCGCACCGGGAAAAGGTGACGGTCATCACGGCGGATGCCTTTGATTTTCTTGACGGCATGATGCGGGACGGTGAATACGATTTTGCCTTTGCAGATATCTGGCACGACGTGGGAGACGGGCGGGAACTTTACCGCCGCTTCCGCACCTATCCGCCGCGTTTCCCGCACACCCGATTCTCCTATTGGCTGGAGGACACCATCCGCTGTTATGAAGATCCGTCTCTCTGGCCCTGATCTTTTAAGAAGTAAGAGAAGACGGGCGTTTGGCGAGTGCGGCGACATACGGTGACATACGATACGGCGATATGCCGCATGGGCTGTATGTTGCATACTTTTCTCCGCCGTGAAACAAAAAGGGCCGGGGCAGATCGAATGTCTGCCCCGGTTTTTTCAGAGGAAGGGGGTTATTTGTACAGTTCTCCGTATTGCGCGCAGGCGCGATAGTCGGCTCCTTCCGGGTCACGGGTTCCAAAAGCAGACCATGCGTGCGGGCGGAAAAGGTCGGCATCCGGAATGTTGTGCAGGGATACCGGGATCCGGAACATCGAGGCCAGCGTAATGAGATCACGCCCGATATGTCCGAAGACGAAGGCCCCGTGGTTGGCGCCCCAGTTGGCCATCACGCTGTATACATCACGGCAGGGACCACTTTCCTCAGTGCGCGGAACGAACCAGGTGGACGGCCAGGTCGGGTCGGTTCTGTCAAGCAAGGTTTTGTTTACATGATCAGGGAGTTCTACCGTCCACCCTTCTGCAAACTGAAGGGTATAGCCGATCCCTTCCACCATGTTGACGCGGATGAGCGTGACCGGCATTTCTCCCTTTGTGGAATAGGTGGAGGAGAATCCGCCCCCCCGGAAATAACCGCGGTTGGCAGGGCTCCAGCGCGTGGCCTCCAGCATGGCATCTATATCCCGGTCGTTCACTTCCCACCAACGCTTCATCGTGTGGTTCTGATTTTCATCGAGGGCGGCGCCGGTTCCATCGAGGGCGGCCGCGCCGCTGTTCAACAGGTGCATGAAGCCCGCTTGCGCTCTACCCTCCGGCGTCCAGCCGGTCACTCTTTCAACAGCGTCGGGCGACCAATACGTGCGCACGTCGGCAAAGCAGGCGGCGCGCCCGGTCAGCAGATTGGCAAACAGCATGGCAAGGCCGTTGCAATTATCGCTTTCGGTTGCCAGAATGATCGGGGCGCGTTTTCCGTTCCAGTCAAAACTCGAATTGAGAATTGCTTCGGTAAAGTCGCCGTTCGGCTTGTAGTCGGTCCACATCCGCTGCCCCTGGAAACCGCCGAGGATCGCGTTCCGCCCGAGCGCCTCTTCATGCCAGCCGATTTCTCCGAGCGCGGGATTGCCGAGCATGATGTCCCGGATGATCAGCGTCATCTTGGCGACAAATTCCCACTGCGCATCAAGTTCCTCACGGGTGAAATCCTTTTGCCCCCAGATACCGCCGTTCAGGTCGCGCCCCTCGTGACACCGCGTCTTGATCCATCCGAGAAGCCGGGCGTATTCTTCACGATCGTAGATCTCAAGATCGATGCGGCGCAGGATCTCGGTCATGTCCACCCACTCGGCGCGCAGTCCGAAATACTTTTGCATCCTGTTGGCGTCGAGGAAGGAGCCGCCGATCCCCATGGCCACGCTCCCGATCGAAACGTAGGCACGGTTGCGGATTTGTCCGACCGCCAGGGCGCACCGGGCAAAGCGGAGGATCTTTTCCTCTACATCCGGGGTAATGCCGCTGTCTCCGATGTCCTGTACGTCATGTCCGTAAATCGCAAACGCGGGTAGACCGCGCTGGGCGTGCGCCGCCATGCAGGCGGCAAGGTATACTGCTCCCGGCCGTTCGGTTCCGTTGAAACCCCACACGGCCTTGGTCGTCAGCGGGTCAAGGTCCATGGTCTCGGTCCCGTAGCACCAGCAGGGCGTGACGGTCAGCGTGGCGGTCACGTTTTCTTTGGCAAAATATTCGGCGCAGACGGCGGCCTCTCGTCCGCCGCCGATGGTGCAGGGCGAGATCACGACCTCGGCAGGCGTCCCGTCTGCATAAAACAGGTTTTCTTCGATCAGTTTGCGGGCGGCGCGCGCCATTTGCATGGTTTGCTCTTCCAGCCCTTCACGGATGCCGCCCCAGCGGCCATCGATGGTCGGTCGGATACCGATTCTGCATTTCATACGCTATTCTCCTTTCAATAAGGCAATTCCGCTTTACCGATGGGGTGCTGCAGAGTCTTTCGACTTTTGCGGTGCCTTTTCTTTATGATAGCAGACAGCGTGTGGAAAATGAATATCAGGAGCCACCCGGAACTTATCATTTTTCGCACAGGAAATGAAAAGAGTTGACTTTTGATGTCTGAAGCGATATACTGAATCCGGGGGTGATTGAGTGGTAATCAATTCGGTTTTTCAATACGGAAAGACTTTTACGTACAGCAACTGGGAATTCATGGACAACAAGCCGACCTTCTCGCGCGTCTATTATATTCTCGGCGGCACGGCTTATTATCGTGACAGCGAGCAGTCCTTTTCGTTCCGGCACGGGATGTTGTATATCCTTCCATCCGACCGCGTCTATTCGATATGGGAAGACAAGGAGGACAAACTCAACCACCTGTATTTTCATATCGTGACGACCCCGAAGATCGACCGCCCCATTCAGTGCGACCCGGCCGATGACCCGTTCGTTGCCGATATGATAGCGCTTCTTTCCCGATATATTCCGGCGGGGGATCCGGTGGCGATCCAACGAATGGCCGAGGCACTGGTCCTGTATATCACCGATTTCGACCACCGGGACGAGAGCCTGCCCGGGCGGATCCGCCGCTATATTGACGAGCATTACGCAACGCTTCTGGACATGCGGGAGCTTTCCCGCGTCTTCGGCTATTCGGTTTCCTACCTGTATCGCGTCTTTCACCGCTATTATGGCCTTTCGCTGAAACAGTATCACGGAGAATGCCGTTTTGATCATGCCGTTCGTTCTCTGGCGAGGGGCGAGAGCGTTTCGACGGTTTCGGATGCGTTGGGATATTCCTCCCTGTCGAATTTCAGCCGGGATTTCAAAAAGCGATACGGCCTTTCTCCGCGTGACTACGGCAAATGGCTGCCGCGCGGAAACGGCCCCTCTTCCGACTGATCTTTGAAAAACCGCCCGGTTCGTCTTACGAATCTCTTGCCGGCGGATTTATCCGGGGGCTCCGGGGGAGGCGTTGACTCCCGCTTTCGTTGCCGCGTTTTCCGGCGCGGCGGCTACGCCAAAGCAATAGACACAAGAGGGCGCTGTTCTCCCCGCGGGGGACTTTTCGGCGCGGATCCTCGGGGAGATCTTTCGGATCCCCGGGGAGATCTTTCTTTTTTTCTGCTGCCTGCGCGGCAGGCCTTTTTCTTTTCCCCGCTTTTTCAAGGCGGCCGGCAATCGGTATATCGTAAAAAGGATCAGCGCAAAGAAGAGAAGCGCCAGCACCATGCGAAAGACAAGACCGAACGTGCCGGAAATCGGGATCCGCCGGGCCAGCGTAGCGGAAAGCAGTATGGCGGCCGTGGGGAGGAGGACCCATTCCCCGGGGCGGAAGCGGAAGCCGATCTTATTATGCAGACCGGTGATGCTCAGGGAAAAATTGAAGATCTCCGCCACGATGATGATATACGCGTACCCCGTTACGCCGAGGTGAGGCAAAACGAGCAGGACGAGCAGGATGCTCCCGGCGGAATCAAGAATATTCACGACCATGGAATAAACCTGCAGGCCGACCCCTTTGAGCATGGCATCGGTCACGTGGTCAAGATACATGATCGGAATGGCAGGCGCGAGAATGGCGATATACCGGCCTGCGGCCGGATCCCTGTAGAGGGCGTTTCCCACCTCCCCGGCGAAAGTTGCGAGCAGACCGCCGCACGCAATACCGAAAATCAGCGTCAGCCGCAGGGCACGCTCGCAGAGCCGGCGGTTTTCGGGGATCGTTCCGCGCGCTTCGCCTTCCGCGAACTCGGGCACCAAAAGACCCGCGAAAGAGGAGAGGAGAGCCATGGGGTAGAGCAGAACGGGAAGCGCCATGCCGGAAAGAATGCCGTAGGAGGCGAGCGCTTCCTTCCGGGTTCCGCCTCCCCGCGTGAGCGCACGGGGGATCAGCATATGTTCCGCACTCACAAGCCCCGAACGGATATAGGAGGAAGCCGCGATCGGCAGCGTAATGCTCAGAATGGCTGAGGGCGGTATTTTCTCCCGCGCAACGGGCGGGGCATTTCGCCGTTCGAGCCGATACAGAAAAAAGAGACAAAGGGCCGAAAAGATCTCCGCGAGTACCGAGCCGGCTACGAGGGAAAGACAGGCATAGGTCATCCCGTGCGGCAGAAGAAGCGCCAGCGCGAAAGAGGTGAGCAAGATCCGCACAGCCTGTTCTGCCATCGAGACGACGGCGTTTTTGGTGGCGTGCCGCATGGCGGTGAAATACCCATTGAAGACCGAGGAGACCGCGATCGGGATCAGCGCCGCCGATAAGAGGCGCAGGGAAGGGACGGTGCGGCTGTCCCCCAGCAGGACCGTGCCGAAAAATCCGGCTCCGAGAAAGAGAAAGACCGAGGCCAGCGCCCCAAAGGTGAAAGCGTAAAAGAGCGCCTGCGCCAGGGCACCGCGTACTTCCCCGGGGCGGTCCCGCCCGAGTGCATCGGCGCAAAGGCGCGTGGTAGCCAGCGAAATACCCGAGGTGGAAAAGGTCACGGCAAAGGTGTAAATGCTCATGATCAGTGAATAGAGTCCCATCCCCTCCGCCCCGATGCGACCCGAAAGATAGGCACCGAAGGCTACCGAGACGGTCCGCATCACGAGGGCGGAAACGCTGAGGGAGATCCCGTTTTTGATAAAAAGCCGTGTTGATTCCCGCATAGCATCACCTCCGCTCCATTTTATGCGCCGCCGGGTGGGGCTATGCCGCGATTCTACTTGACAAGCAGAGCAAAGATCCATATAATAAGAACATACGACACGATTCGGCACCGCAGGACGGTGCAACCGGCATCCGCCGGGGATAAGGAAATGCGGGGAGGTTCCGCAGCAACAGCCATTGCCGTGATTGACCGGGAGCAGGTCATCAGCCGGAATGCTTATCGTCTCGTGAAAGGAAACAGTCTCCGGGCAAGCGGGGGGCGGCCGTGCGTGTTTTTTTGCGCGTTCCGCTTCCGCGGGGGAGATGTTTTCTTCGGGAAAGGAATATGAATGAAAAAAACGCAGACCCAAAGAAAAATCCCGGCGATCCTCCTTCTCCTTGTATTCGTCTTTTTTGCCTTTGCCGCCTGCGGCGAGGCAACCCTTTGGGATAATGCCCGCTATCAGTCCGACGTGACCGTCGGCACGGGAGAGACGGCCGTCACTGTCAAAGTCACGGCGGAGGAAAAGACCGTCATCATCACCCTGAAGACCGATGAAAAAACCGTGGCCGATGCGCTGACCGCCGCCGACCTCGCCAACGGCAAGACCGACGAATACGGCCTGATGGTCACCTATGTAAACGGCATCCGCGCAGATTACAATCTGGACGGCGGATACTGGTGGGGCTTTTACGTGAATGGGGAAATAGCGCAGGTGGGCGCCTCCTCTGTGCCCGTGACCGCCGGCGACGTATACGAATTCAAACGGCAGAAATAACGCTGTTCCGCTTCCGTATGCTTCGAAGGTGAGAAAACGATGGAAGTACATGAAAAGAGCCGCCGCCTCGTGCGGGATACCGCCGTTTTTGCCATGTTCGGCGCGCTGATGTTTTCCACAAAGTATCTGATGGAGATATTGCCGAACGTTCATCTGCTCGCCTTGTTTATCGGAACGCTGACGGTGGTCTATCGCTGGCGGGCGCTCATCCCGATCTATCTTTACGTTTTTCTTGACGGGCTGTTCCACGGCTTTTCGCTCTGGTGGCTGGCCTATCTGTATGTTTTCCTCCCTCTCTTCTTTGCATTCCTTCTGGTGCCGCGCCGCTTGCCGCAAAAGTGGTGTGCGGTCGTCTATCCGATCCTTTGCGGTCTGCACGGGCTTCTCTTCGGAGCGCTCTATGCCCCGATGCAGGCACTCCTCTTCGGACTGGACTGGGAGGCAACGCTTTCGTGGATCGCCGCAGGCCTGACTTTCGATCTGATTCACGGGATCTTCAACGCAGTTTTCGGTACGTTGGTACTCCCGTTCACGATTCTGCTGCGAAAACTCGAGAAAAAGTATTGAGGTAAAGTTTTCTTTGCACGCCGCCGGAGATCCGGCGGTTTTCTTTTGGCGATTTAGGGGTAGACCTTGATTTTCGGCGCTGGATGTGATAGACTGAGGGCGTGTGAAAGAAAATGCAACGGAGGAACCCGTATGGACAGGAAAAAAGAGACGGCAGTCGGCGGTTTCCAGGATGCCGCAGTGATCGAAAGACAGAAAAAAGAGATCGCCGAGGCGATGGAGAGGGCTGTGCGGACGCCGGTTTCCGCACGGGAGATCCCTGCGTACCGCCCGACCCTGCCGGAATATGCGCATATCCGCGCCGTGACCTATGACGGGATGCCGTACCGGGGTCAGAAGACCAAGGTTTTTGCCTACGTGGGATTTCCCGCGGGGGCCTCACCCGAGTCGCCCGTTCCGGCTATCGTGCTGGTGCATGGGGGCGGCGGGCATCCGCTTTTGCCCTGGGTCAAACTCTGGAACGACTGCGGATATGCCGCCATCGCCATGGATACGACGGGATTTTTCCCGAACAGGGTGAACGCCGGACAGAAGGAGATCACGGCCGGGCAGGAATATACATACGGTCTGACCCCCGAATTTGCCGAGGAGGGGTATGTCTCCGCTCCCGACCGCGTATTCCATACCGAATATGCCCCCATCGAGGAGCATTGGGCGTATCACGGCATCGGACAGGTGATCTTAGCCGGGAACCTTTTGCGCGGGGATGCCCGCGTGCAGGCCGATAAGATCGGGATCTGCGGGATCTCGTGGGGCGGGGTGACGATCTCACTGGTCATCGGGTACGATCAGCGTTTTGCCTTTGCCATTCCGATCTACGGCACGGCGTACGAGTGCAGCGGGCTTTCGCGATTCGGAAAATTTTCGGAGCCGTACGTCCGCGCCCTGTGGGCGGCGGAAGACCGCCTCGACCGGGCGCATATGCCGATCCTCTGGTTGGCGTACAACGATGACGGCAACTTCAGCGTCGATTCCTATACCGACTCGGCCCGGCACACGGCCGGCGCCAACCCGCAGAACGTCTTGGCCATACTCGGCAACTGGTCGCACAGCCATATGAGTGCCTTGGCCAAACAGGCGTATTGCCGCGCCTTTGCCGACCGCGCGATCGGCCGCCCCGGCGCGTCCGGCTTCGTCACCTTCCGGGATTGGCCGCAGGGCAGGGAGGTACTCTGTCACGCCGAGATCCCTGCGACGGCTACCGACGTCCGTGCCCGCGTCTTCTATATTACGGAGCCGATGAGTTACAGCGTCCACGATAAGTTCGGCCACGGTGCTCACCCCTTCCTTGACCAGGTCTGGAAGACCGACGACGAGGCCGTCTGCGTGGACGTTGCCAGCGGGGAGGTGCGCGGCCGCATCCCCGACGAGGCCGCCGGATACTATATCAACCTGCTCTTTACGCTTCCCGGGTACGGGGCGATCGAGTCCGGGACGGGATATATCCCCTGCCTGTGACGCCCTCGCGCCATACCCCGAACCGATGCCCTCGCGCCACGCCCCGAACCGAAACCCTCCGCCATACTTTGAACCAAAATTTTCTTCCGGCTCTGCTTCCAGCCGGAATTTTTTTATGCAAAAAAGCCGTTTTTTGCTTTTTCTCTTGACAAGACCGCAAATTTCGCTATAATAGGAAACAGATGTTGCGCAACGTATGTTTTCTATATTCAACCGAAGCGGGATCACAGCGAAAAAAGAAAGGCGGAGAAGAGAATGCCACCCAAGGCAAAATTTACGAGAGAAGAAGTGATAGAGGCCGCCGTGGAACTCACGAGAGCCGGCGGTGCCGGCGCGGTGACGGCGCGCGCCCTCGGCGCACGGCTTGGCACCAGTCCGAAGCCGATCTTCGGTCTTTTCCGGAATATGGAGGAACTACAGGAGGAGGTCATCCGGGCGACGCAGGAACGCTACCTCGGCTTTATCCGGGAGGAGCAGGCCGCCGCGAAATACCCGCCGTACAAATCCTCCGGGATGGCGTATATCCGCTTTGCGGGAGAAGAACCCGAACTCTTCCGTCTGCTGTTTATGCGCGATCGGAGCCGGGAGAAAAAGGAAAAGACCTCCGCATGGGATCCCGATACGGTTTCCCTCATTGCCGCCCTCCGAGAAAGGACGGGTCTTTCGCAGAAGGAGGCCGAGCGCCTGCATACCGAAAACTGGATCTTCGTCCACGGGATCGCCACGATGGTGGCCACGTCCTATCTGACTTTTGATACCGACTTTATCAGCGAGTCGATGAGCGATATATTCCTCGGCCTTTACGACCGATTCAAACACAAAGGAGAAAAGCAGTGAACGCAATCAGAACCGTTGACCTGACAAAAGAATATAAAGACCTGACGGCGGTCGATCACTTGAACCTTGAGATCCGGGAGGGCGAACTTTTTGCCCTTCTCGGGGTGAACGGTGCGGGGAAGACGACCACCGTAAAGATGCTTTCCTGCCTGACGCGACCGACCTTTGGCGATGCGTTCCTCGGGGGGAAGAGCATTCTCTCCGATCCGATGGCCGTCAAGGAGATGATCGGCGTTTCCCCGCAGGAGACGGCGGTGGCACCCGCGCTGACCGTCCGGGAAAATCTTTTGTTGATATGCGGCGTGCACGGCTTTGATTCTGCGCGGAGTGCCGCCCGCACCGGCGTATTGATGCAGGAATTCGGGCTGGAGAAGATCAGGGATAAACGGGCGGGGAAACTTTCGGGAGGCTGGCAGCGGCGGCTCAGTATTGCGATGGCTCTGGTCGGGGAACCCGGTATCCTGTTTCTCGATGAGCCGACCCTCGGCCTTGACGTGCTTGCCCGCAGTGACTTATGGGATGCTGTGCGTGCCCTCAAGGGGAAGGTCACGGTCGTTTTGACCACGCATTATATGGAGGAGGCCGAGGCACTTTCCGACCGTGTCGGTATCATGCGGGACGGTCGCTTGCTGGCGGTCGGAACGCCTGACGAACTTAAAGAAAAGACTGGGAAAGAAAAATTCGAGGATGCTTTCATTTCGATCGTTCGGGGGGAGAAACAATGAAAACATGGACGTTTGCCGTCCGCACGGCAAAGGAGATCCTCAGGGATCCGCTCAATCTCTTCTTTGGACTCGGGTTCCCGGTGATCCTGCTCCTCTTGATGAGCGCGATCCAGGCCAATATCCCGGTGGAACTTTTTGAACTGCCGCGCTTGACCCCGGGCATCACCGTTTTCGGGGCTTCGTTCATGACGCTGTTTTCTGCGACTCTGCTGGCGCGGGACCGCGAAAGCGCCTTTTTACAGCGGCTCTATACCACGCCGCTTCGTCCCTCGGATTTCATCTTCGGCTATATGTTGCCCCTGCTTCCTATCGCCGTTATGCAAAGTTTTGTTTGCTATCTTTTTGCGTTTCTCCTGGGGCTTCCCCTGCATATCAACGTATTGTATGCCATTCTTCTGAATATTCCCGCCTCTTTCTTCTTTATTTCTCTGGGGCTTTTGTGTGGGAGCCTCTTCAACGTTAAGCAGGTCGGCGGGATCTGCGGCGCATTGCTGACCAACCTTTCGGCCTGGCTCTCGGGCGCCTGGTTTGATCTGGAACTGGTAGGCGGTGCCTTCCGGCAGATCGCCTATTACCTCCCCTTCGCACACGCCACAGACCTTACCCGGGCGGCGTTGGCCGGGGAGTTTGCCGCCGCATGGCCGCACCTTGCATGGGTCGGCGGGTATGCCGTTCTGGCTTGCGTTCTGGCCGTCTTCTGCTTCTTGCGTCAGATGAAGCGTCAGTGAGTAGGCGCAGCGACCCGTTTTCTCTTGCCCTGCCGGGACGCCGGCAGGGCTTTTCGGTACTCTGTATCCGAAAAACGGCAGTCGATCCGCAGGGGTTACGGTTGACAATCTTTCCTTGCGGTTGTATAATGTAGGAAGCAAGAAAAGGAGAGGACTCTATGATTTCAACGCGTGGCAGATATGCCCTTCGGATCATGATCGACCTCGGGGAACACCGGGAGAGTGGGTACGTTCCGATAAAAGAAGTGGCCAGGCGACAGGGGATCTCCCTGAAATATATCGAACGCATCATGCCGCTTCTGACGCGTGCGGGGCTTGTGGCAGGGGTTCAGGGAAAAGGCGGTGGATACCGCCTGTGCCAGGAGCCGTCTGCCTGCAGCGTCGGACAGATCCTGCGCGCCGCGGAAGGGAGCATGGCACCGGTGGCTTGCCTTGATGCGGGAACTTCTTCCTGCGCCCGTTCGGCCGAATGCCGCACCCTGTCCATGTGGCAGGAATATTACCGGCTGACCAATGCGTATTTTGACGGGATCCCCCTTTCCGATCTGATGCGGAGCCCCGAAAGCTGATCTGTGCCGCTCCCGAAAGGATCGTCGGAAAAGATCCGGCCTTCTCGGCGGCAGATTCCGTTGACCGAGGACAAGACTTCAAGAGGTATGTATGCAGATTCGTTTATCCGACCATTTCACCTATGCAAAGTTATTGCGTTTCGTTGCGCCGACCGTCGTGATGATGGTCTTTATTTCGATCTACGGAGTGGTAGACGGCTTTTTCGTTTCCAATCATGTCGGCAAGATCCCCTTCGCTTCGCTGAATCTCGTGATGCCCTTCGTCATGATCCTCGGCGGGATGGGCTTTATGGTCGGCACGGGCGGGACGGCTTTGGTAGCAAAAGAACTGGGGCGCGGGAACCGGGAGACTGCCAACCGCTATTTTTCCATGATGGTCCTTTTTACTTTCCTGTTCGGTGTGGTGCTGGCGGTTGCCGGTCTTCTTCTTATCCGCCCGATTTCGATCTTCCTCGGCGCCACGCCGCAGATGCTGGACGACTGTGTGCTGTACGGACGCATTGTGGTAGCTTTTACGCCTGCTTTCATGTTGCAAAGCGTCTTTCACAGTTTTCTGACCGCGGCGGAAAAACCGCGCCTCGGTCTTGCGGTCACGGTGGCGGCCGGATGCACCAATATCGTCCTGGATGCGCTCTTTATCGTCGGATTCGGTTGGGGGCTTGCCGGTGCGGCAGTCGCCACGGGCATCGGTCAATGCGTCGGAGGGATCTTACCGCTTTTCTACTTCTTTCGCAAGAATTCAAGTCTGCTCCGTTTGCGTTATTTTCGCTTGCAGCTCGCCCCGATCCTTGCCGCGTGCGGAAACGGCTCTTCGGAACTGATGAGCAATATCTCCTCTTCGATCGTCGGGGTACTGTATAACTTTCAGCTTCTCCGCCTCTTTGCCGAGGACGGCGTGGCGGCCTACGGCGTTCTCATGTACGTCAATTTCATCTTTGTCGCCATTTTTATCGGATACACCATCGGCACGGCCCCGATCGTTTCCTATCATTACGGGGCAGAGAACAGCGCGGAATTGAAAAATATCCTCCGCAAGAGCGTGCGCCTGATGATGGGGATTGGCATCCTCCTTTGCGGACTGGCCCTCGTGCTGGCAGGGCCGCTTTCTTCGATTTTCGTGGGGTACGATGACGGACTGCTCTCGCTGACGACGCGCGCCATGCGGCTCTTTGCCCTCTCTTTTGTTCTGGCGGGATTCAACATCTTCTCTTCGGGGTTTTTTACGGCGCTCAATAACGGCGGCGTTTCCGCGATCATTTCATTTTTGCGCACGCTGGTCTTTCAGTCTTCGGCCGTTATCCTTTTGCCGTTCCTCTTCGGCGCGGATGCCGTCTTCGGCGCGGTGGCGGTGGCGGAGCTCTTTGCCTTCCTCCTGTCGCTCGGCTTCCTGTTTGCCAAGCGCCGAAAATATCAATATATGTAAGGGAGAAAATCATGAACGAGAGTTTTGAAAAGGAATTTAATCTGCGCACGTCGGACTTCGATTGTTACGACAGACTGCGTCCGTCTTCGGTGCTTGATCTCTTTCAGAACGTGGCGGGCGAGCACGCCGCGATACTGGGGGTCGGTCGGGAGGCGATGCTGGCCCGGGAACTGATCTGGGTGCTGACCCGCATCCGGTACGAGGTATGCGGGGAGAGCGCGCCGTTTTCCCGCGTCCGCGTACAGACCTGGCCGCTTCAGCCGGGGCGGTTGGCCTTTATTCGGGAATATCGCATCCTTTCCGCGGACGGAGAGGTTCTTGTGCGGGGAAGTTCGGAGTGGGTGCTTCTGCATACCGTGCGCCGGCGGATCGTCCCGGTGTCCGATCTCTACCCACCGATGGAGCATATTACCGAACGGAATTTCCCGGACGGTTTTACACGTCTTTCGCGCGTTTCGGGAGATGCCGCGCGTTTTTCGGTCATGCCCGGCTTTTCGGATCTGGATGTGAATGGTCACGTCAATAATATCCGTTATGCCGATTATGTGATGAATGCCTATGCGCCGGGAAGAGATGAGCCGGTACGCCATTTTGAGATCGAATATCACCGGGAAGTGCTGCCGGGTACGCCGCTGACGCTTTTCTGCTCCCGGGAGGAGGGGGCTTTCTCGGCGGACGGGCAGAGCGCGGAGGGTGAGTTGATGTTCTCCTGCCGGGTGCGCAACTGACATTTTTCGCAAAAATTGCAAAAATCCCTTGCAAATTCCCGGGGAACGTATTATAATGAAAGCGGCCATGAGGAAAACTATCACAGATGCGATGGCACAGAGAACCGGCGGTCGGTGCGAGCCGGTGCGGAGCATCCGTGTATCCATTTTCGGAGCCGCCGGTGAAAGCCGGAGGGAGCGCCCTCGACAGCGCGTATGAGTGGGCGGGATCTTCCCGTCAATTTGGGTGGCAACGCGGAGCTTCTTCGTCCCATAGAGGCTCCTTTTTTATTTTGTAATTTTCATTCGGAGGATAGAAAAATGTTGGATCTACGGTTTGTCAGAGAGAATCCCGAGGCGGTGAAGGAGAATATCCGGAAGAAATTTCAGGATGAAAAGCTCCCGCTGGTGGACGAGGTCATCGCCCTGGACGCGGAAAAGCGCGCCTGTCAGCAGGAGGCTGACGCCCTGCGCGCCAACCGCAATAAGCTTTCCAAGAGCATCGGCGCACTGATGGGGCAGGGCAAGCGCGAGGAGGCCGAGGAGGTCAAGCGTGAGGTCGCTAAGGAAGCCGAAAAACTGGCCGAGGACGAAGCGCGTGAGACCGAACTGGATGCCGCCATCCGCAAGATTATGCTCACCTTGCCGAATATCATCGATCCCAGCGTTCCGATCGGCCGGGATGATCGGGAGAACGTGGAGATCCAGCGGTACGGCGAGCCGGTTGTGCCCGATTTCCCGATCCCCTATCACACCGAGATCATGGAGACCTTCGAGGGGATCGATCTTGACAGCGCCCACCGCGTGGCCGGAAACGGCTTCTATTATCTCATGGGGGATATTGCACGTCTGCATTCCGCCGTTATTTCCTATGCCCGTGATTTTATGATCGACCGCGGCTTTACCTACTGCGTGCCGCCTTTCATGATCCGCAGTGACGTGGTGACGGGAGTCATGAGTTTTGCCGAAATGAACGCCATGATGTATAAGATCGAAGGTGAAGATCTTTACCTGATCGGTACCAGTGAACACTCGATGATCGGCAAGTTCATTGATCAGATCATCCCGGAGGAAAAGCTCCCCTATACGCTGACCAGTTATTCTCCCTGCTTCCGCAAGGAGAAGGGCGCACACGGGTTGGAAGAGCGCGGCGTTTACCGCATCCACCAGTTTGAAAAGCAGGAGATGATCGTGGTCTGCAAGCCCGAAGACAGCAAGATGTGGTTCGACAAGCTCTGGCAGAATACGGTCGATCTCTTCCGCTCGCTCGATATCCCGGTGCGCACGCTCGAATGCTGCTCCGGCGACCTTGCCGATCTGAAGGTAAAATCGCTCGACGTAGAAGCATGGTCGCCGAGACAGAAGAAATATTTTGAGGTCGGGAGCTGCTCCAACCTCGGTGACGCCCAGGCCCGCCGCCTGCGCATCCGCGTGAACGGGAAGGATGGCAAATACCTTGCCCATACGCTGAATAACACCGTGGTGGCCCCGCCCCGGATGCTGATTGCGTTCCTTGAGAACAATCTGCGCGCAGACGGCACCGTAGCCATCCCGGTGGCGCTGCGTCCCTACATGGGCGGCAAGGACAAGATCGTTCCCAAAAAATGATCCGGAGACAGATCCTTCCCGGCAGACGGTTCCCGGGACCGGGAGGGGAACCCGGACACCCGAAGAAAAAGCGGCACTGCAGTGCCGCTTTTTCCTATCTTCATGATGTAAAGTTTTGTTTTCGTATATCACGAATTTTCAAGAAAACAGCAGGTTTTCCGAAACAGAAGGAAACTTATTTGAGATTGACTTTGTAATGTTCGACCCCTAAGGCTTCCGCGTCTCCGCACAAAACGTCAAAGGCGTGGAGCGTGCACTGCAACGAACAGCATCCGAAGAGGACCCTGTCTACGTGCGGGATCTCCTCCATCAGATAGGGATTGCCGAAGTGGACGACAGCCGCGATCCGATTGGTGGTCTGCAGTGCCTCCATCACGCCGATGACCCGGCTGGAGAGGCATTCGCGCCCGAGATAGGCACAGGTCTGCCAGTAGGTCACGTAGATCACGTCGTCGTATCCGATCTGCTTATTAAAGAGCGCGGAACTTTCCGAGGCGGAGGGGAAGTAGCGGAGGAAGTGTACGTCGGAATTCGGATAGGTCGCCTGGATCTTGGCTTTCATCTTTTTCGGCAGATACCAGTCAAAGTTTCCGATCGGCGCATCTTCCTTGGCGTTCGGGTCGTAGTCGTTGTCGATCAGCACCACAAAGAGGTGGCGACCGTTTTTGTCGATCGCAGGGGTGACTCCCTCGGACGCGACCCGGCGGATGCAGTCCTCATTCAGCCGGCGGAAGTTCTCTTTATCCTCTTCGGTGATCTCGGTGCATTTCGGCTTTTCAAAGAGCACGGCCTGATGCTGTGCCGCCAGGATCCGGGTAACCGATACGTCAAGCAGTTCATCGGTGATGACCCCGCGACGGTAGGCGTCGAGGAGAGCTTCGTAGGCCTCTCTGTTGCTGATACCCCAGGAAAGAACACATTCGTTTCCCGCGGCGGCGGCCAGCCCGTTGCACTCGTATTTTCCGTATTTCAGCACGATCCCCATCATCGAGAGCGCGTCGGTCATATAGAAGCCGTCAAAGCCTTTCCGGCGGAGAATATCGAGCACTTTCCTGGAGAGGGAAGCGGGGTAATCGGGGTCGATGTTGGGTAGGCGGACGTGACCGGTCATGGCGGCATCCAGTACGCCGGCTTCGATCATCTTCAGATAAGGATAGAGGCGGTACTCCAGCAACTCCTCTTCGGTTTCTTCCAGCAGAGCTTCCTGCATATGCGTATCAACGCCCATGTCGCCCTCGCCGGGATAATGCTTGGCCATGACCATGATGCCGCCGTCGTGCATCCCCCGCCCGATGGCGATGCCGAGCTTTGCCACGGTATCTTTGTCGTTGCCGTATACGCGTGTGTTGGCTCCGCAGGGACAGTTGTGGTTGCCGGTCATATCGAGCACCGGGTTCGGGACGACGTTATAGCCGAGCGCGTGGAGCTGGATGGCCGTTACCTTGCCGAAGGAATAGGCCAGGGCGGGGTCGCTTCCCGTACAGGCGAGCGAGATGGCCTGTGGGATCTTGTAGTCCCCGTGCCCTGCTTCGGCGTCAGAGCAGATGAGGATCGGGTAGTCGGCGGCCTCGCGGATGCGGCGGATCAGTTCGTCCCGGCGCGGGTTGAAGTGGTTGATCCAGGCCGAGCCAAGCTTATGTTCCCGGATCAATTGGAGGGTGTAGTCAATGTCTTCCTCTCCGTGAGAGAAGGTAGCGGTGAGGATCATACCAATCTTCTGTTCGGTCGTTAAGTCCTGCAGACGAAGCTCCATAGATATTCTCCTTTTCATTATTTAAGCTGAAATTCGGGCTGCAAAAGGAAACGGCGGCCGTTTTAGACTGCGCTGTTTTCCCAGAGTGCTATGTCTCAATTATACGGGCTCCTCCAGAAAAATGCAATAGATTCCGGCACAATATTTTGGGGGAAGGCTTCGGGAAAAGGATTCCGGGCGGCTTCAGAGCGGGGCAGTGGCATCCCGGAGGCGTTCGAGTTCTTCGCCAGAAAACAGGGGAGCCAGCGCCGCAAAGACCTGTCGGTGATACGCATTCAGACGCGATCTATCCTCCCCGGGGAGGAGGGCGGGGTCGATCGCATCCCGGTCAAATGGAACGAGCGTGAGCGGGGAGAAGGCGAGGAAATGTCCGTATTCGCTTTCCCCGGCCGGCGTGACGAGCAGGAGGTTTTCATGGCGGATCCCGAACGCCCCGGCCCGGTAGTAGCCTGGCTCGTCCGAGACAATCATCCCGGCTTCCAGCGCACAGGGGTTCCCGGTGTGACGCCAGCGGATAGCTTGCGGGCCTTCGTGCACCGAGAGAAGATAGCCGACGCCGTGTCCTGTCCCGTGCAGATAGTCAAGTCCTTCCGCCCAAAGCGGGGCGCGGGCCAGGATATCAAGGTTTTCTCCGCTTACGCCTGCCGGAAAGCGGGCGGCGGCCAGTGCGAGATGCCCGCGCAGGACGGTCGTAAAGATCCTCCTTTCTTCTTCGGTCAGCGGGCCGAGGGCTACGGTACGGCTGACATCGGTCGTTCCGCCCGAGTAATGCGCGCCGGTGTCGGTCAGACAGAGTCCGCGGGCGGGGATGGGAATATCGCTCGCATCGGTCGGTTCGTAATGGATGATGGCGGCGTGCTCGCCGTGCGCGATGATCGGCGAGAAGCTCGGCCCGAGATAATCGGCATTCCGACGGCGGAATTCCTCGCATTTTCGGCAGGCGGAAAGTTCCGTGATCCCAGGCTTTCCCGCATGATCCTTCAGCCAGAAGAGGAAGCGCGTCAGCGCCGCGCCGTCCGCCCGGTGCGCCGCCCGCAGATTCTCCTGCTCCACGGCGTTCTTGACGGCCTTCATCCGACAAACGGGACTTTCCTTATCCAGCGTGCGCACCTCGGCCGGGACGGCATCGGTCAGTTGCGAATTGGCCGTTTTTCCGTCGTAGCGGAGAACGCACCCGCCGGGAAGCTGCCCTAAAAGGCGGTATATCTCTTCATAGGGGGCGAACGAAATGCCGCACGCGGAAAGTTCTTCGCGCAATCCGTCCGGGAGGGCTTTTTCCTGCAGGCAGAGCGTTGCCCCGTCGGTATCCAGGAGGAGAAAGGCGAGAAAGACCGGCGTGCAGGTCACGTCGTCCCCCCGGAGATTCAGGAGCCACGCGATCTCATCCAGCGAGGAAAGCAGAAGATAATCGGCTCCGCATTCCTCCATGGCGCGACGCACCCGCCTGATCTTTTCGACCCGGCTTTCCCCGGCGTAGGCGACGGGCAGTTCCCATATCGGCCGCGCAGAAAGCGGAGGTCGGTCGGGAAAGGCTTCTCCGGCAAGGTCGTATTTGCCGATAAATTTGAATCCGTGCCCCTCGGTTGTCCGGCGCAGAGAGGTGAGCATATGCAGGCTGACGGTTCGTCCGTCAAAAAAGACCGACGCTCCGTCCGGGAGAGCGCGGCACAGGTATTCGGCAGGAGAGGGAACGCCCGGTATCCCGCTCTTCATCAGGCAGATGCCACTTCCCGAGAGTTCCTCCTCCGCCTGTAGAAAATAGCGGCCGTCGGTGAACAGGGCGGCTTCCTTACGCAAAACGATCAGCGTGCCCGCAGATCCCGTAAAACCCGAGAAGTATTCGCGCGCTTTGAAGTGATCTCCGACGTATTCCGAACCGTGAAAATCCTCGGTCACAATCAGGCAGGCATCGGCTCCGCGTTCTTCCATCCGGGCGCGCAGAGCTGCCAGCCTTTCCCGAATATTCTTTCTTTTTTCTTCTTGCGACATCTCATTTTACCTTCTTCGGCATCTTGTTTTTACTTTTTTTGACGGCGGGGCGGCTTTCTTTTCGCGTGAGCCGGTTGACCCGCGTCTTCCGAAACCCTTCTATAATTAAGTATACCGTACCCCGGAGGTTTTGTAAAGCCGATGCCGGTTTTCTTTTTTCTTTTGACAAAAATCACAAAAAAATAAAAAAAACTATTGACAAATCACAAAAGGGGGCGTATAATGAGGTCAAACAGAATAGTCGAATCAAAGATTTGTTAGAGGCGCAGAAGCAATGAGTAGCGCGGTGCAGACCCGGGAGGTCGTTGATGCCGATGCGAAAGGTGCTTTTGCCGAAATGGCTTCGTCACCCGGGCGGTGCTGTTGGGCGTTGGGAGAATATCCCCTCGACTGTCGCATGAATTTGCGGAGTGCTACAATCGATTGAATCAGTATATACCCCCGGATGTATTGAGACGGTCGAAGCACTTGCTTCGACCGTTTTGTTTTAAAAAACATTTCGGAGGAAAAAATCATGAAAAGAATCGTATCTCTCGCACTCGCACTCGTTCTCCTTTGCCTCTCGTTCGCGTCCTGCGGCGCCCGTCAGAAGGTCGACATTTCGGGCAAAGACAGCATTTCGGCTCTTTCGGGTTCCGGCGCTGTCCTGGCGGCGCAGAAGGGAACCTTCCACCTGACGGCTTTGCAGGAGCAGCTCACCGGCGTGACCGTGAAAGAATATCCCGATTTCCCCGCCCTGCTGACCGCTCTGCGTAGCGGTGCCATCGACGGCTACGTCGCCGAGGAGCCCACCGCCTTCGTCGAGACCCAGAAGGATGAAACCCTCGGGTATATTCCGCTGAAGAACAACGGGAACGGTTTCCGCGTCACCGGGGATGACACCGGCATTGCGGTCGCCTTCAAGAAAGGTTCTGCGCTTCTTGAGCAGGTCAACGCCATTTTGGCCGGCGTCACGGAGGAGAAACAGCAGGAACTGATGAATCAGATCTTTCAAGCCAACAAAAACACCGAAACCGAACTGAATCTCACCTATGCCGTTTCTTCTTCCAAGACCGACGTTTCGAAGGGCGTTCTGAAGATCTCGATGGAATGTGCATACGATCCCTTCAACTGGACTCAGACGACTGCCGTGAACGGTGCCGTTCCGATCAGCGGCGCTGCCGGCCAGTATGCCAACGGCTACGACGTGCAGATCGCAAAGTATATTGCTGCCGAACTCGGCATGAGCCTTGAGATCGTGCGGAATGACTGGGATTCTCTGATCCCGGCCGTGATGTCCGGCTCGGTCGACGGCATTATTGCCGGTATGAGCCCCACGGAAGAGCGGAAGCAGCAGGTCGATTTCTCCGACTGCTATTACCGCAGCAATCTCGTCTTTATCTATACGAAAACGAAATAATCGCGAAGAAAGAAGCGTAACCAGTGGAATTTCTGTCACAAGTCGTCAATATCGTAACCAAATACCACGAACTGCTCCTGCGCGGCGTGGGATACACCATGCTGATCGCGCTGATCGGCACATTGGCGGGACTTCTTATCGGGCTTCTGACCGGCATGATCCGCACCGCACCACTTTCCAAAAATTCGGTCTTCCGGGTTCTGCATAAGATCCTGAACGCGGTGATCGCCGTCTATATCGAGGTCTTCCGCGGCACGCCGATGATGGTGCAGGCGATGGTGATCTTCTGGGGGTATGCTTTCCTGAACGGAGGCAACACGCTCCCGCTGATCCCTGCCGGGATCTTCATCGTCTCGATCAACACGGGTGCCTATATGGCCGAGATCGTCCGGGGGGGCATTATCTCGGTCGACCGTGGGCAGATGGAGGGGGCGTGCTCGGTAGGTATGACGCATATGCAGGCGATGATCCACGTGATCCTCCCGCAGGCGATGAGGAATATCCTGCCCTCGGTCAGTAACGAGTTCGTCATCAATATCAAGGATACCTCGGTGCTGAACGTCATCGGAGTCATGGAACTTTACTATATGGCCGGGGTCATCAATCGGATCAACCTTCAGATCTTCCAGACCTATGCCGTCATCTGCATCCTCTATTTTGTGCTGACCTTCACCGTGACCCGCCTGCTCCGTCTGGCGGAAAAGAAGCTGGAGGGAGCCGGGAATTATACGATCTGCGGCTCGCAGTCGGATCCCGCGGCAGAAATTCATATCCTGAAGGAGGCCTGACATGGAAAACGAAAATCAGATGCCGGCCACAGGTTGCGTGAGCAAACCGGACGGAGAATATATCCTCAGCCTCCGCCATCTGCAAAAGAGCTTCGGAGATCACGAGGTCCTGCGTGACATCAACCTCGACGTTCGTCGGGGGGAGGTCATCAGCGTGATCGGCTCCTCCGGCTCGGGCAAGAGTACCATGCTCCGCTGCATCAATCTCCTGGAGGAACCGACCGGCGGCGAGATCTTTTTCGAAGGAAAGGCCATCACCGACAAGGCGATCCGGCTGACCGAATATCGCTCCCGCGTGGTAATGGTCTTTCAGCAGTTCAACCTTTTTAATAATATGACGGCGATAGAAAACTGCGTCCGGCCGCAGACGGTGGTACTGCACCGCTCGCGCGCGGAAGCTACGGCCCGTGCCCGGGAGGCACTTGCCAAGGTCGGGATGGACGCCTATATCAACGCCCGTCCCGCACAGCTTTCCGGTGGGCAGAAACAACGCGTGGCCATCGCCCGCGCCCTGTGTATGGAGCCGGACGTCATTCTCTTTGATGAGCCGACCTCGGCGCTTGACCCCGAAATGGTCGGGGAGGTGCTGTCGGTCATGCGCTCGTTGGCCGAAAGCGGAATGACCATGATCGTCGTGACCCACGAGATGGGATTTGCCCGTGACGTTTCCGGGCGGGTCATCTTCATGGACGACGGCTGTATCGAAGAGGAAGGGACTCCCCGGGAGTTTTTCGGCGCGCCGCGCACACAGCGGGCACGCGAATTCCTCTCACGCTTCCTGGGCGAGGCGAACGCCTGAACCTATTGCGACGACGAGGCGTGCCGCAAAAGCGCATCGCCGCCGGCCGGCTCTCTGCGGCGTCAACGCTACCGGGTGTTTTCCGTGCCTGTCCCCATCCAACCGAAATTCCCAATAAAAAAGCCACCTTCCCGGTGGCTTTTTGTATATGCAAAGAATGATTTACAGATTTTCAAGATAAGAGACAATATCCCCGACGGTCGTGAAATGTGCCAGTTCTTCATCCGGGATGACGATCCCGTTTTCTTCTTCCAGCGTCATGAGGAGCTGGAGGATATCGATCGAATCGGCTCCGAGATCGTCTTTGATGCGGGAGGCGGGGGTAATGGCGGCGGCGTCTTTTTTCAGTTCCCGCGCCAGCAGGTCACGTACTTTTTCAAACATGATTTTCTCCTTCGTTGTAAGATGATAGGGATAGGTAAGCGATATTCTGCGTTATCCCTGCGGGGCATCGGCAGCGGATCGCAGTCCGGCGGCGATCTTTTCGTTCAGCCGTTTGTCTACCATCCGGTAAGCCTGCTCCACACACTTGGAAAAGGCGCGGGCATTACTGCTTCCGTGTCCTTTCACGATGACCTTTTCAAGTCCCAGAAGAACGCTTCCGCCGTAATTCTGATAGTTCATGAATTCTTTTTCTTTCATGAACATCCGATAGAGGAATAGGGCACCGATCTTGTTGATGATCGAAGAGGAGATGTCCTTCTTCAGTTTTTTCAGCATTTCGAGGCAGGCACCCTCCGTGCTTTTCACCAGCACGTTTCCGGAGAAGCCGTCGCATACCACGAGGTCATACCGACCCGAGAGCAGATCACGGCTTTCCATATTTCCCACGAAGTGGAGATCTTTTTGAGCGGAGAGGAGAGCGTATGCCTCACGGCGCAGTCGATCTCCCTTTTCGCTTTCTGTCCCCACGTTCAGGAGTGCGGCACGCGGCGCGTCGACCCCATAGACCTCGGAGAGATAGGCGCTGCCCATCACGGCAAACTGCCGAAGCTCCTCCGCCGTACATTCTACGTTGGCACCGCTGTCGCAGATCCCGACAAGACCACCGTTCATCGTGGGGAGGATGGGGCAGAAGGCGGGGCGGCGTACCCCTTCGATCCGCCCGATGCGGAGGATCGAGGCACCGACCAACGGGCCGGTCGCCCCACTGGAGACCAGTGCGGAGATCCCCTCATCCTCCCGCAATGCGCGGATGGCACGGATCATGGAAGAATCTTTTTTCAGCCGGACGGCGTCCACCGGGCGATCCTCGCCGCTGAGAGCCAGCGGTGCGTGAACGATCTCAATACGTGAAAGCGGGCAGTCGGCCCCGGTCAGCGATTGCCGGATGACCGCTTCGTCTCCGAAAAAAACGACCGAAAGATCGGGGAACTGCCGGAGGGCCTCCAGCGTACCGAGGATATTGGCTTCGGGGCTTTTATCACCGCCGAGGCAATCTATCGCAATTCTCATACCGGCTTGTCCTCCAGTTTTTTCACATAGGAGCGGCGGCGCTTATGCTCCACGGCGGAGAAGCGCTTCCACTGATTTCTGATCGAGAAGTTATCCTCCAGATTCAGGTTGGTTTCGGCGTATCGGACGCCATCCTCGCGGAGCATCCGGGCAAGGGCGGCTGTCACCACCGCGCTGACGCCCCGGTTCAGATAGACCGGGTCAACGGCGATCAGTCCGAGGTCGATGATCTCGGGGTGACGGATGGCGCGCAAGACGCGGACGAGCGCGGCCGGGGTCAGGCGTCCGCCGGAGGGCTGGAGCGCTTTTGCCAGGGAGGGGAAGCAGAGGCCGAGACAGACGACGCGGTCGTTCTCGTCAAGCACCACGGCGGCGTGGCGCAGGTCAATGATGAGACGGAAGTTATCCATCAGCATCTTTTTCATCCCGTCCGTGAAAGGTACGGTTCCGTAAAGCCCTTCATAGGCAATGTCCAGCAGAGCAAAAAAGCCGTCGCCGTATCTTTTCAGGAAATCGTTCTTGTTTTTGGCTTCTCCGATCCGGAGGTTATAGCGCTTCATGACGAACTCGGCGGTCTTTTGCATTTTTTCCTCTTCTTCCGGGGACGGCGCGCTGATCTTCGATTCGATCCAGTCGACCTCTTTCCCGTAGCCGCATCCCTCGATCAGCGCACCGTAATACGCGGCGTTGTACTGCTCCTCGAAGGTGGAGAGTTCGTCGAAGCCTTCGACCAGCAGACCCTCGCGCTCAAGATCCGAGAATCCCAGCGGTCCGCAGACGGTATCCATGCCGCGCTGGCGGGAAAAATCTTCCACCGCGCCGAAGAGGGCGTTTGCCACCTCCTGATCGTTGATCGAATCGAAACGGGTGAAACGGACGCGCCGTTCCCGGTTCTTTTCATTGGCGGCTTTTTGCAGAATGGCCGAGATCCGGCCGACGGTTTTTCCGTCCCGGCGTGCGAGGTAATACGCCGCTTCGCAGGTTTCTAAGTAGACGTAACGGGGAGAAAAAATCTTCTTTTCATCGGCGTACAGGGGCGGTACAAAGCAGGGATTATCGCGGTACATACGAAGCGGGAACTGCAAAAATTCGCGCTGTTCCTTCCGGGTTCTGACGGGTATGATCTCTATCATACGGTTCACCGCTCCTTGGCATGGAAGGCTACGCCGACTCCGTTCGGACCGCAGTGGCATCCGGCGGTCGGGTTGGTGCAGATGATATCGATCTGCAAATCTTTTCCAAACCGTTCGCGGATCTTTTCGGCCAGTTCTTCTGCCATTTCCGGCGCATCGGTGTGCCCGATGGCCACGCGGTGTGCGGCAATATCCTCCCCCTTTTCTTCCATGAAAGCAAGCAGGCGTTCCATCGCGCGGGCACGGCCTCGTTCTTTGGTGAGGCTGAGCATTTTGCCTTCCGAATTCATATAAATGATCGGACGGATGCCGAGGAGCGTTCCCATGGTTGCCGAGATCCCGCTGACCCGTCCGCTCCGGCGGAAGAACTTCAGGTCATCGGCAAAGAAGTATTGGGCAAAGTGAAGCATCTCGCGATCGGCCCATGCGCAGACCTCCTCGGGGGTCTTGCCGGCAAGAAGCATATCGCCGATCTCGCGCACGATCAAGTAGGCGAGGATAGTGATTCCCTTGGTGTCGATCTCATAGAATTTTCTCTCTGGAAATTCTTCGCGAAGTTCCTCGAGGGCCTCGTGCATCGCATCAAAGGTGCAACTCATGGCAGCCGAGAAATGAACGTAAAGAATATCGTTGCCCGCCTCGAACTCGGGACGGAAATATTGCTTATATTTTTCGGAAGAGAGGCCGCTCGTCGTCGGCAGGACTCCGGCGCGCAGAGAGTCGTAAAAAGCGCGCATATCGACAGGGCGTTCGTCTTCATACGGAAAAACCGTCTCGCCGTCCACCGCATAGGGCATACTGATGAGGCGATAGCCGTATTCGGCCGCAACGGCCGGAGTGATGTCGGTGTCGGTATCTGTGAATAAAGTAAGCATAGGAATCCCTTTCTTCCCGGCTGTGGCCGGAATCGGTATCATGTATAGATTTTGTAATGTTTTGTTTGCGTTATTCGGGGAAGATCTTATTCAAGAACGATCATATAATCGTAGACCGGTTGCCCGCCGTCAATCAGGATTACTTCGGTAGAGGGATAGGCGGCGGCAAGACGGTCGCGGAGCGAACGGGCGGTTTCCGCCTCGGCCTCGGCCCCTGCGATCAGGAGCAGGACGCCGTATTCTCCGGCCTTCATCCGGGCGGCCAGTTCTTCTGCGGCTTCTTCTCGGTTTTTGTTATTGGCGAGGATCGTGTCCCCGGAAAAGGCGATATAATCGCCGCTGTGCACGTCGACGCCGCTCATGTGCGCGTTCCGGCTGGCGCGCGAGACGAAGCCGCTACCGACACCGGCGATCACTTCTTCCGCCGCTTGCCGGATATCTTCGCTCTCGCCGTCTGTCTCCAGCAGGGAGATGGCGGCGTATCCCTCTCCGACCGTGCGGCTGGCAATGACCACGACCTCGGCATCTTCGCAGAGCAAGGCGGCCTGACGGGCCGTCATGATGACGTTGCCGTTATTGGGAAAGACGAAAATGCGCTTGGCGTTCACTTCTTTAAAGGCACGGAGAAAATCGGCGGCCGAGGGGTTCATGTTTTGCCCGCCGTCCACGACCGCATCCACCCCCAGCGAGGCGAAGGTCTCCTTGATCCCCCGCCCGGCGGCTACGGCGACGATGGCGTTTTTCTTCTTTCGCTTCCCGGCGACGGTCGCCTGGGCGTTATCCCCGCGCCGGACGGCTTCTTCATTCTGAAAGGTCATGTTTTCGACTTTCAGGGTCAGAAATTCGCCGTACTGCTGACAATAGTTGAGGATCTCTCCCGGGCGCATGGTGTGGACGTGTACCTTCACGATGCTGTCCTCCCGGAAGGCTACGACCGAATCTCCTTCTTTTTCAAGATAGGCGGTCAGCCCGGCAAGATCAAAGTTTGCAATATCGGTCTTTGCGTTCTGCAGGCGGAGCAGGAACTCCGTACAGTACCCGAAGGTCAGAATACTGTCCGGCCCGAAGAGCGAAAAGTCGGGCTGGGCCGAATCGGCTTCTTTTTCGGGGGCGGCGGCCTCTTCGGGCAGCTCGGCCGGCAGGCCGAGCAGGGCGTTCCGCATCCCTTCAAAAATATACAGGAGACCGGCTCCGCCGCTGTCGACCACGCCGGCCTCGGAAAGCACGGGAAGCAGTTCCGGCGTGCGATCCAGCGAACATTTCATTTCGGTCAGCAGGTCGTCAAAATAGGTGCGGACGTTCCCTCCCGCGGCGGCTCGCCGGTTGGCGTATTCCACCGCATCGCGGAAAACCGTGAGGATCGTTCCTTCCACCGGCTTCGGCACGGCGCGGTATGCTTCTTCTACGCCGCAGAGCATCCCCCGCATGAGGTCGGAGGTATCCGCGCTCTCCAGTTCCGAGAATTCGCGGGTAATGCCCGAAAAAATGCGTGAAAGAATGACGCCGGAGTTCCCGCGCGCGCCGAGAAGCATCCCGTGCGCCGCTGCCTTGGCCGTATCGCACAGGCGGGTTCCGGCACTGCGCGCGGCCCGTGCCCCGGAACCGAAGGTCATCAGCATATTGTCCCCGGTATCTCCGTCCGGGATCGGGAAAACGTTCAGATCGTTTACACTCTGGCGATGGCGCGAAAGCGTGTCGGCCCCGCCGTTCAGCATGGCGGCAAAATTTTCGCCGCTGATAGTCATGGCTTCCATTCCTCCTCCTGTCAAAGCATCCGCAACGGCGTTTTCAGTTCCACGACGTCCATGATATTGCAGTGCAGAACGTCGCAGATCTTCACGATGGTATTCAGATGGACCGGCTGATTTTTTCCGAGTTTGGCGATCACGGCAGAACTGAGATGCGTAAGGAGTTGCAGATCCTTCTTTTTCATTTTCTTATCGACCAGCAGTTTCCACAGGCGGTCGTAGGAAATACTGACCGATTTATTCGTTTCAATTTCCATTATTTGTTCTCTTTTTCGTCATAATTGTGTAACACACAAAACGATTATACAACAATATTCGACATAAGTCAACCGGAAAATTTACGAAAATAAAGATTCTCTTTTCAAACGTGAATTTGATCTTCTTTTCAAGTGTGAATTTTGGCGTTCCGGGAAGGTAAAAACTTGACAAAGGGAGGGCAATGCGGTATACTGTAACGGTGCTGCAGAATATCGGGGAGCGGAGACCGGGTTTTCTTCCCCGAGGCACGGAAGGGAGTGTGCGGAGATGGATTACCGTATCGAACACGACTCCATGGGGGAAGTGAAGGTACCGGCCGACAGGCTGTTTGGCGCGCAGACCCAGCGGAGCCGCGAGAATTTTCGGATCGGGGTGGGGGATGAAACGATGCCCCGGGAGATCGTTCACGCTTTCGGGATCCTCAAGAAGGCGGCCGCCCTTGCCAATGCCGAACTTGTCCCGGAAAAGATGACTCCCGAGAAAGCCGAGACGCTCTCTGCGGCCTGTGACGAGGTGATCGGCGGAGAACTGAACGGGCATTTCCCGTTGGTCGTTTTTCAGACCGGTTCCGGCACCCAGTCCAATATGAACGCCAATGAGGTGATCGCCAATCGCGCCAATCAACTGGCCGGAAAAAGGCTGTGTCACCCGAACGACGACGTCAACATGAGCCAGTCCTCCAACGATACCTTTCCGACCGCCATGCATATCTCGGCGGTGCTTTCCATAGAAGATAAGCTCCTGCCCGCGCTTTCCGGCCTCATCTCGACCTTTTGCCGGCTGGAGAAAGAAAATGAAGGCGTTGTGAAATCCGGCCGCACCCATTTACAGGACGCCACGCCGATCGGCTTCAGCCAGGAGATCTCGGGCTGGCGCAGTAGCCTTGAACGCGACGCGGAACTCCTCCGCACCGCGCTGGAGCCGTTATATGAACTGGCGCTCGGCGGCACGGCCGTCGGTACCGGGTTGAACGCCCCGGCCGGCTTTGCGGAGAGGGTAGCCGGGAAAGTGGCGGCTCTGACCGGCAAGCCCTTCCGCACGGCAAAGAACAAATTTCACGCGCTCACCTCCAAGGATGAATTGGTCTTTGCCCACGGGGCCGTCAAGGCCGCTGCCTGTGACATGATGAAGATCGCCAATGACGTGCGCTGGTTGGCCAGCGGTCCCCGGAACGGTCTTGGGGAGATCCGCATCCCGGAAAATGAACCCGGCTCTTCGATCATGCCGGGCAAGGTAAATCCCACCCAGTGCGAGGCCGTGACGATGGTGGCGGTGCAGGTGATGGGGAACGACGTGGCGGTGGGCATGGCCGCCTCGCAGGGAAATTTTGAACTGAACGTATTTATGCCGGTCCTGGCCTATAATTTCCTGCAATCGGTGCGTCTCCTTGCGGAGGCGGTTGCCTCTTTCGACCGGAATTGCGCTTCCGGCATCGTGGCGGACAGAGAAAAAATGCGCGGCAATCTGCATAATTCTCTGATGCTTGTCACCGCGCTGAATCCGTATATCGGGTATGAGAACGCCGCCCGTACCGTGAAGAAGGCGTACCGGGAAAATATATCCCTGAAAGAAGCCTGCGTGTCGCTCGGCTTTCTGACGGCTGAACGCTTTGACGAGGTCTTTCACCCCGAAAAGATGATCTGACCCCTGCATCCTGCCGATCCCCGCACGGAAAGAAGGGGGCGCTGATCGATCGAAAATCTCTGCCCGGCGTTGCCGGAAAAGATGCTTTTGGGGGGCAACGGTGCCCGAAAAAATAAATATTCATCGTATGTAACAAGGAGAGCAACCATGGTAGTCGATCTTTTGGAAGCACTTACAATATTCTGTTTTGGCCTTTCTTGGCCGCTTTCGATACGCAAATCCTGGGTCTCGCGTACCGCAAAAGGAAAGAGCCTGTTTTTCGAGATCTTTATTCTTATCGGATACGCCTGCGGCATTGTTCGAAAGATCATTCAGACGGCAGGCGGTGCGACCGGTTTTATCTTCTTCCTCGGCTTTTTCTTTTACGTGATGAATTTTATTGAGATCTCGATCGACGTGGCGCTCTGGTTCCGCAACCGTAAACTCGACGAGGCGGCCGAGCGCGCGGCGATCGGAGGATAAATACGCCGCCCGGGCATTCTTGCCCCGCGGATTTCTTTTCATAGTATGGCTTTTCTTGCCGGGCTTCGCCCGGCTTTTTCTTTATCGGCCTTTCCCGCCGCGCCCCTTTCCGCCGCGCCCCTTTCCGCCGCGCCCCTTTCCGCCGCGCGCCCCTCCCGCCGCACCGTTCATTTTGAACGTCGCGGCTTTTTTGTCCCCCTTTCCAGTGACGGAGATGTTACACTGGTTTCGATACAGGAAAGGAGGTGAAAGAATGGAATCCATGATTGCGACCGTTACCACATCGCTCACCACCGTTATCGGCGGAATCATTTTGTTTTTGTGCAAGCGTTTTCTTACTGCGGTCCAGCAAAGAGAAAAGCAGCATGAAGAGGAGAAACGCTGTGGGGACGAGCTGATTATCCGGACGCTGGCCGCTATCGGCAAGCTGTCTGTGGCGACGGGAACAGCCCTGCGGGACGGGAAAACAAACGGGGAGATGACCGCGGCCTTGCAGGAATACCGCGCCGTGGAGGATGAGGTATACAGGCATCTTGTCTCCTGTTATGCAAGCCGGGGGAACTGATCTCCCGCCGGGCGCGACCGGCGTTTCGCGCAAGGACTACTGAAGCAGTAGAGAAAGAAAAGAGAAAGAAAATGATTGAACACGGAATTACCGAAGACGGCGTATCGATTCAAAAAACAACCAGTCAACTGATGCTTTTTTATCAGGCAGACGGAGAACAGTTCACCGAGGGAGAAGCCTGCAACGGGGAACGCCTCTTTCGGGTAGGGAAGAAACAGGACGGGACGGTTCGTCGCGTCTTTGTGCAACTTTATCCCAAGATCAATGGAAAATACAGTCGTATTGAAAAGGCGGAAGTCCTCTTCCGCGTAGCGGAAAGCGGGACTCTCTGCGGTATGAACCTTTCGGTGTACGGGGCAATGGGAGTCGTACCGCATTCCGGCTCGAACGCAACCGTCCCCCCGATGCCCGGGAATCCCTTTGATTATGCCTATGCCATTGCCGGGCGGAAAGGAGAATTCAGCATTGATATTTCTAACCTGATTGACACCGCCTATCGGACGAAAAAGGACGCCTGTTACCTCGTTCTGGAGGCATCCGGGGAAGTCGAGAACGGAACTTCCGTAGCGATCTACGGCGTTGAGAATGAGAATTCGACTCCTACGGAGAATACGTCGCAGTATTCCTATTCGTATGTCCCGTGCGTTTACAGCCGGGAGTTCCCCGAAGCTTGCAGTACGCACAGGATCGGCCGCTTCGGCACCGGGACGGTGAATATCGAACGCGGAAATCTGATGCTGGATTTCACGGACGTCTCCACGGAAGGAAATTTCCTGCCGGTTTCGATTTCTCACCGCTATGACAGCGTGATCGGAGCATTGCCTTATAAGGCGAATCAGTCGGAAAGCATGTTTCTGCCCGATTATCCGAATTTTAAGATGGGGTATGGCTGGAGTCTGAATATCATGCAGAGCATCCAGGCGTATCGCGAAGGCGGGCGCAGTTTCGTATATATCGACGAAAACGGCTCTGCCCATTATTTCCTGCGCGGAGAAGAACAGGACGGAACCGATTCCGCCGGCAGACCGAATTATCTGCACATATGTGAAGATGACCATAGCGTTACGTATAACAGCATCACCCGAAAGATGAAGCGGGGTGACTATACCTATACCTTCGATGGGCCGGGCCGGCTGATTGAGGTGGCGGATAAGTACGGCCACAGCCAGACGATCGTTTATAATGAAGAAGGGAAAATCACCAGCGTCACCGACGGCGCCGGACGTACCTACACGTTCAGCTATTCTCCCTACTTTCTGACCGGGATCACGGCGCCGGACGGTACAACCGTACAGTATAATTACAGTAGACACCGTCTGAACCTTATCCGCTTCCCGGATAACAGTCTGATCCTCCCGGAATACACCGACAATGAGAATGAAGGAACGACCGATTTTTACCGATTGAAGAATCTTATTCTGCGCAATCCTTCCGGGAGCAATGCATACCGCTACACCTATTTGTATGATGATCAAGGACGGATTACCGATGTTCAGGAATACGGCGCGAAGAACAATGCTTTCCTTGCGGGATCGAGCCTGCAGTTTGCCTATGACGATGAGGAGAAGACGACCACGGTTTCTCTGAACGAAGAGCCCGACCCCGACCGCGGCGAGGGGGAAAACACGACCACTTCCGTGACCTACGCCTTCGACAGGAGAGGGAATGTTATCAGCCGTTATGCTACCACGACAAGCGGAGAAAGCGGTGCCGGCGGCGGAGAAATGTCCGGGATCCGCCCGTATGCCGACGGGCTGAATTTTGCTTCCAACATCAACAACTATCTGTATGCCCATTCTTTTGAAAAGAAGGATTACTGGAGCAACGAGGGCCCCTGCGAAATCATGAGTTTCTGTGAAACTCCCGGCGCCGCTTTGTACGGTCGTACCTGCCTTTTCCTGCATTCGTTGAATGTGGCGCAGACAGCCAGCGGCGCATATTGCGTTCACAGCGAAGAGGAGAATCCGATCCCGGCCGGCGAGTATACGCTCTCGGCCTATCTGAAGGTCTTGGAGGAAGTGACCGGGGATACGGATGTCGAAAACCCCGGTGTTTATCTCCGCGTCAAGGACGCGAACGGAACGATTCTGGCTGAAAGCGAACATCTCCGTACCACGGACGGCGAATATATGCGCACCGGTGTCACTTTTGTCGTCCCGGCGGCTGTCATGCTGGATGTGCAGGTCCTGATGGACGGGAAGGGGTCTGCCTATGCGGATGCGATCCAGCTGGAGGACAATCCCTGTATCAACGCCTACAATATGCTTGAGGACGGGAACTTTGAGCGTAAGATCAGGATATTATCCGATTGGAAGGCCTCCGAGGGAGTCGATTATGACAGCAATGCGCATTTCAATGGAACCAAGGCGCTGAAGATCATCGGGGACAGAAATCAGGCAAGGTCGGCCTATCAGGATGTGAAAGCGCTTCGGGGGGCGGATACCCGCGAAACCTTTCTGCTCTCGGGATGGGCGAAGGGATATACGCCCATGCCTGCCGTCAAAGCAAACGGCGCAGTTCCCGAAATGAAGCTCTCCGCCAAGATTTTCTATCAGGGCGATGAAGCGCCGGAAACCTACGACGCGTATTTTAACCCCGTTGTGAGCGGCTGGCGTCCCGCCTCGGTTCTCTTCAAAAAGCGCAGGCATCTGGAGATCGATTATATCCGCGTGAGTTGCGAATATAACTATAACCTGGGGACGGCATACTTTGACGACATTCAGCTGATCCGCACAGATCTTGAAAAAGGGCTTGGCGTCAGAGACTTTACCGACCAAAGCTCCGAAAACGGCAAGGGAAGCTCCGCGGTTTATTCGGAGGATGGCCGCTTTGAGGAAGCGCGCGATGAAAACGGCAATCCGCTGACCGGAACCGGCTATGCCGACGGAACCGCCGGAACCTTCTATACCTCTTATGGGTACGACGAGAGCGGAAACAATCAGATCCGCGCAACCGATGAGCGCGGAAAGAATACGCTTTGCACCGTCAACGCGCAGAACTCCCGCGTGCTTTCGGTGACCGACCGATCCGGGGCGCGTACCGCGTATACCTATGACTGGTCGGGTCGGGTCGCCACCCGCTCTCTTCCTGTTCCGGGGGAAAGTACCGATGTCGCCGCAACGGCCCTGAACTACACCTATAACGTTTTCGGCTCTGTTGCTTCGGTCGAACGCGGGGACGGGCAGAAGTATGTCTATGGCAAGGACGACTACGGCCGCACGGAAAAGGTGTATATGCAAGGCAGAAGCGACCTTCCCCTCATCCGTTATGAGTATCTGCCGAACGGCGGTCGCCTGAAAAAGATCGGCTATTCCAACGGGGACAGCGTAAAACTGATCTACAACGAAACCGGGCGTATCGGGCGGGAAGAGTGGTATCATGCGACTTCCAAGACCGGGGAAACCGAATATGTTTACGATGCGGAGGGAAATGTTGCCAAGGTTATTGACATTTTCAGTAAAAAAGAGTATGATTATATCAGAGAGCGGGGCGCTGTTGTCCGTTCCGTGACCTTTGACCTTGTTCTGACCGAGGGGGTCATCACCGGCCGTAGCGTTTTCGAATCGGTGCATTACA
>CASDOQ010000063.1 GCA_949282345.1 uncultured bacterium | reverse complement strand
TACCAACGGGTTATGAGCCCGAGGGCGAATGACCCGGAGGGTGAGGCGGTAGTGAATGACAGTCCGGGGGACTGTCAGAGCCGCCGAACCGACCGCAGCATTTTCTCCGCAGAGAAAATACAAGACCGTGAGGTTCAAATCCCACCCCCGCAACCAAAAAGAAAAAGCACCCGGAGAGGTGCTTTTTGTTTTTGAATACGATGTGGCTTGACCATATACCAACGGGTTATGAGCCCGAGGGCGAATGACCCGGAGGGTGAGGCGGTAGTGAATGACAGTCCGGGGGACTGTCAGAGCCGCCGAACCGACCGCAGCATTTTCTCCGCAGAGAAAATGCAAGACCGTGAGGTTCAAATCCCACCCCCGCAACCATATTGTGCATCCTTAATGGATGCCACCCCAAAAAACCCAGATGCCATAAGGCTTCTGGGCTTTTTTGTTCCCATTTTTCATAGTGCGATTTTAATAGATGCCAATGCAGAAAAACGACGTGTGGATGGGATTTGAACTTAAATAATCGACTTTTCAAGGGAAGTTTTGCAATTATTTGATCGCCGAGCTTTCCCTTTTTTGATAAATTTTGAGAGAAACTTTGTAAACTATTTGTTTTCAAAATAATACTAGTTGATATTACAAAAGCCTTGATTTATTCTTAAGAATATGGTATAATGAAAATGTTAATATTGGAACTCATCAAAAAGGAAACTGTATATGAAAAAATTCAGATATATTATTCCCGCTGCACTAATAGCTATTTTGTTTTCCGCAGTTGGTATGTTCAATTCTGAAACATGGATACAAAATCCAATCATTCTGTCTGCTTTGGTGCTTGGCACTGCTTTTCCCATTGTCTTTAGCGTATATTCCAAAATCGTAATACGGGCATTGAAAAAAAAACACAACAATACAAAATTGGAAGAAATTAGAAAATATCATTTGGAACATCGTGAAAAAGCGGAAGAAACAGCTATTTCGTCCGGTAAAAAGCTTCGCCTTTACAGAGTTTTGAGCGATTTGATTGCAATATTGGTATTCATTAGTGGTGTTGTATGTGCTTTTTTGGCAGGTGTTCTGACGGGATATGCTTATTACATTCTAATCGCAGTCAGCACTTTGTTTATTTGTTCCGCTTTAACGTGTATAAGAATACATAAAAAAGAAATCCCCACTACCCCTGAGCTTATTTTAAAGCAAGAGGAATATCCCGCACTTCATAAATTAGTAAACGACGTTGCGCAAAAAACGAATTGCAAATACAAGGTTGCGATTACCTTTGATGATGGAGAGGGGGTTGGTGTTTTTAAAACAGGCAAAGAAGTTTATATACGGTTGGGTGTGATGGCACTGTGCCTTTTGACTGAGGAAGAACTATACAACGTCCTTTTTCATGAATTTTATCACGTTTCCGAGGATATGGAAAAGATTCAAAGGGAAGATACATATTTTCATTCCTTTGATGCTCGTGAAGACTACTTCTTGAGCAAACTTTTGTTTTCCCCGTATTCTCTACTAAACGTCAAATATTATCTTGAATACATGTTATACAAATATGCCACATCAATTATGGTCGAGCAAAAAGCAGATCGATCTATGCTTGCTGCACAATCTCCCGAAATTGCTCTCTCCGCACTCACAAAATTTCGGTATTACGACTTCTTTGATTGGGAGGAGATGGGGACGGACGTTGAAAATATTGCCAAAGAAGAGGAACTTCAAAACGAATATTTGAAAAAGCGTCTTGACCGTTATTTTGAAAAGCAAAACACCCGAAAGGATTTTTGGAACACGCTTTTAGAAAAAGAGATTATTGCGCAAAACGCATCGCATCCAACAGTTAAAATGAGAGCTGCAACGCTTGGCGTTGACAAAATTCAAACCATCCCCTCCAAATCTTCGGAGGCGTTCGTCAAGGATACGCAAAAGCTTCTTGCGGTTACAGATAACATGATCTATGAATCTCGAGCCAAGGAGTATCCGCAGGAGCGGGAAGAAAGATATTTGACTCCGTTAAACAAAATAAACGAATGGGAAGCAAACGGCAGCAAGATCGAATCTCACAGCTATGCGGATATCGTTGACAGTTATATGCTGCTCGGTATGCGTTCAAAAGCCGAAGCTTTTTGTGACCGCGTAATTGAAATACTACCCGAAGTATCTACAATGCACGCAAAATTCACAAAGGGAATGCTTCTTTTACACAGATATGATGCAAGCGGATTAGAGCTTTTATATTCAGCGATCAAAGAAAACCATAACTATCTTGAGCAAGGACTTGAAAATATGGGGCAATTTTGCTGTATGATGGGTCTGGAAGATGAATTGTGGAAATATCGCGAATTTGCAAGTGAAATAACGCAAAAGCACGTTGACGAAAACAGTCAATTATCTTCTCTTGAAAGAAACGACAACTTGGTATCTCACGATTTGCCCAGGGAAATTCTTGACGATGTTTTGAATTATATCAAGAGTATTGACGAGAGCGGAATTTTGCGCAAGGTCTATCTTGTAAAAAAAGTCATCAACGAGCAATTCAGTGGAACGGTATTCGTACTTCATTTTTATGGTGGTACGGATCGTCAGCAAGAAGATATTTACCACGAAATTTTCAGATATCTCGATTCTTACCCCTGCGATATAAACTTTGCACTCTTTGATTATTTTTCGTGCAGAAATGTTGATTTTGAAAAAATAGAGGGTAGCCTCATTTATGAAAAAGGAGAATAAATATGCTTACACTAAAAGGTTATTGCAAAAAAAACAATGTTGACATCAACAAGTGCATCGACCTGTGCATTGGTGAAGGCGGCACGATCTTGCCAAAGTTTGCGGGGTATACGGGTTATATCGTGGAGCTCCACGACACCCACATGACCTTTGTCAATGACAAATTGAAGGTCAAAAAGGACATTCCTTTTTCAAGCTTTCAAAGAGCTGAATTTGGTATTGGTAGCGGAAATCTTTGGCTTCAATGCATCGTAGACGGATCCTCATTGGTTTTTTGTACTCCGCGCGGCAAATGGAAGTCTACCGCAGCTAAGCTAATGCTTGAAAAAATCGAAGAACATACCGAGATTCTTGGTTGGAAGGAATATAAAGGCTTTACCGGAAAACTGTTTCTTCTTTACCTATTTAAATAAATCAAATAAAGTATGTAAAATAAAGTGGCATCTATTTAGGATGCACTTGAAAAACATCTAAAGTGCCGATCCGATCGATCGCACGGAGAAAAAATTTACAATGAACGAAAAGCAAAACTCTTGACTTTCGCATAAATGTGTAGTATAAGAGATTATCTCTTTGCGCTGCATTACATTCCGGAAGGAATGCGAGATCAACAGTACAAACTGAGCAGGCGATGCCCGTACGGGTGTAGGGCCGGGACGCGTACAGGCGGCAGCAGATCATGTATCTTTGCATATCTGTGGGACAGTGCGTATGTTCCGCGGATATGCTTTTTTGTTTTTTCGGCAGGTCCGCGATCCGCGGATGCATTCGACCTCTGATGAAGTGCCATAGGAGAAATCAAGACACCGCAAGCCTCAGAGCAGCGGGAAACAGAGGATTCTTTTATGACAACCTAAAAGAAAGACCTGAGAGGCCTGACCCACGAAGAGGTCGTCAGGCGACGGCAGCAGTACGGAAAAAACGAACTGACGCCGCAGAAGAAGGAGAGTTTGATCCGAACCGCCCTTCACGCGCTCTGTGAACCGATGTTCCTTTTGCTGATCCTTGCCGCCGTCATTGATTTTATTCTCGGAGAACCGAGAGACGGTGCGATCATGCTGATCTTCGTGATCGGCATCATCAGCATCGACGTGACCCAGGAATGGAAGACCGACAAAACGCTGAACGCGCTCAGGGATCTGTCGGCTCCTCGGATCACGGTCATCCGGGACGGAAAAGAAGAAAGAATTTCCAGTACGGAGCTCGTTCCCGGCGCCCTGATGCTCCTTTGCGAAGGGGTCAAGATCCCGGCGTTTTCACATGGCTCACGATTCCCGATCACGGATTTACCAGTCGCCTGATCAAGAGCATTCTTGCGGCGGCATCGGTCTTCTGGTACGAGATCGTAAAACTCTTCCGCCGGTTGTCAGACCCTGCCCCCAAGCGGCGGTGAAGGGCCCGCGCAGGGCCCTCCGCCTGCATTCATAAGGAGAGATTCATGGAAATCAGAGAGATCAGAGAAAATAAAAAGGCTTACCTCGACCTTTTGCTATTGGCGGATGAGCAGGAGGATATGATCGACCGCTATCTCGGAAGAGGCACCCTGTACGTGCTGGAAGACGGCGGCCTGAAAAGCGAGTGCGTCGTGACCGATGAAGGGAACGGGGTTCTGGAGATCAAGAATCTTGCCACGGTCCGGGAGCATCAACGCCGGGGATACGGGAAAGCCCTGATCGACTTCATCGTCCGGAAATACGCCGCTCAATATGAGATCTTACAGGTCGGAACGGGAGACTCTCCGCAAACGATCGGGTTTTACGAAAAATGCGGTTTTACCCGTTCGCACCGCGTCAGAAATTTTTTCACCGAGTATTACGATCACCCGATCTATGAAGGCGGCGTGCAACTGGTGGATATGATCTATTTGCAAAGGCGTTTTTGAAAGGGCAAAAAACGCCCGACCGCACCGGAAAATACGCAAGACGGCTTTCGGAAACGGCAGCCGTCTTTTTGCATGAAAAATACGATCTCCCACGGGGGCGGCGCGGCGCCGCCCCCTGGACAGACCTTTATTTTTTCCTTCTTTCTCCGGCTTACGTCCGAAAAGACGGTCAATCTGCCGAAATCGGCTCTCAAATGCAATATTTTTTCGTAAGAAACGGAAAAATATTCGTTTTTCATGAAAAGCACTTGACATTTTCCGAATTATTCCGTATAATTATTCACATAAGAGAATTTTTCGGAGGAAAACCATCATGGAAAAAAAAGAGATCAAAAAAGTAGTGCTTGCATACTCGGGCGGACTGGATACCTCGATCATCATTCCGTGGCTCAAGGAAAACTACAACGACCCCGAAGTGATCGCGGTCTCCGCAAACGTCGGACAGGCTGACGAACTGGAAGGACTTGAGGAAAAGGCGATCAAGACCGGCGCCTCCAAAATCTATATTGAAGATATCACCGAGGAATTTCTGACCGATTACGTCTTTCCTTGCGTGCAGGCCGGGGCATTATACGAAAACTATATGCTGGGCACTGCGTTTGCCCGTCCGCCGATCGCCAAGAAACTGGTAGAGATCGCCCTGGCCGAGGGCGCGGACGCCATCTGCCACGGATGCACCGGCAAAGGGAACGACCAGGTCCGTTTTGAAATGGCGATCAAGGCGCTGGCGCCCGATATGACGATCATCGCCCCCTGGCGGGAATGGAGCATCAAATCGCGTGAGGAAGAGATCGACTATGCCGAAGCGCATCACGTACCGCTGAAGATCAACCGAAAGACCAACTACTCCAAGGATAAAAACATCTGGCATCTCTCACACGAAGGGCTGGATCTCGAAGATCCGGCAAACGAACCGCAGTACAACAAAAAGGGCTTTTTGGAGATGAGCGTTTCGCCGGAGCAGGCACCCGACCTGCCGACCTACGTCACGGTGCATTTTGAAAAAGGCGTTCCCGTGGCGATCGACGGCCAAAAGATGGGCGCGGTGGAACTGCTCACCAAACTCAACGAACTCGGCGGCAAGAACGGCATCGGTCTTCTGGACATCGTGGAAAACCGCCTCGTCGGCATGAAGTGCCGCGGCGTGTACGAAACTCCCGGCGGCGCGATCCTGTACAAAGCGCACGAGATCCTCGAAACGATCTGTCTTGATAAGGAAACTTTACATTATAAAGCGCTGGTTGCGCAGAAACTGGCCGAGATCGTCTACAATGCGCAGTGGTTCACCCCGCTGACCCAGGCGATCCTCGCGTTCGTCAAGACCACGCAGGCGACCGTGACGGGCGACGTCAAACTGAAACTCTACAAGGGCAATATCATAAATGCAGGCGTGACCTCGCCGTACTCGCTCTACGATCCCGAGATTGCAACCTTTGACGAGGATCACGTTTATAACCAGGCGGATGCCACCGGGTTTATCAACCTGTACGGGCTTTCCACCAAAGTCTATGCGAAAATGAAAGCGAAAAGCGGACTGAAATAATTGGAAAAAGGCGGTATATCATGGCAAAAATGTGGGCGGGAAGGACCGACGGCATCACCGATCGGATCGCAGACGATTTCAACTCCTCCATCGGATTTGACAGCCGGATGTTCCGGCAGGACATCAAGGGAAGCATGGCGCACGCCTCCATGCTTGCCGCCACCGGCATCATCGCCGAAGAGGAGGCAGACACTCTCCTGGCGGGGCTCTCCGGGATCCTTTCCGACCTGGAGAGCGGCGCGCTCTCCTTTGATCCCGCCTGCGAAGACATCCATATGTTCGTCGAGGAAGTCCTGACGGCGCGCGTGGGGGACGTAGGAAAAAAACTGCACACCGCGCGCAGTCGGAACGATCAGGTCGCGCTTGACCTCCGGCTCTATCTGCTGGAGGAGATCGACGCCATCTGCGCGGCGGTGAAAAAACTGATCGCTACCGTGACCGATAAGGCCGAATGCTACAAAGCCACCATCCTACCGGGATACACGCATCTGCAACGGGCGCAGCCCGTCACCTTCGGGCATCACTTGATGGCTTACGCGATGATGTTGCGGCGCGACCTCGGCAGACTTTCGGATTGCCGGGGCAGGACCGCTGTCTGCCCCATCGGCTCCTGCGCCCTGGCCGGGACCACCTACCCGATCGACCGCAAAGCCGAAGCGGCGGCGCTCGGCTTCCCCGCGATTGCGGAAAACAGCATGGACGGCGTTTCCGACCGCGATTTCTGCGTGGAACTTCTGGGGGCGCTTTCGATCCTGATGATGCACCTTTCGCGCTTTTCCGAGGAGATCGTGCTTTGGAGCAGTTGGGAGTTCCGTTTCGTGGAACTCTCCGATGCCTTTACCACCGGCTCTTCGATCATGTCGCAGAAAAAGAACCCCGATATGGCCGAACTGGTCCGCGGCAAGACCGGCAGAGTCTACGGGGATCTGCTCTCGGTACTCACCATGCTCAAAGGGCTGCCTCTCGCATACAACAAAGATATGCAGGAAGACAAGGAGAGCGTCTTTGACGCCTGCGATACCGTCAAGGCCTGCCTCGGCGTATTTGACGGAATGATCGCCGGGATGCGCGCCTTGCCGGAAAATATGCTGAATGCGGCCAAAAAAGGCTTTATCAACGCCACCGACGTGGCGGATTACCTGACCAAAAAAGGAGAACCCTTCCGCAGTGCCTACAAGATCTCGGGGCAACTGGTCGCCTATTGTATCGCGCACGGCAAGGTGTTGGAGGAACTCGATCTCGATACCTACCGGCAGTTCAGCCCTCTGTTTGACGACGCGATATACAAAGCGATCGACCTGTCTGCCTGCGTCGGGAACCGTACCAGCGAGGGCGGCACCTCGGTCGCCTCGGTCGAAAAACAGATCAAGGGAATCAGGGAGTTTTTGAAACCATGAAGAAAGTATTTATCGACGGAAGCGCCGGCACGACCGGTCTTCGCATATTCGAACGCCTGCAGGGGCGCAAAGATCTCGAACTGATCGTACTCTCCGAAGCCGAGCGTAAAAACGATCTTTCGCGTGCGCGTGCGCTGAACGCGGCGGACGTTGCGATCCTGTGCCTCCCCGACGCGGCGGCCCGGGAAGCCGTCTCGATGATCGAAAATCCCGAAACCGTCGTGCTGGATACCTCCACCGCGCACCGTACCGCGCCGGGATGGGTCTACGGATTTCCCGAACTGTCAAAAGAGCGCGCCGAAGCGGTACGCACGGCCAAGCGCATCGCCGTGCCGGGCTGTCACGCCAGCGGCTTTATTGCGCTGACCGCCCCGCTGACTGCGGCGGGGATCCTGCCGCCGGCGACTGCCCTCTCCTGCTTTTCTCTGACCGGGTACAGCGGGGGTGGCAAGAAGATGATCGCCGAATACGAAGCCGACCCGAAACCCGCCCTCTTTCACGCGCCGCGCCAATACGCGCTCGGACAGGCACACAAACACCTTCCCGAGATGGCCGCGGAAAGCGGTCTGCCCGCCCCGGTATTCTGCCCGGTAGTCGGAGATTTTTACAGCGGGATGCAGGTCACGGTCCCGCTCTTTGCGGCCGCGTGCGCCCCGGGAACCACCCCGGAGAAAATTGCCGACGTCTACCGTAAGATCTACACCGGGCCGGTGGTCACTTTTGCCGAAGCACTGGACGAAAACGGATTTCTCTCCGCCGCCTCCATGGCAGGGAAAGATTCCATGAAGGTCAGCGTGAGCGGGAACGACGAACGGATGCTGCTGCTTGCGGTCTATGACAATCTCGGCAAAGGTGCCTCCGGTGCGGCGCTGCAATGCCTCAATATGGTGCTGGGGGCAGAGCCGACGCAAGGGCTTTGCCTGTGAAGGAGAACAGGATGAAAACAATCGATGGCGGCGTTTGCGCCGCAAAGGGATTTCTGGCCGCGGGGGTACACTGCGGCATCCGCAAGAATAAGACAAAAAAAGATCTTGCCTTAATATACAGTGAAAAACAGGCGACGGCGGCGGCGGTCTATACCACGAATCTTGTAAAAGGCGCGCCGCTCCTCGTGACCAAAAAGCACCTCGAAAACGGTACCGCCCGGGCGATCATATGCAACAGCGGCAACGCCAATACCTGCAACGCCAACGGAATCGAGGTCGCCGAAGAGATCTGCTCTTTGCTTGCCGGAACGCTGAAGATCTCCGCCGACGACGTGATCGTCGCTTCCACCGGGGTGATCGGTCAGCCCCTGGATATCGCCCCGATCGCAGCGGGGATCCCGCCTTTGGTCGCCTTGCTCGGCAAGGATTCGACCTCTGCGGCGCAGGGGATCATGACCACAGACACAAAACCCAAAGAGATCGCCGTGGAATTTACGGTCGGCGGGGTTCGCTGCCGGCTCGGCGGGATCGCCAAAGGCTCCGGCATGATCCACCCGAATATGGCCACCATGCTGGTCTTTCTGACGACCGACTGTGCCATCAGCGCAAAAATGCTGCAAAAAGCACTTTCGGGCGACGTGGCCGGAACCTTCAATATGGTCAGCGTGGACGGAGATACCTCGACGAACGACATGGTCACGATTCTGGCCAACGGCGCGGCGGGTAACCCCGAGATCGTGCAGGAGGGCGCCGATCTTGACAGCTTTATGCAGGCGCTCAACACCGTGACCGTCCACCTTTGCCGCCGGATCGCCGGAGACGGCGAAGGCGCGACGAAGTTGCTCGAATGCAAGGTGATCGGCGCCAAAGATCAAGAAACCGCCAGGACGGTTGCCAAGAGCGTGATCTGCTCTTCTCTGACCAAGGCGGCGATGTTCGGCGCCGACGCCAACTGGGGGCGCGTGCTTTGCGCCATCGGATACAGCGGAGCCGCGGTGGACGTCACGAAGATCGACGTGGCGTTCCGCTCCCCGAAGGGGAGAGTCGAGGTCTGCAAAAACGGCGCGGGGGTCGCTTTTTCCGAAGAGGAAGCCAAGCAGATCTTACTGGAAGACGAGATCGAGATCCTCGTTGATCTGAACGCGGGGGACGCCTCCTCGACCGCGTGGGGGTGCGATCTGACATACGACTACGTAAAGATCAACGGCGATTACAGAACATAATACGGGAGAATACGGATGGAGATTTCAAACGCCGGGCGAGCCGAAGTGCTGGTACACGCTCTGCCCTACATTCAGGAATACACCGGCAAAGTGGTCGTCGTGAAATACGGCGGCAACGCCATGATCAACGAGGATCTGAAAGACTCGGTGATGAAGGACATCGTCCTTCTTTCGCTGATCGGCGTCAAGACCGTACTGGTACACGGCGGCGGACCCGAGATCACCGAAATGCTGAAAAAGATCGGGAAGGAAAGCGTTTTCGTCGACGGCTTGCGCGTGACCGACAAGGAAACCGCAGATATCGTGCAGATGGTACTGGCGGGAAAGATCAACAAAAACCTTGTCGCACTGATCGGAAACAAGGGCGGCAAGGCGATCGGGCTTTCCGGCATGGACGGACACATGATCGAGGCAAAGGTCAAGGATGAACGGCTCGGGTTCGTGGGGGAGATCACCAAGGTCAACGTGGCGCCGATCTTAGACGTCATCGACCGGGGCTATATCCCCGTGATCTCCACCGTGGGATGTGACCGGGAAGGAAACGTCTATAACATCAACGCCGATACCGCGGCGGCAAAGATCGCGGGAGAACTCGGCGCGGAGAGCCTGATCTCCATGACCGATATCGGGGGGATCCTCAAGGACAAGAACGACCCCGAAACGCTGATCCCCGTGATCCGCACAGAGGACGCGCCACGGCTGATCGCCGACGGTACGATCGGGGGCGGAATGATCCCCAAAGTGGAGTGCTGTATCAACGCCCTCCGCTGGGGCGTGAACCGCGTTTTCATCATCGACGGCCGCATCCCGCACGCGATCCTGATCGAAATGCTGACAAACGAGGGCATCGGCACGATGTTCACGGCCGAACCATCTGCCCCCACGCCGGGAGAAACGCCATGATGCAAAAGACGATCCGGGAACTTGACAAGACCTATATCGCCGGCACCTATAACCGCTTCCCGGTTTTGCTGAAACACGGGAAGGGCTCGCTCGCGTACGACGAAAACGAAAAAGAATATATCGACCTTTCCTCCGGGATCGCGGTAAACACCTTCGGCTATGCGGACGACGCATGGCAGGAGGCGGTCACTGCGCAACTCGGCAGACTGCAACACACCTCCAACCTGTATTATTCCGAGCCGTGTGCCGTGCTTGCCTCCCTGCTTTGCGAAAAGACCGGGATGAAAAAGGTCTTTTTTTCCAATTCCGGCGCTGAAGCAAACGAATGCGCCATCAAGGTGGCGCGCAAGTATGCGCAGGAGAAAAAGGGGAAGGAATATTCCCATATCATCACGCTGAAAAACAGTTTTCACGGCCGCACGATCACGACGCTTGCCGCCACCGGTCAGGATGTGTTTCATAAGGATTTCCAGCCGTTGACGCCGGGCTTTGTGCACGCGACGCCGAACGACCTCGCGGATCTCGAGAGACTTTT
>CASDOQ010000062.1 GCA_949282345.1 uncultured bacterium | reverse complement strand
CGCGTCCTGCACGAGCTGTCCCACCGCGCGGTGGTCGGCGTGATAGTCGTTGGTGCGGTGCGTGATGATCACGTCCGGGCAGTAGTTGCGGATATAGCGGATCATGCGCCGCCGGGTCGCCAGGTCGGCCGTGATCGAGCAGTCGTCCATATCGCTCCAGACTTCGTATTCGATATCCAGATATTTCGCCACCGCCCGGGATTCGCCCGCGCGGCGCGCCACGGTTTCGGCCGGGCTCATCAGATGATGTCCCCCGCACCCGTTGCAACAGGAAAGGAAGCGTACGTCGTGCCCCGCCCGTCGGAGCAGGATGGCCAGGCCGCAACCTTCAAATTCAGCGTCATCCTGGTGTGCGCCGATCATCAGAATCTTCAAAACAAATCGTCTCCCTTTTTATGGAATGGCAGGTTAAACGGCATTTTGCCGCATGCCGGAGCGTCTCCGTGCAGAATATCGAGCGCGCCCATGATACACGGATAGGAAGAAAGGCCGAGGAGAATGCGCTTGACATAGGGCGCGTCGGTTGCCACATAGGGGTTTCCGAAGTGCAGATGCGCCACAATCCTGTCGGTGGTCTGAAGAGCGTCCATCAGCTCCATCACGCGGCTGGTCAGGCATTCCCGGCCCGAATACGCCGCCGACTGGTAAAAGGTGATGAATACCAGATCATCATACTTCACCTGACGATCCAGCAACACCATATTATCGCAGGGGGAGGGGAACTGCGGAAGCGGATATACATCGGAATTCGGGAATAGCTCGCGGACCCGGTCGGCAATCTTCTGCGGGAAGTACCAGTCACGCGGCCCCGGCGTATATTCGTCTCCGGTATCGAGCGATACCTTCCCGTCGGTCATAATGACAAACAGATGGCGCGCGTTCGCGTCAATGGCCGGGGTCAGCCCCTCGGCACAACGCGCTTCAATGCATTCGGTATTCAGCGCCGCCACATTTTTCTCGTCTTCGGGAAGAATCTTTGGATGAATATCCCGGTATTTCAGCGTCTTTTCCTGCGCCGCCAGCACATGGGCAACCGAAGAATCAAGGTCTTCATCGGTATACAGCCCCTGCTCATACCCTTCTTTCAGCGCGGCATACGCCTGCTTGCTCGGAACCCCCCAGCTCAGCGCCAGGCTGTTTCCGGCTCCGATGCAAAGTCCGTTCGGCGGGTTTACGCCGTATTTCAACACGACCCCCATCATATTGAGCGCGTCCGTGATATAGAAACCGTCGAATCCGAGATCGCGCAGGATCGACAAAATCTTACGGGAAAGGCTGGCCGGATGTTCGTCGATTGCCGGGAATTTGTGATGGCCGGCCATGACCCCGTCAATCAGTCCTTCTTTCGCCAGCGTTGCATACGCAATCAGGCGGCTCCGGACTTCTTCCTCGGTCAGAACCGAACATCCCTCGCGCATATGCGAGTCATAGGGTTTCTCCCCGCCAACGCCGGGATAGTGTTTGGCCACCGTCAGAAGCCCGGCCTCGTGGATGCCCTGTGCCACGGCACGTCCCATCCGGATAACCTTATTGATATCCGAGCCGAAGGTGCGCGTGTTTCCGCCGCAGGGAAGTCTTTGTTCTTCTCCTGTGTCAAGGAGCGGATTCCCGACAGCATTATATCCCATCCCGGAGAGGACCGTGGCGGTGATCCGCCCGAAAGAACGCGCATAATCTTCCCGTGCGCCTCCCGCCGCCGCAATGGCCAGCACGTCCGGGATGAGATAGGGTTCTATCCCTCTCTCGGCGTCGGTCATAATGAGGATCGGATAATCGGCCGTCTCGCGGATCAGCCGGATGGCTTCCTCCCGGTACTTGGACTGCGGCTGAATCCAGATGGCACCGAGACTGTGATTTTTCACCATTTCCGCCGCGTGGAGAACATCCTCCCATCCGTGGTTGAGGTTGGCGCAAAGCACCATCCCGATCTTCTGTTCCCGCGTCAGGGTACGCGGGTCGATTTCCTTGACTTGCATCATCAGTGTCTCCTTATTCTGGTTTATGTGATTTTGGGTTTATCCCATTGATATTTACAGATTTCTGCATCCTGAAGATTTGACTTTGCGTCGGCTCTTTGGGTTTCCTGCCATCCTTTCACGCCCGGCTTTCCACCGTATCGGAAGATCTCTTCCGGGATCTTCCCGCGCTTGCCCAATCGCCGGAACGGGTAAAAAAATCTTCAATGGGTATCAGAATATACTCTTTTCTCATTTTTCTTGCATTCAGAAAAGAAAAAAGGTATAATCAATTATATTATTTTTCTGTATGAAACAGCCGTCCGCAAAAAATTACACAGCGGAACAAACATCATGATCTTCGGGAGCAAGACGCTCTCGCGACGGAAGATCCGTCCGCAGGGCGCGCATCGCCTCCCGGCATAGAAAGGAATCTGCCATGTCTGCTATGAAAGTCGGAATCATCGGGGCCGGCACCATCAGTGCCGACCATATCAGGGGGTATCAGCATAACGGGGCCGAGGTTAGCGTTCTCTGCGACCGCAACGAAGATCGGGCCGCCGCGAAAGCCGCCGAGTTCGGCATTACCAGGGTCTGCACCCGGGTCGAAGACCTGCTGGCCGACCCGGACATTGACGCCATCTCGATCGCCACGCCGGTCGCCTCCCACACTCCGCTGGTCGTGCGAGCACTGGAAGCCGGAAAGCACGTCCTCTGCGAAAAGCCCCCGGCCATGGATGGTGCAGAGGTTGAGGCCTGTATCGCCGCGCGCGATAAAGCGGGCAAAGTCCTGCAATACGGCTTTGTCTACCACCACGTGTCGGATATCCTCACCCTGCGGGAGCGTTACCTGGCGGGAGAATTCGGCCGTGTCACGTATGCCGAAGCCATGCGGATGAACCGTTGTATCAATCCCGGCGGCTGGTTCAACGATAAACGCTTTACCAAGGGCGGCTCGCTTTTTGACGCCGCCATTCACGAGATCGACGGGCTTCTCTTTATTCTCGATTACCCGGAGATTGCCTCGGTCCGTTCCTTCCTGCGCTATGAGAACGGCGACCTGCACCGGCGGCTCGGCCTGACCGGGAAGGCTTACGCCTCTTCCTCGGTCGGAGATTACGAGAGCAACGTGGAGACCTCGGGGACGGTCTTTGCCGTCTGCCGGGATGGCACGCCGCTCGTCCTCCGCTCGGCTTCCGCCCTCTGTGTCGCGGAGGAAAGTTGCCGCATCCGGATCGACGGGACAAACGCCGGCACGCTTTGGAACGGTTGCAAGGATCTCACTTACGTCCGTCTGGAAGACGAAGGCTTCCGGGAAGAATCGATACCGCACAGTAATCGGCACGAGTTTGACGGAGAGATGAAAAACTTCCTTGCCGCCTGTCGGGGAGAGGCCCCCTGCCGTGCCACGGCCGAGATGGCGCTCTCGCTCATGCGCTTCTACGACGCGGTCTATCGCTCGGAGGCTGAAGGGCGCGAGATCCTTCTCTGAATCCCATCGATACGAACGGGCGCGCCGGAGTCCCCCGGGGCAGGCACGCCCTTCACTCGGTGTCAAGACTTTGTTTTTTCCGATCGCCCCCGTAACGGGGGCTTTTTTCACGAAAGAAAAAACCCGGAAAATGCTTTTCGCATTAAATGTACCATGATTGCGCCTTCAAGTCAATATATTGCATGACTTTTTAGCAAGAATAGACAAATAACATAGCAACTTACGACATATCGCCTCTGAAGATCCTCCGCACGGCGGAGGGCTCTCCCGTCTTTTGCCCCGCCCGCCCCCACGGGCCGGTTTTTTGCCGGCTCGCCTGCCTTTTTCAGGCTTCTCTCTGTCCCGCTCCCGCCTCCCCTCTCCTCGCTTCGCCTCTCTCCCGTCTCTCTCAGCCTTCCCCCGCCCGCCGCCGGTTCCCTGCCTCGCCTTTGCTTTTTATCCCCTCCTTTTTCAGAGAGCCCGCCCTCTCTCCTCCCGCCTCGTTCCCGCCACCGCTCGTCCTCCCGCCGCCGGTTCCCTGCCTCGCATTTGCTTTTTATCCCCTCCTTTTTCAGAGAGCCCGCCCTCTCTCCTCCCGATCTTCTCGGCTCTCTTCCCCCTGCCTGCACCGCTTTCTTCTTTGGCGCACGCCGCCCCCGCCGCCCGCCTTTCCTCCTTTTGTTTCGGCTCCCCTGTGGCCCGTCTCTGCGCCGTTCGCTTCTTTCGGCTCGGTCTCCTTCCCTCGCTGTCTCCCTCGCGCCGCCTTTCTCCCGCTCTCCCGTCTCTCCTCGCCTCGCTCCCACCTTCTCCCTCTCCCCTCGCCTCCCACCCGCCGCCTCGCCCCTCTCCCCTCGCCTCCCACCCGCCGCCTCGCTCCCAGCTTCTCCCTCTCCCCTCGCTCCCAC
>CASDOQ010000061.1 GCA_949282345.1 uncultured bacterium | reverse complement strand
AATACAGAATTGCGAAAAGCACCTTGTTCGAATGGCGCAAGCGTTACAATGAGCAACATTATCTATCAACGAGCACCTCGCCGCGCTTAAAGCACTGGCGGCAAAAGGAATTGCATTTATCCAAGATCGAACAAAAATTAGTCGGGCTCATAACCCGTTGGTATATGGTCAAGCCACATCGTATTCAAAAACAAAAAGCACCCTCCGGGTGCTTTTTCTTTTTGGTTGCGGGGGTGGGATTTGAACCTCACGACCTCCGGGTTATGAGCCCGACGAGCTACCAAGCTGCTCCACCCCGCGATAGTATGGTGCCGGAAGCCGGGGTCGAACCGGTACGAGATTGCTCTCACGGGATTTTAAGTCCCGGGCGTCTGCCAATTCCGCCATTCCGGCATAGAGATGATCCGGCTTTCGTTGCTCATGTATTATAGCATCCGAATGGGGATTTGTCAAGTACTTTTTATAAAAAATATGGAAAATCCGGCAGACGCCGGCGGAGAAGGGCGGCCGCCCGGCTACAGAGACAGTATATGCTCCGCGGGGGATTTTATACAAGGGGGAGCCAGGAAGAAAGCGGAGGAGCGTGAGACGGGGGGAGAAGAGGGGGACGAAGAAGGAAGGGAGAGGGAAAAATCATATGGGGAAGCGCAACGCCGGGGGGGCAACAAAGGAACAGGAAAAAATGCGGGAACGGGAAAATGCGGGGACGGGAAAATGCGGGAAGATCGGGAGAGGGGAAGAGGAGTTTTTCAAAAAAAGCGGACGGGGGCTTGCACGAAAGAGGAGGATATGCTATAATGGACGTGATCGAAGGAACGGGAGGCGTCTGTCCGGGGCCGTTCCTTGCGAAGACAGGCGGAAAGCGAGCCGGAGAGCCGGCTGAATTTAGACCGCCGGAAAAGGAAAGAAATGAAAAATTTTCATCTGATCGATCATCCCCTGATCCAGCACAAGCTGACCATCATGCGCAGAGCGAACACGAGTTCCAAGGATTTCCGCGAATTGCTGAACGAGATCTCCATGCTGATGGGCTACGAGATCACGAGAGAACTTCCGCTTGAAAACGTGGAGATCGAGACGCCCGTCGCCCGTGCGACGATGAAGCGTATCTCCGGAAAAAAACTGGCTATTGTCCCGATCCTGCGTGCAGGTCTCGGTATGGTGGACGGGCTTCTTTCACTTGTTCCGGTGGCGCGCGTCGGTCATATCGGCCTTTATCGTGACCCCGAGACCCATCAGCCGCACGAATATTACTGCAAGCTCCCGCCCGATATCTCTCACCGCCTGGTCATCGTGGTCGACCCGATGCTGGCCACCGGCGGCAGTGCTTCCGACGCCATCCGGATGCTGAAGGATAAGGGCTGCACGCACATCAAACTGATGTGCGTTGTGGCCGCGCCCGAAGGCGTTGCCAAACTGACGGCCGACCATCCCGACGTGGAGATCTACTCGGCGGCATTGGACGAATGCCTGAACGACCACGCCTATATCGTCCCGGGCCTCGGGGATGCCGGGGACCGTCTTTACGGCACGAAATAAAGATGCGTGAGCTGATCATCGGGAAGAATGACGGCGGACAGCGGCTTGATAAGTTCCTCACCAAGGCGCTGCCCGATCTTCCCCAATCGCTCCTCTACAAGTCGATACGCACCAAAAAAATCAAGGTCAATCGTAAGCGGGCAGTTCCCTCCCAGATCCTCTCGGTGGGGGACTGCCTTCAGCTTTTTCTGCGGGAGGAGCTTTTCGGCCCCGGAGAGAATGACCGGGACGGGCGGGAACTGACGCATATCGTGCCGCACCTGCGTATAGTATATGAGGATGAAAATATTCTTTTGCTCGATAAGCCGGCAGGGGTCCCCGTGCATGAGGATGAGGGGAACCGTACCGCCAACCTCCTGACGCATCTGCAAGCCTATCTGTATCGGCAGGGGGAATATGACCCCCGGGCAGAGCAGTCTTTTGCCCCGGCCCTTTGCAACCGCATCGATCGCAATACGGCAGGCATCGTGATCGCCGCCAAAAATGCCGAAGCGCTCCGCGTGATGAACGAAAAGATCAAGGCAAGGCAGATCGATAAATACTATCTGGCCGCCGTGCATGGAACGCCGGTTCCCCGGGAGGCAACGCTTTCCGGGTATCTGCGCCGGGACGAAAAGACCAAGACCGTTACGGTCTACGATCGCGATCCGCCGCGCGATGCCAAGCGCATCCTGACCCGCTACCGCACGGTGGCGGAGGCCGGAGGGCTTTCGCTCCAGCTGATCGAACTGCTCACCGGGCGGACGCACCAGATCCGCGCCCATATGGAGCATATCGGACACCCGCTGCTCGGGGAAGGGAAATATGGCCACAACCGGGCTGACCGCGCCCGCGGATACACCCATCAGGCGCTTTGCGCGTTCCGTCTGCGCTTCTCCTTTGCCGGAGAGCCGACGGTGTTAGACTATCTGAACGGCAGGAGTTTTTCTCTTCCGCCGGAGGAAATATGGTTTTTGAAAGAATTTCCCGGGGTCGATCCCGGACTCTTATAAAAGGAGGAGCCTTATGCAGGAACTTTTACGCCTCAGCCGCGTTTCCAAAAGTTACGGATCGATCCCCGCTTTGCAGGACGTGAGCCTCACGCTCCCGCGCGGAAAGATCATCGGTCTGCTCGGCCCGAACGGAAGCGGAAAAACGACGCTGATCAAACTGGTGGCCGGTCTTCTTTTTCCCGGAACCGGAGAAATCACGGTGGACGGATGCCCGCCGGGATGCGAAGCGAAGCGAAAGATCTCTTACCTGCCGGAGCGGAACGCGTTGGATCTCGGCATGAGCGTGGAGGAAGCCGTTGCGTATTTCGTGGAGTTCTTCCCGGATTTTGACCCCGTGCTCGCGCACAAAATGCTTTCCGAGCTTTCCGTACCGTCCGAACGCCGCATCCGCACGCTTTCCAAAGGGACGAAGGAAAAGGTCCAGCTGATCCTTGCCATGAGCCGCCGCACATCTCTCTATCTCTTCGATGAGCCGATCGGCGGGGTCGACCCCGCCACGCGCGATTACGTACTGCATATGATCAAAGAAAATCTGCCGGATGGCGCGACCGTCCTGATCTCCACCCATCTGATCGCGGACGTGGAGCCGATATTGGATGAATTTCTCTTCCTTTTCAACGGTCGGGTCGTGCGGTATGACAGCGCGGACGATGCCCGCGCGGAAGAAGGAAAATCGCTGGATGCGATCTTCCGGGAGGCGTTCCGATGCTGAAATCTGTAATGAAATATGAGTTCCGCTCTCTCTGGCGGCTGTCTTATCCGTGGCTGATCGTTATGGCGGCGGCGATGGCCGCGGCCTGCGGCATGGGCTTTCTCCTGCACACCGATCTCTTCACCGATTCCCTGTGGCTCGCCGGCGTGACGATCCTTGGGACGTACGGGCTGTTCGTGGTGGCGGTCTTTCTCGGGGGGGCGATCCTGGCGCTTCTCCCGCAGATCCGTTTTTACCGTTCCTGCTTTTCGGACGAGGGATATCTGACCTTTATGCTTCCCGTCTCGACCGATCGCCTCCTGCTCGGAAAGATGATCCCGGCCTGCCTCTTTACGTTCCTTGCGTCGATCCTTACGGTAGTCGGTTATGTCGTTGCCCTGGTCATCCCCATCGACGTCGGCTCTTCCGTGGGCATCACCGGAGAGATTCTGGAAGCCCTCCGTGCGCTCTTTCAGTATGCGGGAAGCGAATACATCCTCCCGCTGATCCTGAACCTTGTGAAGTTTGCTTTACAATTTGTGACCTATGTCATACTGGGTCATGCGGCGATCTGTATCGGGGCGCTTTTGATGAAAAAGCACAAACTGCTCGGGGCGGTCGTGTTCGGCTTTCTGATCTACTCGGCGGTCAACACGCTGTCCGGGATCCTTTCCTTCCTTGTCGGATTGCCTCTGGACAGCCTGCTTGATCTGTACGGCCCGCTTTATCTCACGCTCTCTGCGGCGGCCTCGATCCTTCTCGACCTCGGACTGTTATTGGGAGCGTATTTCCTCTGCCGTTCTTTGCTCTCGCGGCATTTGAACTTAGAGTAACGGGATCTTGCAAAAGCTCCAAAAGTTCCAAAAGTTCCGAATTTTCCGATAAAGAAGACCCGGCAGTTCGTTTTTTGAACTGCCGGGTCTTTTTGGTATGACGGGCATACCAATGCTCTGTGGTGAAAGTCCACTGAGGCGTAGTTACCGACGAACTTTATAGCGACTCCCAAGGTTTGCATCGTGAGGTGTAGGCGAGAAGAAGGGATAGCGAAATCGTAGCCTGACG
>CASDOQ010000060.1 GCA_949282345.1 uncultured bacterium | reverse complement strand
TGTTCGTCAGGCTACGATTTCGCTATCCCTTCTTCTCGCCTACACCTCACGGTGTAAACCTTGGGAGTCGCTTTCGGGTTGGTCGGTAACTACCTCCCAGCGGACTTTCACCGCAGAGCATTGATATGCCCGTCATACCAGAAAAAAGCACCGGAATTCCGGTGCTTTTTCTGCTTTTCAGATCATTCGACGGTAACGCTCTTGGCAAGGTTGCGCGGTTTATCCACGTCCAGCCCTCTTGCAACGCTGATATAATAGCCGAGGAGCTGGAGCGGCACCACTGCAAGGCTTGCGGTGAAATGCGGATCGGTGCGCGGGACGTAGATCGTGTAGTCCGCCGTATCCTCGATCTCGTAATGGCCGAAAGTCGTCAGACCGAGGATGCGCGCCCCGCGGCTCTTCACTTCGGTGAGGTTGGAGACGCTTTTTTCGTAGAGCGAGTTCTGCGTGAGAACGCCGACGACCAGCGTTCCGTCCTCGATCAGGCTGATCGTCCCGTGCTTCAGTTCTCCTGCCGCATAGGCCTCCGAATGAATGTAGCTGATCTCCTTCATTTTGAGACTGCCTTCCATGCAGATGGCGTAATCGGTGCCCCGACCGATAAAGAAGGCGTCGCGAATATTGGAAAATTTGGCGGCAAAATATTGGATGCGCTCGCGATCCTCCAGGATCTTTTCGACCTTTTGCGGGAGCGATTCAAGTTCTGCCAGCAGGGCGGCATACTCTTCCTCGCTGACGGTAGCTTTGGCTCGCGCAAGCGCCAGGGCGAAGAGATAAACGGCAATCAGCTGCGTGCTGTACGCCTTGGTGGTGGCTACGGCGATCTCGGGCCCGGCCAGCGTATAGAAGACGTGTCCGGCTTCCCGGGCGATCGAACTGCCGACAACATTGACAATCGCCAGCGTTTCGGCGCCGCTCTCCTTCGCTTCCCGCAGGGCGGCAAGGCTGTCCGCCGTCTCCCCGGACTGGCTGATTACGATCACCAGCTCGCCGGGCTGATGGATCGGCCGGCGGTAACGGTATTCCGAGGCCAGCTCGCAGCGTACCGGGACCCGACAGAGGTCTTCGATGACGTACTGCGCCACCATCCCGACGTGATAGGCCGAACCGCAGGCAACCACGGTGACCGAAGAGATCCCGCGGAGGAATTCGTCATCGGTCCCGACTTCGGAAAGATCGATCTCTTTCCCCCGGATGACCGAGGTGAGCGTATCGCGGATAGCCTTCGGCTGTTCGTGGATCTCCTTCATCATGAAATGCTCAAAGCCGCCGCGCTCGGCCGCTCCGGCATCCCATTGGATCTCGGTCGGTTCTTGCTCCACCGCGTCGCCGTCCAGGTTGTAAAAGGTCACCCCGTCCCGGCTGAGGCGGGCCATTTCAAGGTTCCCGACGTAATAAACGGTGCGGGTATAGGGAAGAATGGCAGGGACGTCCGAGGCGAGATAGCTTTCTCCCTCTCCGCGCCCGATGATCAGCGGACTGTCCTTCCGTGCCACGTAGATCTCCCCGGGATAGTCACGGAACATCACGGCCAGCGCGTAAGAGCCGCGGACGCGTACCATGGTCTTGGCAAGCGCGTCGATCGGGCCGATATTGTACTTTTTATAATAGTAATCGACCAGTTTGACCAGCGCTTCGGTATCGGTCTCGGAATAGAAGGCATAGCCGTTTTTCATCAGTTTTTCACGGATCTCGCAATAATTTTCGATAATTCCGTTATGCACACCGATGACGTTTCCGTCATCACTTTTATGCGGATGGGCGTTGCATTCGGAGGGCTCCCCGTGCGTGGCCCAGCGTGTGTGCCCGATGCCGCAGGTACCGGGAACGGCTGCCCCTCCATTCGTTTTTTCATACAGCGCCTGCAGGCGCCCCTTGGCTTTGACGAGGGTGGTATTTCCGTCCCCGTTTCGGACGGCTAACCCCGCCGAGTCATATCCCCGGTATTCGAGTTTCTCTAATCCGGCAAGAATGATCGGTGCCGCCTGACGCGCACCGGTAAAACCGACGATGCCGCACATATGATTTCCTTTCTTCTTCCGGCCTTTCCGACGGAAAACCCCGGAATACAGCGAATTTTTGTAAAAACGGATAATGCAGGAACTTATTATAGCCAAAAATACCGTTTTTGTCAAGAGAAAAATAAAAAGAGCGACGAGGCGACGAGGCAGAAGGCTCCGTATAGCCGAAAGCGGCGTGCCGTTTGGGAAAAAGCCGGGCAAAGAAAATTTTGCGCCCGACGTTCCCGGTGTGCGCCCGACTTTCCCGGTGTGCGCCCGGCGGAGGGGGAGAGATGGCGAAGGGGGAGGGACGGCGAAGGGGGAGGGACGGCGGAACTTGCATTTTCCGAAAAGATGTGATACAATAAGAAAAGATAGTTTTCGGGGGCGGTCTTTTCGCGTTTTCCCTCGGCGTTTCGGGGGAAGGGGAGTCCGATTTCTAAGGCCGAAAACACTGCGCCCCACGGGGCGGAAAACCTGTCTGAACGCCCGGCGCGCCGGGGGAAAGAGGCGTATTTTGGAAGAGAATTTTCTGAGTTTTCTGTATCCCGATCAAGCGAGCGCGGTCAGCGCCGCGGAGGGGAAGCTTCCCCATATCAGCGAGAGCGTTTCGGAGGAGATCGGGCTTTCGGCTCTCCTTCCGTTGAAAAAAGCGCCGCTCTCTTCCTTTTTCACGGCTTCCCCCGACGTGATCGCCTACCGGCAGGCCGTCTTCTCGGATCTTTCGGCGATTCCGGAGCTTTCGGAGACGCTCCGCCGGATCCTTCCGATGCTTTCGGATATGATAGAACTGCGCGCGCTGGATCATGACCGCAATACGAGCGGGGAGTCTTACCTGTACAGTATTACCGAGGTCGAACTTTATATCCGTTGCGTGGATACCTTGCGGGAAGGGCTTGCGCCCCTGCGGCCGCAGATAAAGAGCACGGCTTTTTGCCGTTTTACCGATACGGTGACCGAACTTTCGGAGAGTAAATATTATAAGGATCTGAACCGCGATCTTTCGGCGCTGGCTTCCCGGATCCAGGAAGTGAAGAGTATTACCGTGGGGGTGAATCTGGATTCTGCCATGCGCCCCGTGGAGGCCGGGGTGATTTCGGTCAATCAGACCCCCTTCCGCTCCGGGAAACTGCTCGATAAGATCCTGCGCATGAGTTTCCGCAACGACGCCATGACCTGCATTGCCTCACTCGTCCCGTTCGGAAAAGACGAAAACGAAAACCGGCAGGACGCGCTTTCCCGCGCCTTTTTCGGGGCGCTGGAGGAGGTTTTCCGTTCCTCCGTGCGCGCATGGCGCGAAATCGTTGGGGAATACGTACTGGAAAAGACCGACTTCCTCCTGCGGATCCTGCCGGAGATCGAGTTCCTCACCCGTGCTTCCGATCTGATCGCACGTTTATCGGAAAAAGGCTGTGCCCTCACGCTCCCGGCGATCGCGCCGGAGGCAGAGAAATGCCTGACGGCGACCGGGCTTTACAACCCCGACGTTGCCCTTCGGATAGAAGAAGAGATCGTCCCCAACGACTTTGCGTTTGACGATGACGGGCGCTTTTATATTCTGACCGGGCCGAACCGCGGCGGAAAATCTGTCATCACCTGCGCCGTGGGGCTATGTCAGGCGCTTTTCCAGCTTGGCCTGCCCGTCCCGGCAAAGCGTGCGCGCATCAGCCCGGCGGACGGCATCTATACGCATTTCCCGACCGGAGCCGAGGACACCATCGACAAGGGCCGCCTCGGGGAAGAGTGCGCCCGCCTGCGGGAGATCTTTTCCGAAACGACCGAAAATAGCCTGATCCTGCTCGATGAATCGCTTTCCTCCACCGGCTCCTATGAGGCCTCCTTCCTGGCGGCGGAGATCCTGGCGGCTTTCGGCGCGCGTCGCGTGCGCGGGATCTTTTCCACCCACCTGCACGAACTGGCGGCCGAGGTCCCGTCGGTCAACGAGCGGTCGCTTTCGGCCGGGGGCATCCGCTTCGATACCCTTGTGGCCGGGATCGAGGAGGGGAAACGTTCCTTCCTGATCACCCGCCGCGTTCCGGACGGGAAGAGTTATGCCCGCGATATTGCCGAAAAATACGGGTTGACCTTTGATACCCTCCTCGCTGAAAAGCCCGGTAGATAAGCCGAAGGACGGCGCGCCCCGCCCTACGGACGGAGAGGATCGCAACCGCAAGATCGCGGAAAGAGCGCACGCGGAGAAAAAAGAAAGACAGCACGCCGTTCGGCTGAAAAACCGAGCGAGACGCAGAGGAAAGAGAGATGACCGAGTGGCTGAACGGGATCGATTTTTCGATCCTTTATTGGATACAGGACAGGATACGCTGTGATTTTTTGGACGGCTTTTTCGGCGTCGTAACGCGGCTCGGGGATTTCGGCGCCATATGGATCCTTGCCGCGCTGCTGCTGCTTCTCTCGCGCCGCAAACGCCGCACGGGCTTTCTGCTCGCCATCGGTCTTGTGGCGTGCTTATTGGTTGGGAATCTTCTGCTGAAAAATCTCGTGGCTCGCCCGCGTCCTTGCTGGCTTGACCCTTCTGTCAGTCTGGTGATCCCCATGCCGACAGACTGGTCATTCCCCTCGGGGCATACGCTCTCCTCGGTAGTAGCGGCAACCGTACTGACGGGATGCGAGCGGCGCATGGCATTCCTTGCGATCCCGACGGCGGCGCTGATCGCCTTTTCCCGGCTCTATCTTTTCGTCCATTTTCCGAGCGACGTGCTGGCCGGCGCCCTGATCGGTTTTTTGATCGGGCTGTTGTTGCTTCGCCTCAAGAAGCATATTCTGCTTCCCGACGTCCCGGAAAAAAGAAAAAAATAAAGCGGCTTTCGCCGCTTTTTCTATATAATACAAACAAAACTATACAATTCTGTCAGCGAGGTTGATGACCCGACAACCGGCTTTTTTTGCCATGGAGACGGTTTGCGCAGTGCCTCCCGTATGCGTCAGATAGGCGATGCAGAAGGAGGAGGAAGAGACGAGGGCCCGGTTACGCGCCGCCATGACGCCCGGGCAATAGGACTGCGTGATATATCGCACGCTGTCGGCTTTTGAAAGAAGCACCCGATAGCGCGCCCGGTCGGCAGCGTTCCAGCGTGCGTCCTGGTCGGTGCAGGGAAGCACGAGATGCAGGCGCAGATCGCACCGGCCGGTTTCCTTCATCCGGCAGACCGTTTCCTCGGCCAGCATATCAAAGCCGAGCGCGCCGCCCGCGTAAAAATCCCGCACGCCGGCGGCATAAAGTTCTTCTATTTGTTCGGTCAGCAGTATCCGCAGGCGCGGCGCGACCTGCCACGGGATGACACGGTGGCCTGTAAAACAGCAACCGGGCATACGGTATCCTTCTTTCTCCATAAATCTATACGGAATATTCCGGCAGGCGTCCGCGCGATCTTTCGCGTTCCGTCAGACTGCGCGGCCGACCCTTCGGAAGCGGCTTCCCCAAAAGGCCGTCCGAAAACCTACCCGAAAAGGAGCGGTCTGCTCCCCCCGACCATTTGGCAAGATCAGTATAACATACAAAAAAAGAATTATCAAGGCTTTTCGGAAACAGAATGACCCGCCGATTCGTTTTCTTTTTCTGTACGCCTTTTTTGGCATCTTTTCGGCGCACCTTTCCCGCGCGTCTTTTCCGCGCGTCTTTTCCGCGCGTCTTTTCCGCGCGTCCTTTTGCGCAACGAAAAAATGGCGAAAAATCTATGCAAATTGGCGATTATTCCATGGAAATGCCGATTTTTCAAGGATATACTTAGGGTGGATGCCATGCGTGGCAATCCTAATGTACGATTTTTTCGAAGGAGTATAAAAGATGGAGAAGAAGATCCGTATCGGCATTTTTGGCGGCTTTCGCGGCGAGGCCTTCTATTCAATGATCCAGAAAGACCCCGGTTTCTGTGTCCGTGCGATCTGCGACGGTCGGGAGGAGACCCGTAAAAAACTCAGCCAGCTGGTGGGCGAGGATACGCTGGTCTGCGCAACGTTTGACGAGATGATCGAGGCGGGGATCGACGCCGTCATCTTAGCCAACTATTTCCACGAACACGCCAGTTACGCCATCCGCGCGATGGAGGCGGGGATCGACGTCATCAGTGAGACGACGGCCGCCCCGACCCTCGGGGAATGCTTGGATCTTGTCGAATGCTGTGAGCGTACCGGGCGCAAGTATATGCTTGCCGCCAACTGCCCGCGCATGGTAGGCCCCGGCGAACTGATGGATCGCTACCGTTCCGGGGAACTCGGCGAGGTGCTTTATGCGGAGGCAGAATATCTGCACCGGCTCGAAGAAGGAAAAAACGCGGACGCCGCCGCCGAACTCTTCTATCCTACGCCGAACCATTGGCGCCGCTATCTGCCGGGTACTTATTATAATATGCACTCGCTCGGCGTGCTGATGGCCGCTACGGGGCTGGACGTTCGCCGCGTGACCGCCATGGAGATCTATACGAAAAACTATGCCGAGAACGTCAAATATAAGGAAAACAAGAGTGCTGGCGGGATCGCCCTGTATGAAATGAGCAACGGCGCCATCTTCCGCTCTACGGGATGCTGCGGTTTCGGCCCTTCCGGGAAGTGGTTCCGCCTCTCTTGCGAGAAAGGGACGATCGAGACCGCCCGTACCAATCAGGACAGAGTGCTGTTCCGGAAAAACGATGCCGCTCCCGAAGAATACGATCCGAAGAATCAGTACACCGAGGCTGAAAAGCGCGAGGGGCACGGCGGCGCGGATGCGCGTATCTGCCGTCAGATCATGGATTATCTCTCGGGACGCGATCCGGAACCGCTCTTCGATATCTACCGCGCCGTCATGCTCTCGATGGCGGGGATCTACGGTCTTTATAGCATTCTGGAAGGAAAGACCTACGACATCCCGGACATCCGTGACCGGGAGGCCCGCGAGGTTCTCCGGGGAGACTACCGTTCGCCGTTCCCGGATGCCGAAGGAAACAGAACCCTCCCCTCCCATCGGAAACACCCCGGTATCGAGGAATAAGCAAAGAACCCGGCCGACAGGCCGGGTTCTTTCTGGTATGACGGGCATATCAATGCTCTGCGGTGAAAGTCCGCTGGGAGGTAGTTACCGACCAACCCGAAAGCGACTCCCAAGGTTTACACCGTGAGGTGTAGGCGAGAAGAAGGGATAGCGAAATCGTAGCCTGACG
>CASDOQ010000059.1 GCA_949282345.1 uncultured bacterium | reverse complement strand
CGTCAGGCTACGATTTCGCTATCCCTTCTTCTCGCCTACACCTCACGGTGTAAACCTTGGGAGTCGCTTTCGGGTTGGTCGGTAACTACCTCCCAGCGGACTTTCACCGCAGAGCATTGATATGCCCGTCATACCAGAAAGCCCGCAGGTCTTCCCTGCGGGCTTCGGCATCCGAACGAAAAGCGTGCGGACGGGAGAGAAATACGATTATCTCTTGGAGAACTGCGGTGCGCGACGGGCAGCCTTCAGGCCGTACTTTTTTCTTTCCTTCATACGAGGGTCACGGGTCAGGAACCCGGCGCTCTTCAGGGCCTTCTTGTAGGAGGCTTCATCGGCTGCGACGAGCGCACGGGCAAGGCCGTGACGAATCGCACCGGCCTGGCCGGAGAGACCGCCGCCGGTAACGGTGGCAACGATATCAAACTTCCCGACGGTATCGGTCACGCCGAAAGGCTGATTGATGATGAGCTTCAGGGTTTCAAGGCCGAAATAATCGTCAACGTTCTTGCCGTTCACGGTGATCATACCGGTGCCGGGATAGAGACGGACGCGGGCAACAGACTTCTTTCTTCTGCCGGTGCCGTAAAAGTAAGGCTTTGCACTTGTATACATCATTCGTTACTTCCTTTCTCGGTTCAGTCAAGCGCAACGGGCTGCTGAGCGGCCTGATTGTGCTCTGCGCCGGCATAGACCTTCAAACGGGTGATGGCCTTGGCGCCGATGGAGTTCTTCGGGAGCATTCCCTTGATGGCCTTGGTCATGGCGAACTCGGGACGGTCTTCCATCAGGTGGCGATAGCTGACGGTCTTGAGACCGCCGATATAGCCGGAGTGATGATGGTAGAACTTCTTATCGAGCTTCTTACCGGTGAGGACGGCCTTGGCTGCGTTGATGATGATGACGTACTCACCGCAGTCAACGTGGGGGGTGAATTCAGGTCTGTGCTTGCCGCGCAGGATGTTGGCGGCCTCCACGGCAGTTCTGCCAAGAGGCTTGTCGGCGGCGTCGATCACATACCATTTGCGGCTAATGGTTTCTTTTTTAGCCATGAATGTGGACATTTTCTTTCCTCCGTTTCGGATATTCCGTATTTTTTATTTTAATTAAAATCAAATCAAAACTTGCCCTTGCAAGACTCACGGTTGTTAGTATAGCACGCCCTCCCCCCGGCTGTCAAGCGTTTTGGGCAAAGAAAAAGGAACATTTTCATGTTTTTCCGAAAATGCTCTCATTTTCTCTTTTTTTCTCTTGTTTTCTCTTGTTTTCTTTTTTGAAAGAGAAGATTTTTTGAAGGTTTATTGCGGATCGGTTTCACGGCGCAGGGGGCGGCGCATCAGACGCGCGATCTCCTCACTGGGACGCGCCCCTTCGAAAAGAACGCGATAAACGGCGGAAACGATCGGCATGTCTACCCCGAGTTTTTCAGCATCCTCCCAAACGGCGCGCGCGCTATGTACTCCCTCGACGGTTTTATCCGGGATCTTTGCAAGTCCCGACGCACTGTCTGCCCGGCCGATGGCCAGCCCCGCACGGTAATTGCGGGAGTGCGGGCTGAAGCAGGTAACGATCAGATCTCCCACCCCCGTGAGACCGAAGAAAGTCTCGCGCTGTGCGCCCTTTTGCACGCCGTATCGCACGGTCTCTGAAAGACCTCTGGTGATGAGAGCCGCTTTGGCATTGTCACCGTACCCGCGCCCCTCCAGCATCCCGGAGGCCAGCGCAATAACATTTTTGACTGCGACGCCATACTCCGCGCCGATTTCATCTGCCGTGACGTAAACGCGCAGATACTCATTGGAGAAAATGCGCTGTACCTTCTCCGCCGTACAAACATCTGTTGAAACGGCGCACACAGAAGTCAGCATCCGCAAAATGACCTCCTCCGCATGGCTCGGTCCGATGAGAGAAACGATCCCGCCGCACGGCCGGCCGGCCAGGGCATCGCGGATGCAAACGCTGAGGCGTTTGTTCGTCCCCCATTCAAACCCCTTGGCGGCATTGACGATCAGGGTCTCGGGGCCGACAAAGGGTAAAATTTCGCTCAGCACCCCGGGAATCGCCTGCGTAGGCACCGCCAGCAAAAAAAGGTCTGCATATTCCGAAAGTTCGGAGATCTCCCCCGTTGCCCGGACAGCAGGAGAAAGCGGTAGATCCTGAAAATACCGGCTGTTCCGATGCGCGGTATTGATCTCCTCCACCTCTTCAGGATTCCGACCATATATCAATACGTCCGCGCCGTTATCGCACAACACCTGCGCCAGCGCGGTCCCCCAAGAGCCGCTCCCCAGTACCCCGGCCTTCATCACAGCTCCAGCGTAATCGCGCGGTCGGACTTCAGCGGACGGAGTTGCACCCCCGCGCTGCGGAGCATTCGCTTGGAGGCAAGCGTCCCCGGCGTGGTCGCATATTTGTCGGAGAGATAGACAACTTCGCGTATACCGCTCTGAATGATGGCTTTGGCACATTCGTTGCAAGGGAAAAGCGCCACGTAAAGCCGCGCCCCCGCCAGCGGGCGTCCACCGGCGTTCAGGATCGCATTCAACTCCGCGTGGACGACGTACGGATATTTCGTATCGTTCGTTTCGCCTTCCCGCTCCCACGGGTACTCGTCATCCGAACATCCGCGGGGAAAGCCGTTATATCCGGTGGAGAGGATCCGATTATTTTCATCTACGATACAGGCGCCCACCTGCGTGTTCGGATCCTTGCTGCGCATAGATGCAAGGATAGCCACCCCCATAAAGTATTCATCCCACGAAATATAGTCCTGTCTTTTCATAGCGGATCTCCCCTTTTTGGTTTTATTTCCTTCAGAAACATGAGGTGCACTTTATTGTATCACAAATAAACGCGGAATTCCACCCCCTTCCTCGCAATTCGGAAAAGTTTGGCCAACCTGCCGAAAAAGGTTGAAAAAAGCAGGGAAAAGTGTTACAATAACGGTGGAAAGCTTTTGAATTCTCAGAGTTTTCGACTAAAAGTGCCGCGCCACCGCACGCAATCGTGCAAAAAGGCGCGCCATTGCAAAGGCCCCGCCGCATAAATTACCCGAAACTGCATATCCTTTCCTTATACATTCTGACGGAGGTAAACATGAAATTCTTTCGACGCGCATCGCTCTTTCCGTTTTCTTCCTTTTTCTTTTCTCTCGTCCTGTTTTTCTGCGGGATCCTCGTAGCCGCATTCCCGGGGGAATTTTACAGTTCTATCCGTCTGATCCTCGGCATTGGGATCCTTCTCTGTTCGCTGATCGAATTCCTTTTCTGCTTCACACGGAAAAACCGCCCTTTTTTGCTGGTGATGACCGCCTTCCTTTCGTTTTTCCTGTTGCTGGGCGGAATCGTGATCCTTCTGTTTCCCGACCGGGTGCTCCCTGTCTTTATCCCCGCTTCCGGCCTGCTCTTTACGGTGACGGCTTCCTTTCGGCTCAAGCAGATCCTGGAACTGCGGGAACGCGCCGGATTTCTCTACGCTTTTTGCCTCTTTCTTTCGATCGTTTCGATCCTTTCGGCTTTCTTCCTCGGACGGACAGACGGCGCGGACGGATACTTTCTTCCCGTTTTCTGTTCCTCGCTGATCAGCGCGGGACTGCTCGGGATGTTCACCTCCGGGCTTAGTTTTTCCTGTCGGTTGGCCGCCACCGATTTCAGCGGTGAGGAAGACAAAGAGAAAAAAGATGGGGCCTCGGAATCCCGGGAAGAGAGATCTTCCGAAAAAGCAAGCTCGAAAAAGCGCAGGCGCTCCTGCCGGTGGGTCGATTTCTTCAAGCGTCTCTTCTCACGCCTCTTCGGGAGAAAGAAGAAGGATCGCCTACCGGTTCCCGCGCGTGGCGAAACCGCCTCCCCGCCAGAAAACCGGCGGGACGAATCTGCCGGCAAAACGCCGAACGGCGGCAGTGATATCTGAACCGTCCGCCCGCCGTTTTGCCGCAGCGGCAGAATAACAGATCTTCGCCGACAGCAAAAAGCCGGGCATTCGCCCGGCTTTTTGCTTGCTTTTATTGGTAAAGAAAACATCGCATTTTTCAAAAAGAATGGAAATCGGTTCGCCAAAAGAAGAGAAACAATTATTCTTTCGGCAGAAAGAACGCATAAGAATCGGGGGAGAACCTACTGAAGATCAAACGGTCGTAGATCCTGTCAGCCGGGCAGAGTACATCCTTCCGTCCGCTGCTCCGATTGACCGCCAGCCGGAATGGCTCGCGCGCCTCCATCCCCATATCGCTACGGCGGAACCGCAAGGTGTACAGGTATGCCCCATCTTCCTCGCGGAATTCAGAACGCACGGCGCGGCGGCGTTCCTCTACCTGCTTACCGATAAAGGAATAGTGAATGTTCTCATTGATCTCCACCTTCCCGGACGCCAGCACGATGGGAGCGGACGGGTAGAACATACGGAACTCGGGTTTGATCAGCACCCAATCGGAAACCGGGGCGGCCACGCGGAATTCCAGCGTGATCTCTCCGTCCTTTTCCGCCGCGCGGAGCGTGGTATCGCGGCTCGGCTGTCCGTCTTCGCCGATAAAGCAGATCTCCTCCGCGTCTTCGACCTTCTCCGCAGTGAGACGGACAGAGCGCGCCCCCTCCTCTTCCCCGAAATAGAATCCGAGCGGTACGCGCCCGGCGGCAATGCGTTCCCGCACTTCCGGAAACTCGGTCACAAGCAGTTTCTCCAGTTCTCCGATGCGCCAAAGGAGCTTTTCCGGGAAGAACTTATAGCCGTGCGCTTCCGAGTGATATCCGAGCCGTCCGTCGGCTTCGCAAAGCGGGATAAGCGCGCGGCTGATTTCGATCTCGCGGCGGACAAGTTTCTCCATCGCGGCAAGGGTCTGCTCAGGATCGCCGGCGCGGATGCCGAGCAAGCGGCGGAGGCGGTAAAAGTTCAGGATGTTGTTGCCGCTTTCGAAAAGAAGCGCGATGGCGGAAGCCACGGAAAGCTGTTCGGTGCGGGCGATCTTTTCTTCCCCGTTCAGCGTGGTAAGAATCTTTTGCCCCTCCCCGAAGATACGGCACATCCGCCCGGTCAGTTCGCAGGCCTCTTCAACCGTGTGGCCGTCCGTCAGGCACTCCCCGATCCGGTCGCCCCCCGACATATCCTGAATCAGCCAGGTGCCGGGCATCGGCAGATCGACGGGAAGCAGATGCAGAGGGCAGGCCGGGGAATCCTGCATCGGGCCGAACCACTCAAAAGAAACGCTCACCGGGAAGTTCCGGTATCCCTCTTCAAACAGTTCCCACGCCGAAGCGGCGGTTCCCGCGTCACGCCCCCAGTAGATCCCGGCTAAAAATTCAAGGAAGGCGCGCTTGCTTTCAAAGAACGGGAGGAAGGCGAGTTCACAGGCCGCCTTGTTCATCAGGCAGGGATAATTGCCGAAATACCAGCACTGCAACACGCCGGTGATGCCGTTCTCATACATATACTTATACTTCTCGTACAGGATCCCCGGAACCGGTACGTACGGCACCGTAGAGATCTCGTGCGAAGAGCAGGCCTGGATCTTGGCGTAGGTGGAAATGCCGCGTTCGCGGTTGACGGCCAGGGATTTTTCCATCACCTGTCCGGGCCCGACGTAGGACAGCCAGTAATCCAAAGCGAGCCGTTCCTTGCCGAGCTGTACGGGGCGACCGAAATCCTCGAAATTCTGCATATGGATGACCCCGGGATCGCGGCGGCGGCAAGCGTCCTCCACGTCATCAAAGTTCCACGTCCGCTGTGAATAGGTCCAACTGATGAATTCAGCCTCCGGGGCCACCTCATGCATCGCATCGGCGATCATCTTTTCGGTGGCCGCCAGCGTGGCTCCCAACGTCCCGTAGGTCTCTTTGCAACGCGGGCAGGCAAGCGAGTCGGAAGAACCGCACCCGGACAGGCATTCCCCGGTCGTGATATCGATAAAGCCGGCCAGGTGCGGAGCCTGCCGGAAGAGTTTCGTCACGGCTTCCCGGATGTACGCACGGCATCCCTCTGTGGACGGGCAGAAAAGATGCGCACGGCTGCCCCATGCATGCGATCCGTGGAGTTCGGTATGCTTTTCAAAGAAGGGGTTGGCATACCCGGATGCCGGTTCTACCGAGAAAAGGTAGATGCCGATGCCGTAACGGCGGCACTTTTCGATCACGGCGTTCAGTTTTTTCATGCGGCGCTCGGCATCTTCCCCGTATTCCGGGATGATGTCGCTCGTCATAATATCGCGGAAGCTTGCCCCCAGCCAAAGACCGTTGATCCCATCGTGCGCCAGACGGTTCAGATAATCGTCCGGGTAATAATCGATGTCACTGGCCAGTTCATTGACCAGCCCCTCGTTGGATGCGTGGCTCGGCGGGGTGAAAAAGCAACGGGAGATCCTTGTCCGCACGAACGGCTGACGGGCGATTTCTCCAAGCGGAAGGAAACTGCCTTCCCGTCGCTGCATTTCGTCTTCTATAAAAATCAGTCCGCGGCGAACGCCTTCGGTATCGCCGGCGGTCAGGGTAACGCCTTCCTTGGCCACATGGATTCGGTACGCCTCGCGGCAGGGGACCTCCCCCTCCACAACCCGAAGCGGTACGCCTCCCCGCTCCGTGCGGAGCGCAGTTACACGGAGAAAGTCTTGGAAATCCCGATAGGCCGTTTCAAGCAGTCCCTCCGGGTCGGGGAATTCCGTAAGGAGAGAAATTTTCTCCAGGAAAAGTTCGTCTTTCCGCGGACCCCGCGTGTTGAAGCGAGCCGGGGCTTGCTCGTGCACCGGGCGGGTAAGATCGGAAAGAAAGGCTATATCCGGCTGTTTTTTAAAGAACAGATCTTCGTTGGCGCGAAAACGCATAAAGCATCCTCCGTTTTGGGTGATTTGATACGCTCATTGTAGCATATTTTCCGCCGGGAGGCAAGTAGATTTCGGTTTTTCCGAAAAAACTTGACCGCACCGCCGAGAAGTGATAAAATCAGTCTTGTAAAAACTCCGTGCAAAATTTCACGGAAGGAGATCGTCATGTACAAAACCGAATTACATCTTCATTCCCGCGGGGTCAGCGCCTGCTGTGACTGCCCGCCGGAAATTGCCGCGGAATACTATCTCGAAGCGGGCTACAGCACCGTTACGGTAACCGATCACTTCACGCCCGCAACGCTGCAAAGCGACCGCCCGCTGGCCGAACAGATTGAGCATTTCTTCTCCGGGGCAGAAACCTACCGATCGCTCTTCGGCGGTAGGATCGACGTCATTCCGGCCATGGAACTGCGTTTCGCGGAGAATTACAATGACTATCTGGTATACGGCATCGGGCCGGATTTCCTGCTTCGGAATCCCGAACTGCCCATGCTCCCCCGTTCCGAGGGGATCGCCCGGATCCACGACGCGGGCGGAATGATCTATCAGGCGCATCCCTTCCGGGACAATATGACGGTCATGAACCCAAAAGATCTCGACGGCATTGAGATTTTCAATGCACATAATCACCACGACTCGCGTAACGAACTGGCCGCCGCATTCGCCGTCCATCACGCATTGCCCGGGATTGCGGGGAGCGATTTTCACCACACGTTCAACCGTCCCACCGCAGGCATCCTGACGGACGAGCCGATCCACAACGCAAACGAATTGCTCCGTGTACTGCGCGACCGGAACTATGAAATATTCGGCTCGATCTTTCCATATAAAAAATGAGAAAACGGCACGGCGCCTTTCGGGGGCCGTGCCGCGTTTTGTTTACATGATCGAGATATTTACAAAAAGAGCTTTATCAATCGGGAATGATCTCGTCGCCGTGTTCTTTCATCCACTCATGTACGACCGGAAAGGCTTCATAGCCGCAGTCAGCCAATGCATTGGTGTGGAGAACGATCCCCTCGATCTCACCCGAAAGGAGGATCTCGCGGTAGCGGTCCAGTTCCCAGCGCACCCATTCGGGGTCGGAGGGCTTTTTCTCGCCGAAATTGTAGATGTAGAGACCGAGCATCCGCTTCTTCCCTACGGTATGGTCACGGAACCACTTGTAGTTTTCCTCAAAATTCTTGAGGTCGCTCTCGTTCCAGGTCCACATGATGATCCCGTCAAACGGTTCAAGGTACGGAACGACATCTTCATCCTTTTTCCCGGCAAAATCCTGCGTATACAGAACCATCCACATTTCCATCGGGCGGACTTCATTGTTGTGCAGACGGTCACGCAGAACTTCGACTTCATCGACGCGGACATCTCTGCCCTCATTCTTCTTCAGAATGAGTTTTTTGGTAAAAAAGTCGTCGAACACCGCGCGGTCGATATTCGGAAATTCTTTGGCTTCTTCAATCAGCTTTTCGACCTTTTCGGGATTGATGTCCATCATCCAGCCAACCTTATCCATGGTTGTGAAAGAAAGGTCGTACTGACGCCAATTGACCTGAAGATCCATCGGAACCATGTACATATTCCGAGCTCCGAGATACAGAGCGCCTTCCGCCGGTGTCATGCGACATACACGGTCATTGTTATACTGGCCGAGGAAGCAATTTTCCGGGTGTCCCCAAATCCAGTATTTGTCACGCAGGTGTGCCATAAATATTCCTCACTTTTCTAAATTTTTATATTTGGAGTTTGCGATAAACGAGTTTGAAAGGATCTGCACGCACCGGGCGGTTACAGATACGCCGTATCGGGAAATTTCTTCAGAATGACGGAAAACACAAGGTCCGGGAGTCCCCCGTCGCTCCCCTATTATAGCGTGAAAGTCAAGAAAATCAAAATGGGAAAACACGCATTTCTTTTTGGAAATCACGCAGGGGCATTCACACCCTGTCCGAACAACAGCGCCGGCAACCGGCTTCCCGGTTCGGTCTCCTGCCAAAGAACCAGCAAGGTCCCCTGCCGGCAGGCGATACGGGCGGGCATCCCGCAAAGAAACTCATTGCTGACACCGAGTGCTGTATCCGCCGGCAATTCAGCGTCCCGGAGCGAATAGGAAAGTCCATCGAGCGTAACGCCCGAAGCCGTGCCCCCATGTGCGAAGATCGAAACGGTTTCCCGCTTCCCAGGCGGGAAAAGCAATTCGCCCGCATGAACGGCGGTCACCGTATAGCCGTTACCGAAAAGAAACGCCTGATGTCCCGGGCGCGCCGCCAACGAAGCAAGCAGCGACAGCGAGGCAAGCGTGTGATCCAGCCGACCGCCAAGTGCGCCGAAGATCCAAAAACGGGTACACCCCGCCGCAAGCCCCTGCCGGATCGCAAGACCGAGATCGGTATCGTCCTTCTCGCGCGGATAGACTAAAACCTTCCCCTCCGGCAGATAGCCGAGCGAGTCAAAGTCCCCCACCGAAACATCGGGTTGACCGCAGGCGCGGCAGGCAAAAGGATATCCTCCGTCCGCCGCGATCACAAAGATCTCGTCCCGTGGCGGAAGCGGGGGCACCGAAGATCCATCACCAGCCCCGAAAATACAACAGAGTTTATCCATACCCAGCCTCGCTTCCTGCTCAAAGAATAACACAAACCTCCATAGAAGTCAAGCCCGCCAAGGCAAAAAGCAAAAAAGCATAAAAAATGCAAAAAACTCCCTTGACTTTTCAAAAAAAGTGTGCTATACTGAGTAGGCTTTCAAGGAAGAGAGCCGAAAATCTGGGTGTGGCGCAGTTGGTAGCGCGCTACCTTGGGGTGGTAGAGGCCGCACGTTCAAGTCGTGTCACTCAGACCAAAAATCGGGAGTCGTAAGATTCCCGATTTTTCTTTATTTATCTCGCAAATCCTCGTGAAATCTCGCTTTTTCGCAATAAATATAATGGGCTTGTTCTTCCCTACTTTGAAGGTTGAACAAGCCCATTTTTCGCACTTGACCACATGTTTGACCACTTGCGGACATTTTTGGCTCATTTTCGTCTGATTTTTGATGGTTTTAAGTCGGTAATCGCAAGCTGCGATTACCGACTGTTTGTTTTAGAAATGATACTCTATTCTTTCTATAATATCAGTTCTTCTAAAATTAGCGTTGTTCCAAAATTCCATTGGAATTTCCTCATATTGCGGAATCTCTTTATCAAGATCATAAACCACGAATAGCTGATACTTGTTTGAAAATTCCATTGCAAAAGAAAGTTCTTTCTCTGAGATGGAAAACGAATTTGAAGATCCCGTTTTTACCTCAACAAAAAATTCCACTCCATTTTCATCAAGGTAAGAAATATCATATTCTCCTGAGATCGCCTGTCCGGCTTTTAAAATGCCCAACTCAACAAATGCTTCTGATCTTGGATAAACATGATCTTCACCGTATCGTTCGCATAGAAGATTATAAATCAACAATTCACCCTTATGTCCTATTATCTTCCTCTCTCTTGCTCGTTTGTCCGAAGC
>CASDOQ010000058.1 GCA_949282345.1 uncultured bacterium | reverse complement strand
AAAAAACGGCGGATGCCGTTTTTTATTTGACAAAGATCAATCAAATATTGATAAAAACATCAATATGAAAATTTCCGGAACGATCAGGAGGGGAGATGTGTAACGACCGAAAAAAAGAGAAACGGTTCTCTTACATCCCGCGGAAAATCTCGGCCCCGTATTCACACAACGCGTGATCCTCTTCGCCGGTGCCGCCGCTGATTCCCAGTCCTCCGGCCAGCGTATCCCCGCAGAAAAGCGGAATGCCTCCGCCGAAGGTAACGATATCTGCCACGTTCTGGAGCCCTTGAAAGGTGCCGCCCTTTGCAACCAGTTCGGCAAGCGCGGCAGTCGGCATTCGGACCGAGACGGCGGTGCGGGCCTTTTTGATCGCTACATCAAAACTGATGAGATACGCGCCGTCCATCGCATGGACGGCGATAGGATTTCCCTCTGCGTTGCAGACGGCGATTACGGCGGCTTTTTTGTTTTCCTTCGCGTATGCCTCGATCTTTTCGATCAGGGTCGTGGCTTTTTGCAGATCCATCATCTTTTTCTCTCCCAAACGGGCAAGCACAGCCGCAACGAGCGCTTCGGTGTCCGGTATCGCCGGCATAGCGGCTTTTGGTTGCGACGCTGCAGGACATTTTTGCGGGGATGAAGTTACCTTTGAGAAGGTAGAAACGTTTCTACTTTCACACGCCTGTGAACCCGAATCCTCCGGGATCGAAACGGCGCGTTCTTCCTTTGCGGACAGAGACAGAAGCAGTGCCGGGATAAGGTTGGCCAATCGCAAAAACTCCGGCCGCGCGGGGTAGACTTTTTCCATATGACAGAGCGAGCGTTCCGCCCGGCGCGCAACGGTATACGCATATAAAAGACGCGAGGATGCCTCACAGTTGCCTTCGGGAAATTCGATTCTCGTTCCTGCCGGGGCGGCTTCTGCGTCCCGGATCTCTTCTTCCAGTGCGGCGAGTGAAGAAGTTGTGGGGAGGTGTTTTGCCATGCCGCCGGATCGGATAAAGAGACGGATCCCGGTGAGAAGGTCAAACAAGCGGGTGAGTGAAACGGCGGTCTCTGCGGTGGCGGCGCATCGGGCAAGCGAAAGCGCGGCGCAAAGCTCCTCCACGTCACCCAAGGCAGAAAGACGGATATCGTCTTTGGCCAGGGGCGTGGGGGAAAAAAGCGTCGTTTTTCCTTTGTCGCCTTTCCCGGTATAGTGTGCCATGCCTTTTCTCCTCAGAGGCTCTTGCAAAGATATACAACAGCCTTTTTCGTCGGGTGTTCCGCACCTAGATCATGCAGAAAATTCTTCACTTTATATTGTACCGCATTTTGCTCGGTATGTCAATAGCGCACGGCATCTTTTTTCATATAATAAAATGACTCGCTTTTGACATTCTCGAAAAAACGGAAAAAAGTTTCGCGCACCGAGATCGGAAGCCGAAGGGGCGCGCGTATAAAAAAACCGGCGGAAAACCGCCGGGGCAGATCGGTGTGAAGAAATCAGACGCCGGAATAAGCCGAGAAACCGCCATCTACCGGGAGGACGATACCGGTCACGAAGCTGGCACCGTCCGAGAGAAGGAAGAGCAGGGCGCCCAGCAATTCTTCGGCTTCGCCAAAACGGTTCATCGGCGTGCCGCGCAGGATCTTGCCGGTACGGGCAGTCGGTTCACCGTTTTCATTGAAGAGGAGTCCGCGGTTCTGCTTGGTGACGAAAAATCCGGGTGCGATGGCATTGACGCGCACACCGGCATTGGCGAAGTGAACCGAAAGCCACTGCGTGAAGTTGGAGACAGCGGCTTTAGCGGCACTGTAGGCCGGGATCTTGGTCAACGGACGGTAGGCGTTCATCGAAGAGATGTTGATGATGTTACCGCCCTTGCCCGACGCGGCCATTTCCCGCGCGAAGATCTGCGTGGTGAGGAAAGCGGCGGTTACGTTCAGGTCAAAGACGAAACGGATGCCGTCCGGCTGGAGCGAGAAGAAATCCTTTTTCTCGGGATCCGGGAGGCTGTCGGCTTCGTAATATTCGTTGTCCGTGGTAGCGCGGGGGTTGTTTCCGCCGGCACCGTTGATCAGGATATCCACGGGACCGAGTTCGCGCACGACGGTATCGTGTGCGGCCTTCAGGCTCTCACAGTCGAGGCAGTCGGCCTTGACCATGATGGCGCGGCCGCCTTCTTTTTCGATCTCTGCAACGACTTCGTTTCCGCTCTCTTCATTTCTGTCGAGAATGGCAACCGAGGCGCCGCAGGCGGCCAGGGCGTGAGCAAAAGCCGAGCAAAGGACGCCGGCACCGCCGGTGATGGCGGCAACTTTACCGGTCAGGTCGATTTTGAAGGGAAGTTTCATTTTGTTCTCCTTAGTATGATTGATTTCATTTTGCTTTGGTTTCATTTTGCGCGGCAACCCCGCGGCGCTCCCGTCAGGCAGATCAGATCTGCGTTTTCACCTGTCGGGAAGAATGTCGGAGGGATTGCGCAAAGGTCTTTTGCGATGGACGATTTCTTATTTATTTATTGTAGCAAGGATCGTGATGAAAGTCAAGAGGGATCGGCGCATTTGCGGAACGATAGAGCGCAAAAAGCGTCCGCATGGTGCGCGCCGCAGAGGCAAGGGGGACCGGCACCTCGCCGCCGTCACGGATCGCTTCGTAGAAGGCCCGGATACAAAGCAGATGCCCGCTCCCCCAGCAGACCTTTCCGTCCATCGGGGGCAATACCTCGGTGACGGGAATCGTGATGCCGTTTCGCTGTGTGCATCCGCACGTCAGCGTCACGCGTGATTTGTCCTTGCAGAAGACCTCGAAATAGTTCGATACGGTCATGGGGAAGTTGTTGGTTGCGTAGAGAGAGGCCTTCTCTCCGCCGGGGAACGAGATCAGGCACTGGGCGTTATCCTCGACGCCGGAGAAGGGACGGTTGTCATATAACGCAACTGACCCCTGCAGCGATACAGGATCCTCCGGGAATGCGCCAAGCAAGAGATCGAGCGCATGAATGGCCTGGTTGATCATCAACCCGCCGCCCTCTTTTTCGGGAACGCCGTGCCAGTCGTCTGCGGTGTAGTAATCGCGCCCGCGGTTCCAGGTGACCAGACAGCGCGCGGCGGCCGGCCCGCCCCCTTCCCGGATCGCGGAGAAGAAGGCGTGTACCTCCGGCAACATCCGATTCTGGAATGACACCGTAAGGCGTGCCTGGCTTTCGCGTTCCGCCCGGAGGAGGCGATCCAGTTCCTCCTCGGTGATCGAAGTCGGTTTTTCCAGGTAAACGTGAATCCCGCGCTCGAGCGCTTCGCAGGCCATTTCCGTGTGCAGATAGTGCGGCGTGCAGATATGCACGGCATCGGGCTTCTCTTTTTCCAGCATTTCGCGCCAATCGGTATAGATCGTTGCGTTTTGCGCATAGGATGCCGCTAAAGCTTCGGCTTTTTCCCGGCGGATGTCGCAAAGCGCCGAAAGGCGGGTCAACGCGCAGTTCCGCAGAGCCTGCGCGTGTATCCCGGCAATGGCCCCGCAACCGATCAGTGCTACCCGGTATTTTCCCATAAATAACCGTCCGTTTTATTTCTCGTTTGCTTTTTTATTTCTTCTTTGCTTTCGCTGCTTCGATCTTCTTAGAGAGAAGTTTGTAGAAGCGTTTACCGTCTATCGGCATTTCCACGGTCTTGCCTTCCCAGCTGGAAAGGTGCTGCGCGTTGGCAAAGGCAACGCCGTTGATGCCGTCGGTCCCCGGAGCGTAGAGTTCGCAAAGGCCGAGCAGGGTGTCTGCCACGTTGTTCAGGATGCCGGCGTGCTGGGTATTCTCTCCGTAAACCGGAACCGATACGGTCGTGTACTTGTTCATCGCCCACACTTCCTTGGCGGAGAAGCAGAATTCGCGTTCGTCGGTCTGGCAACGGTAGAAGGTGAGTTTTGTCGTGTCGAAGATCAGGGTGCCGCGCGTACCCGTGACCTCAAACCGGTTGGAACCTGGGAAGTCAGCCGTCGTGGTGATGAAGGTGCCGGTTGCCCCGTTCGGAAATTCCACGTAAGTCGTGACGTCGTCCTCCACATCGATCTTATGCCATTTTCCGTAGTGGCAGAAGGAATGAACGCGGCTGGGGGTCATGCCGAGGATCCACTGGAAGAGGTCGAGCTGATGCGGGGCCTGGTTATACAGAACACCGCCGCCTTCGCCGTCCCAGGTGCCGCGCCATGCACCGCTGTCATAGTAGCACTGGTTGCGGTACCACATGGTGATGATCCATGAGGCGCGCTTGATCTCGCCGAGTTCCCCGTCCGCAATCATCTGTTTCATCTTACGGAAGATCGGATTCGTCCGCTGGTTGAACATCATTCCGAGCAGAACGCCGGTCTCCTTCTGTACGCGGAACATTTCCTCGACCTGCAGGGTATATACGCCGGCCGGCTTATCGACAATGGTAGGGATGCCGGCCTTCATGGCGGTGATGGCAGCATCGGGATGGCCGTAATGCGGGATCTCGACCAACAGACAGTCGATATTCCCAGAGGCGATCATTTCTTCGAGCGAAGAGTAGACCGGGCAGATATTGCCGAATTTCTCGAGCCACTCGTTGCGGGCGGCTTCATCAAAATCGGCAACGGCGCCGATGCAACCGTTCCGCACCTTTCCTTCGACCAGCAGTTTCGTATAATAGGTTCCCTGGTTCCCGACACCGAGAATACCGAAACGGATCTTTTTCAGTTCGCGGGCGGTGAAGGCACCGGGCTCGGTCTCTTCGTAGCCGCCTTCGGTCAGTACGCGGCGGAGGGCCGACGTGGCATATGCGAAGGATTCCGCGGAATCTTTGAAGCGATCGACTTTCCCGGCCAGCCCGCGTTCGTCAAAACTTTCATAGCCGCTGAACCCGAAGAGGTGAGGCTCCAGCGAAACGAAGACGTCGGCATCGGTGGTATCCCCGTGACGGACGAGGATGTCTTTGATGCAACCTTCTCCCTCTCCGGCGGGAACAACGACGTTTTCAAGTCCCATGGCGTCTTTGATATGGAAATAGGCGATCTTTTCGCGGCAGGCTTCATATCCCGCCAGCGGGTCGTTTCCGGTCAGCACGTAGTTGGCCGGATCGTACACGGCGGCAAGGCCAGGAACCGATGCCAAAAGATCGGCCACCTGCGCCGGGGCTTCTCCGTAGATCTTTTCCTCGTTTTCATGGCAGAGCGTGATGCCTTCCGCGGTCGCGTATTCGACCATGGCCTTCATACGCGCCACGACTTCGTCACGGAACTCCGCATAGCGCTTGTCGGGGATGAAGAAAGAGAAGACGCGCATTTTGTCGGTGCCGAGCGCCTTGGCAACGGCAACCGCTTTCTTGAAGAGTTCGAAATGAGGGGCAAAATCCTTTTCGATCTCATATTTCCCGATCGGAGAACCGAGGGAAGAGACGGCAATACCGGCTTCGTCAAGTGCTTTGCGGAAGGCGGCGATCTCTTCGTCCGTGCATTCGAGGATCGTATGTCCGTTCACAAGGCGCGGCTCGATATAGCGGATATTGTTCGCTTTCAGTGCCGCGATCTGACCGGCAAAGTCGGGGGCGCTTTCGTCCGCAAAGGCGGAAAGAATATATTTAGCCATAATAACTCCTTTTGTTTGCTGTTGCAATCGTTGCGTCGTCCCACCCCGAAGGGCGGGCGTTTTATTTTCCGAACAGAGGGGCAAGATGACGGTAACTGATCTCCATTTGCCCGATGGAGTCGCCGAAATCGGGAGCGTTGTCCTGTTCCACAAAGATATTTTTGACCCCGACCTCCTCGCAGGCGGCGTAGATCGAAGCAAAATCAATGATCCCCTCTCCGCACGGGCAGATGGGCCCCTGCGGTGCGGTCTTCATATCCTTGAAGTGGATATTGACCATCCGATGACCGAGACGACGGATAAAGGCCGCAGGATCCTGCCCCGCGTAAACCGCCCAGTACACGTCGAAAATGAAATTGAATTCCGGGCATTCCTCTTCCATGATCTTGAACATCGAGACGCCCCCACCGAGATCGGCAAATTCGTGCGCATGGTTGTGGAAGGCGAAGGTCAGTCCGGCTGCCCGGATCTTTTGCGCCGCGGCTTTCAGTTGCATGAGTTGCGCGTGTACGGTCTCCAGATCCTTGGGCCGGCCGAGTCCTCCGATGCCGATTTCGGTTGCGCCGAAGAGCTTGTGCTCCGCGATCAGCGCGTCGGTATCGTGAACGATGCGTTCATAGGGCGAGTGCGTGCAGGGAACGGGAAGGTCAAATTCTGCAACGCAGGCGGCGATATCTTCTGCCGTGATCGATTCCCCAACGCCCGAGATCTGAACGGCGTCGTAACCGATCTCCTTGATGCGCCGGAAGGATTGACGTAATTCTTCCGCGGTTTTGCAAACGTCGCGGATCGAGTAGAATTGTGCGCCCAGCTTCATAATCTGTACCTCGTTTCAAAAATTTTTGGTTAGAATGCACATTATCTCTATCTATCCTTATTGTAATCTTTCTTTTTCGTTTTTTCCATTGCCTAAATTGATAAAACTATTGCAAAAATTGCTCTCATGTGCTAAAATAGATGCAAAAAACTGTTTCTCGGGACGCATTCCCGCAGAATCTTTTGCGCAAGGCGGTGCAGGCGCGCAGGCGTGATTTCACCTGTAAAACCGAGCACCGCCAGAAGATCGGGAGAAGGATCGGAGAGAATGGAATGGGACAGTACAGGGCAGGCGAATACGGCAATATCCGATTTTATTATTCGATGGACGAACATCCGGTTCCGGCGGATTTTTCGCGCCATTGCCACGCGCATTACGAGATCATTTACGTGGTCAGCGGGGCAGGGAAGTACGTGATAGAGGGCGAGCGGTACGAGTTGCGCCCCGATACGCTCATGTTCTTCCGTCCGGGCGAATTCCACTACGTCGATGTGCGGCCGGATGTGCGGTATGAGCGGTACGTTCTGCATTTTTCCGCCGACGGGCTTACCGAGGCCGCCAACGCGGTTTTTCATCTCCGGCAGAAGCCGCTGGGGCAGGGGAATTTCTTTGAGGTCGACGCATTGCCGATCCCTGTTATGCCGGTTTTCGAGAGTTATCTCCGTCTTTCCGATCTGCCGGCCGACGTGGCTTTGCCGCTTTCGCGGCTTCTCCTTTCCGAATTGCTCGTCGTGCTGGCCTCGTCCGCCCCCGTGACCGGTCCGCTCCGCAAAGAGGAGCCGCTCGGCGCCCGCGTCATCCGGTATCTGAACGAGCATCTTGCCGAGCCATTTTCGCTTGAAGGACTCAGCAATCGCTTTTACGTCAGCAAGTATTATCTCTGCCGCGCTTTCAAGGAGCATAACGGGATCTCGATCCTCGGATATCTGAACGGAAAACGCGTGATGATGGCCCACCAACTCATCGAAAGCGGGGAAATGGCCGCCGTCGCAGCCGAACGCGTCGGTTTCTCGGATTACTCGACCTTCTACCGCGCCTATCGGAAGGCTTATGAGAAATCCCCCGCCGAAAGTCGCCCCGGCGGGCGGGAACGTCCGCTGCGCGGCAAACAGAAAAATCAAGATGCCGGGGAGGAACATGGGAAAAATGAATAATGCCGGATCCCTGCGAGAGGAAGAAAAGTATCCTCTTCTGTGCCGCATCGATACGCCCGAGGACTTACGCGCTCTCCCGGAGACCGAGTTGCCGGCGCTGGCTCGGGAGATTCGTGCCTTTCTGCTCGAAAAGATCCCAGTGAGCGGCGGGCATCTTGCTTCCAATCTCGGCGTTGTCGAATTGACGCTGGCTCTCCACCGCATATTCGATACACCAAACGACAGGATTATTTTCGACGTTGGGCATCAGAGCTACGTGCATAAGCTCCTGACCGGCCGACGGCGGGAATTCGATACCCTCCGCACCCCGGGCGGGCTTTCGGGATTTACCCGGCGCGCCGAAAGCGAATACGATCCCTTCGGCGCCGGTCATTCGTCCACCTCGCTCTCCGCGGCGCTCGGATTCGCTTATGCGGACAGGATGGAAGGTAAAGACAACTTTACAGTTGCAGTGGTGGGAGACGGCGCGTATACCGGCGGAATGATCCACGAGGCGTTGAACAACGTGGAGCGAGATATGCGCCTGATCGTTGTTCTGAACGAGAATGAAATGTCGATCTCGCGCAATATCGGCGGATTTGCACGCTATATCGCCCGCATCCGCAATTCGCGCAACTACCGCCGTGCAAAGAAACTCACTATAACCGCCCTACGTCATCTCCCCCTGATCGGCCGCCCGCTTTTCCGGCTCTTCCGGGGGATCAAACAGATGCTGAAAAACCACTTGTATTCTTCCAACTATTTTGAGGAACTGGGGCTTTATTACTTCGGCCCCGTGGATGGAAATGATTACGAGGCGGTCTCTTATCTTCTCCAGAAGGCCAAGGAGCAGAATGAGAGCGTGATCCTGCATATCCGCACGCAGAAAGGAAAGGGGTACGCCCCCGCAGAGGAACGTCCCGATATCTATCACAGCGTCTATACTGGGTATACGGCCGGGGAGACCTTTCCGGAAACGGCCGGAGAAACGCTTCTCTCACTTGCCGAAGAAGATCCTCACGTGGTTGCCGTAACGGCCGCCATGCGCGAGGGGACGGGGCTCTCGGAATTCTTCCGCCGTTTTCCCGGGAGGGCGTTTGACGTCGGCATCGCGGAAGAACACGCGCTGACCTTTGCCGCCGGGCTGGCCGCCGCCGGAGAAAAGCCCTACGTAGCGGTTTATTCCACCTTCTTGCAAAGGGCCTACGACAGCCTGATCCACGACATTGCCCTGCAAGGACTCCCGGTGCGGATCCTTGTTGACCGTGCAGGGCTTGCGGGCGCGGACGGCCCGACGCACCACGGGATCTTTGACGTCTCCTTTCTTTCCGTCATTCCGGGGATGACCCTGTACGCGCCGGCAACCCGTGCCGGTCTGCGTGCGGTCTTGCGGGATACGCAAGACGCCGCCTCCCCCGTGGCCGTCCGCTATGAAAACCGAACCGATATTCCCGAGGTGCTCAGCCGTTTTTATCCCGAAGGGGATTTTTCCGCTTACGGTGTCCGCCCCGATTACCGTACGCCGGAAGAAGCCTGTGACGGCGTGATCCTGACCTACGGCGCGATCATTTCCGAAGCGCTCTCCGCCGCCGCCGTTCTGCGCGCGGAGGGGAAAAAGATCGGGGTCCTTCTGCTGGAAATGCTTGCTCCTTACGATGCCCTTGCCGCGCGCGTTCAGCCTCTTTTGCCAAAAGGAGCGCCCCTCCTCTTCCTGGAAGAAGGGGTCTATGACGGCGGGGCGGGTATGCTTCTTTACGACCGCTTGCGTGAGCGCGGCGTCGACGGAAGAATGCGCGTCCTGGCGATCCGCGGGAACTTTGCCTGCCCCGATACGCCGGTCCCTCTGCGGAGCTATTGCCATATCGCGGCGGAGGACGTGATCGCTTTCTTCCGGGATCGTGAGAAAGCCGAATCCGTCCTCTGACGGCAGCAATCACCTTATATTTGTAAATAATACTTTTCATTTCGAGACAGAACAGCGGGGAGCGGAAGAAAAAGCGCGAAAGAAAAATACCCAAAAAGCAACGCAAGGGGAGATCCGCAGAGGCCGTTTTCCGTGCGATCCCGAGGAGGGATACGTTGACTCTCTTTGAGGAGGAAGACGTTGACTCTTTTTATATCTTTTCGAAAAAGCAAAGGCCGGGAAGGTTACGGAAACCTTCCCGGCTTTTCCTGGTATGACGGGCATATCAATGCTCTGCGGTGAAAGTCCGCTGGGAGGTAGTTACCGACCAACCCGAAAGCGACTCCCAAGGTTTACACCGTGAGGTGTAGGCGAGAAGAAGGGATAGCGAAATCGTAGCCTGACG
>CASDOQ010000057.1 GCA_949282345.1 uncultured bacterium | reverse complement strand
GAGTCAAATTTGGGAATTAATTCCAAATAACTGGCACCTTGCATAAAGAAACACTCGTTATTCCAAAAGAACGGCGAGTGTTTTTGTTAATCCATAACATAAGGCTGAGCCAAAAAATCAATTTGACTCAGCCCCTTTTTTCGACAGAGCCGTCCGGCGGAAAAGGCTTCCGCCGGGAGGGCTTATCAGGCACGTTTGATCTTGTTGGTGGTGGTTTTGGGGAAGGGTTCCGAGCGGAGGGTGACGGTAGAGATCTGCTTATAGGCAGGCAGATGCGCCGTCGCCTTCCGGAAAGCGGCCAGGAACTCCTCGGCGGTATGCCCCTCCTCTTCGGAATAGACCGTAGCCGTCAGAGCGACGTCCTGTCCGTGCTCGTTCCGGACACCCGAGACCACGACCTCGCTGACTCCGGGAAGCGAAACGAGGAAGCGCTCGATATCCTCGGGATAGACGTTCTTCCCGTTGTTCAGCACGATGATATTCTTTTTGCGCCCCGTGATCACGATCTCGTCCTTTTCGTTGATATATCCGTAGTCGCCCGTATAGAACCAGCCGTCGCGAAGCACCTCGGCCGTAAGATCGGGACGTTTGTAATATCCCTTCATCACCACGTCGCCCCGTACAACGATCTCTCCGATGCCATCCTCGTCCGGCTCCGAGATCCTCCACGAAATGCAGGCAAGGCGGTGTCCGGCGGAGGCGTAGTTATTATCCCGGTCATCGTTGAGCGAGACGAGCGGCGAACATTCGGTAATGCCGTACCCGCCGGTCATGCTGATCCCGATGTTCCCGAAAAAAGCACCGATCTCGGGACGGATAGGAGCCCCGCCGCACACGATCTTTTCGAGTCTCCCGCCGAACTCCGCAAGGAGATCCGAGAAAAGCCGGCGGCGTACGTCGATCCCGAAGCAGAGCAGAAAGCGCGACAGCTTCTGTGCGCGCGCAAAAGTCTTTTCTTTATGCCGCCGGCGCAGGGCGTTCTGGATCGCCTTGTAAAAATGCTCGGCGAACGCGGGAACCAGCAGGATGCAGCTCGGACGGAAGAGCTTCATATTTTCCTGCACGTGGCGGAGCGAGTCGTTGATGCAGAGCGTCGTCCCTCCGAAGATCGCCGCAAGGACATCGCAGACCGCCCCGTACGTATGGTGATACGGCAGGACCGAAAGACAGACGTCGGTCATGCGGGAGATCTGCATCCCGTAATTTATGACCGAAACGACGTTGTGTTCGGTCAGCATCACGCCCTTGGCCACGCCGGTCGTGCCGGAGGTATATACGAGATATTTGAGTTCGCCCTCCGGGGTGGAGGTCGCATCGTATTCCTGCTTGTCAAGCGCTTCCCCTTCCCGGCAAAGTGCCGTGAAGGAAAGCAGATCCCCCTCGTGCGCCTCCCGCGCAAAGGAGACCAGGTACCGCACCTTCGGGATCTGCTCCCGGTGTGCGGTGAGGATAGCCTCGTGCGCGGCATCGCAGAATACCACCTCGCAGTCGCCCTCTCGGACCAGATACAGCAGATCGTTCGCCGGCAGTTCCTTGTCCAGTGGGACAAAAACATTCCCGCCCTGCATGACTGTCAGATAGGTCACCAGCCAGGGATAACTGTTTTCCCCCACGCAGGCAATATGCACACGCGAAAGCCCCAGCTCGCAGAGCCGGGCGCCAAGCGCCTCGACCTGGGCGCAGAACTCCCCGATGGTCACGTCGCGGATCCCTCCGGGCATCGCGGCATCTTTATAACGGAAAGCCGGAAAATCGGCCCCCCGGGAAAGCGCATGATTGAGCAGTTCACGAATCGAAGAGATATGCGGCAAAGGCTCCCGATTCATCGTTAATTTCATTTTCTTCCTCCTTATATTCCTGTGTTTCGATCTCGTCCAACAAGTTCAGAACGAACAATTCTATTATAGGCTATCAAGAGCCAAAAGTCACGGAACTCTTCAAAGCCGATCGGTAGAGAAAAAAGAAAAACCCTCTACCGGGGGTAGAGGGCGGCTCACCCAAGCGGATCCCGGGCGGATTTGTATAGCTTTCTTTACAAAATCAGCAGATTAAAAGCGACAGTTCAGACTCTCGGATTCAGAGATCGAGTTTCGCCAATTCGCGGGTAGTCCCCTCGCTGCCGGAAAGCGTGCCCGTCAGAGAGTTTTTGGTAAGCGTGAGAAGCGTACCGTACAGTTCTCTTTTCATCGTCATTTGGGAGCAAACGAGTACGGGATAGGCGTGCGGCAGGATGCTGAGCGGATCTTCCGGCGAAAGGAGAAAGGCTTTATGTAAATGTCCCGTCAGCATAAAGCGGATGCCGAGACGTTCCAGTTCGCGGTTCCATTCGGTATAGACCTCGCGTTCGATATCAAAGAGCGGATTGCGGGTATCGGTCGTCAGGACCGGGCAGATATGGCTGACGGCGAAGGGGATCTTGCCGCGCGGCAGTTTCAGCCGGCGCAGGTATTCGAGTTCGCGGCGGCGGTAGGCTTCAAAGCGGTTGACGCCGCCGTATTCAACGCCCGCGTCCCATTTATCCTCGCCGCAGTCAAGCACTACACCGCAGAAGGGGCCGACCGTAAAGGTGAAGTAGAAGTTCCCGTCCACGGTCGGAAAACGCTCGGCAACCTCTTCGGCCAGGGTGCCGCGGGTATCGTGGTTTCCACGCCCGAAAAGGATCGGGGTCTTTCCCCCGGCGAGACGGCCGAGAAAATCGAACGCGCGGTCAAAATCCTCTTCGGTATTGAATTCCGAAAGATCGCCGTTGACGATATAGAGGTCGGGGCGGCTTCCGGCATTCCTGACCGCGCGCAGCGCATCCTCAAACCGCGCGTGGATATCCGCCAGATAAAAGGCGCGGAGGCTCCGGCGGCGCCCCACCGGGCGGAAAGTGAAGTCGATCCGTTCCTCTTCCCCGAGGAGAGAATAGTAGCTTTTCCGCTCGATCGTTGCGCGGAAAGACACGGTATAAGCGCGGGCGCGGTCGAGCACCTCCACAGGGATGCGGATCTTATAATACTTACGGTTGGAAGGCAGGACGCCTGCGCAGTCCTGCGCGTATTCCACCCCGTCGACGAATAGGGTGCAGACCCCGGGTACGGCGGTATGCAAAAGGATCCAGTAATCTTCTCCCGCCAGGCAGACGGCCGGCGCGCACGAAAGAATTTTTTTCATGTCACTTCTCCTTTTCAGGGATCGCGGGGCAAACCCCGGCAGGAATTTATCGGTGTGCGAGCAGCCAGCGGCAGTTCAGCACCTTTTCCAACATATCGGTACGGGTATAGAAATAATGATTGGAGGCCTCGTAGCCAACGGCGGGGTTCTCCCCCATCAGGACGGCTTCACGGAGGGCAAATTCTTCTTCCTGCCGGATCAGGGCGGAAAGATCCTCGCCGGTTCCGCGCGCACGCACGTAATGGATATGGTTGCGGGAAGAAGCGAAGTGCAGATACACGATCTCCGCGCATTGCAGAAGCAGCCGGCCGGCCGGCGTTTCCTCTTTTCCGGCGAAGGCTTCCCGGAGCAGAGGGAGTCCGGCATTCCACTTTTCGCTCATGCGGATGAACTGATGTTCAAAAAGATCGTCGGGATAGCAATTAGCCCACACGCGCAGGTCGTCGTACACGGGGCCGACCATGCAGGCCGTCCATCCCGTCGGTTCGGGATAAAGCGGCAGGGCGGGGCCCATATGCTGCGGGCCGTTATACATGACGCCGACCGAGAAGGGAAACTCGTCAAACGCGTCGTCGAAGACCCGGATGGCGGCCAGGAGTTTTTTCTGATCGGCCTCCGGGAAGAGTTCGCGCAAAAGGTCAGGCAGAGAGGGACAGGATTCGCCCTTCCGGGTCATCCGGGCGACCATCCGCAGTACCGGGGACGGGAAGCCGCCGTGCGTCCAGGTCATCATCAGCACGTCCGGGTCGATCTTTTCGCACAGGGCGCGGATCGAATCGTAAAAATGCCCGAAAGCCGGAATATACGGCAAGGAGGAAAGTTCCCAACTGTTGTTGAGCTGAACCTTGACCGCCACACGGTTGCCGAGTTCTTTCGCCATACCGAGCGTTTGCACGGTGGTCTCGCTCGGCCCGCGGACCGAGATCGAATAATCCCCGACCGGGACCTCGACATTTTCAATCTTTTTGACAGCCTTTCTTTCGCTGACCGAGAGCACCGCCACCTCGCGGGGCAGGAGTTTCACCGTATCTTCAAATCCTTCGGGCTCGCGGTCCCATACCCAGCTGTAAGCGGCCACCATGATGTCGGGATCGACCGAAGACGCCCCTTCCCAGATCAGCCGGTTCACAAGCGCGAAAAGATCCGGGCGGCGGAGAGATCTGCAACGCGGGCAGGTCGTCTGTCCGCTCAACTTATGGCTGTAGCAGTTCGTATGATTCTCAGAAGCGGTGATCGTGATATATCCGCCGAGGCCGGGAGCCATCTCGGTCAGTTTCCGAATACTGTCGCGCAAAAAATCCTGCACTTCGGGCACGGAGAGACAAAGGCTGGCATAGCCGGGATTCTGAACGTCCCCCCGCAGATCAGGACGCTTTTCAAAAAACGCATCGCTCATTTCACGCGGCTCGTTGATATACAGATAAAGTTTCAGCCCGTATTTCTTCAGGCGCGCGATCACCTTATTGAGCCCGCTGATGCGCTTCTCCCAGCCCGTGGAAAGAGACGGATCGAGCGAGCAGGGGATCATCGAATATAGCACCGCCTGCGTCCAGACCCCGCTGATGCCGAGGGCGGCATACGCCCGGAGAAGTTCCTCCGGGAAAGAAGCTTCGATCAGATGATCTTCGAGGAACGTGTCCCCGTACAGGCCGCAATAAGAGCAGCAAAAGCTGGCACCGAAGCGCGACTCTCCGCCGAGGGGCGGAAAGCTGTCGGGAGCCGGATAGACCGCCAAAAAATCAAAGGGCGCGTACCGCCGCGTGCCGATCTTCCCGCTCGCCTCGGTGACGACGGTACGGATCCACGCCGTCTCTTTCTTCTGCGCGTCGTTCAGTTCCTCCACGGCAAGCTCGGGAACGTCGGGCTTCTCGCGCCCCAGCTTGTGGTCAAGAAAGTCGTCTTCGTGCAGAATAAAGGCAAGCCGCCCCTCGTCCCAGCCGAGAAGCGTACAGAGTTGCGTATAGGTCAAGAGATGCCAGTTTGCCCGGATCAGGGTAATATATCCGCGGTCAAGCCAGAGCCGCTCGGTCTTTTCGGTGGCGGAAACCGTAAGCCCCATATCGGCGGCCATGGAGACGACCGTCTTTTCGTCGGAGCCAAGCACCCGCGCCATCCGCGCCGGCGTCAACATTTCATAATTACGGAAGATAAAGCATTGCGCCCGGGTCGGAAAATATTCGATCCGGAGATTCTTTCGCCCGGATAATTTCGGCAATACAGCGGCCATGTGTCAGCCTCCTTATGGCAAAGATCTGATTGCAAAGGGTACGATTCATTCTAACATTTTCCGATCGGGAAGTCAACCGGTCGCCGAAAAAACATGATCCGCCGAAAAACATGCCTCGTGCTTTTTCTTTTTCCTCCCCCTCCACTTGACAAAAAACCCGGCGCGGAGTATACTTTAGGAAAAAGCCCTGGAGGTACCGTTATGAAAAAAATCAAAGTCGCGCCGACGCGCAATTTCTGGATCTATATCCTGCTCGGTGCGCTTTCCTTTCTGGCCGCCCTGCTCTTTGCGCCGTTCTGGCAGTCTGTCGATGTCCCGTGGGCTTCGCTCGGCCGGAGCGTATTAGATCTTTTGATCGCGGCCTGTCTCTTTGTCTATCTCTTCACATTTCTCCTCAAAAAACTGCTTCGGGGCGGGAACAGCGCCCTCGTCGTCCTTAAGGTGCTGGAATTCTCCTGTCTTTTCCTGATCGCCGTCGGATGCATCCTCAAACAGTTCCGGGTCATCAACATTTCGGGCGCCTGCGCCATCCTCGGGCTCTGCCTCGTCTGCCGCGGCAGTGTGGAGATCTTCCGCGCGTATTACTATCGCGGCGGGAATTCTCGTCCCTACCCCGTATGGTGGCTTGCCGTCTCGCTCGGCATGGTCATCCTCGGCACCTACTGCGTAGCCAAGCCCCTGTTCAGTGACAATATCGTGCTGTGGCTCTTCGTCGTTCTCCTGCTCATGCTTTCGGTCGTTCTCATCACCTACGGCGTTGCCTGCCGCCCCGAACCTAAAAAATCCGAAAAGCAAAAAAACGAAAAGTCGGCAACCGAAAAAAGCGAAAAACCCGCCGCCCGGAAGAGCGAACCAAAAACCAAGGACAAATAAACGGCCGCCGCGCGCATAACCGGAAGGAACCCCGTATAAAGCCGGATCGGGCAGGCGGATACGCCGCAAATCACGCATGGAGACAAGACCCGGCTTCCATCCCTGCAAAGGGATCAGAACGACCGCGCGGGTCTTTCGTAAGAAAAAAACGCCGGAGATCCGGCGTTTTTTTAAGCATTTCGCTCTCCGACCGAAAAGCCCTTCGGACTCAGCGGATCTCCGCCCCGAACGGCATAAAGGAAAGTTGCATCAGTTTGAAGCACTGTACCCCGAAAGGGATCCCGACCACGGTGATGCACCACAGCCCCCCCGCCACGAGAAAACCAACAGCCAGCTCCCATCCCGCCAAGAGGATCCAAATGATATTGGCGATGGGATGCCGATCAAAATGCAAAAAAGCGTCGTGACCGAACGGCCAGACAACCAGCCGTGCCAGTTTAAAGCACTGTAAGCCGAACGGGATTCCGATGAGCGTCACGCACAAAACAAGCCCGGCCAGCAGATAGAAGAGCGCGGAAATACCGCCGGTAAATACGAACCAAAGAATATTGCCGATCGTTTTCATAAGTCCTTCCTCCCCGGATATTTTTTTCAGTATATCGCTCTCCGATCCGATTGTCAACCCGGTTTTCTTTTATATCAGTTAAAACATAAGTTATCTTTACATATAAAAGATTTTTTCCGCAAGAAAAAACGCACGCCGGAGCGTGCGTTTTTTCATTCTGTCTGGAATCAGGAATAGAATTCACCGAGCTTTTTGAGTTTTTCGTACTTGGCCTTGGCCGTGGCTTCCGCCTTTTCAAAGAGAGCGGCCGCGCGGTCTGGATCCTGCTGAGCCAGACGGGTATACCGAGCCTCACCCTTGATGAAGTCCTGATAGCTGCCGGTCGGCTCCTTGGAGTCGAGCGAGAAGGGATTCTTTCCCTCGGCCTTCAGCGCGGGATTGAAGCGGAACATATGCCAGTATCCGGCCTCGACCGCCTTCTTCATCTCGGCCTGGCAGTTCTGCATACCGCCCTTGATCGAGTGCATTTCGCAGGGAGCGTACCCGATGATGAGGGACGGACCCGGATAGGCTTCTGCCTCATGCAGAGCCTTCAGGGTCTGATTCATATCGGCGCCCATGGCGATCTGCGCCACGTACACGTAGCCGTAGGACATGGCGATCTGCGCAAGATCCTTCTTTCCGATGGCTTTACCGGCCGCCGCGAACTGTGCGACCTGTCCGATCTGAGAGGCCTTGGAAGCCTGTCCGCCGGTGTTGGAATAGACCTCGGTATCAAAGACCATCACGTTGACGTCCTCGCCGGAAGCCAGCACGTGGTCAAGACCGCCGAAGCCGATATCATAGGCCCAGCCGTCTCCACCGAAGATCCAGACGCTCTTCTTGGCGAGGTACTGCTTGTTCTCCAGGACCTTCTGCCGGAGCGGATTCTCGCACTTGCATCCCTCCAGCGCGGCAACCAGTTTGTCGGTTGCGGCGGCGTTGGCGGCACCGTCATTCACCGTGGCGAGGTAACCTTCGATCGCTTCCTTGACCTCGGCCTTTTCGGCTACTTCGGCCAGTTCTTTCACATAGCCGATGGTGCGCTCACGCAGGGCCTTCTGACCGGTGTAGATCCCGTAGCCGTGCTCAGCGTTGTCCTCGAAGAGGCTGTTCGCCCAAGCCGGTCCGCGGCCGCTCTCGCGGTTGACAGTGTAAGGCGTTGCAGGCGCCGAACCGCCCCAGATCGAGGAGCATCCCGTTGCGTTGGAGATATACATTCTCTCGCCGAAGAGCTGGGTGATCAGACGGGCATAGGAGGTCTCGGCGCATCCGGCGCAGGAGCCCGAGAATTCGAGCAGCGGCTGTTTGAACTGGCTTCCCTTGACCGTCTTGTCGTCAAAGAGCTTCTTGTTGCTGACGTTGGCCACGCAGTAATCAAAGACCTTCTGCTGTGCGGCTTCCTTCGCCTGCGGGACCATCTTCAGGGCAAATTTATCGGTGCCGTCCTTCACGGCCTTGGCGTTGACCGGGCAGGCCTTGACGCAGAGCGTGCAGCCCATGCAGTCCAGCGGGCTGACCGCCACGGTAAAGTGCATGCCTTCGCATCCCTTTCCGATCATCTTGGCCGTGTACTTCGTCTCGGCCGGAGCCGCCTTGGCTTCCTCGTCCGAAAGGGCGAAAGGACGGATGGTGGCGTGCGGGCAGACGAAAGAGCAGTTGTTGCACTGAATGCAGTTTTCGGGGATCCAGGTCGGAACGCTGACGGCAACGCCGCGCTTTTCATAAGCGGCCGCGCCCTGCGGATAGGTACCGTCCACGTACTTCTCAAAGGCGGAAACCGGGAGAGAATCGCCCTTCATGCCGATGACCGGCGTGACGATCTTGTTGACGAAATCCACAAGATCAGCGCGCTTGCCGGTGGCGGCCGGTACGGGAGCGTCCTCGCCGGCGTTTGCCCACGCGGCGGGAACCGCCACTTCGTGCAGGGCATCCTTGCCGCTGTCGATGGCCTTATGGTTCAGGTCCACGATATCCTGTCCCTTCTTGAGGTAGGACTTCGTGGCCATATACTTCATGTAGCCGATGGCCTCGTCGATCGGCAGGATCTTCGCCAAAGCAAAGAAGGCCGACTGGAGGATCGTGTTCTTGACCTTCGCATTTCCGAGGTCGATCGCCAGCTTGGTGGCGTGGATGGTGTAGAAGCGGATCTTGTTCTTCGCAATATAGGACTTCACCTTGTTCGGCAGATGGTCTTCGAGTTCCTCATCGCTCCAGGCGCAGTCCAGCAGGAAGATCCCGCCGGGCACCAGGTCGGTCACCATGTCGTACTTCTGGAGGTAGGCCTGGTTATGACAGGCAACGAAGTTGGCCTTATTGATATAATAAGAAGATTTGATCGGCTTGTCCCCGAAACGCAGATGGGAGATCGTGATACCGCCGGTCTTCTTGGAGTCATACTGGAAGTAGGCCTGAATGAACTTGTCGGTATGGTCGCCGATGATCTTGATGGAGTTCTTGTTGGCACCGACGGTACCGTCACCGCCGAGGCCCCAGAACTTGCAGCTGATGGTGCCTTCGGGAGAAGTGTCGGCCACCTCATGCTCCGGCAGAGAGAGGCCTGTCACGTCGTCGACGATGCCAAGGGTAAAGCCGTTCTTCGGTTCCGCGGCGGCAAGGTTCTCATAGGTGGCAAAGATGCTGGCAGGCGGCGTATCCTTGGAGCCGAGACCGTACCGGCCGCCGACTACGCGGATATCCGAACGGCCTTCACGCGCCAGCGCGGCCACCACGTCGAGGTAAAGCGGTTCGCCGAGAGAGCCGGGTTCCTTGGTGCGGTCAAGCACGGCGATCTTCTTGACCGTGGCCGGGATGGCCTCCGCCAGTTTGGCGGAAACGAACGGACGGTAGAGGCGGACTTTGACAAGACCGACCTTTTCGCCGTGGGCGTTCAGGTAATCGATGACCTCTTCGGCCACGTCGCAGACCGAACCCATCGCCACGATCACGCGGTCGGCATCCGGTGCGCCGTAATAGTTGAAGAGCTTATAATCGGTTCCCAGTTTTTCGTTGACCTTGCCCATGTACTCTTCCACAATGGCAGGGAAAGCGTCATAGTAACGGTTGCAGGCCTCACGGTGCTGGAAGAAGATATCACCGTTTTCAGCGGAGCCGCGCAGGACCGGGAATTCGGGGTTCAGAGAGCGCTCACGGAAAGCTTTTACCGCATCGGTATCGAGCATATCGGCAAGATCCTTATAATCCCAGACCTCGATCTTCTGAATCTCATGCGAGGTACGGAAGCCGTCAAAGAAGTTCAGCACCGGAACGCGTCCCTTGATGGTGGCAAGATGCGCCACGGCACCGAGGTCCATGATCTCCTGGGCGTTGGTTTCCGCCAGCATGGCAAAGCCGGTCTGACGGCAGGCATATACGTCGGAGTGGTCACCGAAGATGTTCAGCGCGTGCGAAGCAACGCAACGGGCAGAAACGTGGATGACGCAGGGAAGAAGTTCACCGGCGATCTTGTACATATTCGGGATCATCAGAAGCAGCCCCTGCGAGGCCGTATAGGTCGTGGTGAGCGCCCCGGCAGCCAGCGAACCGTGCACGGCGCCGGCGGCACCGGCCTCGGACTGCATCTCGGTCACTTTGACGCGGTCCCCGAACAGATTGATTGCAGGCTGGCCGAAAATATTTTTGTTCGACGCGCTCCAGCTGTCGGTGACTTCCGCCATCGGGCTGGAAGGAGTAATGGGGTAGATGGCCGCCACTTCGGTGAACGCATACGAGACGTGCGCTGCCGCAGTGTTACCATCCATAGAAAGCTTCTTTCTTTCCATTTGGTTGATTCCTCCGTATATTTTTATATAAATCCGTAATATAATAAACCGTATGCGCATAGATACGCGCACAACATATACAGTATAACACACCCGCTCGAAAAAGTAAAGTTCTTTCTTGATTTTATTCACGCTTTTTCTTGCCTTTCCGCCCGTTGTTTTCCGCTTGTCGCCCCGAACGGCCGGAAGGCGACCCGTGATGCATGAAGACGAAGAGAAAAAGCAGACTAAGAAGGACGCCCGAACCGAAAAGCGGCGCCGTATCCCGGCCTGTGCCGCCGGGACCGAAGCCGGGCGTCCAAGGATCCTTGCATGGCAGGTCGTCCCCCCTGCCGCCGCGAAACCTCCCCGCCGCCGCAAAGCCTCCCCGCCACCGCAAAGCCTCCCTGCCGCCGCGAAACCTCCCCGCCGCCGCAAAGCCTCCCTGCCGCCGCAAAGCCTCCCTGCCGCCGCAAAACTTTCTGCCACTGCAAAGCCTTCCGGGATGAGCGTGTCCCTCCGCTCGCTCGATCTCGCTCCTGTCGGAAATTTTGTAAACAAAACTATACTTATAAAAAGGTACGGGCGCTTGTGTCGTTTGGCACAGGCCCTTCTGAAAAAATGAATTTCTTGATGCCACCGTTTTTTGCGGCTTTCCTCTGTCTTTTTTTCTCACTTCCCGTGCGCCGTCTCTCGTTTGCCATCGGCGCAGTCGATCTTCCGGGGGCGCGCCATATCCACCGAGTGCCGACGCCCCGGGCGGGCGGACTGGCGCTCGGAGCCGCGTTTCTGCTCTCACTCTTTCTTTTCCTTCCCGATCTTACGTCGGTCGGCGTATGGTTTGCCCCGGCCTTCCTCACGCTCGCCCTCGGCCTCACGGATGACGTGGCCCCACTCCCTGCCGGCTGGAAACTGACCGCCGAAGCCGTCATTTTTTCGCTCTTCCCACTCTGCGGGATCTTCCCCCGCTCGCTGCTTCTCCTGCCGGGGGTCTCCCTGCCGCTTTCTCCGCCCGCTTCGGGCATTTTCACGATCCTTTTCCTGCTTTCGGTCGCAAACGCCTTCAATATGATCGACGGCATGGACGGGCTGGCCGCCGGATACGGTCTGGCGGCCGCGGGGGGGATCTTCTTCTCCGCCCTTTTCCGCAGCTCGGCCGATGCCGCCCGGCTTTCGGGTCTGCTGACCGGGGTTTTTGCGGGTTTCTATCCTTCCAACCGTCATCCGGCGCGCCTCTTCCTCGGGGATTCCGGCTCTCTCTGCGGCGGGCTCTTGCTCGGCGCTTCGCTGCTCTTTCTTTTTCCCGGAGAGTTTCCGCTTCTCCCGGCCCTCGGGTTCCTGCTCCTCCCCGCCACCGATCTCTCTTTTTCGGTCTTTCGCCGTTTGCGCGCCGGAAAAAACCCCATGACCGCCGACGACGGCCACCTGCATCATCGGCTCCTGCGACAGGGCTGCGGATACCGCAAGACGGTATGCATCCTGCACCTCTACGGTGCGCTCGGGATCTCCACCGCCTGTCTTCTGCTTCTTCTTTTCTCTTGATCGCGCCCTCCCATTTCCGATTTTGGGAGAATCCCGCCAAAGGTGCGGGCTGATTTTTCCTTGGAGAGGGAAAAATATAGGGGCTGAGTCAAATTGATTTTTTGGCTCAGCCTTATGTTATGGATTAACAAAAACACTCGCCGTTCTTTTGGAATAACGAGTGTTTCTTTATGCAAGGTGCCAGTTATTTGGAATTAATTCCCAAATTTGACTCAGCCC
>CASDOQ010000056.1 GCA_949282345.1 uncultured bacterium | reverse complement strand
GGCAAAATGCGGGAAGTCTTAGGTTAGATAACAAAGAGCAGAAGCGTTGAAGTAATACGAGATAGAGAACCGAACCGCCGTATGCCGAACGGCACGTGCGGTGGTGTGGGAGGGGGGAGAAAACCCCCTCTACCCGATCGTGGGGAGAACCGCCCTTTTACGTTGGCTTCCGAGGATTCGGATGCTCTCGCTCCGGCAACGCTTGCCCCCAAAAATGCCTTCAGCGGGACCCTTCGGGGAGCGGCTCCCCGACCCGCGCGTCACCGATAGGGGAAGCCGAAAGCGCCCGGAGATAGTTCTCCGGGCGGTGGTCGTCGATCGGAGAGAGCGACGTGTCCCGGCCGACCCACGCCATCTCTCCCACGTGGCGGTAGCCGAGAAGGGCGGGCGGCACGTGCGTGACGATGTCGCGTCCGTTCCGTATGACGGTGAAATGGACGAAGCGTTCCCGCACCGCCGGGCGGATCGGCCCCCAAAGCACCCGGGGACAACCGTAGCCGTACCCGTAGATCTCCTCTCCCAGTTCCGGCCGCGTGAGCATACAGGCTTCATGGCAGAGAAGCGCCAGCGCCGCCCCGTGTGAGTAGCCGCCGATCAGGATGCGGCCGATGCCCGGCGCGGTGATCAGTGGGCGCAGAGCCGGTTCCAGCGCCTGAAAGACCCGCAAAAATCCCCGGTGGATATAATGGCGATCCCTGTCTTTTCCGTGCGCTACGGCGGGAAAATCGAGATTGTTGCACCAGTCTGTCCGGCCGTTGCTCGATTCAAAATAGAGCCATAGCGTCCGCCCCTGCCGCCGGAATGCGTAGGAGGCGGTCTCATTCCGCAGATGCGTGTATTTCTGCCTGAGGATCTCCCGATAAAATCCGAGTAACGTCATAATGCCTCCAAGCCGGAAAGCTTCTCTCCAGTATATACGGTGTTTTGCAAAGAGGTGAACTACAGGTCTTTCCGAAAGTCTTTTTCCACTTCGGGGAAGAGCGGCGCTGGGATTTCGGACGGTTTGCAAAAATCGATTTGAATTTTACGGATTTCATGCCTTTTTCTCGACAGCCTTGACAATGGCGCGGATATTCGGTATAGTAAAAACAGCGACTGGTACGACACAACCGAGTGAAATCGAAAAGGAGAAAGCCATGTATACGATCGGAACAGACAGGTTCTCGTATGGGATCGGTGAGGGAGGAGAGAATCTTTTCTTCCGCGATCTGCGCGACGGAAAAGATCACCTTGCTGCGGAAAAATCCTATTGTTCTTATATCACGCATCAGGATGGAAGCGTTTTTTATCCCGTCTCTGCCCGGGCAGAGGGGGAGGATCTGCTCATTACCTATGCGGACGGAAATTGTGCCCGGATCGGATTCACCAAGCGGGAGGAATACGTGATCTGCACGCTCCTTTCGGTGGACTCCGAGGATTTTCTGAAACTGGCATTTGTCAATATTCCGGTCTTTCTTGAGTACGGCGAATACGTGTACGGCGATCGGCCGGAGGCGTTTACGGCAACGTTGATGGGGCTCACCTGCGCCACCCGCATGGCGGAGCATCCCGGACGGAACCTGCTCCTGCGGGCGGAAGGATACCCGAAGATCGGACTGCACGGCACGCGCGGGCATAGCGACAGACCAGTGCGCGCCGCGATCTTCGGCGCGCCGGACGGAAGAACGCGTGATATCATGAAGGCCGTGATCGAGGAGATCCCGGACGGCGAACTTCCGAAGAGTAAAAAAGGCGGTCCGTATGCGCTCGACAGCCGTGACGGCCGGCGCACCTATTCCACCATATCGTCGGACATCCGGGTACAGGACGTCCCCGGATTGATCGAGCGTTGCCGCCGGCTGCGCATTACCCAACTTTCCTATCACCAGGGCGGAGGGTACGTGCAGGGAGATTTCCATCTGATTCCCGGGATATACCCGAACGGAGACGCCGATCTGCACCGCGTCATGGAGATGCTGCACGAGGCCGGCATCCAGGTGATGCTGCATACCTATACCTTCTTTCTTGCGCACAATTCACGCTATATCACGCCGGTTCCCCATCCCGATCTGGATGCGATCTGCCATCTGACGCTGGCCGAGGATATCGACGAAAATGCGACCGAAATAGGTTTTCTGGAGTCGCCGGAACTGGTTTCGGAGACCTATTCGTATTCGCTCGTCAGCTCCCGCTATCTGAAACTGGGGGATGAACTGGTGCGCTTTGGCTCTCTGCGGCATGAACCGCCGTACGCCTTTCTTTCCTGTGAGCGCGGCGCCCAGGGAACGAGCAAGGCCGCGCATCATGCCGGCGAGGCTTTTACCCAGCTAAAAGAGTATTTCTGTTTCATCCTCCCGAAAGCCGATTCGCCCCTCTTTTACGAGGTCGCTAAAAACACGGCGGATTTCTATAATAAGTTCGGGTTTGACGGTTTTTACATGGATGCGATAGACGGGGTCTTCGCATTGGAGGGAAATGAATACGCCTGGTATTACGCCATGGAATTTATCACCGAGGTCTTCAATCACCTGAAGAGCGATCCGGTCTTTGACTGCTGCTACAATCCGCAGTATACCGCTTCCTTCTATGCGCGGAGCCGCTACGGGGCGCTCGACCACGCTTCCCGCGCTCAGCGTGCGTTTACCGATGCGCACGTCTTCTACAACAATACCACCGCCGAAAGAATGTATGAGCCGCCGGAACTGGGCTGGTGGACCTTCCTGGCAGAGCGTTCGCATCGTCCCGGCTGGCAGACCCGCCTGATGCGGGAGGAGGATGTAGCCTACCTCTATAACCGCGTGGTGGCGACCGATGCTTCCTTCTCCTATAATTCCAACGAACTGAAAGATCCCGAAAAGAATCCGATGCTTCCTCGCCAGGTCAGCGTGATCCAGCGATACGAGGATGCCCGTCCGCTCTTGCACCTGACGCCCGAGGAAAAACGCGAACTCTGCCGTCCGGGGAAGGAATATGCCCTATGTACCGAGGAGGGGGAGACTCCCTTCTTCCGTCCGGCCAAAACGCTGGAACTGCACTTTGCCGCCAAAGAGGGAAAAACGGCTTTTGCGGACGTTCCCTTTGAGGCGAAAAAGCCGGTACTGCGTCTCTTCGCGCTGACCGGGACCGAGCAGGGAGGCGAGGAGATCTCCCTCCCCGCGCCGGAAGGAGCCATTGGCGAGCATGCCGAATGCGCCGTGCGAACCGACGGTTCGAGCGTAGATGCCGGGGAAGATACGGCGATCCGTTTGCTCGTGCACGGCGACGGCTCGGGAGCCGTGCTGCGCCTGCGCCTCCTGCGCGAACTGAAGGGGCTGCCGCAGGCACAAGCCGATTATTTCGTCCGCGCCGATTTTGTCGGCTGGCGTGAGTTTTCTTTCTACGAAACCCAGAACGAACATGATCCGTACGGGAAATTTGAACCGGCCAAACTGGTCTACCGCGTCTTTACGGACGTCTCGAATCTTTACAGCGCCTACACGCACCCGGATGTTTTTCAGCAACTTGACCGGGTGATCGTAGACATCTGCGGCGAGCATACCGATATCCGCGTAAAGGAGATCACCCTGCACCGCCCGCGCATCATTCGGTACGAGTCCCCGTCCGTCAGGATCGGCGGGCAGACTCTTCGCTTCCCCTGCACGTTGGAAAGCCAGCAGGCGATCGAGTGCGACGCAGAGGGGAATACCGTCCTGTTGGATGCGTTCGGAAACGTCCTGCAGACGCTGCCCCATACCGAATTGCCGTGCCTTGAAGCCGGCAGATCGACTGTCTGCGTGGAGTACGGAACCGAAGACGGCGAGGCGCGGATCGATGCGGTCCTCTATCTCGTCGGAGAGGGAAAAATGTAAACATTACTTTCCTATCAAGCGAATAAAAGAGGCGGAGCCGCTATGAAATGGCTCCGCCTTTTCGGTCAACGAAAATTGTGCGATGGATGCGCAGTGTCGCTGTATAAGAAAACTCCAAGCCAAAGGCTTGGAGTTTTGGTGGGGGATGGTGGATTCGGACCACCGAAGGCAAAGCCAGCAGATTTACAGTCTGTCCCCTTTGGCCACTCGGGAAATCCCCCATATGAAGTGCGTGGAGCTGGTGGACGGACTTGAACCCCCGACCTGCTGATTACAAATCAGCTGCTCTACCAGCTGAGCTACACCAGCATCCTTCCAGCAACGCGCTTATTATACCACGCAGGATTTTTATTGTCAAGGGGTTTTCGGAAAAATCACGGGATTTTCATAGGAATTTTTCCCTTTCCTGCCCGCGTGGCGGTCAACCCTGCGGGGAAACCGTGAGGCGGAAAAGGCTCAGAGGAAGGAAAGGACGAATATCCCGAAAATGACGAGCGCAGCAAGCAGAACGCCGGGAGAGAGAAGGAGACGTGCACGTCCTTCTTTTGGGATTTCGACCATCGGCGCGGAGAAACCGATCTTTCGGATCCGAAAGCAGAAAAGGATCATGCCCGCCGCGACCAGGGCGAGGAACACGCCGGAATAGGCGAGGAGTCCGAGAAAGTTTGGCAAGAGAAGCGAAAGTTCCTCGGGGGTCAGGGCACCGATGTCGGGTAGCGTGTCAAATCCCAGCCAACGGGTGACGAGGATCGGGACGATCGATCCGCAGAAATTTACCGCCATATGGAGCAGATAGGGATACCGCAGTTTGCCGCTTTTGCAGTAGAGGTAAGCGAAGATCGCCCCGAGGGCGGCGGCATAAAAGAATTGCGCAAAGTTCCCGTGGAAAAGACCGAAACTGACGGCGGAAACGAGAATGGCAAACTTTTCGCCGAAAGGGAGAAGCCGGTCGATGAGCACCCGGCGGAACATGAATTCTTCTACCAGCGGGCCGATGACCACTGCAAAAGTGAAAATAAGAATGAGCGGGGATTTTTCGATCAGTTCCGTGGCTGTGGAGGAAGAAGAGGAGCCGAAAAGCGCGTCGGTCAGTGCGGTGAGTGCCGTGGAGATGAGATTAAAGAGATAGAGTGCGGCGAAGGAGATACAAAAATAAACGAGAAGCTCTACGGGACGGATCGGGCGCGCCTCCGGGCGTTTCCCCGAGAGGGGGCACACGATCAGCAAAAAGGCGGGAAGACCGCACAGGTACATCGTCCCCATAGATAAAAGCCAGGTTCCCGTCACGCTTTCCGTCAGCGGTAAGGACAAGATACCGCAAAGAAACAAAACAAAAAACTGGCAAAGGAAGGTGGCACCAAAAAAGGCCGCCAGACCGAAGCCGAGGCGTGAGATGCGTCGCCGGACTTCGTTGTGGACGCGCCATTCTTCGTAGTTCATAGAGACCTCCTGTGTCGGACGGGTTCGTCCGTTTCGATATTTGTATAGTATTCTTTACCCGATCTCGGCTTCTTCAAAGCGGGCGCGGATACTTCCGGCATATTCGGTGGGCGACATATGCTCGTGCCGACGGAAGAAGCGGGTGAAATAGTGGACCGAAGAAAAGTTGAGTGATTCTGCGATTTCCGTGACGGTATGCCCTCCCTCGCGGAGCAGGACCTTAGCGCGGCGCAGACGTAACTCCGCAAGATATTCCATGACGGTCCCGCCGGTCACACGACGGAATTCCTTAGTCAGAGTCGTTTTGTTGGTACCGAAAAGAAAACAAAGTTCTTCGATCGTGATTTTTTCCCGGAAGTTGTTGTCAAGATAGCGGAGGATCTCCCCGGTGCGCAGATCTTTTGCGGAACGCACCTCCCCCACGGGATGTTCGTTCCCTTCCACCCGGATGAGCTTGATGAGAAAGCATTCCAGCATATTCCGAATCAGTTGATCGGCTCCGAAGGGAAAATTCTCGCGTTTCTTCATATCGGTCTGATTGGGGATGTCATAGGGGGGGAGAAAGACGTTCCGTCCTTCTTTCACCACCTCGATCAGCATTTTTTGCAGATCTTCCGAAAGCGCCGTCGGAGTCGAGGCAAAAGAAAAAAGGCGCGGAGAAGTCGATTCAAAGCCGATAATGATCAGGTTCGGCGCGGCCTGACCGCAGAAAAGCGAATGCTCGCGTCCCGCCCGGTGGATCAGCATTTCATTTTTTCGCAGGATGCCGTCGTAATCCGGCGTGCGGACAGTGATCTCTCCGCTGTCGACGTAGATCAGTTCACAGAAAGGGTGGACGTCCCGGTTCGTCGTATAATGCGGCGGCATTTCAAAGTATTGCATATTGGCCAACCGCGTGACGACCAGTTCGGTACGGAATTCTTTTAATCCGCTGGAATCCATGTCTATACCTCCTTCTGTATGCTTTCCATGAGTTCAGTATAGCACGAATGCCGCTTTTTGTAAAGTATGAGGCAGAAAATATTGAAATTTTGCAAAAGAATTTACGATTGTGCAAAAAAGAGTTTCAATTCTCCAAATACAAAAGACGAAGAAAGATTTATACTACAGATGAACCCTTATTGTATATCCTATATTTAAAATTCATCCGAGAAAAGGAGAAAAATCATGCAGAGAGTATGTATCCCTGATTATGAGTACCGGGAGAGAATCGCCCGCGCCGCCAAGCTCGTCCGTGAAAAGGGGCTGGACGTCATGGTCGTTTCTTCCACTGAATCCGATTACGCAAACGCCCGTTATTTCAGCGGCTTCTGGCCGCTCTTTGAGCGCGCCGGCGTTGCCATTTCCGCTACCGGTGACGCGGCGCTGATGGTCGGTCCCGAATCCAAGATCTTTGCGGCCGACTTTGCTAAGATCGACAAGATCTTCGTGCTCAAGGAATTCCGTGAATCCGCCGACCCGGCATATCCCGAACTGCACGCCGATAAATTTGCCGACGTGTTCCGCGCTATCGGTGTTCATGGCGAGAACATCAAGATCGGTCTCGGCAGCTACGTCGAATGCACGCTCCCGATCTTTGAAGGCCTCCGCAACGATTTCCCGAAGGCTGAGATCGTCAAGTGCAACGACATCATGGTTGAACTCCGGAAGATCAAGAGTGAAAACGAGCTTGCCTGCATCCAGGAAGGCTTCCGTATCATCGAGAAGGCGACCGATGCCGTCATTGCCGCCCTGCATCCCGGCGTGACCGAACTGCAGATGGTCGGCGTTGCGCAGAAGGTGATCTATGAAGAAGGCGCGGAATACGAAGGTCTTCCGATGTATGTTTTCAGCGAGGCTTCCACCAGCCATGCCATCAGCCGCTCTTCTTACCGTGAGATCAAGAAGGGCGATATCGTTCAGCTCAACCTTTCCGCCAAGATCGACGGATATTCTCCCGCGATCGGTCTGCCGGTCATCATGGGCAAACTCGAGGGCGAACGCCGCCGCGTGGTTGAATTCTGCCATGAGGCGCACAAGTGGACCTGCGATCAGATCAAGGCCGGCCGCATCGCCAGCGACATTGCTAAGGATTTCCTGAAACTCTATCAGGACAACGGCTTTGCCGATAACTACGTGTACGGTCCTTGCCACGGAACCGGTATGATCGAGGTCGAAGCCCCGTGGATGGAAACGATCTCGGACTATCCGCTGGAAACCAACATGACCTTCCAGGTCGATACCTTCATCTCCGGCAAGGGCTTTGGCTGCCGTTGGGAGAAGGGCATTGTCGTGAAGGAAAACGGCATCCATTCCATGACCGATTATCTGGAGAAGAACGGCCTGATCGAGCTTGATTTCTGATACAGAGGTGCGTTATAATGAAACTTGAATTTGCTATGCCCCGTGAGATCCAGGATGCACAGAAGCGGAATATTCCGCTGGTCCTGGCCGGCGGCACTGTGGAATATCACGGTCCTCACTGCGCCTACGGCTGCGACAGCCTGGTGGCCGAGGGGCTGATCGATAAGCTGGCAAAGGAAAAGGAACTTCTGATCGCGCCTACCGTGCATTACAGTCCCTCGAGCTATGCGGTGGGCGATGAGACCAGCGGTACGGTGCACGTAGAGGAAAATGCGTTTGAAGAATATCTCTTCTATACCTTCTATAGTTTCTTGGCTTCCGGCTTCCGCAACATCTATGTGGTGATCCACCATCAGTTCGAACAGGAGTCCCTGATGCCGATGACGCTTTCCTACATGAAAGCGGCCAAGCGTGCGACCATGCATTACATGGAAAAGACCCGCGGACAGGGCTGGTGGGGGAGCGAGGACTACGCTTCCTACTACGCCAATCTGGAGGGCGGAGATAACCCCTTCGGATGGATCAAAGTGATCCCCACGATGTCTACCGCCGTGCAGAACGCCACCGGGTACGACCATGCCGGCGAGTTTGAATCCTCGATCCTCATGGCACTCTATCCGGAGGCGGTCGACCTCTCCCGGATCGATGACAAGTATCACTGGTTCACGCAGAGCGCTCGCCGCGCCAATCCGGAACTGGGGCAGAAGATGGTCGATGCCTCTCTTGCCTATCTGCGCAAAGCCATCGTTTGATCGTATTTTTTGCGTGCCGCCCGGATCTTTCTGGGCGGCACTTTTTGCGTAAATTGCAATAGAGAACCGGCGGTTTTTGTGCAATCCGCCACTTCCTTTTTAACAAAAAATATGATATAATATGAATAGAAATGAAGGTATTTATGCAGAAGAGACAAAGAGGAGAAATGGATGTTTGAAATAGGAAGTTATATGGTCTACGGTACCAACGGCGTTTGCCGTGTGACCGACATTGGTACCTCCCCTTTTGATAAACGTGACAGCCGGATCTATTACGTGCTGAAGCCGCTCAGCGGTACCGGCGAGGCGGTCATCTATACGCCGGTGGACAATGAACGTGTGCCGATGCGACCTCTTCTTTCCCGGGCGGAGACCGAAGCATTCCTTGACCGCATTCCCATGATCCCGAAACTCCTGGTGGCTGTAGAAAAAATGCGCCGGGAGATATACCGGGCGGCCATGAGCGCCGCTGACCCGGATGCCTATATCTCGCTGATCAAGACCGTGCGTGAACGCCGGGATGAATTTTCGAGGACGGCGCGCCGCCTGCCGGAATTTGAATCTGAGTATGATTCCATGGCCCGCCGCCATCTCTTTACCGAGCTCTCGGTCGTGCTGGGAGTTCCCCGGAGTGAGATCGGAGAGTATATCCGGGAAAGAGCAGATATCGCCGCCGTTTAAAGACCCTACGCAGGGTCTTTCTCTTTTTTTTAATATTA
>CASDOQ010000055.1 GCA_949282345.1 uncultured bacterium | reverse complement strand
CGCGCCCCGGTCGCCAGTTTCTTGCACATGACGCTTGATGCGATCAGCGGCAGGCTCTCCACGGTGGCGGTGCTGTCCCGCAGGGCATAAAGTTTTTTATCGGCGGGGACGAAGTTCCCGCTCTGCCCGGCTGCGGCCAGTCCGATCTCGTACAGTTGCCACCGGGAGGAATGACGGGTGAGAGAGCGGGGGCGAGAGAGAAGCGGCGACAGATTAGAGGATCCCGTAGATTAGCGTCGGGGGTTCGGGCTTCTCTTCTCCGATATCGACGGCAGAGAGAAAACGTTTTTCGGCTTCCGGGAACAGCGAGGGCGAAGAGGCAAAAAGCGTGGCAAGAGGCTCTCCGCAAAAGACGCGGTCGCCGGGCGCGCGGTGCAGGATAAGGCCGGCGGTATGGTCAACCGGGTCGGACTTTTTTTGCCGCCCGGCACCGAGCAGGAGTGCGCAGACGCCGACCTCCCCGGCATCCAGCCGGCAGAGATACCCTTCACGCGGCGCAACGACGTCATGGCGGAAGGGCGACGTGGGAAGCAACGCCGGGTCGTACACCGCGCGCGGATCGCCGCCCTGATGTTCCACCATTTCTCCCAGCTTTTCAAGTGCGTGGCCGGAATGCAAAGTATTCTTTACCATTTCCTCGGCCTCTTCCACACGTCTGTGCAGAGAAAGCGAAATCATCTGAGCCGCCAATGACACCGAGATACGGAAAAGCGGCCCTTCGGTGATCTCTCCGCGTAAGACGGCCAGGGCTTCGCGCACTTCGGGTGCGTTCCCAACGGCTCTCCCTAGCGGGACGTTCATATCCGTGATGAGGGCGCTGACCCGTCTGCCGCAGGACTCGCCGATCTTCTTCATCAAGGCGGCCAGTTGCACGGCTTCTTCCGGCGTTTTCATGAAGGCGCCGCGGCCGGCCTTGACGTCCAGCACGAGCGAGCGCGCCCCGGTCGCCAGTTTCTTGCACATGACGCTTGATGCGATCAGCGGCAGGCTCTCCACGGTGGCGGTGCTGTCCCGCAGGGCATAAAGTTTTTTATCGGCGGGGACGAAGTTCCCGCTCTGCCCGGCTACGGCCAGTCCGATCTCGTACAGTTGCCGCCGGAATTCTTCGGGGGAAAGTTCGGTGCGGAGGCCCGGGAAGGATTCCAGTTTGTCCACGGTCCCGCCGGTGTGTCCGAGACCGCGCCCCGAGAGTTTGGCAACCGTTGCGCCGAGCGAGGCGGCCACCGGCGCGATGATCAGCGTAGTCTTATCCCCGACGCCTCCGGTGGAATGTTTATCGACGGTGATATCGCCGAATTCCGAAAGATCCACCGTGTCACCCGAGGCGGTCATCAGCGTGGTGAGGTCGATCGTCTCGCGTTCCTCCATTCCGCGTAAACAGATGGCCATGGCGAGCGCCGCGGCCTGATAATCGGGGATCTCTCCCCGGACGTATCCGTCGAGAAAAAAAGCGAGTTCTTCCCGGGAAAGGCTCCCTCCGTCACGCTTTTTGGCAATAATATCGTAGATTCGCACAGGATGTTCCTCCTTGTCTTGTTCTTGTCAGAGCGCCCCGCCGACGTCACCGGGACCAAAAGCGTCAGGAAGTAGCGCGGAAAGTTTATGGCAGGTAAAACCGCCGTTCGGCAGGACAGAAAGGATCCGGAAATCCGGCGCGCAGAACTCTGCCATGACCTGTCGACAGACGCCGCAGGGGGTGATTGGCGCGCAAGGCTGTCCCTCCTGCCCGCCGCAGACCGCAATGGCCGCAAAACGGCGTTCCCCCTCCGCGATTGCGCGGAAAAAGGCAACGCGCTCGGCGCAAACAGTCGGCGTATAGGCGGCGTTTTCGATATTGCAACCGAGGTAGCATTTCCCGTCCTGTGTGACGAGAGCCGCCCCAACGGTGAAGTGCGAATACGGCGCGTAGGAAAGTTCCCGCGCACGGCGCGCCGCCGCGCAAAGCTCCCGGTCAGTCACGGGAAGCCTCACGTTCGTCGGCTACCGCCGTGCGGAGCGCCAGCTCGATCATCCCGCAGAAGGAGGTCCGGCGTTCCTCCGCGCTGAGATGCTCCCCGGACAGGATCCGGTCGGATACCGTGCAGATTGCCAGCGCGCGCTTTCCGAACCGGGCGGCGTTCATATAGAGCGCGGCCGCCTCCATTTCAACCGCCAGAACCCTCATTTTCCCGAATGCAGAGACCGAGGTGAGCGCCTCGGGGAGTCCCTCGTTATCGTCGTAAAAGGTGTCGGCTGAAAGGAGATTCCCGACGTGAAAGGGGAGCGCCATGGCGTTGGCTTCGGTAACGCAGGCAGCAAGCAACCGATAGTCGCAGATCGGAGAAAAAGTTCCGGGCAGGTGGAATTGCGCGGCAAAATTGGAATTCGTACAGGCCCCCATCCCGATCACAATATCGGAGAGCCCGACATCGGCCCGGATGGCGCCGGCAGAGCCGATCCGCAGGATCTTTTCGACTCCGTAGAAATTGAAAAGCTCATGAGAATAGATTCCCATGGAGGGCATCCCCATGCCGCTGGCCATGACCGAGACACGGCATCCGGCATAGAAGCCGGTGTAGCCCTGCACGCCGCGCACGTTGTTGACGAGGCGGGCCTCCGTAAGAAAATTGCGGGCAATGAATTCCGACCGCTGGGGATCTCCCGGCATCAGAACCGTCGAGGCAAAGTCACCTTTTTGGGATTCAATATGGGGGGTGGGACAGCAATTCATGCAATTTCTCCTTCTGTTTAGTAAAGTTTTGTTTTCATTATCGAGCTGCTTTGGCCAAAAATAGTCGAATCTTAAGTTCGTCTTTTTATTTTTTTCGACTTCCCGACTTTCCGGCTTTTTTGGCCTTTCCCGATGCTTTTCCTTTCTTGCGTGGGAACGACGAAACGAATCTTTGCGGGCGAGCGCCGGGACTTGGCCGGGAGATCTCTGCGGCCGGCGGTCTCATAGACCGGGGAGGGGGGAGCGCGCCGTAAAAAGTTCTGCGGAAAAGGACGGCGCAAAAAATGCGCGGAAAAATTTTGACGGAAAAAGGAGGCGGGAGAGGGGTGATGCGGGGAGGGGCGCAGAGAAGGACGCACGGGGGCAGGGTCATGCGAGGAAAGGGCGCGCAAAAACATACCTCAAAAGGCCGGCGCGAAAGGGCGGCCTCCTCTCCAAGAGCGAGCAGGGCGGGATCCTCTCGGGAAGCGGCGGGATCTTCTCGGGAAGCGGCGGGATCTTCTCGGGAAGCGGCGGGATCTTCTCGGGAAGCGGCGGGATCCTCTCGGGAAGCGGCAGGATCTTCTCGGGAAGCGGCGGGATCTTCTCGGAAAGCGGCGGGATCCTCTCGGGAAGCGGCGGGATCTTCTCGGGAAGCGGCAGGATTCCCTCAAACAAGCGGCGTGCGGCGGGGATCAGCCGGAAAAAACAACAAGAAGAGAAAGAGAAAAAGAACAAAAAACAAGAAAGAAAACGTTTTCTCTATTTAATCAAAGCGCTTTGATCAGTTTCACGATCCGGCTGGTGCCGAGGCGGTCAGCGCCCAGAGCGAGAAGATCCTCCGCATCCTGCAGGGTGGCGATCCCGCCGGCGGCTTTGATCTTTTTGCCCCGCACGTGCGCGGCAAAAAGGCGCATGTCCTCCCGGGTGGCCCCGCCGGAAGAAAATCCGGTAGAGGTCTTGATATAGTCTGCCCCGGAGGCCGAAACAATCTCACACATCCGGATTTTTTCTTCTTCGGTGAGCAGGCAGGTCTCGATGATGACCTTCAGCAGACGGCCTTCGCAGGCCTCTTTCACGGCGTTGATCTCGGAGAGTAGTTCTTCGTAGCGGCGGTCCTTCAATGCGCCGAGGTTGATGACCATATCGATCTCGTCTGCGCCGTTGTGGACGGCATCGGTCGCCTCGAAGCATTTGGCGGCGGTGGTCGAATAGCCGTTCGGGAAGCCGATGACGGTGCAGAGCGCGACCCTCCCTTCTGCATATTCGTGCGCCCGGCGGACGTAAGAGGCCGGCAGGCAGACCGAGGCGGTAGAAAAGCTGATCCCATCCTCGACGGTTGCGCGGATCTCTTCCCATTTGGCGGTGGGGGCAAGCAGGGTGTGGTCGACGTGCGATAAAAGTTCACGCAGGGCCTTGTCGGGTTTCATGATTCCTCTTTCTCCGGGCGCACGGCACCGGCAGTGTGTTTTGTTTTCGGGTCGGTTTCAGTATAGCAGAAAGACGGAGTGGTGTCAAGCAATGGCGGGCCGGCGTTTCGCGCATTTTCGGGCGGTCGCTTTCTGCACTTTTCGGAGAGGCGGCGCAAAAGACGGCTTTCTTTGGCTGCGTATCGCAGGGGAACCCGGCACTTGATCCCGGTGCAGGAGGCGTTTCGTAGACGTGCCGGGCGGATCCCCATTTTTCTCCTCATGCATGGCTTTTCTTCTGCCGTGCGTTTTACTTCTCGCCGTGCGATTTACTTCTCGCCGTGCGGTTTTCTTCTTGACTCAGGGCCGTTGACAGACGGGAGAAAAGATGCTATACTGGACGGGTAGCGAGCGCGGGTCATGCCGGGAGGATAGCGACCGGCAAGGATGGCAAAAGACAGAGTGGAGGAAGCATATGAGCGAACGGGAAGAAAAGAGAAACCGACCCGAAGAGGATGAGAGGAGAGAGAACGCTTCCCGGCCGTCTGAAACCCCTTCGCAGTCGGAAATTTCTTCACAGCCGGAAAGCCTTTCGCAAAGGCAGGATGCCGCAGAAGAAAAGAAAAGCGACCCGTCCCGCAAGCCCGATCTTTTTGACAAACTGTTCACACTGCCGGGGCTTCGGTGGGCGGGACCGATCTTTGCGCGCTATCGAGAGGTTCTGCTCTATCTGTTTTTCGGCGCGGTCACGACGTTGGTGAGTTTTTTTGTGTTCTGGCTCTTCCACGATAAACTGGGATGGAACGAGCATCCCGCCAACCTTCTCTCGTGGGTGACGGCGGTGCTGGTTGCTTTTCTGACCAATCGTGCGTGGGTATTTGCCGATGCGCGCGCGGCGCACGCGGGATCCTTTTTTCTTCAGATCGGGGAGTTCTATCTCAGCCGGGTAGCCAGCCTCGGGGCCGAAGAAGCGATCCTGGCCGTCTTCGTTACGTGGCTCGGTCTTCCTGCTATGGCGGTGAAGGCGGTGGCCAGCATCGTGGTCGTTCTCCTGAATTATATCCTCAGTAAATTCATCGTATTTCGGAAAAAATCCGACAAAAAATAAAGGATTGTTTACATTTTCATTTACGGGCCAAAAAAGAAAGCCGCAGATCGCTCTGCGGCTTTTTGAATGGATCGCTTCTTCGGCCCCCTCCCCGCAATCAGAAGCGGATGCGCTCTTCGAGATAGGCGCGGACATCGGAGATCGGGATACGGACCTGCTCCATGCTGTCGCGTTCCCGCACGGTTACGCAATGATCGTTTTCACTGTCAAAGTCGTAGGTGATGCAGAAGGGCGTGCCGATCTCATCCTCACGGCGGTAACGCTTGCCGATTGAGCCGGCGTCGTCAAAGTCCACCGAGAAGTAGGAGGAAAGCTCCTCATACAGCGGGGTAGCCGCCTCGGACAGTTTCTTGGAAAGCGGCAGGACCGCCGCCTTCATGGGAGCGAGGGCGGGATGCAGATGCAGGACGACGCGCACGTCGTTCTCCGCAAGCTGCTCCTCGTCGTACGCATCGCAGAGGACCGAGAGGACGGTCCGCTCGACCCCGAGACTCGGCTCCACGACATAGGGGATATAGCGCTCGTTGGTCTCCTGATCGAAATAGGTGAGATCCTTGCCCGAGGTCTTCTGATGCTGGGTGAGGTCGTAGTCGGTCCGGTCGGCAACGCCCCAGAGTTCGCCCCATCCGAACGGGAAGAGGAACTCGAAGTCGGTCGTGGCTTTGGAATAGAAGCAGAGTTCCTCCGGGCTGTGGTCGCGCAGACGGATGTTCTCCTCGCGCAGACCGATCGAGAGCAGCCAGTTGTGGCAGAAGTTCCGCCAATAGGCGAACCATTCAAGATCGGTGCCGGGTTTGCAGAAGAATTCAAGTTCCATCTGTTCAAATTCACGGACGCGGAAAATGAAGTTGCCCGGGGTGATCTCGTTCCGGAAGGATTTCCCGATCTGCCCGATCCCGAAGGGGAGCTTGCGGCGCGTGGTGCGCTGGACGTTTGCAAAGTTCGTGAAGATGCCCTGCGCGGTCTCGGGACGGAGATAGACGGTATTTTTGGCGTCCTCGGTCACGCCCTGAAAGGTCTTGAACATCAGATTGAACTGCCGGATGTCGGTAAAGTTGTGTTTACCGCAACTCGGGCAGGGGATCGCTTTTTCTTCGACAAAAGCCTTCATTTCGGCCTGCGAGAAGGCATCGATCGGTTTTTCAAGCGTCAGCGAATGCTCGGCGCAGTAGTCCTCGATCAGTTTGTCCGCGCGGAAACGCTCATGGCATTCGCGGCAGTCCATCAGCGGGTCGGAGAAGCCGGCGAGATGCCCACTGGCCACCCAGGTCTGGGGGTTCATCAGGATGGCGGCATCCAGCCCGACGTTGTAGCGGTTTTCCTGAATGAACTTCTTCCACCAGGCGCGCTTGATGTTGTTTTTGAGCTCCACGCCCAAGGGGCCGTAGTCCCACGTGTTGGCGAGACCCCCGTAGATCTCAGACCCGGCGTAGATAAAGCCGCGCGTTTTACACAGGGCCACGATCCTGTCCATTGTCTTTTCGGTGTTTTTCATTTCCTTACCACTTTCTCTATAGTATTTGCTTTCTAACATCAGGGGATTTCCGGGCCGGCCGCTTGTTCCGGGCCTTTGCAGGAGAAAGATCCGGCGGGGGCGGCTGTTTTTTCGCGATCCGGGCACGGGCAGGCTCCGGCGGAAGAAAGATCCTCTCCGGCGCAGGCAAGACGCCCGGTCACGCGGTCACCGAGGATTCCCGTCGGCAAGACCGGCAGGATACGCCCGTGCAGATCGAGATCGGTCCTCACGCGCACTTCGGTAAAGGACGGCGTGTGCCCGGTGGCGTATTCTCCGTCCGCCGTTTCAAAGAGGACCGGGAGTTCGCGCCCTGCCGCGACGGTCTCGGAAAGGATCTCGCGGTGCATCCGTGCGCCCAGAGCTTTCAGTTCCCGGCAACGCGCCCGCTTTTCTTCGAGCGGGATCTGTCCGGGATAGGAGGCGGCCGGCGTACCGGCGCGGGGAGAGAACGGAAAAATGTGCATATGCAGAAAGTGCGCATATTCCGAAAACTTCAGGGTAGCTGCAAAGTCTTCTTTGCTTTCTCCAGGAAATCCGATCAGCATATCGCAGGTGAAGGCTACCTCGGGGATCAGCGCCCGCGCCCGGTCGACGGCGGCATAGAGCCATGCGGCGTTATAGCGGCGTTTCATGGCGGCAAGAACCGGGTCGGCCGCGCTTTGCACCGAGAGATGAAAATGGGGGGCAAGATGCGTAAGGCGCGAGGCCCGCGTGAGAAAATCCTCGGTCAACACTTCGGGGGAGAGCGAGCCGAGACGGATCCTGTCCACGGGAAGCGTATCGGCTTCTTCCAAAAGGTCGATCAGCCGGTAGTTCCCGAGGTCGCGGCCGTAGGCGGCGGTCTCGATGCCCGTAAGAACGACCTCCCGGGTCCCGTTGCCGGCCAGCCGCCGGATCTCTTCCAGGATCTCTTCCCGGGGGCGCGAACGGACGGAGCCGCGTGCGGCGGAAATGGCGCAGTAGGTGCAGTGGCAGTCACAGCCGTCGGCAATCTTGATATAAGCGCGCGTCCGTGGGGCTGTGGAAACCGACATCGGTTCGTACGCCGTGCCGGCGAGCGGCAGGACGGCGATCTCGGGGCGGCGCGGCGGCGTTCCGGCCTCGCGTTCCCGTAAAAGGCGGAGCGCCGTATCGGCGCAGGCCATTTTATTGGCGGTGCCGCTGATGTAGGAGACGCCCGGGATCCGCGCGATCTCTGCGGCGGAACGCTCGGCATAGCAACCGATAACGAGGATGACCGCCCCCGGGTTTTCCCGGATCGCCCGGCGGATGGTCTTGGCGGATTTGCGGTCGCTCTCCGCCGTGACGGTGCAGGTGTTGAGGACGACCGCATCGGCCGGCTGACCTTCCTCGGCCACCCGGAATCCGGCGGCCAGAAAGGATTCGCGCACGGCTTCGGTCTCGTACTGCGAAACGCGGCAGCCGAGCGTGAAGAATGCGGCGCGGTAACTGCTTGCCATAAGACCCCTTCCTCCGTTTTGCAACCTTTTCTCCGTGCGCGCGGGCTGGATTTTGTTCGTTATTAGAAAAGTATAACACAGTTTTTCCCGGATGTAAAGATTTCACGCGAATTTTCTTCGGCAAGGAAGGAAAACCTTGAAATTTCGGGGTGCGACTTGACCACGCCGAGTGGAAAGGGTATAATATACCCGGAACTCGGAATGTCCGAACGGTACGGGCGGCGCAGAGCCGCAAAGGGCTGGTGCGGGAAACGACGGAAAAGAGCGGGAGAAAGGAACGGCAGATGGACAGACGGCAGATCCATACGAATCATCGGGACAGACTGCGCGCCCGGTACCTTGCCGAAGGGGCGGACGGATTTGCGCCGCATAACCTGTTGGAACTCCTGCTTTTCTACGCAATCCCCCGCCGGGACACCAATCCGATCGCGCACGGGCTGCTTGCGGCCGTCGGGACGGTGGAGGCGGTCCTTTCCGCCGGACGGGAGGAACTTTGCCGCGTTTTCGGCGTGGCGGAGCATACGGCGGATTTTCTCCTCTGCTTTGGAGAAACGATGCGGGAAGCCGCCTGCGCGGACCCGGAGGACCGCCAATCCTGCCGGGAAGTTTCGACGTTTGGAAAACGTTTTCTCGCCTATTATGCAGGAGACTATCGCGAAGGGATGACCATGCTGCTTCTTGATAACGATGCCCGGCCGATCGCACGCGAATTCTTCTTTCCCGGATCTCTGCATTCGCCGGGGTTCTCGGCGGAGGAGGCGGTACGCACGGCGCTCCTCTACCGTGCGGCGGCCTGTGTGGTGGCGCATAGCCATCCCGGAAAGAAGATGGCGCTGCCGACGCAGGAGGATCTTTACGAGACCCGCCGACTGTATCAACTCTTTTCGGGCGCCGGAGTCGAGATGCTGGAGCATTTTCTGATTCAGGAAAACGGCTATTGCACGCTGCTCCGCCGCTCTTCCGCCGGGATCTTTCCCGGCTTTGCGCCGGGCGGTTTGCCGACGGCGGGGAGATCGGCCGCAGGGCAAAGATCCTTTTTCGACGGGGACGTTATCGAGAAGGAGCATGAATGCCGTGGAGCGAATGACCCGGTCGTGGGAGAAAGCTCTCGACGGCTTGCAACCCTTTTTTCGCTTGCCGGATGCCCGGAAAGTGGAGCGGATTCGGTCTTTGAGGCTTTCGGTTCACTCCGCGCGGCCGCATCCGCCGGGGCCGATATGCTGATGCGGCGGACGAAGATCGGATCCCGCGCGGCGATTCTCGTTTCGCTGATCGGGCAGTGCCACCGGTATATCATGCGGAGCCGTCCGGTTCCGCCGCCCGAAGACAGTGAGGCCATAGCCGCGTATTTTTCGGGATACTACCGTATGGCATCCGAGGAAGAGCCGCTTTTGCTCTTTTTTGATAAAAAAAGAAAGGCCGTCGGTCGCTGGAGCCAGCCGGGCGGGACGGTCAATACCGCCGCTTTTTCTCCGCGGAAGATGGCGGAACGCGCAGTTGCGCTTCATGCCGGGGCGGCCGTTCTGGCGCATAATCATCCGGATGGGCCGGCCGCCGTTTCACGCGAGGACAGGGACGCCACGCTTTCCGTGCTCCGCGCGCTTGAAGGGGTTGGGGTAGAGTTCCTCGGGCATTACGTGATCGGGCGCGACGGATACTGCGTGATCAGTCGAGAGGACATCGAGACCCCGGAAGACTGAAGAACCGAAGAAAGCGAAAAAGGGCAGACAGCGGCCCTTTTTCAGTGAAAAATTCGCTTCGGGAAAGCGGCATGGTTTCGCTGTGAAATCTGCCTGGTGCGTGGATCGCGCAGACGGGAAGAAACGTCAAGAAATGAAAAAAGGCTGCCCGGATGCGGAAGAGTGCGTCCCGGACAGCCCTTTCTTGTTATCGGATTTTTGGCTCTTCGGCTTTTGTCCGGGCGCGGCGCCGATGCAGGCGTTTTGCATGAAAGCAAGCGCTTCCACACTTTACGAAAACGATTTCGCACCGCTTCGTTCGGTTTTTTCGTCCGGGGCTTTGTCCTGCCCGATATTTTTCCGATAATCGGTCGGGGAGATCCCGTACACGCGCCGGTGCGTACGGGTGAAATTGGCGGGAGTGGTAAAGCCGCAGACGGCGGAGATCCGCGCGACCGAGGCGTTTCCGTCTCGCAGGAGCTTACGCGCCTTTTTGAGTCGGAAAGTTGTCAGATATTCTGTAAAACGGCACCCCACGAGCCGCGAAAAGAGGTCGGAGAGGTAGCAGGGGGAGATGTGAATGGCGGCGGCCAGTTCGGAGAGTGAGATCGGATTCTGGTAGTTTTCGTTCAGATAGACGAGCGCCGCTCGGATATAGTGATATCCGCGCGCTTCTTCCGTGCCGGCTTCGAGCGGCTTACCCTCTTCACACAGCAGGGAGAGCAAAAATACCGTCAGCGCCGAGATCTTTTCGCGCGTGTAGGGGGAGGAGCCGACGATCGCTTCCGAAAGTTCTTCGGCTACCCGGAGGACTTTTTTGGTCTTTTCCAGAGAGAGATGACCCGAAAGCGGCAGGCGGAGCGAGGAAAGCAGGTGCAGAACGGCAGGGTCGGCCTCGGCGGTCGAAATGCCGAGCGTCAGGAGCATGGGGGGTCTTCCGGGGGCGGACGGTTCGGGCCGCAGGATGCGCTGGGTGGAACGGAGATCCATCAGGACGAAGTCCCCGGAAGTACCGGCGAGCGGTGCGCCGTTGATCTTCTGCGGGATCGTTCCTTCGGTCACCAGTTCCATCTCGTAAAAATCGTGCAGATGCAGGCGAATCTCTCCCAACAGCGGGTGGTGGGTGCAGCGGATGCCGTCGCGGTTCGGGGAGGCCTGCGTAAGATAACGGCTGGTGTAGAAATCAAGATTTTCCGGCATGATGCATCCTTTCCGGTTCCTTTTGCGGGGATCCTTCGGATCTCTTTTTTTGACGATCCTTGTTTTGCCCATTATATCACAAAAACAAAAGAAATGCACGCAGATTCTGAAAAATTATAGAAAAAATCCGAAACTTTCAAAAAAACCGTCAATTCGGACAGCCTTTGTGGAGGGGACGGAAAAGAGGGGAAAGCCGGGGAGGGGCGCGCGAAAGAGGCGCGAAAGAGGCGCGGGGTTCGTGCGGGAGAGTGGGAAACGAGGGCAGGGACGACGATGGGGGCGCGCGAAAGAGGCGCGGGGGAGGGAAACGAATGCGAAAAAGAAGCGGCGGGAGGAGGGCCGGCAAGTCGGAGGGAGGGAAAAGGATCGGCCGTAGCGAGAACAGAGGGCGCGGTCTCGGCGGAGAGCGGGGAAAGCAGAGAAAGGCGGTAAAAAGAAAAGAGCGGGCGGGAGAAGAAGAGCGGGTCGAAGCGGCGGCGGGGAGAAGAAAGGCCGGCGGCGAGCGGAGAAACGATGAAAAAGAGGAATTTTACAGCTTTTCTCTTGCAATGGAGAAAAATCTTTGCTATACTGTCTTTTGTATATATTTTGTACCGATTCCCGCTTGCGGGCGGGGGTGAAAGGAAGAAAGAGTATGAAAAGCAAGATCCAGGCGTTGCGCGAGGATTTTGAGGCGCGCCTTGCCGCTGTTTCGGTTCCCGAAGCGCTCGAGGAGATGCGCGTCTTTTTCCTCGGAAAGAAGGGGGCCGTCACCGACCTTTTGAAGAGCTTGCGGGATCTGCCCGGGGAAGAAAGAAAAGAAGCCGGACAGGAAATCAACAGTTTCCGTGACGAGGTGGAAAAGAGACTGGCCGAGGCCGGCCGCCGCCTTTCCGAAGCGGCTTTGGCCGCCGCCATCCGCACTGCCAAGCATTACAATCCTACCCTGCCGCGGCGGGAAGAAAAGGGGTCTTATCACCCGATCACGCTCGTCCAGCGCGAGCTCGAGGAGATCTTCACCGGGATGGGCTTCACGGTGGAGGATTATTTTGAGGTGGTCAACGACTATCAGTGCTTCGAGTCGCTGAATATCCCGAAGCACCATCCCGCCCGCGATATGCAGGATACCTATTATTTAGAGAACGGACAGCTTCTCAAGACCCAGACCTCCGCGGCGCAGAACGCCATCATGAAAAAGTACGGCGTGCCGCTTCGCGCGATCTTCCCCGGCCGTTGCTTCCGGAACGAGGCAACCGACGCCTGCCATGAAAACACCTTCTTCCAGATGGAAGGCATGATGATCGACAAAAACATCTCGATCTCCAATCTGATCTATTTCATGAAGACGATGCTGAGCGAGGTCTTCCGCCAACCGATCAACGTCCGCTTGCGCCCCGGGTTCTTCCCGTTCACCGAGCCGGGCTTTGAACTCGATATCAACTGCCTCATCTGCGGCGGCAAGGGGTGCCCCTCCTGCAAGAACAGCGGCTGGCTGGAACTATGCCCCTGCGGCATGATCCACCCGAACGTTCTGCGCGAGGGCGGCATCGACCCGGAGGAGTACACCGGGTTTGCTTTCGGCCTCGGGCTGACGCGGCTGGCCATGATGAAATACGGCGTGAAAGATATCCGCGACTTCAATTCGGGCGATCTTGCGGCGCTTTCACAGTTCGTGAGCGAATAAGGAGGACCGAAAAATGTTGCTTTCGATGAACTGGATCGGGGATTTCGTGGATCTTTCCGGCTTAGATAAGACCGCGCTCATCCGGCGCTTTACCCTTTCCACGGCCGAGGTCGAGGATATTATCGTGAAGGGAGCCGACACCTGCGGCGTGATCGCCGCGCGGATCGCTTCGGTCACGCCGCATCCCAACTCGTCCAAACTCCATCTCCTGAAGGTCGATACCGGGCGCGGGCTGGTCGACTGCGTTTGCGGCGCGCCCAACGTGCGCGAGGGGATGACGGTGGCCTTCGTTCCGGCCGGCGGCAGGGTCTCGGGGCATGAGATCGGCGACGCCGTAGTGGCCGGCTATCCTTCCCACGGGATGTGCTGTTCCGAGGCCGAACTCGGTATCAGTGCCGATAACTCCGGGCTTTTCGATATCCCGGACGCCATCGCCCCGGGCACCGACCTCAAATCTGTCTATGATATCGACGATATTCTCTTTGAAGTCGACAATAAATCGCTGACCAACCGCCCCGACCTGTGGGGGCATTACGGCATCGCGCGGGAGTTTGCCGCGATGACGGGGAGAGAGCTGCGTCCCGTCCCGATGGCCGACACCGAAGCCTACCGCGACCTGCCGGCCGTGGAGATCTCGATCCGCGATCCCGAGCACGCCTATCGGTACGTGGGGGTCAAGGTCGAAAATATCCGGCAGCACCAAAGCCCCGTGAATATGCGCATCCGTCTCTTCTACTGCGGCTCGCGCGCTATCAACCTGCTGGCTGACCTGACGAACTACGTCATGCTCGAACTCGGTCAGCCGATGCACGCCTTTGATCTGCGGCGGGTCGATCGCGTGGAGGTCCTGCGCCCCGAGGGGGTTTCGGAGTTCCGCACCTTAGACGGACAGGATCGGAAGATCGACGAAAACACGCTATTGATCTGCTCCGGCGGTGAGCCGGTGGCGATCGCGGGCATTATGGGCGGCCTTGCCTCCGAGATCGAGGACGATACGACCTCGCTCCTTTTGGAGAGCGCCTGCTTTGACGGGGTCTGCATCCGCAAGACCTCGGCCCGGCTCGGTCTGCGCACCGACGCCAGTATGCGCTACGAGAAGATGCTCGACCCCGAGCTTTGCCCGGTGGCGACGGGCCGCTTCCTGTCTCTCCTCTTTGACATCGACCCGGGCGCCTGCGTGGTCAGCGCCGTGACCGACGTCTACGTCTACCGCTATCCCACCGTGACCCTGACGATCGACAAAGCCTACGTCGATCGCTACACCGGCATCGACATTTCGGCCGACCGGATCTATAAGACCCTGACCGGCCTCGGCTTTGACGTGGAGCGGAGCGGGAACAGCTTTACCGTGACCGTCCCCTCCTTCCGTGCGACCAAGGACGTGACGATCCGTGCCGATCTGATCGAGGAGATCACGAGGATCTACGGCTATGATAACTTCTCGCTCTTCACCGCACGCGGGGAACTCCGACCTGTGCGGCGCGAACGCTCGGCCTCCGATGACGCGCGCGCCAAGGATCTGCTCGTCAACCGCTTTGCCATGCATGAGGTGCATTCCTATATCTGGTGCGACCTGCCGAAATACCGCGAGATCGGCATCACGGCAGAGGAGAACGTGCGCGTGATCAGCCCCCAGACGCCCGACCACGCCATCCTGCGGAATTCCATGGCGCCGACGCAGCTTCGTTTCCTTTCCGAAAACCGCGGGAAAGCCGACCGATACGGCCTGTTTGAGATCGGGCGCGTGGTACACGGTCTGCGTGAAAACGGGGAATGCGACGAGCGCAAGGTTCTCGGTCTTTCGTTCTACGACCGCACCGCCGACGAAGAAGCCGCGTTCCTGCACGTGCGCGATATCATCGCCGCGCTTTCCGAAACGCTGAAGCACCGTCCCGCCGTCTTTCGCGCGGCAGAGCCCGGCCATGCCTGGGAACATCCTGTGAACACCTTTGACGTCGAGATCGGTGGACAGGTCTGCGGCCGGCTTTCGGTCCCGCATCCCACGGTGCGCGCGGCGATCGACAAAAAGGCCGGCATCGCCTTTGCCGAGATCGATATGGGGCTTTTCGCTTCGGTCGAGCCCGCCCCGATCCTTTATCGTGAGGCTTCGCGCTTCCCGGGGATCGACATCGACCTCTCGTTTGACGCATCGCTCGAAAGCCTCGTCTATTCCGAGGTCACCGACGCGGCGCATAAGGCGGCCGGAGAACTGCTTGACCGGGTCGAAACGCTGGATATTTACGAAAAGGACGGCGCGGCTTCGGTCACGCTCCGCCTTTCCTTCCTTTCGCCCGAGCGCACCCTCACCAAAGCCGAGGTACAGCCCGCCGTCGACGCGGTCATCCGCGCGCTCGCCCCGTTCGGGATGCGCCACCGCGCCCCCGGGACCTGAGCCCGGGAGCCGGATCGGCGTCCCACCCGCCGCAAAACAAAAAGGCCTCCGAAAAAGGCCCTTGTAAAAACCTCATAAACCAAAGAGAACCGGGACGTTTTTGCGATGTCCCGGTTTTTTGATCGGATCTTTGGGAAGGTCGCGGCGGTTCGTGCGGAGGGTCGCGGCGGTTCGTGCGGAAGAGCACGGCAATCTTTGAAAACGGCGTACCTCTTCGGAAAAGCCTTTTTTGGAAGCTGCCGCGCGCCCCGTTTATGCGCTTTCGTGGCCCTGCGCCTTTTTTGTCACGGCCGCCCTTGCGAGGTTACGGCGCAGAAGCAGGAGCACCGCGATCCCGCAGAGCGGGAAGAGCGAGGCCGCAAGCAATCCGGCCTTCAGGGAAAGTTGACCGACCGTCAGCGAGAGCCGCTCGGCCAGCGGGGCGGCAAAGGGGGCTTCGGCTACCGTATCGGCCAAAAGCCCGACGAGTTGCGGCGCAACGGCCGCCCCGCAGTCCCCGCCGGCGGCCATCAGCGCATAGACCGCGATCCCGGTGCGCGGGGAGTGTTCTCCGAGATAGAGGAGGCTCCCCGGCCAGAGCATCGAGGTGGCAAACCCGGTCAGCGCACAGGCAAGCAGCCCGATGGCGGGCAGGGGGGAGAGGGCGGCGGTCAGATAAAGGACGGCGGCCGCCGCCATACCGAGCAGAAGAACCGGAAAGATCTTTTTTCCCCGGCGGCTGTAGAGAGTCCGGCCGAGGCCGAGCATTGCGGCAAAAAGCGCCATGCCGAAAAGATCGCCGTAGAGTTTCGGGATCCCGAGCGCGGCTTCAAGATACCCCGAGCACCATTGCGACATCGTGCATTCGGCCGCCCCGCCGCAGAAGATACAGGCCACAAAGAGAAAGAGAAGCCGCCCGCCGGAGAAGCAACCTCCGGCTTTCGTTTTTTCCTCCTCGGTCTGGATTTTCGGCAGGCGCGTCGTGAGGAAGAGGAAAAAGGTGAAAAGCGGGACGGCTGACCAAAAGAGCGCCAAAAGATACCAGTACGCCCGCCCGACGAGCGTGAGGAAGAGCGTGCTGAGAAGAACGACCAGTACCGTCCCCCATGCATAGGTCGAGTGGAGGCGGCTGATCTCGCGCGCCGGGTCGTCGGTCGGGATGGCGGCGATCACGGGGTTGACGAGCACCTCGGCCAGTCCGCCGGCCGCCGAGAAGAGAATCGTGCCGAGGACGAGCGGCAGATAGGCCGCCGCCGGGAAGAGAGGCGGAAAAACCGCAAAGACCACAAGTCCGCAGAAGGAGAGGGCCGGCATGAGGCGGAGCGCGCGCTTGGCGTCAAAACGGTAAGAGAAAAAGGAGAAGAGCAGATCCATCCCGAGCTGGGTGCAGAAATTGAGGAGGATGAGCAGCCCGAGCAGAGTGAAGGAAATGCCGTAAGACTCGCGGAAGGTGAGAAAGAGCAGGGGCGGCAGATTGGCGGTGGCCGCCATCGAGAGATTGGTCAGATAACAGGCGTAGCGCGCGCGCCGGTAACGGGGGTCGGTATCATGCGCAGACATGTTGGCTCCTCTTTTCGTTTTGTAAAGTTTTTTTGTCAAACAAGGGAAAAGCGGCTTGTGCTTTGCTTTTCAGGGGGCTCGGCCGCCCTGCGCCGCGCGTTGCTTTTCCGGGGCTTGGCTGGTGCGCCCGGGATTCCCGGCACACGGTATCGCGGGGAAGAGCAGATCCCGGGGGCGCGGCGGAGAACCGAAAAAGGGCAGGGCGGGCGCGGCGGCAGAGCGGAAAAAGGGCAGGGCGGATCCCGGGGCGCGGCGGCGAACCGGGGAAGATCAAAGCAGGGGGAGCAAATCGGGGCGGACGGTGTCACCGAGGGGGAGAGAATAGATGAGGGTTTCCTCGGGCGGGACACCGTAGATCTTTTCCACGGCTGCGGCGTAATAGGAAAGCTGTTCCCGGTGGCGGGTCGAGAGGAAGGCCTGTGTGGCAGCGGGGTCACGGAGGATCTTTCCGGGGAGGCGGTCGGTCTTGTAATCGATGAGGACGGGGGCGCGCCCCGGCTCTTCGAGGATACAGTCGATGACCCCCTGCACGAGGATCTTTTCTCCGGCGAGGGCGGCACGGCGTTCTGCATCGGCCGTAAAGGCGGCGGCGGGGAGAAAGACGTGAAAACGCAGTTCCCGCCGGATCCGCGCGGCCTTCCGCATCCGGGCAAAGAGCGCAGAGCGGCAGAAGAGCGCGATCTCCCCGAGGCGTACCCGCGTCGCTTCCTCCTCGGTCAGGAAAGCCTCTGCCCGGAGGCGTTCGAGTTCTGCTTCAGGCCCCTTTTTTTCGAGGTTTTCCAGGTCGCAGAATTGCAGGAAGAGGTGGGTGGCGGTGCCGCGCAGGGCTGCCTCGTCCTCGGCGCGGGGGCTGATAAAAGCGGGAATATACGGCGTGAAGGGGGGGAGGACGCCCGCCCCGGTCTCCGCCGGGCTTCCCATCGGGTCGTTCTCTCCCCGCGCGGCGGTTTCTTCGCCGTCGATCCCCGAAGAAAAGAGCGTGACCTCCTCCGTCCCGTCGAGCAGGGCGGGACAGAGGCGGGAGACCGAGAGTTTTTCGGGCAGGGAGGCAACCGCTTCGCCGGGGTAGCGGAAAAGAAAGCGCGAAAGAAAGAGGCGATAGAGCGCTTCCTCTTCTTCTTTTTTCTGAGCGGCTTCGCGTTGCAGGGAAGCGGGATCGCCCGGCTCTTGCGCCGCATCCGGCAGAGCCGTACCCGGAACGCCGGGATCGGCAAAGGCGTCCTCCCCTGCGGAGACAGTCGCTCCCATGTGCGTTGTGTCCCGGCAGTCCGCGCCGCGTGTGCCTGCCCCCGTTTGGAGAGCGGTCGCTGCGGAAAGCCTTTTCGCCTCCGGGGATCCGGCTTCTTGACCGGGCGGGGGAATCAGCGTGATGAGATCGCGCCGTCCCCGGAGGGCGGTGGTGATCCACGGGAGCCAGCTCCCGGCCTGCAGCAGTTCGTCCCGGCTGAAGTTTTCGACTCCCACGGTGCTGTTTTCGAGGAGTTTTTCGGGGTCGCGGTGACTCCCGGTGACGTAAAGACGCTCCCGGGCGCGCGTCAGGGCCACGTAAAGAATGCGCAGTTCTTCCTCCGCGGCATCCCGGTTGATCTTTCCGGCCAGCAGGGAACGCACCGGATTTTCGGCGCGCGCAGAGCCATCCCTGCAGAGAAAGCGGGTCGAAAGACCGAACTCCGGCGAGAAGAGCAGGTGGGTCTTCGTATCGTTTCGGTTGAAGAGATGACCGACGTCACAAAGGAAGCAGACCGGGAATTCGAGTCCTTTGGAGGCATGGACCGTCATCAGGCGGACGGCGTCGGCGGCGCCGGTCGGGGCGGCGGGGGGAAGGATCGTGCGTCCCTCCCCAATCACGCGGCCGATATAAGTAATGAAGTTATACAGTCCCCGGTATGCCGAGGATTCAAAGGTGCGGGCGTAGTTATAGAGCAGTAAGAGGCTCTTGTGTCCCTCCTCGCTCCCGTCCCCGTGCAGGCAGAGCAGACCGCAGTCCCGCAGGATCGAGAGCAGGAGCGTACCGACCGGTTCTCCCTCGGCCTCGCGCCGCCAGCGCGAAAGCAGATCGAGGAAGGGTCTTCCCTTTTCAAAACGGCCGCTTTCCGTGGCGGCTTGCAGGGCGTCAAAGAGACAGACCCCGGGAAATGCGCGCCGCAGAAAGATCAGTTCTTCCAGACTCACGCCGAAGACCGGCGAACGGAGCACCGCCGCCAAATGAATATCCCGGCGGGGGTTGTCCACGGTGTTGAGGAGAGAGAGGGCCAGCAGCACCTCGGGATTTTCGAAGAAGTCCCCGCTCACCGAGGAGAGCGTCCGGACGCGCCGGGAAAGGGCTTTTTCAAAGGTCTGCATCGACGTAGTCGATCGGAAGAGCAGGGCAATATCTCCGGGACGGATCGGCTCACCGTCAGCCCGCCGCCCGCCGTTCAGCAGGCGCATGACCTCATCGGCCACCCACTCGGCTTCCTGGGAGGCGGTATCCTCCGGGGTCTCTGCCTCCGTATCCTCCTCCGCCGCATCCTTCCCGCCCCGCGTAAAGAGGAGCGTCTTGACGGGAAAACTCCCCTCTGCGGCGGTCTTGGCGTGGCGGAGGTCGTCTTCCTCGGTATAGGCCACGGTCCCCCCCACCCGGCGGAAAAGCGAACCCGTGACCCGATTCACGTACTCAACGACCGGGGCGTCACAGCGGAAGTTCTCGGAGAAAAAGAGCGAGGCCGCGCCGGGAAGTCCTGCTTGCAGGGGCGGATAGGCCGCGCGCAGGCGGGCAAAAATGCGCGGGTCGGCGTGGCGGAAGGAGTAAATGCTCTGCTTCACGTCCCCGACCATAAAGAGCCCGTCCTTGGGCGCAAGGGTCGAAAAGATGGCGTATTGCAGGGCGTTGACGTCCTGAAACTCATCGATATATACGGCGTCGAGTTCTGCCCGGAGCGAAAGCGCCAGCGGGGTCGGCGAGCCGTCCTCCCCGCAGAGAAGGCGGTAGGTGATGCGCTCGAGATCCGAAAATTCCAAGATCCCGCGGGCCTCTTTCTGTTCCCGGAAGCGGGCCGAAAAGACCGCAAGAAAGGCGGCGGCGCGTTCGTTCAGAACCCGGTGGGCGTGCCCGAGCGCGGCAAGATCCTCCGTCCGGTACGAGAAAAAATTCCCGAGAAGGTCGGAGACCGTCTTTTTCAGCGTTATATGCAGTTCGGCACAGCGGTTGTTGGCTTCCTGTACCTCGGGCATCAGCTCGAAGCGGAAGGAGGGCAGGCGGCCGGGGGAAAAATCCCGAAGACGAAAGGCAAGTTCTTCGGGCGTGCGGGAGGCGGCCGCGGCGGTCAGGAAGTCGGCCTCCGCCAGAAAAAAGGCGCGGCGTTTGCGGTGGGCTTCTTCCTTCTTTTTTTCAAGTTTCAGATCGACCCCGGAGGGCGGAAACGCATCGAGCGCGCGCCGCATTTTGTCGCGGAGATCGGCAAGCGAGGCGACGGCGTGCGAAAAGACGGCCTGTCCGATCGGCGTATCAAAAAAAGGAAGATCCTCGTTCTCACGCCATTTTCGGGTCAGGACAGCGAGCCGCCCAACCCCCTCGGGCGTTGATTCGAGGCTGCGGTAGAGCGAGAGAAAAAGGGCGGTCAGATCGCGTTCGGATCTCGGCGGGAGGAGAGAATCGGCAAACGCGCAGAACTCTGCCGAACTGCCGACCTCCGGCACGGCGCCGGCGTAGCAGTCTTCGATCAGTTCCTCCAGAATGCCGGTGGCCAGAAGATCGCCCTCGGTCGGGTCGGCCACGCGAAAGGAGGAGATCCCGGCTTCCTCGGCGTGGCGGTGCAAAATCTCGTTGCAAAGACCGTCTATCGTCGAAATGCGCGCCGAGGAGAGAAGCAAAAGCGCCTCGGACAGGCGCCGGTTCTCGGGTTGTGCCGAACTTTCGCGCCGCAGGGTGGCGGCGATCTTCTCGCGTACGTCGGCGGCCGAGGCCTTGGTAAAGGTAACGATCAGCATCCGGGAGAGGTCGGCTGGATGGGAGGGGTCAAGGAGCGAGGCAAGGATCCGCGCGGTCAGGGTCGCGGTCTTTCCCGAGCCGGCCGCCGCGCTCACCAGTAGGGTGCGGTCGCGGGTATGGATGGCGGCGGTCTGCGCCGGAGTCCAGGTGACTGCCATACGGTTCTCCTTTCTCGTTCGTTTTGTAAAGAATACTTATCAAAATTGTTTAATGGCCTTGACGGCGGGGCCGTCGGGATATGCGCGGATTTCCCCGAGGGCAAAGAAGCCGGCCGCATCGTAGAGCCGGAGCCGCGCCCCGACCGGGAAAGAAAGGCCGAGTTTTTTCAGGTAGAGTTCGCATCCGCTCCGGGCAAGGCGCGAAAAGAAGGGCGAAAGCGTGACGGGGGGATATGCGGCAAAGAGGCGTTCGGTCGGGAAGAGGAGCGAGAGACGCTTCTCTTCCGGGAGAGCTTCCAGAAAAGAGAGCGTGACGGCATCCTGCAAGGCAAAACCCGCCGCCCCGGTGCGGCAGAGCGAAGCCATGACCGCCCCGGTACCGAGCAGTTCTCCGATCGAGGCGCAGAGCGTGCGGATATAGGTCCCGCCCGAACAGGTCACGTCGAGCGCGTAATCGGTCTCACTGATCGGCGTGACCGAGAGGCGGCGGATCGTCACGGTGCGCGGCTCGCGCTCCACGGTGATGCCGCGGCGCGCCAGATCGACGAGCTTCTGCCCGCCGCGCTTGAGGGCGCTGTACATCGGCGGAACCTGCCGGATCTCTCCGCGAAAGATCTCGGCGGCGGCGATGACCGCCTCCTGCGTCGGGAACGCGCCGGTATGGCGCGAGAGGATCTGTCCGCCGATATCCTCGGTGTCGCTCGTCAGGCCGAGGCGCATGACGGTCCGGTAGATCTTGTCTTTCCCGAGGAGGTATTCGCTGGCTTTGACCGTCCGCCCGAGCAGGATCGGCAAGACCCCGGTGGCGTCGGGGTCGAGCGTGCCGGTGTGCCCGGCTTTTTCCGCGCCGAAGAGGCGTTTCACCCGGGTGACGGCAGTTTGGGAGGTCATGCCTGCTTCCTTATTCAGGAGAAAGAGACCGTTTACTGTTTGTTCCATAGACATACTTCCTGTATATTCTTTTTCCGAGTCGCGCAAGCAGTTCGTAGGGGATCGTGCCGCAATGTGCCGAAAGAGCGAAAAGTTCTTCCGGCGTTTTGCCGAAGATTCGCAGGGTAGGGAGCCGGAGCCCCTCGGGCAGAGAAGTGAGCAGACAAGCGGCGCTGTCCATCGATACCCGCCCGACGAGAGGGAGAGCGCGATCGCCGGCAAAGACGCACGCCCCGGTGGCCGAACGCGGCAGTCCGTCCGCGTAGCCGAGCGCAAGGATCCCCACGCGCTCGGGCTTTTCGGAGGAGAACGATCCGCCGTAACCGACCCGCTCACCGATCGGCAGGGGAAAGGACTGGATGAGGGATGCCTCGAGGACGGCAACCGGGGCAAGCCCGGGGAGCGGCACGTCGGCCGGCGTTGCCGGATAACCGAAGAGCGAGAGTCCCGCCCGGCAAAGAGGAAAACCACCGCCCCCGTCCCGGAAAAGCGAAGCCGAGGCCCCGATATGCGCCGGGGCGCGGATCCCGCGTTTTTCCAGCAGGGAAAGCGCGGTGCGAAAACGGAGGAGCTGTTCGGCATACAGGCTGTCGCGCTCGTTATCCGCCGTGGCAAAATGCGAATAGATGCCGTGCACGCGCAGGCCGGGTAGGGAGGCGAGCGTCTGGATCTCGGAAAGCGTGGCGGAGAGGGCTTCCCCGGTGAGGGCAAAGCCCGTTCGGTTCATCCCCGTGTTCAGTTTGATATCGACCGAAAGCGGCCGCCCGCCGACGGCGCGCGAAAGTTCTGCGGCGTAAGAGAGCGAGGGAACGCTCAGGGAAAAACCAAAAAGCGAAACCTCGGCCGCATCCTCCGGCGGGACGTATCCGAGGATCAGGATCTCGGCTCCCGGTGTAAAGGGGCGCAGTTCCTCGGCCTCCCCGAGCGAGGAGACCGCGAAAGAACGCGCTCCCGCAGCGTAGAGCGCGGCGGCGCACGCGGCCGCCCCGTGCCCGTAGGCGTTGGCCTTCAGAACGGCAATCAGCCGGGCGGACGGATCTCCTTTTTCCCGGAGGGCCGAAAGAAGAAGTCGGTAGTTTTCCTGTAAAACGGCAAGGTCTACCGTCAGGACGGCGCGCGCAGTCACGGCAAGACCTCGGTCACGCGCAGGGAAAAGTCGGGACCCGAGAGCGACAGGAGGCTCCCGTCCTCCGAAAGCTGCGCGGCGTAGGTGCCGGCGACCGTTTTTTCGCGCAAAAGCCAACCGTCGCCTTCCCGGACGGGAGAGGGCGGCGTCGCTCGGTCTCCCGTGAGCTCGGCAAAGAGCGAAAAGACGGGATGCCCACCGGGAAGTTGAACCGTCTGCCCGTCCCGCACGGCAAAGACCCGGCCGTCCTCGCGGCGGAGGAAGGTCATGCCGGCCAGCGATTCGGGCGACAGCAGGGTCAGGCGGCTTTCCCCGGTCGCGGAAAGCACGGCCTCCGCCGTGACTTCGGTCTGAAAGAGCGTCCCCTCCGCGCGAAAGGAAACCTCCGCAGGGAAGGAGACGGTCGGCTCCCGGCGGCACCCGGCAAGCGGCAGGGAGAGCGCAAGAAAAAAGAATGCAAGAAAGAAAAAAGGTTTTTTCATAACGGTAAGCCTCTCTCCGGGGCGATCCCCGGCATCCGGCGGGACTTTTGCCCGGCGGAACGGTATACCGTTACTATATGAAAGACACTCCCGGTTCAGAAGTGACCGGGCAGGATCTTGTAAAGATATTGTAACACAAGCGACGGCATTTTGCAAGGCGGCTTTTTCTTTTTCTTCCCGGTTTTCGGCCTGTTCCGATCTTGATTTTTCCTGACTTTTTTGCGAGACTTCTCCGCGCTTTTCCCCGGTTCGCCTTCTTTTGAGAAAGTCCGTCATAAAAAATTTTCTTTCTGCCCGGGGAAGCGACATTTTCCACGTGCCGGGTACGGTACAATAAGAAAAAACGGCGTGGAGGGACAAAGCCCGCAAGGGCGCGCGGGAAAGCCGGGAGAAAAGCCCGCCACGGCCGAAAACCGGGAAGAAAAAGAAAGAAAAAGACAGGAAAACAAAAAGACCGAAAAACGGAGGAACAAAAAAGATGGAAGCAGAAATGACGAAACCGCAAAAGAGAGAGGGGGGAGGACTGCGCCGGCAGTTCTTCCCGGAGTTATGTGAGGTGGGGAGGAATCCGGGCGCCGAGATCCTGACCGACGTGGCGGCCTTCGGGATTTCATATCTCTTTGCCGTCACGCATCTCGCCTTCGGGGTCTATCCCTTTGCGCTGGCCTATTGCGCGGCGCATCGCCGCCGGGCCGTGCCGGTCTTTCTCGGGGCGGCCTTCGGGATGGGGACGCTCGGTCGTGCCGCGCCGGTCTACCTCCTGTCGCTCCTCTTCCTTTTTTTACTACGGCTCTTCTTTTCGATGCCGTTTGAAAAGCGGCGGATCATTCCGAAGACCGAGACTCTCTTTTCCGAGGGACCCGAACTGCGCGTCAGCGCCGCCTGTCTCGTCGGCCTCGGACTGGCGGTCTACGAGATCCTGGTAGCCGGCGTGCAGACCTACACGCTCCTCTTTGCGGCGGCCGCCCTCCTCAGCCCGCCTCTTTTGACCTTCCTGTTTTCAGGGATCTACGAAACGCGCATCCGGGTGGCGGATCTCTTTTCGACCCTGCCGGAGAGGGGAGGAAAACTCCTGCGCCGCACCTCTTTTCCATTGGCCTCGCTGTCGGTCCTTTCGCTCCTTTTCGTCTTTTGCTATGCCCTGACCGGCTTTTCGCTTTTCGGACTGGAGATACGGACGATCTTTATCATCTTTGCCGTTTTCTTTATCGCGCGGCGTTTCGGCTCTTTGCGCGCCGGGGCGGCCGGACTTCTGCTCGGGCTGACAGGCGGGGTGACCTACGCCCCCGGATATGCGCTTCTCGGACTTGTGGCGGGCGCGCTCTTCCCGCACGGGGCGATCTACGCCCTTATGCTCGGTGCGTCGGCCGCCGCGGCGTTTTCAGCCTATGTCGGCGGGCTTTCGGGCTTCCTTTCGGTGGCGCCCGAAGCGGCCGTCACCGCCCTGCTTTCCTGGCCGCTCCTTCTCCGGCTCCACACAGCGGCCGATCCCGCCGGGCAGGAGATCTTTGAGATCCGTATCCGCGAAGCGACCGAGGCGGCCGCCCGACAGGATACCGGGACGAGTACCCGCCTCGGTCGGCTGAGCGCCGCCTTTTCCGATCTCTCGGCCGAGTTCTATCGCCTCTCGGATGAGAGCCGCCGCCCGGCGGCGGCCGAATATTTCGTGGAATGCGAAAAGGTCTGCGCCCGGCACTGCGCCAGTTGCTCGAACCGCGTATACTGCTGGGAGCGCGGGGAGCGCGTGGCCGAAAAGGCGGTCTATGCGCTGGCCAACAAGCTCCGCACCAGCGGGGTGATCGGGCGGGACGACCTGCCGGCGGAACTGCGGAGCGGATGTCCGAAGATCGATACGGTGCTGGAGGAGATCCGCGATGCCTGCGCCGACCTCGGGATGAGCCGCTACCGGGGGGACAGGAACGAATTTCTCTCGCTGGACTACGCCATGCTGGCCAAGATCCTTGAGGAGGCCGCCCGGGATGACGGAAAGGAGACCGCCGAGGATCCCGATGCCGAATTACGTCTGCGGCAGGCGTTACAGAACACCGCTCTTTCCGGGGCGGCGGTAGCGGTCTTCGGAGAACGCCGGAGGCGCGTGGCGGCCGGCAGCGGGGATGCGGCGCTCCTGCGGCGCGAGGCGGGAACGCTGCATACGGCGGCGGAAACGGCAGTCGGCTGCCGGCTGAGCGAACCCGAATTTACCGCGACCGAACGCGGCGGGACCCTGACCTTACGCGGGCAGAGGCAGTATGCCGTGCAGACCGCCTCCTGTTCGGTTCCCGGTTCCGCTGAGGAGTCGGGAGACCGGGTGCGCTTTTTTGAAACCGAGGAGGACTGCTTTTACGCGGTTCTCAGCGACGGGATGGGGAGCGGGGAAGAGGCCGCCGGCACGGCCGGGTTGTCGGTCACGTTTCTCGAAAAGATGCTCCGCGCCGGGAACGGCCGCACGATCACCCTGCGGATGTTGAACAACCTGATCCGTACCCGGGAGCGCGAATGCTCGGCTTCCGTAGACATGCTGACCTTCGACCTGCTCACCGGCAGTGCGACCTTTGTGAAGAGCGGGGCGGCCCCCTCCTATATCAAGCGGGGCGGCGACATTTTTCGCGTGCGGGCGCGCACCATGCCGATCGGGTTGATGAAGAATCTTGACGCCGAGCAGATCAACGTGGAAGTGCGCCCGGGCGATATCGTGGTCCTGCTCTCGGACGGGCTTGCCGAAGAGGGCGAGGATCCCGTCTGGCTGATGAACCTGTTGGCCGGCGAAAGCGGGGAAGACCTCGACGCGCTTGCCCGCCGCATCATCGCAGAGGCCTGTTCGCGCACCGATATGCGCGAAGGCTACGGAAAAGAGAAACAGGCGCGAAATGATGACGCCACCGTCGGCCTCATCCGCATCCTGTCTTAGGAAAATCGCCCGTGGCTTCGTTCCTGCCTTAGGAAAACCGCCTGTGGCTTCGTTACCGCCGGGACGCGGGGCACTCGACGTAGATGACTACGCCATCGTGCCCCTTGCCCGCCGGTGCCTCGCCACAGACGGTTTTTCGTCGGCAGGTCTTCTTTTTTACGTCCTTTCCCCGCCGCAGACGGTTTTCCGTCGGCAGGATTTTCTTTTTTTACGTCCTTTCCCCGCCGCAGACGGTTTTCCGTCGGCAGGTCTTCTTTTTTACGTCCTTCCCCTCGCCACAGACGGTTTTCCGTCGGCAGGACTCTCTCTTGAAAAAAGACCCTTGGCTTCGTTGCTCCTTGGCTTGCCCCCTCGACTTACGGAAGTAAGCCATCGGGGGCGCGCCGTCGGTGCGCCTCGCCACAGACGGTTTTCCGTCGGCAGGACTTCTTTTTTACGTCCTTTCCCCGCCGCAGACGTTTTCGGGCGGCAGGTCTTCTTTTTATGCTTTCCTCCCGCCACAGACGGTTTTCCGTCGGCAGGTCTTCTTTTTATGCTTTCCTCCCGCCGCAGGCGTTTTCGGGCGGTGGGCTTTCCTCTTGAAAAACGACCCGCGGCTCGTTTGGCCGGCAGGTCGTTTTCTTTTTTGCCATGGCTCTCTCTTTGCAAGCATTTTCCTTTTGCAAGGAGGGGGTGGCGGGGTGTGAAGGCCGCGGTGGTGCGGGGTGGCGGTGGTGTGAAGGGCCGCGGTGGTGCGGGGAGGCGGGCCGCGGGGTACGGAGAGGCGGGCCGCGGGGGTCGCGTGGGCAAGGCGTGAAGGGGCGCTTGCCCCGATCCGG
>CASDOQ010000054.1 GCA_949282345.1 uncultured bacterium | reverse complement strand
CACCACCTTGCTCTTCACACCGGAGTATCCGCCCGATGTGAAGCCTATCCCGCCGGTCATCGAGCTGAAGCGGAGCGAGACGCCGTGGAGCACGAAATCGTATCCGCTGCAGGTCGTCTCGTCCACCGTCGTCAGACCGGGATCTTCCACGATCTGCACCGTGGTCGCGCCGGAGGTATCCCGAAGGCTTGTAAGGGACGAGCTACGGTTGGCGGTGCAGTTTTCGTTTTTCAGGAGAATATACCCGTCCTCCAACGTAAAGACCGGCACGTGGTTCTCACCGGTTGCGTCGTTCCAGGAGTTGTAGCCAAAACCCGGAAAAGCGAAAGCGAAAACGTACGAAGGCTGCGTGTTGCGCCATATATAGGTATCGGCCATGAAGTCACGCAGGGTGTTGGGGAAAGTATTGTGCGCCGTCGTGAACTCGGGCGTATAGCCAGTCGTATAGGGGACGTTATTATACCCGTCCATCGTCTCACTCGAATCGGTCGTCGTGTAAACCGTACCGCCCTCCATATACACGCCCTTGGAGGGATGGTAGAACATATAGAGCGGGTTGCCTTCCCCGTCGCTTCCGAGGACGGCGCGGTTGGCAATATCGTTAAATTCGGGATCCATGCCCGGCAGGGCAACCTTATCGTTCCAATAGGAATTGGCACGGAAGAAGTCCATGGCAAAATTCAGCCCGTCCTGCACGTAGAGGGCGTTATATTCGTCCGCCGTGTAGGCAGGGGCCCCGGTTCCCTCTTCCTCTGCGGCCAGTACCGGCAAAGCGAACACCGGCAGTGCCGTCACCACGATCGCCAGCAGGAGGAGGAAGGATACAATACGTTTTTTCATAAACAATTCTCCTTTGTCGTTTATCATGCTGATTTGATTAGCAAATACGTATCGGCGGGCCGGTCACCGGGATCCGCCTCTCCGTCCCCCGCGGAAGCGCCGTGCAATCGGAAGGAATGATCTATCCGCAGACACGCCGACCGCCGCCGGAGGGCAGTTATACGGTTATATTGTACAGGAAAACCGCCTTCTTGTCAAGTCAAACCGCCGGGCGCAGATGTACAAAATCCGATGGGTTTCTTGTACTATTCTTACAATATTCCATGCGTGATCTGCCCCGGAAGGCGCCACCTATGCGAAATGCCGGCCCCTGCGAAGAGTGCAATATTCCATGCGTGATCTGCCCCGGAAGGCGCGCCGGCATCCAGCGTGCCGCCTCTTACACGGCCGGGGCCTTGCGGCCCGGCCTCCCTTCCGCCGTCCGGCCTCCCTTTTCTCCACGCGGCCTCTCTTTCCTCCGCCCGGCCTCTCTTTCCTCCGCCCATCCTCCCTTCCGCCGCCCGGCCTCCCTTCCGCCGTCCGGCCTCCCTTCCGCCGCCCGGCCTCCCATTCCTCCGCCCGACCGCCCCTTTTTCTCCGCCCGGCCTCTCTTTCCTCCGCCCGGCCTCCCTTCTCTCCGCCCGGCCTCCCTTCTTTCCGCCCATCCTCCCTTCCTCCGCCCGGCCTCCCTTTCCTCCGCCCGACCGCCCCTTTTTCTCCGCCCGGCCTCTCTTTCCTCCGCCCGGCCTCTCTTTCCTCCACGCGGCCTCCCCTTTCCGCCGCCCGGCCTCTCTTTCCTCCGCCCGATCGCCCCTTTTTCTCCGCCCGTATTGATTTCGCGCGGATTCTGTGGTATACTACGCACAGAAAGTCGCGCGGGAAAGTCCTCGCCGGGGCTTTCCGCTTCCGCGCCCCTGGGCGTATTTCTCTCCCGCCCGCCGGCCCCTGACGGGAACGACGGTACGGCGGGTCTATCAAGACGCTCGGATCTGTCTGCATATCCGAAACCGAAATACAATAAAATTGAGGTGGACAATGAAAGAATTTTTAACGCATATCGGCGGCGACCGCTCTATCCGCGTAGAAGACGGTCTTCTCAACCGGGTGGGCGGCGAACTGGCCGCATTCGGGAAAAACTGCCGCGTGGCCATCCTTTCGGACCGGCGCACTTTCTCGCTGCACGGCCCCGCACTCGTCAACAGCCTGACCGCCGCGGGATACCGGCCGATGCCCTTTCTCTTCCGGGCGACCGAACGCCGGAAGGATCCCGCCTCCCTGCGTGCCGTCCTCTCGTTTTTTTCGAAAAAAGACGTGGAGGGATCGGATATCGTGCTCTGTCTCGGCGGCGAGGTCGTGGCGGATGTCGGGCTTCTTGCGGCGGCGCTCTACCGGGGCGGTCTGCGCACGGTCCTCTGCCCCACCACACTGGGCGCGCAGATCCGGGTGGCGACCGTCGGATGCGCCGTCAACTTCGGCGCCCGGAAGGACTGCCTCAGCCTGCTCCGTGCGCCGGAACTGGTTCTCGTCGACCCCTCGTTGCTTTCCACCCTGTCGAAAAAACAGCTTGCCTGCGGCATGGCCGAACTGATCCGGCACGCCATGATCGCCGACCGCGCGCTCTTTGATTCTTTGACCGAAGAAAGCGGGGCGCCGGATCTCGGTGCACTCGTTCCCCGTTGCATTGAAGAAAAACTGAAAATATTTGAGGATCTCACAGACGGCCGCGGAGACCGTCGCCTCCTGCAATTCGGTCACACGCTGTCCGATGCCCTCGAAACGACCTCCCGCTGGCGGATCCCGCACGGATACGCCGTTGCCATCGGGATGGCCGAGGTGACGCGCGCGGCGGCGCGTGCCGGGATCTGCGAAGGTCTCCTCTCGAAAAAATTCGACCTTCTCCTCAGAAAGAACGGTCTCCCCACGGCCTCCCCCTATCCGATAAAGCGTCTCCTCACCCGTCTCATCAAAGACAAAAAGGCCAAAGAAGGCGACGTGACCCTGATCCTTCCCCTCCGTCCCGGCGTATGTGAGGTGCGCGCCATCCCGGTCGCCGAAGCCTACCGGTTTTTCACCGCCGCCGGACCTTCGCTCTGACCGCAGAGGATCCTTCGCTCTGCAAGCGGCGGCGCCGTGCGCCCCTGCGGCCGCCCCACGCTTTTCGTTTTGCCGTCTCTTGGAACGACTTTTTGTAAATATAACATTGCATTTTATCGGGTCTTCTGTGCCCGTAGGAAGTTTTTATGCTTGTAAAATTCCTCTCTCATCCGGCCGGGCGGGGACTTTCTTTGTCGCTGCACGCCGCCTATCATCGCTACGTCTGTCTTGCAGAGGATGTCCCCCCGGAAGAACTGGCAGCGTATTTCGCGCACGGCGATTTTGACGCCGCGTGCGTCGAGGCCTCCCACACGCGGGAAGCCGCCGCGCTCTGCACGCGTCTCGACCCGACGGCCGCCCGTTCCGGCGCGGCCGACACCGTCCTCCGCGAAAAGGACGGAACAGTCGGCTACGATACCGGCTACGCCGCATTTCTCTCGGCCACGCACCGCGCCGGCCTCCCGTTGCACGGATCTCACGCGCTGTTGCTGGGAGAAGACTCTCCGGCACCCGCCGCCCGGATCGCCCTCCGGGATGCCGGCGCGGCCTCGGTTCTCTCGCTTCCGTCCGCCGCGTCCGTCACGCCAAAGCTCCCCGGCCTCTCCGAGGTCACGCTCCTCGTCAGCACGCTCCCCCCGGAAGAAGCCGCTGCGATCGACCTTTCGCTTTTCCCGGCTCTCGGTGCCGTCTTTGATACTGTCAGCCTCCCGTTCCGCACGCCCCTGCGGCAGGCGGCCGAGGCGCTTGGCATCGCCTCCTTCGGCGGGGTGGGACTGCTCGCCGCGCAGACCGAAGTCGCCTCCGCGCTCTTGACCGGACGCCGTCCCGACCCCGCGCTGATCCCCGCCCAATGCCGCCGCGCCGCCGAAGAAAACTGTAATATCGTTCTGACCGGGATGCCGGGGTGCGGAAAGCGCACTGTCGGAAAAAAGATCGCGGAATTGCTCGGGAAAGAATTTATCAGCGTTGAGGATCAACTGACCGAAGAACTGGGGGTCTTTCCCGCCGCCTACGCCGCGCAGCACGGCGACGACGCCCTGCGGGAAGCCGAAACGCGGCTTCTTTGGCGGATCGGAGCGGAACGCGGCCTCGTCGTCGCCACGCGCGGCGAGACGGCGCTCTTCCCCAAAAACCGTCTGCCTCTCCGGCAAAACGGGCTGATTTTTCTCCTCCTGCGTGCCCCGGGTCCTGCAGACGACCCCGATGCCGGACGCCTGTGGCGGGAACGCCTCCCGCAATACGCGGCCTTCTGCGACGCGAGCGTTGAAAACAACACCACCGTGCGCGACTGCGCCCATCTGATCGCGGAAGAGGCTCTTCGGAACTGCGAGACCCTGCTCTGAAGAAAGACCCCGCCCGCGCCCTCTGACGGAAAAGTCGGCTCCCGCCGCCGGGGAGGCACCGATGGAAAGCCCCGCCGTCTGCCCGCGGGATCTGTCAAAAACCCCGTCTTTGTCCCGCCATCTCCCCCCTCTGTATCCGCACGCGGCAGTCGCACGGCGGAAGGCGCCGCCGTTTTTTTCTCCGTGCCTCTTTACAAACCCGAAAAAATATGATATACTGCTGATGTTCTGTTTCCTTTTCTTTCCCCTGCATAAGGGGGAAATCACGACCGAAAGGAGGGATCTGCGCTCGTTCGCCTGTTATGAAAAAATCAACCAAACTCAATCTGATCTTTTGCGGATTTGCTTTTGCGTTGATGATGGTGTACCTTTTCTGCCTCGGTGAAACGAATGATCTGCTGACCGCGCTTTCGCGGATACAGTTTCCCTTCTTGCTTCTCGCGCTTCTTCTGATGCTCGTTTATTGGTTTTTTGAAGCGCTTTCCACGCATATCATTCTGAAGAAGATCTGCCCGAAACAGAAATTTCGTCACACCTTCCTCACCACGGTGATAGGCCAATATTTCAACTGCATTACCCCCTTTGCCACTGGGGGGCAGCCGATGCAGGCCTATTACATGAGCTACTATGGCGTCCCCGCATCTGCATCGGTCTCGGTCCTGATGTCGCGTCTGATCCTCTACCACGTTGCCGAGACGATTTACTGCCTCGTGATGCTGATCCTCCGGTTTTCGATGTTTACCACCGGGGAACTCGCCGCACTCATGGTGCTGGCCATCATCGGATTTGTCGTCTGTTCTGCTTTTATCGTCTTTCTCCTTCTCATCTCGTTCTGCAAGAACTGGACGCTGAAGGTCATCAGTAAAGTTGTTCATCTGCTCGGCAGGATCCATCTTGTCAAGGATCCTCAGAAGACCTGCGAATCGATAGAGTCCTCCATGGACGCCTCGTTCAACAACATGAAGTTCGTTTTACGGGAGCCATGGATGCTCACGAAAGTCATCATTGCGACAGCGCTGGAGCTTACCGTGTATTTCTCGGTTTCCTACGTGATATACCGGGGCTTCGGACTGGGGGAACACGACTTTTTGACCGTGATCTCCTGTCAGGCGTTCGTCTATCTCATCTCCGCCTTCATGCCGATGCCCGGGGCCATGGGGGCGGCGGAAGGGAGTTATGTAGGATACTTCTCCTACATATACAATGACGGCTCGCTGGTTGCCATCTCCACCTTTATCTGGAGATTTCTGACGTTCTATCTGCCGATTGTTGTGGGTATTATTCTGACCTTTGTCCTCCAGCGTAATAAAAAAGGACCGCAAGAAAAAGATAGACAAAATGAGGAGCCGCCCGCCTGAGGCGGCCCTCTTTTTATATGTATACGGATGTATACCGACATCTTCCATGGACTTCGGAAAGCGCCGCAGGTCCCTGCCGGGCACTTCCCGTCCCGCGCCGGGGAAAAGACTCTTTTCGGGCACGTGTGAGTCTTGCTGGCGCGCCGGAAACGCAAATCTTCTGCCGAAAGCGCGGGAGTGCGGGCAGCCGGCGTCCTTCGGGATATCCTTTCCGATCCCGGGAATTTTATTCTCTCTCCACTTGTATTCGGGCAACGCGCATGGTACAATACAGGAAAAGATCTTTTCGATCATAAAGTTTATAAAGGAGAGACGACCGTGAATATCCGTATGCAACGCCGCACGCTCTCGCTTCTCTTCCGGCTTTATATCCGGGAGAGCAAGCACGCAGAGCAGATCCCCTACTATCCACAAAAGATCCGGATCCCGACGAAAGCCGATCCGATCACCACCGTTCTGCCGGAGCGGCTCGGTATCTCCTCCCGCTATCTTTGCCAGTTCATCGATGCGCTCGAAGCCGACCGCACCGTGAATCTGCACGCGTTGGTACTTTCGCGCCGTGAAAAGCCGCTCCTCGTGCTCTCTGCGCCGGGATACGACGCCGCCGTCCCGCACCTGACCCATTCGATGGCCAAGACGATTGTGGCGCTGACCTTCGGTTTTCTGTCCGATGAAGGAAAGGTCGACCTTGACACGCCGGCGTATACCTTCTTCCCGGAGTACTGCCCTGCCATTCTCGGTTCGCGTATGCGCCGCATCACCGTGCGCCATCTTCTTTCGATGTCGGCCGGAGTCGCCTTCAACGAAGCCGGCTCGATCACCGAGAAAAGCTGGCTCCGCGCGTTTTTTGAGTCGACCGTCAACTTCCGTCCCGGGACAGCCTTCCTGTATAACAGCATGAACACCTATCTGCTGGCCGCGATTGCCGAACGCATCACCGAGAGCGACCTCGGCGAATATCTGCGCCCCCGGCTTTTTGACCCTCTCGGCATCGGGGATATCTTCTGGGAACACAGCCCGGACGGATACACCAAGGGCGGCTGGGGTCTCTATATTGCCACCACCGATATCCTGAAGATCGGGGAACTGATCCTCGGGCGCGGGACCTGGAACGGCCGTCGCCTGCTTTCCGAAACATGGATCGACGAGATGTGCCGCTGTCATATCGAAACGCCCGAAGCAACGGGGGGCTATAATTACGGATACCAGCTTTGGGTCGCGCGTGACGGCCGCTCGTTCCTCTTAAACGGAATGCTCGGGCAAAACGTCTGGATCTGCCCGGAGAACGACATCGTGCTGGCCTGCAATGCCGGAAACTGCGAACTTTTCCAGCGCGGTCATCTGATCCCGCTGATCAACCGCTTTTTCTGCCGTCCGTTCCCCGCCAAGACCGCTCTGCCCTCGGCCGAAGCGCAACGCACGCTGAACGCCCGCGTCAGAGGATTTTTCCGTGACCGCGCCTTCGTTTCACAGGTTCCCCCCCGGGGGGAAACCCTGCCGCCCGAGATATCGGCCGTATCGGGAAAGACCTTCCTCACGGAGGAAAACAATCTCGGGCTTCTTCCTTCTTTCGTCGCCATCATGCAGAACAGCCTCGGCAAAGGAATCACTTCCCTGTCCTTTCATCGGATGGGCGATACGCTCTGCCTACGTCTTTGCGAGGGGGAGGAGACCTATCGGATGCACGTCGGCTTCGGCTACTACGAGGAGAACCGCATCCGCATCCGGGGAGAGAGGTATCTTGTGCGCGTGGGCGGAGAATTCTGCCGCGATACCGAAGGGATCCCGCTCTTAAAACTTGATTTTGTTTTCCCGGAACTCCCTTCTTCCCGCCGGATGAAACTCTATTACGACGAGGCCTCCCCGACCCTCGCCCTCTCGGAGCAGCCCGGCATGGGGATCTTAGACGATCTGATCGAAAACATCTCGTTTTCGGTTCGCTTCGGAGAACTGCTGGCCGGTGTGCTACGCGGTCAGCTTGAGCGCGAATGGTTTGCCTACCGCGTCCGCGCGGCGTGGGAACCCGTCCTGCGGGTCAGCACGGGGAAAACGCCTCCCCCGCACGCTATGCTCCTCCCCGCAGGAGGCCCCCCAGGCGATCCCGCCGGCCTTCCGGCGAACAAAGCGTCCTCCCCCGGATCTGCGCCCGACGGGAAAGCGGAGTCGGGTCGCGGGCGGAAACAGGATCCCGACGCGGGAATTTCCGGGGAGTCCGTCACCGCGGTAACGGCCGATACGCTCTCCCCAACCGAAAAAAAGAGGCCGGAAGGATCGGAAAAAGAAGAAATAGTAAATAATACTGTACAAAATGTTCCCCGCCCGAAAGACCCGTTGGCGGCGACCGTCCGTATGCTCTCCTCACTGACCGGTCTCCTTTTCCCGGGAGAAAAAAAGCCAGCCCAAAAGACAGCAAGAGCCGTCGATACGTCCTCGAAAACCCTTGCCGTCCGCAAAGACAAAAAGACCGCGGAAACAGATACCCCCTCCGAAAAGCCAGCCCAAAAGACGGTCCGCGCGGCGGCTGCGGCACTCGCCGCGAGCAAACGTCCGGTAAAAGCCGACGCGTCCTCCGCCGGAAAGTCTGCCGAAACGGGAAAGTCTGCCGAAGCGGGAAAGTCTGCCGAAGCGGGAAAGTCCGCCCCCAGGAAATCCTCTCCGGGCAAGACGGCCCCGGCGAAAAAGCAGCCGGTTCTCCCCGGGCGCTCTACTCTTCCCGTCACCGCAAGCGGCGCGTCGCCCGCCCCGATCGGATCGGATCCCGAACCTGCCGGCGCTTCGCCCGCAAAAGCCCCCGCCGCCCGATCATCCGGCAAAGCCCCCGCCACCCGGAAGAAAACCGCCGTGAAAAAGAGTCCCTCCCAAAAGAAGCCGCTTTTCAAAGCGAAATAAGCCCGTCCTCTCTCTGCGGGGAAAGCCGGTCGCAAAAGTCGCTTTTCCGAGGCGGGATACGCCCCGAAAGCAACCGCCTTTCAGAGAAAGAACCGAAACTGCCTTGCAAACACGGGAAACCGCTCCCTCGGAGAGATTTCCCCGGCTTCTGCCCGGAAGCCGAGAAAGCCTGCGCCCAACCGGGCGGCGCGCCCCGGCAAGAAAAAGCTGTTTTCTTCAATAGGATCGGCTTCACCGCCCCCCGCAAAAACATCGGGGGCGGCCACCCCAAAATCACCCCCGCCCAAAATCGCGCCACCCTTTCTTTCCCCTTCCAAAGCCCCCGCGCCGCGCCGCTCTTTCTTTCCCCTTCCAAAGCCCCCGCGCCGCTCACAAGCCCGGAAGGCGTGCACCCCACAAGCCCGGAAAGCGCGCACCCCACAAGCCGGAAAGGCGTGCACCCCGCAAGCTCCCGCAAAAGCATCGGGGGCGGCCACCCCAAAATCCCCCCGCCCAAAATCGCGCCCCCCTTCTTTCCCTTCCAAAGATCCCGCCGCCGCGCCGCTCTTTCTTTCCCCTTCCAAAGACCCCGCGCCGCTCTTTCTTTCCCCTTCCAAAGCCCCCGCGCCGCTCTTTCTTTCCCTGCCGAAGATCGTTTTTTCAATCTCCGAAAAAGCGCGTTTTTTGCCTGCCGGAAAGGAGAAAGACGGGTTTTTCCTCCGCACAAAAACCGACTGCTCCCCCATGCGCCTCTTTTCTTCCCGCGCTCTTCCTTTTAACAATTTATACATATTATATGCTATATTCGTTTACATTTTATTGGTATAATAATCGAGTACGCAACAAGGGCCATTAGCTCAGTTGGTTAGAGCTACCGGCTCATAACCGGTTGGTCCAAGGTTCGAGCCCTTGATGGCCCACCATTCCCTTTTATTCAGATTCCTTTCTTCCTCACAACGGGGCATTAGCGCAGCTGGGAGCGCGCAACACTGGCAGTGTTGAGGTCAGGGGTTCGAATCCCCTATGCTCCACCAAAAATTCTCGGGAACAAAGTTCCCGAGAATTTTTACTTATTACCTCTTCACTCTTCACTTTTCACTAAAAACGCTCCCGAGAATTTTAAAGTAATAGGTAAGTGAAGAGTTAAAAAGTGAAAATTACATTGGTTCGGATAGTTCTCAAGTTAGTCCACCATAAAAAAGACGGCGTAGGGGTACCTACCGTAAAGCAGTTTTTCATCAATATCAAAAGGGACGAGATTTTCTCGTCCCTTTTGCACACTACCTTGCCTGCAAGGTAGTGTGTGTTATACTATGTTATACTATGTTTTATTTTTGGGTGGTAAAGGAGTGATGTTTTTGCTTACGCAAAAGTGATGGTACTCACTTCGTTCGTAATGATGTTGCTCCCGTTGGTCGCAATGATGTGATGTTTGCCCACTGTGCCGAAGGCACAACATCATTGCCGTAGGCTACATCATTAGGCGAAGCCGACATCACTTGCCCGTAAGGGCAAACATCGTTCGG
>CASDOQ010000053.1 GCA_949282345.1 uncultured bacterium | reverse complement strand
AGTCAAATTGATTTTTTGGCTCAGCCTTATGTTATGGATTAACAAAAACACTCGCCGTTCTTTTGGAATAACGAGTGTTTCTTTATGCAAGGTGCCAGTTATTTGGAATTAATTCCCAAATTTGACTCAGCCCCTTTTTGTCAGGTTTGATTCAGGATCGGCTCAGCCGAGTTTGGCGTAATTGACCTTGACGCCGGGGCCCATCGTGGCGGCGAGAACGCAGCTCTTGATGTACTGACCTTTGGCGCTGGCCGGCTTCGCTTTGATGATCGCACCCATCAGCGCGTTAAAGTTCTCAAGGAGCTTCTCGGCACCGAAGGAAGCCTTGCCGATCGGGCAGTGGATGATGTTGGTCTTGTCAAGACGGTATTCGATCTTACCGGCTTTGGCTTCTTTTACCGCGCGGGCAACGTCCGGGGTAACGGTTCCGGCCTTCGGGTTCGGCATGAGGCCCTTAGGACCGAGGACTTTACCGAGACGGCCGATGACGCCCATCATGTCCGGCGTGGCAATGACCACGTCAAATTCAAACCAGTTTTCACCGGTGATCTTCTTCACGTATTCGTCTGCACCGACGTAATCGGCACCGGCGGCCTCGGCGGCCTTGGCGGCTTCACCGCGAGCAAAGACGAGGGTACGGACGGTCTTGCCGGTTCCGTTCGGGAGGACGATCGCGCCGCGGACCTGCTGGTCGGCATGGCGGGAGTCAACGCCGAGACGGACGTTGATCTCAATGGTCTCATCAAATTTCGCTTTTGCGGTTTTGACGACAAGTTCCAGTGCCTCGGCACTGTCATAGAGCTTGGATTTTTCGATCAGCTTCGCGCTGTCAACATATTTCTTTCCGTTAGCCATTGTTCTTTCCTCCTTACTCAGTCAACCACGGTAATACCCATGCTGCGGGCAGTTCCGGCAACCATGCTCATGGCGGCCTCAATGGAACCGGCGTTCAGGTCGGGCATCTTGGTTTCGGCGATCTTGCGGACCTGCTCTTTGGTGATCGTTGCGACCTTGTCCTTATTCGGGCAGGCGGAAGCGGTCTCAATATTGCAGGCCTTCTTCAGCAGGACGGCGGCGGGCGGCGTCTTGGTGATGAAGGTGAAGGAACGGTCGGCATACACCGTGATCACGACAGGGATGATAAGCCCCATATCGTTCTTGGTTCTTTCGTTGAACTCCTTGGTGAAGTTCGGGATCGAAACGCCGTACTGACCGAGGGCAGGACCTACGGGCGGCTGAGGCGTAGCTTTTCCGGCGGGAAGCTGAAGTTTGATATAACCGGTAATTTTCTTAGCCATAATACTAATCCTCCGAAATGTGGTGAAAATACGGGAGAATAAAGTTTATTTTCTCCCTCCCACAAGATATCCGCTGAAGGCGGACGGGGCATTGCCCCTTACTCTGCAAGACGTGCGTCCTGCGTGTCAATCATAACAGCAATATCCCTGCGCTCGGTAGAAACGAGCAGGGTCAGTTGCTTTTTGTCCTCGCTGATCTCCTGCAAAACACCGCAGTATCCCTCGAAAGCACCCGAGACCACTGAGATCTTGTCGCCGATCTTGAAGGCGAATTCCTGTGGCTTGGACTCGATGCGAAGGTTCTTCAGTTCTGCATCCGTCAGGGGGACGGGACGCGATCCGGGGCCGACGAAGCCGGTGACACCCGTAATGTTGCGGACGACGTGCCAGCTCTCGTCATTCATGACCATGTGAATGAGAACGTAGGCGGGGAGAAGTTTGGTTTCCACTTCCTTCTGCTCACCCTTATCATTGGTGACGATCCCCTTTTCCGTGGGGACGAGCACGTCAAAGATCAGGTGACCGAGGCCTCTGTTCTTCACGATTTGCTCAATGCTGAGCTTGACCTTGTTTTCATAACCCGAATAGGTATGGGCGACATACCATCTGGGACCGAGGTTCATTTCATTGATATCACTCATTCCGATACCCTACTCAGATCAGTTTTGCCAACCAGGCAAAGAAAGCGCTGAAAGCCGTGTCAATGCCGAGAAGAAGCACGCTGAGTATCGCCACGAGTACGATAACGACCGCGGCGCTGCGGCAGACGTTCTTCCAGGACATCCAGACGATCTTTTTCCGCTCGCTCATGAAATCGCGCCAGAACTTGGCGATGCGTTTCCCAAGACGAACAAAGAAATTCGGCTTTCCGTTCTTTTTCTTCTGCTTTGCGGGTTTAGAGGGGACAGATGTTCCGGCGGTTTCTTCCGCGGTTTCCGGGCTTTTGGGAAGATCCTGCTGGTTCAGCTCATTGCTGTTTTCCATATCGGCCATCGTTCATTCCTCCTTTACTTGCTTTCACGATGCAGGGTGTGCTTGCGGCAGAAGGGGCAGAACTTGTTCATCTCAAGTCTGTCGGGATTGTTTTTTTTGTTTTTCGTGGTATCATAGTTTCTCTGCTTGCATTCCGTGCAGCACAATGTGATCTTGTCTCTCATATCGGCACCTCCTATTGAATTTGGGCGTTACCCCATGCGACCCTGACGGGCCTGTACCTCCCTCAGGACAGAGGAGCACGCCGGGACGGTCCCTTCCCGGCACAACAAAAAAGCCTCTGACAGAGGTGAATACAGTATACCACTGCCCGAGGCTGCTTGTCAAGGGATATTTTGAAATAATATTATTTTATTTATAAACATGGGGTTGAAGTGGGGGAAAGAGGCAAAAAGTGTCGCGGAAAGCTTGGCTATGCGGGGTACTTTTTGTTACGCAGAAGCTGCTTTTGCCGCGTGACGGGTCATGCGATGGGGGCGGCTTGCTTTTTCCGCACGTTGAATCCGGGTACGCCGTCTTGCACGGTCACCTCGATCTCTTCTTCTTTACCCGGAGCTTTTTCCAGAATGATCTCGGAGAGGCGGTTCCCGATCTTTTTGGAAAGGGTCCGACGGAGGGCGCGTGCGCCGAAAGCCGGGGAGTATCCCTCGTTCACCAGATAAGTGGCAACCTCTTTCGAGAAATTGACGGCGATCCCCTGTTCCGAAAGGCGGTCGGCCGTTTCGGCGAGCAGGAGTTTTGCGATCTGCTCAAGCTCTCCCTTTCCGAGCCGCCGAAAACCGATGATCTCGTCGATCCGGTTGATGAGTTCGGGTCGGAAATATTCTTTCAGCACGGGCATTCCATGCGCGTCCCCCCCATCGCCGTCCTGAGGTGCCCATTCGGAAAATCCGAGCGTTCGCCCCTTCCCCTCCTGCCCGGCACCGATGTTGGAGGTGAGGATGAGGATGGTATTGCGGAAAGAGACGGTGCGCCCGTCCGAATCGGTCAGGACCCCGTCGTCGAGGATCTGCAAGAGAATGTTGTAAATGTCAGGGTGCGCCTTTTCGATCTCATCGAACAGAACGACGGAATAGGGATGCCGCCGTACCCGCTTGGCAAGTTGCCCGCCCTCGTCGTAACCGACGTATCCCGGTGGAGAACCGAGGAGACGAGAGACCGAGATTTTTTCCATATATTCCGACATATCAAAGCGGATCAGCGCGTCATCCGAGCCGAAAAGCGCAGCGGCCAAAGCCTTCGCCAGTTCGGTCTTTCCGACCCCGGTGGGACCTAAAAAAAGAAAGGAGCCGATCGGCCGCCCGGGGTCGCGGATCCCGCTTTTGGATCTGCGTATGGCGCTACAGAGGGCGGCGATGGCGTCCGACTGTCCGATCACGCGGGCGGACAGCTCTTTTTCCAGTTCTGTCAGCTTTTCCTTTTCCTTTGCCCGGAGCGTGCTGACCGGGATTCCTGTCATTTCCGAAAGCGTCATGGCGATGCGTTCGGCGGTCACGGTGCGACTGCCTTCACTCTCTTTCTTGACGTTTTCTTTTTCGATTTTTACATCAATATTTGCAATCTTATCGCGCAATTCTCCCGCCTTCTCATAATCTTGTGAGAGTACGGCTTTTTCCTTTTTTTCTTCCAACTCCCGGCGCATTTTTTCCATGGAACGGCGCGCCTTGTCTCCCTCCAGGTTCTGGAGGCGCAGTCCGGCCGCCGCCTCGTCGAGAAGGTCGAGAGCTTTATCCGGCAGGTAGCGGTCGGGGATATAGCGTTCGGAAAGCAGGATGGCGGCATCCATGGCGTCTTCGGAGATCTTCAGCCCGTGGTGTGCTTCGTAACGATCCCGCAGGCCGGAGAGGATCGCCCGCGTTTGCTCGTGCGACGGCTCTTCGACCGTGATCGGTTGGAAGCGTCGCTCGAGGGCGGCATCTTTTTCAATATGCTTTCGATATTCCTCGGCCGTGGTTGCGCCGATAACATGAATTTCACCACGCGACATGGCGGGTTTCAGAATGTTGGCGGCATCAATCGCGCCTTCGGCCGCTCCGGCTCCGACGATGGTGTGGATCTCATCGATAAACAGGATGATCTCGGGCGTTGTACGGAGTTGCTCCACCATGTTCTTCATCCGTTCTTCAAATTCTCCCCGGTATTTCGCCCCGGCGATCATGGAGCTGAGATCCAGGCTGAATATGAACTTGCCCCGCAGGGGAGGCGGCACCTGCTCCCGCACGATCCGATCTGCCAGGCCTTCCACTACGGCGGTCTTTCCGACCCCGGGTTCTCCCACGAGGCAGGGATTGTTTTTCTGCCGGCGGGAGAGTACCCGGATCACACGGGCGATCTCCTCTTCCCGACCGATGACGGGATCGAGTCTTCCTTCGGCCGCCATGGCGGTCATGTCGCGCCCGAATCCTTGCAGTACGGGGCATATTTCGGCAATCTGATGATTGCATTTTTTGCTCTTTTCTTTTTGCGTGCTGTCGAGAATCTCCTCCAGGTCCGACCGCATTTCATCGCACTGCACGCCGAGGGAGGAAAGAAGTTTTACGGCAACGCAGTCGCGCATTCGGAGCAAGGCGAGCAGAAGATGCTCGGTCCCGATGAGACCGAGGGTGGAAGCGCCGGGGAGCTGACCGCTTTCCCGGAGCAGCTTCCGCAGGCGCGGGGTCATATCCGCTGCTCCGGGGAAAGTCTGATGGCCGATGCCGGTAAAACGCGAGGCCGCATCCCGTATTTTTTCGGGATGGACCCCGGCACCGTCCAATACCCGGGCGGCAACGCCCTCCCGTTCTGCCGAGAGGCCGAAGAGAAGATGCTCGGTTCCTATATACGTATGACCGAGTTCCGAAGCGATGCCCGCCGCGTGCTTCAGGGCGGATTGCGCCTTTGAGGTAAATTTCTGCGTCAAGGCCCTTTCTCCTTCTTGTTCGTTTCGCCTATTCTTGACACAATCTTTTTCCTCTATTCACTCTCACTTTTCGCCGGGTTCGCTTTCCTCTCCGCCTTTTTTGGGGTTATCGGCATATCGGATGCAGTCGGGATATCCGTAGTCCCGGAGCATTTTGGCATACAGGACGGCGTTTACCTCTCCGTTTTCCGGCAGGTCGTAGATCTTCTGTATTCCCGAAACGAGTGCGGCGGTGGCGTAGGTATAGATCCCGTTTATGTCGGTGCGCAAGCGCAAATGATAACGTTCTGCCAATACGTTCAGCATTTTTTGCAGGAGCCGGACTCCCTCTCCCCGGTTGCCCGTTCGGACCGGGAAGGCGGTGTCCGGGGGAATCCGCTGTTTTTCCATCCTTTCTTTGCGTTCAAGGCTGTACGCTTGGTAAAGAGCGGTCCAGGTTTCGTAATCGACTTTCCCTGTCACGGGGAGACGGTTTCTTTCCTGAAAGAGCGAGACGGCCTCCCGGGTCAGATCCCCGTATGTGCCGTCGATATGCACGGCGGGAAGATAGCCCTCGCTGTAGTGCAGTTCTAAGAGAAAGGTCTGTATCTGCCGGATGGCATCTTTTTCATTGCTGACGGTCATCATATTCCTCCTAACCGATGGTATATCCCGGATATTGTCCCGGGCTTACCCGGCTTCCGAGATAGAGGTCTTCGTAAATCGTCGTGATGATATCCCATGTGGCCGCGCCGACCACGCCCGCAGGGAGAGACGGCGCAAAGATCCGTTGAAAGGCGATCACGGCTGCCTCGGTTACGGGGCCGAACACGCCGTCGGGATTCGGCGCGGGGATTTCGGGATAGTATTGCGCAATAAAAGAAAGATATTCCTGAAGCAGACGTACGTCCTCGCCGGTATCGTTGAGCGTCAAGGTGTTCCCGGGAAAGGGGAGAGGACGCCCTTCCACATAGACGGGCGGAACCGAGGCGATCATGCCGAGATAGGTGTTGTAGAGCACATCCCAGGTCTCGGGACCAACGATTCCGTCCGGCGTCAGTCCGTAGGCTCTCTGAAACGCGAGGACGGCAGCCCTCGTCTCAGGACCGAAATCCCCGTCGATCGTGACGGAGGGGACGGTGTTTATGAACTGCGCGATATAGTCCAGATAGTATTGCAATACCCTGACCCCTACTCCCTGCTCCCCCTCTGACAGAACGCTCGGATAAGGAGAGGGAAGCTCTTCGATCAGGAGCCCCTCGGAATTGAGGTCGCTGAGGCGTTTTACGCCGTTATAAACGTAGAGGACGGAGTACCACGTGCTCGGCCCGACCACCCCATCTTCGGAAAGGCCGAACAGCCGTTGAAAAGTGAGCACGGCGTTTTCGGTGTTTTCGTTGAAGATTCCGTTTACCGGGTAGATCTTCGGTATTTCGGGGAAATTGGCAGAGATCCGGTTCAGACGTACCTGAAGAAGTTGTACGTCGTTTCCGACGCTGCCACGCCGGAGAGGGATTTCCGGGGCGCTTCCGCCCGTGCTTCGTACAGGAACATTGGTCACAATTTCGATATTCCCCCCATAATAGTTCCGTAGGATCTCAATGGGCGAGAATCCGTTTTCCGCCAGCGAAACGCTCCCCCATTGGGAAAGACCGTTGCAGCTCACCCGGATGCCGTCGCAGTAAGCGGCAAAGAGCGGTTCCACGCGACCTATGCGGCGGATATAGGAATCAAAGATCTCATCCACGATACGCGAGACGTTTTCAAAAAAGTTTCTTCCGTCCACAAACGCCTGATCAAAGGCGGTGAGGTTCGTGATCTGAAAATCATATCCCTGGCTGTAATAAAACTCGGTATAAACGCGGTTCAGCGCGAAAGAGATTTGCGCGTGGATGTTGGCGCGCAGGGAGCTTTCCGGCCAGGTGGGAAAGACTTCGCTGGAAGCCACGTTCTTGATATAATCCGGGAAGGAGACCATCACGTTGGCGGCGTTCGAGCTGGGCGCGCCGAGATGCACGGTGATGGTTGCCGGAATGTAGGGAAACAGATCAGCCATTGCGCCCCTCCGAGAGAATCAGCGGTTCCCGGTCCACGACCAGCAGTTCATCGGTCGGTCGGTTCCGGAGAGGATCGTACTCGGAATACGGGATCATATCGATCTGCTGAATCGAAGTCACAGTCGGGAAAATCGGCAGATTCAGAAAGGTATTGACGTAAAAACCTTCTTTGAAGACCTGCAGATTATAGCGCAGATATCCCGGCGGGTTCCCCGGGGATTGGGAGAGGGCGATCGGGGGAGCGGGAAGTGCGATCTTGGCGGTCAGACCGCTCCTGTCGCTTGTGACGAGGAAAAAGACGTTCCGATTGACTTCCTCGGCGCCGCTGATGCGGACGTCGGCCCCCTCCAGCGGGACAAATCCTCTCGCCGTACGGACGAAGGTAATGAGGTAGCCGGGGTCCTCCCCGGCCCCGGTGACTTCTGGAATTTCGTTTTCAGGCATGGTGAATCCTCCGGTAAAGAGATAATATAGTATATGCGGCGGGTTCCCCGGGGGTGCCTGATCCGAAAAAAAGAAAAAGTACCGGGAAAAAGGAAAAAGGCACCGGGAAAAAGGAAAAAAGCACTGGAAAAAAAGTCTATTTCCGCCCGGTCTCTCTTGACAAGCCCCGGGACATTCGGTATAATTGATATGCAAAATGAATGATTACGGGGGACGTTCGGAAATGAAAGAGAGCGCGTACGGAGATCTGAGTATCATCGCCATGCGTGGATGTGAGGAATTCGTGGAGCAGGTGGATTCCTACATTCAGGAGTGGCGTCGGCATGACAGCGAGGGAACTTTTATCGCGGAGGCAAGCTGCCCGCGTTTCGGAAGTGGGGAAGGCAAGGGCCTTATCCGGGATTCCATGCGGAACCGAGATGTCTATATCATTGCGGACGTTTTCAATCACGGCGTCACCTTCAATATGTACGGGCAGACGGTGCCGATGAGCCCCGACGATCATTTTCAGGATATCAAACGTATCATCGGCGCCATCGGCGGCAAGGCCAAACGCATCACGGTGCTGATGCCCATGCTCTACGAAGGCCGTCAGCATAAGCGCACCAGCCGCGAATCGCTGGACTGCGCCATTGCGCTTCAGGAACTTTCCCAGATGGGGGTTTCCAATTTCATTACTTTCGATGTGCACGATACCCGCGTCCAGAACGCCATCCCGCTTTGCAGTTTTGATAATTTTCGCTCCACCTATCAGATGATCAAGGCGCTCGTTGCCGAGTATCCGGATATTGATTTTGACAAAGAAAAGATCATGATCGTTTCGCCGGACGAGGGGGCGATGGGCCGGTGTATGTATTATTCCTCGATGCTCGGCATCGACCTCGGTACCTTCTACAAACGCCGCAACTATTCGGTCATCATCGACGGAAAGAACCCGATCGAAGCGCATGAATACCTTGGTCATAATCCGAACGGGATGGACGTGATCGTGGTGGACGATATGATCTCGTCCGGCGAGTCAATGATCGACGTTGCCACTCAGTTGAAGGAACGCGGAGCCAACCGGATCTTCATCTTTACAGCGTTCGGCCTTTTCTGCAACGGTCTTTCCATGATGGACAAGGCATATGAAGAGGGGCTCTTTACCCGTATCATGACGACCAACCTGATCTACCGTACCCCGGAACTTCTCGCACGGCCGTGGTATCACGAGGTCAATATGTGCAAATATGTTGCATATATCATTGATACGCTCAACCACGATCAGAGTGTCTCGGGTCTGCTTGACCAGTCTAAGCGCATCCGCAAATTGATCACCGAGCATAACAAAAAGATCGGAAAGCAGTAAAAAGCAACAAAAAGCAAAAAGGCGGCCGGAGGGTCGCCTTTTTTTGATGGAGAGAAGAAAACGAGAATCTGGAAAGCAAAGAAAGAATCATATATGCAGAGCAAATACAGCCAAGATTTTTGCCCTTTTTGCAACGCTTGACGCAATCACGAATTCTTCTGTCGTGTGACAGCCGCCGCCGCAAGGGCCGAGGCCGCAGATCGAAGCGATCCCCGCCATTTGCGTATAACAGGAGTCGGATCCGGCGCCGGATTCAATCGGGATCAGATCTCCGAGGCCGCATTGCAGGGAAAGTTCTCTCATCTGATGAAAGAGCGCCAGGGTGGCGTTGCTCTTTTCCATGGGCGGTCTGGAACTGAGCAGGGTATATACCGCACTCGTCCCCGGGAGGAAAGAGGTCTCCGTGATCTCCTGGACGGCTTGCGCGGCGGATTCCATCCCGGGGCGGTCGGGAATGCGGATATCGACCGTGAAGGAACAGGTCTTCGGGATGATGTTTGCCACATCGCCGCCGTTTATGACGTTACAACTGAAAGTCGTTCGCTTCTTCTGACTTTTTGCTTCAAGTGCAAGGATCTTATGGGCGGCTTCGACGATCGGGTTTTTGCAATCAAAATAATGTTTGCCCGAATGACCGGGGACCCCCGTTATATCGATCCGATAGCGCAGGATTCCCTTGCGGGAGACGACCACTTGATCGTTTTCCGAGACTTCGCAGTTCAGCGCGCAGGCGAAACCGGCGGATCGGTCGCGCAAAAAGCGTTGTTCCTCCTCGCCGCCCAGTATATTGGAGACCTCTTCATCGGAGGTCAGCAGCAGGCGGACGTGTTTTTCAAATCCGACATCGCGGAGCGCCCGCATCATCAGCAGTGCCACGGCGATCCCGCCCTTGCAGTCATTGACTCCGGGGGCACGGATGAGATCTCCCTGCCGTGAAACAGGCGGATCTCCGAAGACTCCTTTTTCGTGTACGGTGTCCATGTGCGCGAGAAGAAGACAGGATTTTTCCGCACCGGGATTCAGGTCAACGGTCAGAAAATCACCGCACTTTTCAAAAGGGAAGCGTGTGACGGAGAAACCCTCTTGTTCGCAGAATTCCGAAATGTAGTCGGCCATTTGGTCGATGACGAGCTTATCGTATGCTCTGGCCTCAAAAGCGCAGATCCCGCACAAAAAGTCTATATAGCGATCATAGTGCAGATCGACGGCTTGCATCACCTTTTTGGGATTCATATTTTTCCTCCAAAGTCGTTCGATGTGGTTTGTTTTGTCGGCGGTAAACTTTTTCACAAAAACGGAAAGACGGCCTTTGAGCCGTCTTTTTGTCGCAGATCATTGCAGGGTCTCAAATTTGTATCCTACGCCCCAAACGGTCTTCAGGGTCCATTTATCGGAAACGCCCTCCAGTTTCTCACGGAGACGTTTGACGTGGACGTCTACCGTGCGGCTGTCCCCGTAATATTCAAATCCCCATACTTTATCAAGCAACTGGTCACGCGTATAGACGATATTGCAGTGGGATGCAAGGAAATAAAGAAGCTCCAGTTCTTTCGGCGGAATATCGATCGGCTTGTCCTTGATCCTCAACTCGTATTTCTGACGGCTGATCTCAATGTTTTCGAAGCGTACCACTTCCTCCCCTGTGTTGCTGTGCGCATTGTACCGCCGCAGGACGGCCTTGATGCGGGCGGAAAGCTCGTTCAGGTCAAAGGGTTTGATCACGAAGTCATCCGCGCCGAGTTCAAGCCCCAGAACCTTATCAAAAACCTCGCCCTTTGCCGTTACCATGATGATCGGCTTTTGCGAGATCTCGCGGATCTCCCGGCAGACCTGGCGTCCGTCCTTTTTGGGCATCATGATGTCAAGCAGGACGATATCGGGGTCGAATGCGCGGAAGGCGTTGAGAGCCTCTACGCCGTCATAGGCGAGCTTCACCTTATATCCTTCGTTTTCAAAATAGAGGCGCATCATGTCGCAGATGTTGGTGTCATCATCCACGATCAACAATTTTGTATCGGTCATTTCGTACCCCTTTCCGCATCATCTGTCCAGATAATAGTGCAGATACTTTTTGTTAAAGTATACCATGAAAAAAGACTACTGTCAAGAAAGACGCGGAGAAAAGCAGGTGAAGAATCGGTGAATTTTCGGTTTTTTCGGAAAAGACTGGACAGGTGCGGGAAAGTATGCTATACTTATCAGTACGCAGATCAGAATTTACAGAATCGGAAGAGGAAGATCATGAAGCTTGGTATCGTAGGATTGCCGAATGTCGGAAAAAGCACCCTGTTCAATGCGTTGACAAATGCCGGAGCCCCGTCCGCCAACTATCCCTTTTGCACCATAGACCCGAACATCGGCGTGGTGGCCGTGCCCGATGCCCGGCTTGACCGATTGGCTGAAATGTATAATCCGGAAAAGTATACCCCCGCCGTCATCGAATTCGTGGATATTGCCGGATTGGTTCGCGGAGCCTCCCGTGGGGAAGGATTGGGAAATAAGTTCCTCGCGAACATCCGCGAGGTCGATGCCGTGGTACACGTAGTGCGTTGCTTTGAAGACACAAATATCATCCATGTGGATGGTGCGATCGACCCGGTCCGCGATGCCGAAACGATCAATCTCGAGCTGATCCTTTCCGATCTTGAGATCGTGGAACGCCGGTTGGAGAAAACGCAGAAGCTGGCGCGCAACGACAAGGAAGCCGCCAAGGAGGTCGCCGTACTGGAAAAACTGAAGGCGGCCCTCGAAAACGGTACCTGCGCCCGCACAGTGGAACTGACCGAAGAGGAAGAACTGCTCATTGCGGAGACCCGCCTTCTGACAAGAAAACCGGTGATCTATGTCGCCAATATTTCGGAAGACGAGGTCGGCGGAGAATATGAAAACAACCCGGCGTATTGTGCGCTTCGCGCCCATGCCGAGACCGAGCACGCCGGTATCATTGCCGTCTGCGCTCAGATCGAGGCAGAACTCTCGGATATGGCGGAGGAGGACAAGCGTGCTTTCCTGACCGATCTCGGCATTGAAGAGAGCGGCCTTGATAAACTCATCCGTGAGAGTTACAGTCTCTTAGGGCTCATTAGTTTCCTGACCGCCGGGCCCAAAGAGGTCCGCGCATGGACGATCCGCCGCGGCACCCGCGCCCCGCAGGCCGCAGGGAAGATCCACAGCGATTTCGAGCGCGGGTTTATCCGGGCGGAGATCGTCCCGTATGAGACGCTGATCCGCGAGGGGAGTATGAATGCCGTCCGTGAAAAAGGACTTTTGCAAAGCGAAGGAAAAGAGTACGTCATGCAGGACGGAGACGTCGTTCTCTTCCGCTTTAACGTCTGATTTTCCGACGCGGTGAACCATTCAAAACCCGCGACGTTTCGGATATAGTTGAAAAACCGGCATATTGCCGGTTTTTCTTTATTCGGTACGGAATTGGCGGATCTTCGGGGCGCTTTTTGAGCGCGGCCGTTCAGGGCTTCAGCGAGAAGGAGGTCGGAGCGCAGAGAACCGATTCTGCCTGCACGGCGGAGACGTCGGTCACGTCCGGGGCACCGACGATCAGGACACCTGTGCGCAGTTCGGGAACCCAAAAGCGTCTGGACGTCTTCGACGGATGCGCGCCGAGAATCAGAAGATCGGTCTTTTCTTCGCTTTCGGGAATATAGGCGTTGGCGGAAGCGTAGAGAATCGTTTTTCCCCACAACCTGAATTTAGCAAGATACGTGGGATGTGAGGTGAAACTCGGGTTGATATCGTAGCGGATCCGATAGGAAAAGTCAGGGCTTCCGCTTTCTTCTTCTGAAAGGAGCGCGTACGCTACGCGATTCTCGTTCGCAACTGAAGCGATCGCATGGCAGATATCCCATTCAGATCTGTTTGTAGGGGATGGAAACAAAACTTTACGTATTTTGACGGAATTGCACAACTTGCGGAGGTATTTTGCGCTGCTTGCGTGATAATGAGAAAGGATCAGCAGGTCGATTTCGGTTATGCCTTCCCGTTTCACGTCTCCGAGGAGCGAGGCGGCGGCATAGGGATCCTTTGCCGCGGAAAAGAGGACGGTCCCGTCGTCGGTGCGGAAACAGAGATATTCGTCGGCTTCATACGCCCGGTAAAAGAGAGCGTTCCCGCTTTGCAGGGAAAAGTGAAATCCCGTGCAGAAAACGCAAAAGAAAAGTATCAGGGAGAGGAAAAGGCGACGGGCGGTCTTTTTCGTTCTGAGTGGCAGGAGCAGAAGAAGCAGGATTCCAGCCGTCATCAGCAGGACGGCGATCAGAACGGCGGGATGTGTGAGGGGAAAAACGATGCCCGATAACGAGGAAAAACCGCGCACGATGTCCAGGAGAAAGACGGCAACCGGGGCACAGAGTACGCCGAGAAAGGGGAGGATCAGCGTCAGCAGACCCAGCCCGAGCAAAAGACCCAGAAGCGGCGAAACAACGAGGTTGGATATCGGCGAGATCAGCGAGATCTCCCCGAAAAGAAAGGCCGATATACCTAACGTAAAAAGCATGGCGAAAAGGGTAAGGAGGATCCCGGAAAGGATACGCATGGAAAAGCGGCGGAGCGATCCCCGTGCATAGCCGGAGGACAAGTCAGCCCCGACGAGGAGGCCGAGCGTGGCAGCGAAGGAGAGCCAGAGCCCGATGTCGTATATCGCGCCCGGGGAGAGAAGGAACAGAAAAGAGACCGCCACGAAAAGCGAGGTGATCGGCTCCGCGTCTCGGCGCAACAGAAGGCCGACCCGGGAGATGAGCAACATCAGCGCGGCGCGCATGAGCGAGGGGACAAAGCCTGAAACGGCAGCGTACAGCGCAATGAAGAAGAGGAGCAAGGGGGTTGAGACCCAGCGGGAAAGATGAAGTGCGCGGAAAAGAGCCAGAAGCATGGCAGAAAGGATCGAGAGATGCAGACCGCTGAGGGCCAGGGTGTGAGAGAGTCCGCTCCGCCGGAAAGCGAGCGTTTCTTCGCCCGTGATACCGCTTTTGTCCGCCAGGAGCAACGCACGCAAAAGTCCTGCCGGTTCTTTTTCCATGGCGTTATCCAGACGGCGACCCAGAATATCACGGAGATACGACAGGGCGTCCTGCGCCTTTTCGGGGAAACCGAGAGAATCGGGATGATTGACTTCAACGAGCATGAAAAGCGACGCTTCGCCGGCGATTCCGTCACTTTTGCGATAGGCGGTTGCCGGGGTAAGATGCGCGGCGCATATCACGCTGTCGTGCAGACCGATCTCTTCCTCTACCGGGACGGAGACTGCGGTGCGGAGTGCGGCAGGCTCCCCGTCCAGACTGTAAACGCGGACGATCAACTCGTTTTCTTCATTTCCCGGCGTGATCTTTTCGACCTTCCCGCTGAACGTATGAACGCCGCTTTCCGCAGTTCGGAACGGGCGAAACGCCGCGGCGTCCCAAAGAAGCGTGACGATGCAGCCGGCCGTCAGGGCCAGCGCACAGAAGAAAAGAAAAGGGCGTTTTCCCCGTCCGATAAAGGAGAAAAGCGCCGCGAGAAGCAAAAGCACCGTAAGGATCGGCCAAAGCGTCTTTTCGGATGCGCATCCTGAATCGAGAAAGAGGACGGTGAGCAGGCATCCGACCATCAGGCAGGTACACACCAGTGCCAACGGGCGGTTTTTATAGAGATTCATAGAGCGAGCGGTTCTTCGACTTCATTTTTTCTTTCATCGGGGGCGGCGGGATCTTCTTCCCCGGCGGGCGATTCGGAATTGCCGGCGGTGAGAGAGAGGCAGGTAACGCCCGACGGTACAATAAAGGACAGTACGTGCGGACAGAGAGAGATCCGAAGTTCCTGCGCCTGCTCGATTTCTCCGTCCACGCAGATCGGGATCTTTTGCGGGAAGCGAAGAAGCAGGGAGGAGGACTGCCTGTAGGTAACGAATTTCTTTGCCTGCTCAAGATGCGTGCCGGCCTTATAGGAGCCGACGAGGGAAAGGAAGGTGAGACGGGAGATTTTTTCGATGATATTGACATCAAAAAGACCGTCGTTCAAAGAGGCAAGGGGGTTGGACCTGAAGCCGCCGCCGTAGAATCTACCGTTTGCAACGGTGATGAGCAGAAGCGGGCGTTCAATGACCTCTCCGTCGTCCAGCTCCAGGTGCATCGGGGTCGTCATCTTATGAAAGAGTGAGACAGCCACGCCGGACACGTACGCCATCCCGGAGGGGATGTATTTTTTCTTTTTGAATGAAATCGTAGCGTTTGCCGCGTTACAGTCGAAGCCGATATTCAGCATATTGATCGAATAGCGATCGTTGTATCGGATAAGGTCGCACTGGATCGGTGTTCCGTCCAACTGGCGATCGATGTCGAAAAAAGCGGCACGATCGTCGAAATTCCGGCAGAAGTCATTGCCTGTCCCGATCGGTATCAGGGCAAATTCGGCCCGGTCGCATATCGGTGCGCCGTTTATGACCTCGCAGAGCGTTCCGTCGCCTCCGCAGGAGTAAAAACGGTGTGATCCCGTATCAGAGGCAAGCGTGTCGCGCACGTAGCGTTCCGCATCGCCGGGGGCGGTGGTCTCATAGACGAGATAGTCCACCCCACGGGAATCGCAGCGTTCCCGGATGCGTGCGGTCAGCGAGCGGGTCAGGGTGCCTTTCCCGGCTGCCGGATTGATGATGAAATGGTGTTTCATGGGCAGTTACTCCGATCATGTGGGTATGCCGACCGCGAAAAGCGAAGGCACTGTGCGGGGCGAAAATCATGCGACGCTTGGCGCGGAGGCGAAAAGAGAAAAAGCTGAATTTCAAGGACTTTCCGCGCGCATCGCACTGTGCGCATTATACAATAAATCCGCGCGTCTGTCAAACGGTTTTACAATATTTATCTTTTTTTCTGTCGGATAAGGTCGTAATAGGCCCGCGCCGCCTGTTCGGTCTTGTTTTGACCGAAGGTGTAGTAGTGCTTTCCGGCCAGGTCATCCGGCAGATAGGTCTGTTCGACGTAATGATCCGGATAGTCGTGCGGATATTTGTATCCCCGGAAGAGCGGAGAGCGCAGATGTTCCGGAACCGTCTGTCCCCGGCCGGCCTCCACGTCTTCCCGCGCGGCGCCGTACGCGAGGTACGCGCTGTTGGATTTCGGCGCGGTGGCCAGCATAATAACGGCGTTGGAGAGCGGAATGGCGGCTTCCGGAAGCCCCAGTTCGTTGGCGCTTTCCACGCAGGCGCGCACGATCACTGCCGCCATCGGATAGGCGGCGCCGATATCCTCGCTGGCAATGACCTGTAAACGCCGCATAGCGGCAGACAGATCGCCGGCGGCCAGGATCTTGGCAAGATAAAAGATTGCCGCGTCGGGATCGGAACCGCGGATCGACTTCTGCAGGCAGGACATCAGATCGTAATGCCCGTCGCCATGGGGGTCAAAGGATCCCGCGAAGGAAGGAAAGAGCGCTTCGCAATCTTCTTTACGGAGCGTGTCGTCCGCAAGATAATAGGCGCTTTCGAGCAGTCCGACGGCGGAGCGTACGTCTCCTCCCGCGCGCGATGCCAACGTGAGGAGAAGTTCCTCCTCCGCGCCTTTTTTCGTTCCGTTTTCTTCATTCAGTTTTTCGAGCGCGCGGCGGAGAAAGCAAACCATCTCGGCAGGCTCCACCGGACGGAATTCAAAGACCGTGGAACGGGATAGGACGGCCGGGTAAATGGCAAAATAGGGGTTTTCGGTCGTGGAAGCGATGAGCACCACCCGCCCATCCTCCATGTATTCCAGGAGAGACTGTTGTTGTTTTTTGTTGAAGTACTGGATCTCGTCCAGATAAAGCAGGATCCCGCCCGCACCGAAGACATTTGAGGTCTCGCTGATGACCGCTTTGACGTCGGCGAGCGAGGCCGTTGTGGCATTCAGACGGCAGAGCCGCCGTTCGCTTGCGGCGGCAACGATACGCGCGGCCGTGGTCTTTCCGGTTCCGGGAGGACCGCAGAAGATCATATTTCCCGCAGAACCGCCCTCCACCATCCGGCGCAGGATCCCGTGCGGGCCTACCAGATGGCGCTGACCGACCATCTCGTCAAAGGTCTCCGGGCGGATGCGGTCCGCCAACGGCTGATAACTCATAGGATTCTCCTTTCAGGAAAGGGTGTTTTCATTGACTGCAAAGCGGCGGCGTATCTCCCCGGCCAACGCGCGGTGCGCCGGCCATGAGAGATCGGGGTCTTTTGCCAGGAGACGCCTGGCATCGGAGAAGGCGCTTTCCATAAGAGCCGGATCCCGGCAAAGGCCGAGGAGAGGAAGCTCCATGCCGCCGCTTTGACGGAGGGAGCCTCCTGTGGCGGAAGCAAGAAAATCTCCGGGACCGCGCAACGCCAGGTCACGCTCCGCAATTTCGTATCCGTCGCAGGTCGCGCACAGGGTACGCAGACGTTCCCGCGCGGTTTCTCCCGTGGCATCCGAGACGAGAATACAGTAGGATTTTTTACTCCCTCGTCCGACGCGCCCGCGCAATTGATGAAGCTGGGAAAGACCGAATCTTTCTGCGTTCTCGATCACCATCAGCGTGGCGTTCGGCACATTGACGCCGACTTCAATGACGGTCGTGGAGACGAGTACCGAGATTTCGCCGGCGGAAAACCGGCGCATGATCTCTTCTTTCTCCGCGGGTTTCATACGGCCGTGCAGGCAGGCGACCGAAATTCCCGGCAGAGCGTCGGAGAGCTCCTCGGCGCAGGCAACGGCGCTCTTGAGAGGGGCGGTCAGACGGCGGGGGGACTTTTCGGCTCTCTCTGAGGAAAAAGCGGCGAGCGGAACGGTTCCGTCCGCGTCCTGCTCTTCAATGCTCGGGCAGACGACGTAGACCTGTCCGCCTTCCTCCGTCATTTGGCGGATGAAGCTATGGAGTCGACCGCGCATGGCGTTGCCGATGAGATGCGTCTTGACTCTTTGTCGGCCGCGCGGCATTTCGGTAATGCGGGAAACGGCGAGGTCACCGTACAGAGCCAGCGCCAATGTGCGCGGGATCGGAGTGGCGCTCATGACGAGCAGATGCGCCGTTTCGTTTTTCTCTTTCAGCGCGGCACGTTGCGCAACGCCGAAGCGATGCTGTTCATCGGTTACGGCCAGTCCGAGCCGGGAAAAGGTCACATTCTCTTCGAGCAGTGCGTGCGTGCCGATGATGACATCGCACCGTTCATTCGGATCGTTTGACGCAAGCGCTTCCCGGAGGCGCTTTTTTTCGCTTCTCGGCGTTGAGCCGACGAGCAGACCGGTTTTCATCCCGAGTTTTTCAAAAAGCGGGGAAAGGTCTTCGTAATGCTGACGGGCAAGGATCTCGGTAGGGGCGAGGAGTGCCCCTTGGCGTTGGTTCAGAAAGGCGATGAAAAGCGCAATGGCGGCGCAGACTGTCTTCCCACACCCCACATCGCCGACGAGGACGCGCGCCATCGGAGCGGCGCGCGTCCCGTCCCCGCGCATATCGGCGGCGATCTCGCGCACGGCATTTTTCTGAGAGTCGGTCAGTTCATACGGAAGGAGCGAAAGCAGAGGCGACACGTTCTGCCGGACGCAGGGCGGTGCGTTTTGCTCACGGCGTCGGATGTCCGAGAGCGCCGTTGCAAGAGAAAAAATGAGCAGTTCGTCATAAACCACGCGGCGCAGAGCCGTGGCGTTGCCATGTGCATTCCCCGGCTCGTGCAGGGTACGCAACGCTTCCGCAACGGTGGGGAAGCCGTGGGACAGGCGCAATTCTTCGGGCAGAGGGTCGGGCAATTCTGAAAGGAGAGGGAGCGCGGCATCCAGGGCTCGGCGGACGGCTTTGTGCGTCAGTCCTTCACTCAGCCCGTACCGCGGGACAAAATCGGGCAGCACGACTCCCTCGGGAGCCGGCTCGTAAGCGGGATTGGAAAGTTGTAGCTTTTTTCCGCTCGAGAAAAATTTTCCGAAAAAGCGGTAACGTTCTCCGACGTGAAAGACTTTGTCAGAATAGGGTTGGTTGAAGAAAACAATCTCGATCTTTCCACTTTCGTCAAAAGCGCGGAATTTTGTCAGCGTCATGCCGCGCCGGATGGTTACGCTTTTTGGCGGGGTGTCAACGGTCAGCAGGAAGGCGTGCGTTTCTCGGTCTGCCATGACGTCGGCCAGGCGGCGGATATCGCCCCGGTTTTCATAGGCGGTGGGGAAGTGATATAAAAGGTCACGTACCGTAAATATGCCGATGCGCGCAAAAGCCGCTTCGCGCGTTTTGCCGATCCCAGGCAATGCGGATACGGGGCTTCCCGGCGATAGTCCCTCCATTTTGCTTTTTCCTTTCCCGTTTTTTCTATTTTACAACATATTCCGTTTCAAAACAATAGCCTACGCATAAAATATAAACTATGCGCAATTTATAAAATATTAAAAAAGAAGTCGGTCACTCTTTACAAAAGCCGACATTTCTGTTATAATAACGGTATTATGGGATTATTCTCTGTTGAAAGGAGGAAAGCGCAGTGGCGAAACATCCAAATCGGAGCGGTCCGGCGATCGACCTGGCCGTTTGCATCGGCCTCGGCTGTTGCCTGCCGGTCATCTACGTACTGATATCGGCGCTCTTCCCGGAAGCGCATACTGCCTTTTCCGCCCTCATTACCGTCCTTTTTTATCTTTCATCGCTTTCGGTATACGCCGCGTTCCGTCGCCGCATGAGTGTTGACCGTGATATTCTCGTCGCGGAGGCGGATCCGGAATCGTTATACAGAAGCCTTGAGCAAATCTTTTTTCCGCTGCTTCTGTGCGATCGGAACGGCCGTGCCGTCTTCTGCAATCCCGCTTTTCTCACGCTTTCCGAGAGAGACAGCGTCCCGGCCGGTACCCCTTTTTCGGAGATCTGCACGCTCAGCTTCCCGGATGGAGAAAATATGGCGGAGACCGAATTCGGCTCCCGGCAGTGCAAGATCCACCGCTCTACGTTTTATCTGTGCGGGGAGACCTACAGCCTTTTTCTGTTTGCGGATGAAACCGAAAAACGCGAAGCCCTCCGGCTGTACACCAGTGACCGTGCCGTGGTTGCCTACGCCATTATCGACAATCTGGAGGAACTCTCTCAGTTCGTGCAGGACAAGTATACCCGCGTGACCGCACAGGTAGAGGAAAAGCTCCGTGAATTTGCGGCGGGAGCGCAAGGGATCTTGCGCGCTTATGACAGGAATAAATATCTGATCGTCTTTGACAACGATTATCTTGAAAAATGCCTCGACGATCGTTTTTCGGTTCTGGACGAGATCCGCAGTATCCGCGTCGGGGACAGCGTCCCCGTGACGATTTCAATGGGGGTCTGCCGGATGCGGGACGGAACGCTTGCTTCCAGGGAAGCCGCGGCGCAGTATGCGCTGGACCTTGCCTTGCAACGCGGCGGGGATCAGGTCGTCTTTCAGGATGACGGGGACGTTTCTTTCTTCGGAGGGAAGACAAAAGCGGGATATAAACGCATCAACATCCGGGCCAGGGTCGCCGCACGCGAACTCCTTTCGCTCATCACGCGAGCAGATAACGTGCTTGTGATGGGACACCGTTTCGGGGATTACGATTCCTTCGCTTCGGCGGTGGGGCTTACCCGCTTGGCGATCAGCCAGGGGGCTCGGGTCAATATCGTCGTGAACCGTGACGATGCCAATCTGGATTCCTGCTTTGCCAAGGTGCATCGCCTCTCGGAATACGACGGGCTTTTTGTGGACGGGGCGCAGGCCGAGGATCTTCTCGGTACCGGGACCCTCTTGATCGTTACCGACGTGAACAATCCGAATTACGTGGAAGCCCCTGCGTTGATGAAACGTGCCAAGACCGTGGCGGTCATTGATCACCATATCAAGACTGTTACCTTCAATTCCGCAGTCAAACTCGAGTATATCGAGCCTTCCGCTTCCTCCGCATCCGAACTTGTTTCCGAGATGATCGAATACGTGGCGGGGGAGCGTATCCTCCGTCCCGAAGAGGCCGAACTGCTTTTGTCCGGTGTGCTATTGGACACCAAACGCTTTACCCGGAATACCGGAACGCACACCTTCTCGGTTGCCCGCTTTCTGCGCGGCGCCGGGGCAAACCCCGAAGGAAGTTACGAATTCTTCAAAGCCACGCCGGAGGATCTTGCCAAAGAGGCGCGCTTCAACAGCGGGGTGGTCATTTATCGGAAGCAGGTCGCCATTGCTTCCTGCGATGGCGAAGACGTCGATCTTTCTTACCGCGTCGCGGCGGCAAAAGCGGCGGACGGTCTGCTGGAGGTAAAGGGCGTTACCACGGCCTTTGCAATCGTAAAGATCGAAAATATTGTGTATATTTCTGCCCGTTCGGACGGTTCGGTCAATGTTCAGCGGATCCTCGAACCCTTAAACGGTGGCGGGCACTTTGACGTGGCCGGGGCGCAGATCCGCGAAGGGACAGTGGAAGACGTGATTGAAACGCTCCGCGCGGCGATCGACAATTACTTTGAAAAACAAAACAAGGAGGAATAAAAATGAAAGTTGTACTGTTGCAGGATGTGAAAGGCCAGGGAAAGCGCGATCAGCTGATCGAAGTTTCCGAAGGCTACGCGCGCAACTTCCTGTTGCCTCGCAAACTGGCTATAGAGGCGGATGCTAAAGTCATGAATGAGATCCGCAATAAGGAAGCGGCACGGCAATACCGTGTGGCAGAGGAGCAGAAGTCCGCCCGCGAAACGGCCGCCCGCCTGTCTTCGGTCACTTTGAAGATCCGGTGTGCTTCCGGCGCGGACGGAAAGCTCTACGGCGCCGTTACCGCCAAGGACGTGGCGGAGGCCCTTGAAAAAGAAACCGGCATTTCGGTGGATAAGAGAAAGCTGACGCTTTCGGAGCCGATCCGTTCCTATGGAATGTACACTGCGGAAGTGCGCCTCTATACCGACATCGTCGGCAAGTTCACTGTTGTCGTTCACGATTGAGCAAAGACATGAACGAAGAACTGGGAAGAAGGCTTCCCATATCGATAGAATCGGAGCAGGCGGTCCTCGGGAGCATCCTTGCCAATCCCGGGAACTTTGAAAAGATTACCGGGATTCTGAGCGAAGAGGACTTCGCCCAAGAGGAGCACCGGAAGATCTTTTCGACGATGCGCTCCATGTTCCTCGCCAGCCGGAGCATCGACGTGGTGACGCTCGTAAACAAGCTGGTGGAGGACGGGGTATATACCGAGTCAGGCGGGATCGATTACATTCGTCTGATCTCTCTCAGCGTTCCGAACGCCTCCAACGTTGCGGAATATGCCCGTGCCGTACATGAAAAGGCGTTGCTCCGCCGTCTGATCTCCACCTGCGATGAGATCACGGATAACGCATACGGAGAGCAGGGAAGCGCGGCGCAGATCATCGACGATGCGGAACAGCGCATTTTTGAGATCGCGGAAAAGCGCGGTTCCCGGGAAATGCGTCTGATCCGGGACGTGGCGCAGAACGTATACGAGGATCTGCAACAACTTTCGGAAAATCCGATGCAACTGCGCGGCGTGGCGACCGGGTATTCCGGCCTCGACAGCACGCTGGTTCAGCTCGGCTACGGAGATTTTGTCATTGTCGGCGCGCGTCCGGCGATGGGTAAGACAAGTTTTGTTGTCAATATTGCTTCCAACGTAGCCAAGGCGACCAAAAAAGCGGTTTGTATCTTCTCGCTTGAAATGTCATCCGAACAGCTTGTGAACCGTATGCTTTCGTCAGAGGCGCGGGTGGACAGCAGCGCGATGCGCCGGGGCAGTCTCACCCCGGACGACTGGGAGCGCCTGGCATGCGCGGCGGCGGAACTTTCCGCCTGTGAGATCTATCTGGACGATACGACGAATATCTCGGTCACGGACATGAAGGGGAAACTCCGTCGGGTCAAGAATCTCGGTCTCGTGGTCATCGACTATCTCCAGCTCATGCAAAGCGGCCGGAATATCGATAACCGCGTGCAGGAGGTCTCGGACATTTCGAGAAACCTGAAACTGATGGCCAAAGAACTCGGCGTGCCGATCCTTTGTTGCGCTCAGCTTTCCCGTAGTCCCGAAAAAGGGCGTTCCAGCAAAAAGCCGATGATGAGCGACCTGCGTGATTCCGGCTCTATCGAGCAGGACGCCGACGTCATCATGTTCTTATACCGCGACGACTATTACAGCGATGAAAAGGAAGGCCCGATTTCCGAGACAGATACCAGCGCGATAGAAGTTATCATCGCCAAAAACCGCCACGGCTCTACCGGAACGGTCAGGATGAACTTTGATAAAGCCTATACACGGTTTTATACGATCGATACCGCGCAGGGGGCGCCTCCACCCGCATGAACGCTTATCCGGACAGTCAGCTTTTTCGCTCTGCCTGCGAGCGGGTGAGCAGATTCATGGAGAAGACGGGCATGGCGGAGCGGCTCCCCGAAGGGGTATTGGTCGCTCTTTCCGGCGGGGCGGATTCGGTTTTTTTGCTTTACTTTCTCCGGCAGTTGAGCCTCGAAAGATCCTTCCCGTTGGCGGCCATGCACGTGCATCATCATCTGCGGGGAGCAGAGGCCGACCGGGATGCCGCTTTTTGCGAAGCTCTCTGCCGCGATCTTTCGGTACAATTTTCTCTTTCCCATGCGGATGTACCCGCAGAGGCCACACGGCGCGGCCGCGGCATCGAGGAAACCGCGAGGATCTTGCGGTATGAGGCTCTGCGCAAAGAACTTGCCGCTCATCCTGAACTTTCCCTTATTGCGACTGCCCACAACGCAACCGATCGGACCGAAACGATGCTCTTGCATCTTCTGCGCGGCGGAGGGACACGCGCGTTGCGCGGAATCGCGTCTCTGACCGACGATCTTATGCGCCCGCTCCTTCAACTGACAGGCGAGGAGATTCGTTCGGCATTGCGCGAGGCGAAGATCGGTTTCGTAGAGGACAGCACCAACGGTGACACCGCTTACGCGCGCAATTATCTGCGGCATGAAATCCTCCCGAGGCTTGCGGTCCTGACCCCAGAGCCGGACAGGATGTTCGGGCGGACCGCCGAGATCCTGTCCGCCGATACCGCGTATCTCGATTCGCTTTCCGATGAGGCTTTGCGACGGGGCAGGACCGAAGAGGGATTTTCCTCTGCATTGCTTGCGGAATTGCCTTCTCCCATCCGGCGGCGCGTTATTATACGTCTTTACGAAGAGGCGCGGGATGCGCACGCATTTTCTCTTTCTCTCGGTCATACGCATATTCTTGAAATCGAAAAAAAGCTGGAGGGGGGACACCCTTTCACACTTTCGGTTCCGGCGGGGTTGACGGCGGTATCGGAAAACTGCGCTTTTCGCTTTCTCCCGGGTTCTTCTTCAGCATCCGAGGGGAAAACGATTCGGTTATCGGAAGGAGAAAATCGCTTTCCCGGCGGCTATACGCTGACCGTTGGCCGGGAGCGTGATACTACTTTTCTCGCTTGTTTTTCAAATCTTCACAAAATTGACATCAAGACGGCAATTTCTTCTGCTACAATAAGAGGGAATTTATATGCACGGGTGCGCCGGGGCGGAGATGCATACCGTTACCGCGGACATACGCACACGGTAAAAAACATTATGAACGAAGCCGGGATCCCCGCAGAGATTCGTGCAGGGTATCCCGTTATGACGGATGACGCAGGGGTGCTTTGGGTTCCCGGGGGGCCTGTGCGTGAAAACTGAACTGAATATGAATAAAGGGATTCTTTGGAGGAAAAGATGAATAAAGACATTGCAAGAGTTATGATAACTGAGGAAGAACTGGAAACGCTGATCTCCCGGCTGGCAAAGGAAATAGACAGAGACTATGCCGACTCCGGCCGGCGCGTTTTGCTTCTCGGAATTCTGAAGGGCTCGGTGGTCTTCATGGGAGAACTCATGAAGAAGATTACCATTCCCGTAGAGATCGATTTTATGAAGGTGTCCTCGTACGGCTCCTCCACCAAGTCCTCCGGGAATATCAATATTCTGCTTGACCTTGTGCGCAAGGATATAGACGAATGTGATATCATCATTGTGGAAGATATCATTGACAGCGGCCGCACGCTGATGTACCTCGTGGAATATCTGCTCCACAAAGGGGCGAACAGCGTCCGCACCTGCACCCTTCTTGACAAGGTTTCCCGTCGGGAGGTCGACTTCCAGCCGGATTACGTCGGAAAAGTCATTGAAGATGAATTTGTGGTCGGGTATGGGCTTGACTATGATGAAAAATACCGGACGCTTCCGTATATCGGGGTGCTGAGCCCCGAGGTGTACGGTTCTACCGGTAATTAAGCAAGTAAAGAAAGGCACGGATACTCTGCATGAAAGCAAACATGAAGCACGTTGTCCTCCTCCTTCTGATGGTTGCCGTTTTCATTTTCGGAGCGGTCATTATTTCGGACATGGTCACGGAAAAGGAGACGTTCACTTACGGACAGCTTATCGCACTCTTTGAGGCGGACAACGTAAAGAGCTTTTCGATTGACACGGACGGTTATATCACCGTGATTACGGCAGACGAAACTCCCAAAAAATACGTATACCGATTTGCTTACCAGATGCAGCTGGAGCGCGTGGAAAAATACGCAGTGGAAGGAATCCCATTGCCGGACGGGGTGAGTAAAAAACCTCTCCAGAATCTTGACATCTCGGCATGCGATTTCGAACAGCCGGTAGATCGCCCGTGGATCCTTGAATATCTGCCGTATATCATTCTTATGGTTCTCGTCGGCGGCTTTTTCATCTATATGGTGAATCAGACGAGCGGTCGCGGCGGGAAAATGAGTTCCTTCGCGCGGGCACACGCCAAAGTGGGCGGCGCACAGAAAAATCCCGTCAAGTTTTCCGATGTGGCGGGAGCCGATGAAGAAAAGGCCGAATTACAGGAAGTGGTGGAGTTTTTGCGTGACCCCGGCCGCTATACCCGGCTCGGCGCACGGATCCCCCACGGGGTGCTGCTTGTCGGCCCTCCCGGAACCGGCAAGACTCTGCTGGCCAAGGCGGTGGCAGGGGAGGCCGGCGTTCCGTTTTATTCAATCTCGGGTTCCGATTTTGTAGAAATGTACGTCGGTGTCGGTGCTTCCCGCGTGCGCGATCTGTTCGACACGGCGCGTAAGAGCCCAGCAAGCATTGTCTTTATTGATGAGATCGATGCGGTGGGACGCCATCGCGGCGCCGGTCTCGGCGGTGGACATGATGAGCGCGAACAGACCCTGAACCAGCTCCTGGTCGAGATGGACGGCTTTGATAAGCATGAGGGGATCATCGTCATCGCCGCTACCAACCGTCCCGACATTCTTGACCCTGCTCTTTTGCGTCCCGGTCGTTTTGACAGACAGATCACCGTAAACTATCCCGATATCAAGGGAAGAGAAGCGATCCTGCACGTTCATGCACGCGGAAAGCCCTTTGAAAGCAACGTGGACTTTTCCCGGATTGCGCAGACGACCGTTGGGTTCACCGGCGCGGATCTTGCTAATCTTCTTAACGAAGCGGCCCTGCTCGCCGCGCGGAAGGGGCGTTCGCTGATCCGGAACGAAGACGTGCAGGATGCCTATATGAAGGTGATCCTCGGACCGAAAAAGAGCGCCAAAGTGCGCACGGAGTACGATAACAAACTCTGCGCGTATCATGAGGCGGGGCACGCGGTCGCAGCGTATTACTGTAAGCATTCGGATCCTGTCAAGCACATTACGATCATTCCCTCGGGCATGGCGGGCGGCGTCACGTTGCGCGTGCCTGAGAAAGATCGCATGACCGCTTCCCGCGGCCAGATGACTGACGATATCATCGTTTCTCTCGGCGGTCGCGCGGCGGAAGAACTGGTGATGGACGACGTTTCCACCGGCGCCTCCAATGATATTCAGAAGGCCACTGCCGTTGCTCGGAACATGGTAACACGCTACGGTATGAGCGAAAAACTCGGCACGGTTCTCTACGGTTCGGAGCACTCTGACGATGAAGTCTTCCTCGGCCGCGATTTCTCTTCCGGAAAGAATTATTCCGAAAAGACTGCGGCGGAGATCGACGACGAGATCCGCGCTATCATCGATAAAGCCTATGATGCCTGCCGCGAGATCTTGTCCCAGCATATGGATAAGCTGACTTTGATCGCCGAATATCTCTTGAAGTATGAGACAATGGACGGCGACCAGTTCCTGGCGGCCATGCAACAGGACGGGATCACCTTTGAGGATATTGCGGCCATCGCAATCGAAAAGAAAAAGAAGAGCGATGAAGAGGATGCCCGCGCACGGGAAGAGGAAGAACAGCGTCGTCAGGAGGAAGAACGCCGTGCCCGTGAAGAATTTGAACGCCAGTTCCCGGTCGTGGGGCGTGACGATCGCTCCGACGATAATGGAGGCGGCGATATCGGCTGATTCCGCATGCGCACCCAAACTTCTGAATTTTAGATTTGTACAAGGCAAGGGACGGTTTCCACCGTCCTTTGTTTTTGTTTTGTACAGGTGATGAAAAGGATTTTTAAAACAGTTCCTGGCATTTCGGTTGCGGGAAAAGAAAAAGAAAGCGGCCGGTCGGCCGCTTTCCGCAGGATCTGATTTTTGAATCGGTCAGAGAGATCAGACGGAATGGACTCCGTTCTGCGCATCGCTGTTCGGGTCGATTTTGTGACGCTGCATCTTGCGCCATTCAAAGAACTTGATGGCAACATTTTCAAAGAGCGCCAGCGAGAGGAGGTCCTCCTCCTGCTCTTCGTAGGGCATCACGCGCTCGTGGAGCGATTCGATCTCGGGCTTCAGGTCATCGGCGGGACGGTGGTCAATCGGGGCCAGGTCGCCGATGATCTTTTTTCGGAAGGAAGGATCGATAGGAGCCGGGGTCTTTCCGTATTCCCCGCGCACCAGCCCGCGGAACTCTTTGGTGGTGCTGGCATAGCGGCTCCCGGAAATCACGTTCATAACGGCCTGGGTTCCGACGATCTGGGAGGTAGGCGTAACGAGCGGCGGGAATCCGGCATCTTCACGGACGCGCGGAACCTCGGCAAGCACTTCGTCGAGTTTATCCAGTTTTCCGGCGGCTTTCAGCTGCGATACGAGGTTGGAAAGCATTCCGCCCGGGACCTGATAGCGCAGGGCGTTGACGTCGACTTTCAGCACTTTGGGGTCGATAAGACCGCTCGAAAGATACTCCGCGCGGATATCGGCAAAATATTTGGATACCGTATTGAGTTTTTCAAGGTCAAGGCCGGTGTCGTAGGGCGTTCCGGCAAGCGTTGCAACGATCGACTCGGTAGGCATCTGAGAGGTCCCCATGGCGAGTGGAGAAATGGCCGTGTCGATCACGTCTACGCCGGCTTCGACGGCTTTCAGGATCGTCATGGAAGCAAGGCCGGTCGTGTAGTGCGTGTGGAGCTGGATCGGCAATTTGACGCGCGACTTGATCGCTTTGACGAGCTGGAAGGCATCGTAGGGCTTGAGAAGGCCTGCCATATCTTTGATGCAGATCGAATTTGCGCCCATTTTCTCAAGTTGTTTTGCATAGTTGGCAAAAAACTCGTTGTTGTGAACGGGGCTGGTGGTGTAACTGATGGCCGCCTGTACATGGCCGCCTTCCTTGACGGTTGCCTTGATGGCCGTTTCAAGGTTGCGGGGGTCGTTCAGCGCGTCAAAGATACGGATGATGTCGATCCCGTTGGCGATCGATTTCTGTACGAAATATTCTACTACGTCATCGGAATAGTGACGGTAGCCGAGGATATTCTGTCCGCGGAAGAGCATCTGGAGCTTGGTGTTTTTCACACGGCTCCGGATGGCGCGGAGGCGTTCCCACGGATCTTCATTCAGGTAGCGGAGGCAGGAGTCAAAGGTTGCGCCGCCCCATGCTTCGAGCGAATAATATCCGACCTGATCCATGGCTTCCAGGATGGGAAGCATCTGTTCGGTCGTCATCCGGGTGGCGGCAAGCGATTGGTGAGCGTCGCGGAGGACGGTTTCGGTAATCAGAACTTTGGACATCGTATTTTCCCTTTCTTAATAGCGATAATCAGGCAAACCAGGTGAGGAAGACACCGGCGGCAACGGCAGAGCCGATAACACCGGCCACGTTCGGGCCCATTGCGTGCATGAGCAGGAAGTTGCTGGGGTTTTCCTTCCGGCCGATGTCCTGCGCCACGCGCGCCGCCATCGGGACGGCGGAAACGCCGGCGCTGCCGATCAGCGGGTTGATCTTTCCGTGAGTCAGAGCACACATCAGCTTGCCGAAGAGAAGACCGCCGCAGGTGGAGAGTATAAAGGCACAAAGGCCGAGGGCGATGATCTTCAGGGTGTCGATGGCAAGGAAGTTCTGCGCGTTGGCCGTTGCACCGACAGATACGCCGAGAAAGATCGTAACGATGTTGATCAGTTCGTTCTGCGCGGTTTTGGAGAGGCGGTCTGTTACGCCGCAGACGTTGAAGAGGTTGCCGAGCATGAGGAATCCGACCAGCGGGGCGGCACTCGGTACGATCAGCACGACGATCAGTGTAACGATGATCGGGAAAAGCACTTTTTCAAGCTTGCTGACCGGGCGGAGCGTGGACATGACGATGGAACGCTCTTTCTTGGTGGTCAGGAGTTTCATGCAGGGGGGCTGGATCATCGGGATCAGCGCCATATAGCTGTAGGCGGCAATGGCGATGGCTCCGAGAAGTTCGGGGGACAACTGCTTGGTGACCAGAATGGCGGTAGGCCCGTCCGCGCCGCCGATGATCCCGATAGAGGCCGCTTGGAGCGGGGAGAATCCGAGGATCAGGGAACAGAAGAAGGCGGCAAATACGCCGAACTGTGCGGCAGCACCGAGCAGAAGGCTCTTCGGGTTAGAGATGAGGGGAGAGAAGTCGGTCATCGCGCCGATGCCGAGGAAGATCAGCGACGGATAGATACCGAGCTTGACGCCGAGATAAATGATATCCACCAATCCGCCATTATTTATGACCTCTTTGATCATGGCGGAAAGTAAAACGTGGCCGTCATGGAAGACGGTGTCGTCCCCGACGCCGTATTTGGCTTCATAATATTCGTCGAAGAAAAACTCCGAATGCATGAGGCCGGCTCCGGGAAGATTGGCAAGCAACATACCGAAAGCGATCGGAATGAGCAGCATCGGCTCAAACTTTTTCACGACTGCGAGATAGAAGAGCACGCCGATGATCACGTACATGATCAGCGTTTTCCAGCCCCCGTCCTGAAAAAGCTTGGCGATTCCTGTTTGACTACAGAAATTGCCGATGTTTTCAAGGATCTGATTCATACCGGGTTCCCTCCCTGTCAGCTCAAGGAGAAGAGGATATCACCGGCGGCAACAGAAGAACCCTTGGAAGTATTGACAGCGGCAACCTTGCCGTCACAGGGAGCGGGAATGTCGTTTTCCATCTTCATGGCTTCGAGCACGCACAGCGTTTCGCCCTTCTTAACGGTGGCACCGACGGCGACCTTGATGTCAAGAATCGTGCCGGGCATCGGGGAAGTCACCGAAGTAGAGCCAGCGGGCGCGGCAGCAGGGGCGGCCTTCGGAGCGGCCGGAGCGGGCGCGGCGGCGGGAGCCGGTGCGGCTACGGGAGCAACAGGGGCTACGGGAGCGACAACGCCGGTGGCATCGGCTTCTTCAACCAGGACTTCGTAAGTAGTACCGTTAACAGTGATATTATATTTTTTCATTTTAAATTCTCCATTTCTCCGCGTGTGCGGCAACTTTATTTTCTTTTGAAGGACACCACGCGGAAGCGGGTGGCAGGGGCGGACTCCGAGGCGGCAATCGCGGCGCTCAGCACGGCAATAAGCTCGCTGTCATCGGTCGTCTTTGCAGGGGCTTGCGGGACAAAAACCGGTGCCGGGGCAGGTGCGACGGCGGGCTTCGTTTTGGCGGAGCGCATGACAAAGCCGAGCAGTTCCAACAGGAGCCAGAGCAGGGAAAGAACGGCGAAAACGATCAGCATCCCGATGAGAAGCATCTGGGCTCCGTAAAGGACCGCATCTACGAAAGGGAGATCCCGCTGGTCTTTCGCGATCTCCAGGAGAAGAAAAACGGGAAGTTTCAAGGTCGCACCTCCTTACAGGGGACTGACGTTGTGGAGGCGGTTACGGACCGAACTCTTTACCGCCAGCATCTGCAGGGCAGAGCAGATCCGTGCACGCAGTTCGTTGACGCTTACGATGTCGTCGATCTCGCCGAGGGAAGCCGCGGCGACCGGGGAGGCGAGAGAGGCGCGCCATTCGTTCATGAGATCTTCACGGGATTTATCGGGCGTGATCAGATTGTTCCAGGCAAAAGCAACCGACACCTCCGTAGAGAGGGCGCCGATCTCACTTTCATCGAGCGCATACGCGATATCCGCGCCGAGCGCTTTGGATCCGAGAAGCGAGAAAGCGGCACCGATAGCATGACCGAGAACGACGGTCACCTTCGGATTGACGGACTTTGCATAAGCCATCGCCAGACGGGCAAGGTCGGCGGAGAAGGGGGCGTTTTCGGATTCGTCGCAGACGGCAAGACCCATCGAGTCAACCAACGTCACGAGCGGGATCGAGAAGGCGTCGCAGAATTCAACGAAGCGCGCGGCCTTGCGGGCGGCATCGGCCGTCAGTCTGCCTTCTCCGATCGCGTAGGAGGTTCCAAGGAAACCGGATTTCACCCCGCCGACGGTGGCAAAAGCGGTCGTCAGCACGGGAGCGTATTCATGCGAGACTTCAAGAAAGATGCCGTTATCTGCCACGGCGGAAATCGCCGCGTTGACGTCCCCGGCAAAATCCCGGTTTCCGAGCATCCGATTCAGGTTATCTGCCGTTCCTTCCATATGTACGCCTTCGCCGGCACAGTCGGGCAGATAAGAAAGGAGGTTGCGCGTGTACACGATAGCCGTCTGACGGTCTTCGGCCGCGTAGGCGGTGATGGGTGCCTGCGAGTCACGGTTGCCGGCAAACTCGGGCGCGTTCACGTACAGGTTGGCGTTCCTCGCCTTGACGGTGAAGTCAAACATTGCGGCGATCGAGGCCATCGCCCCGGTGCAGTTGCCGGTGATGACGGCGATCTGCGGAACGGTGCCGGAAGCGGCGGAGACCGCCTTCATGATCCGGCTGTAAGCCGCCAGCGCGGCCGCTCCTTCAAAAATGTCTGCTCCGGCGCAGTCAAACAGACCTATGACGGGTGCGCCGTTTTTCAAAGCCATATCATAGAGCGCGCAGATCTTCTTCGCATGGTTTTCGTCCATAGCGCCTTTCATGCGGGCTCCGTCCTGAGCAAAAGCGTAAACGAGACGGCCGTCCACGGCTCCGTAGCCGCAGAGAACCCCCTCAAATTCCTCGCCATGTTCCACGTCTGCGTACTCGCAGAATTTTCTCTTTGTGAAAGCACCGATCTCTATGAAAGTGTCTTTGTCAAAGAGCGCACAGAGATTATTTCTGGCCTCCGAAAGACCCGTGCCGGAGAGCGAAGCCTTCAGGTCCTCCGCCGTCGGCAACACAAGAGCGGTTTTCGGATTTTTGTACTTGTCCAAGATGCTGTACGATTTGCCTATGGCAAATCTTCTCCTTCCCTAAAATTTCCGGGCTTCTGTAAAAGCCCAAATTCCACCGAATACACTATACCATATAAATCCGGGTTTGTCAAGATTTTATCGTCCGTATTTCTGTATTTCTCGCGCTTTTTTACGTTTGCTTTTCCTCGGTGCGGATTCCTTCCGCAGATCCGGCATAAAAAAAGAACGCCGGCGGCGTTCTCAGGACTGAAAGGCGGAAAGGAGCGTGATGCGTTTGGAGGCGTAACGGTATGCGTCCTCAAAGTTTCCGGCTTCGCGGTGGCAGGCCTCCAGGTCGGAATAAAGACGGAAGAGGAGATAAGCCGAGGCTTCCGGCGAGGTTTTCTTTTCTTCTACCGATAAAAGGAGCGGAAGCGCCTCTGCATATCTGCGGTTTCGGATGAGGGCACGCGCGGCAATATGTTCGGCCAACAGGGAGTTTCGATACGGATAGGTCTCATCGTCCGTCAGATAGGCATGGGTTTCCCGCCCTACGGCATCTGCTGCCACACGGAGGTATTCCTCTTCACGAAAGTCACGTCGCGGCGCGTTCACGTTTTCGCATATGGCCGCATAAAGCATGGCCTGTGCGATGATCGATTCGGTCGGATAGGCCGTCTTTTTTGCATAGTTGATCGCTTCGTTGCAATAGACCAGCGCCGTTTCCATGTTCCCGCGGTGGAAAGCCCGTCTGCCGCACTCCAGCGCCGAGGAAGCGAGGATGAGCGCCAATTCGTCGTCGGGTTCTCCGGGCAGGGATTCACATAGCCGGAAGCATTCGTTGAACTGCTTTTCCCGGTACAGGGCACTGATACGCGGCATGGCTTCGCGCTTCCGGTAGGCGGTGCTGTCTTCTTCATCATCGATCAGATAAGAGAGCGGAACCGACAGCTCGCGCGCCAGATGGCGCAGCGTCGGCAGGGATGGGTTTGCCGTATTCCGCTCGATGGCGCAGAGCATATTGGGCGTTATCTGGTCACCGGCCAGAGCGGCTTGCGTCATCTTTTTTTCACGACGGAGCATTTTGATCTTTTCACCGAGTTTCATGGTTCCCTCCCGGATACTTTTTGTTTTTTATTGTACCACGCCCGACGAGTTTATGCAAGCAAAAGTTAAAAATAATTTAATTTTTGCTTTTGCCGATCCCGCATTTCTGCGATGCACGGTCGGGCCTACCTACGGCTCAGGAGGTGCTGGCACCGAAATCGTAGATGTCGTCGATCTCAGTCTCGGTGATGTCGTCGTTCAGACGGTGGATGCGTGTGTAGGCTTCCGGCACGGTGCCGACGATGACGGTTTCGGAGATCGGATAGTCTTTCCCGAGGGGCAACTGCACCGTGCGGCTGGGGATCAGCAGGACGGTTCCCACGCTGATATGAAAGCTCACGCGATGCAACGTCTGGTTAATGCCGACTTCTTTGAATTCGCTGGTAAAATAGGCATGCAGATCGCGGGACAGATGTACCCGAACCGGAAGCGTCTGTTCGCTTTGCCAGAAATTGATCCCGAACAGCGAGGTAACGGGAATACGGACGGTGAGCGCATTCTCTTTTTCGATCCGATCGAGCACCTGCAACAAAAGAATCGTGCGCAGTTCGGCCAGGGAAGCGGTGTCGGTCTCGAGAGAAGCGACAGTCCCGTCCTCTTTGTAACGGATACGGATGATGCGGGAAAGCAGATCTTTGTATCGGGGGAGCGATTCTTCCAACGTGCGGTCGATGACGCATTCCACGGAGTTTTTGAGTTGCTTTTCTGAAAGACTTTCCAGCAGGAAGGAGAACTGCCGGTTGACAAAGAGAAAAACAAGAAGGAAGAGAAGCAGAAAGAAAAAGGGTTTTATTCTGTAGGTCTTTTTCTTTTTTCTTCGGGATTCCGAAAGATAAAAAAGTCGTGTTTCGTTCAAAAATATCACCCCCGTACAGCATATGCCGCACGGGGGAAAAGCGTTATGGAGCCGAGGCGATCGGGGAGAGGATCATTCCGCGCCCTCCAGGTCTTTTTCCTCTTCGGCGTTCTTTCGGCTTTCACCGGAAAGGGTGACGGAGGCAAGCGGATTTTTCCGCATGGCGGCTTCCATGTCCCGGTTGGAGAGGTGCGTATAGATCTGGGTGGTATTGAGCTGTGCGTGCCCGAGAATGTCCTTGAGGACGCGCACGTCCACCTGTCCCGTCTGATACATGAGGGTGGCCGCCGTGTGGCGCAGTTTGTGGACAGACATGCCCTTTTGCGCAAGCCCGGCTTTTTCCAGATACTTGTATACGATGTGCTGGACGGTCTTTACCGAAATACGATTTTCCCGTTCGCTGATGAAAAGGGCATTGGCGTCCGCTTCTTTCGGGTGCTCCTGCGCACGGATCTCAAAATAAGCGGAAAGAGCGTCCCGACAGGCATCGTTGAGATAGATAATGCGTTCCTTGCCCCCTTTTCCGAAGACGCGCAGGGAACGGAGCGAGTGGTCGATATCCGTCAGATCGATTCCGACAAGTTCGGAAAGACGCATCCCACAATTGAGAAAAAGCGTTACGATTGCAAAGTCTCGTTTACGGGAACGCGAATTTTCGTCCTGCGCGATACTGTCAAGCAAGGAAACGCTTTCCTCGGCCGTCAGATATTTCGGCAGGGTCTGATCGCGTTTCGGGGATTTGATGTTTTTCGTCGGGTCAAAGTCGGCATACCGACTGTCCAGCGTGGAAATATAGTGGAAGAAGGATTTCAGCGCGGAGAGTTTTCGAGCACGGCTGGGCTTTTCGTTTTCGCGGTCGGTTGCCGCATAGGAGAGAAAATCAATGACGTCATCCCGCGAGAGACGGAGAACGTAGGCAAGGTCGACCGAAGAAATATCAGTCGACCGGAATTCATCCCCAGTCAGCGGCAGATCTTTCTCCGTGGCGACGAGATAGCGGAAAAAGGTGCGCAGATCCAAAAGATATTCCGTCGCCGTCTTTTCGGAACAACCTTCGATGGCGATCTTGGTGCGAATAAAATTCTGCACGACGGCAGGCACGGTTTTGAATTCATTGGAGTGAAGAAGATTGCCTGACATGATTGCCTCCCAAGTGAGGTGGTCTTTCAATCTGATTATACAAAATCATTCTTCCGAGAAGTGTACAATTTGTAAACATTTCGCCTTCGCCTTGCAATCGAATCCGAAAGGAGATAATATAGAAGAGAAGTGAAAAAGGAGAAGACACATGGGATTTATCAAAAAGAATTCGTATCACATCACCCGCCTCGTCATCAATCAGGTGGGGATCATCATTTTTTCTCTTGTGATCAACACGACCGTGACCACGATGCCGGAGAATCTCCAGGCCAGTATGTCAATCGTTGCCTCGGCGTTTGCCTCGGTGTTTTATCTGTTTCTCGTTTTCTATGCCATGCGGGAAGCGGGAAACCGTGACAGCGTAAAGATCGCCGGAGGTCGTATGGAGCATGATAAGCTCTTCGGTCTGAAGGTCGGATTTGCGGCCTCTGCAGTGAATTATCTTTTTTCGTTCTTAATGCTTGTCGGGTTGATCCTTTTCGGGACAGGATTCGGAAAGACGCTGTTTGAGACGGCGCTCACCGTCACGAATTTTATCCTGCAACCGATGTACAGCGGATTGATCTACGCATTGCTGCGCGCCTTGCCGCAAAACCTGATCCGCGCCGGGGCGGTAGTCTGCTATCTCATTACCCCTGCGCTGGCGGCGCTTTCTGCATGGTTGGGATACAATTACGGCTGTAACCATCCGCAGGTTGAAAAAAAGCGCGGAGACTGACTTCTCAATCTGTGTGCGCCCTCATATATTGTAGCAAACTGTATGGGGGAAATTCCGATGAAAAATTCCAAAAACGAAAAAAGACGCCCGTTCCGTCAGACGGTAGGTGTCTTTTTTCTCTTACTCCTCTTTCTTGCGGCCGGTTTTCTTACCGTCTATCTTTCCGGGAAGCGCGCCGGGACTGCTTCGGCTCCGGCCGGGACGGGAGGAGCCTATCCTACCGTGATCCTCGACGCGGGACACGGCGGGGAGGACGGGGGTGCCGTCGGGGTGAACCGCGTGCTGGAAAAGGATCTGAATCTTGCTGTTACGCTACGGCTTGCGGATCTTTTGCGCGCGGCAGGCGTCCCCGTCATTCTGACGCGAACCGAAGACCGGATGCTGTACGGCGAGGGGGAAAACATAAAAGGAAGAAAAAAAGAATTTGATCTGAAAAACCGCCTCCGCGTTGCCAAAGACCATCCCGACGCAATTTTTATCAGTATTCATATGAACAACTTCCCGCAGGAAAAATATAACGGCCTGCAGGTCTATTATGCCGGACATACGGCGGGAAGTCTGGCGTTGGCGGAGGCGATCCGGCAGGCGGTCGTTTCCTCTCTTCAGCCGGAAAACCGGCGTGAGGTAAAGGAAGCAACGTCCGCCATTTATCTTCTGGACGGAGCAGTCGGCCGCGCGGTGCTGGTGGAGTGCGGATTCCTTTCCAACCCCGATGAATGCGCCCGCCTTTGCGAAAAAGATTATCAGAAGCGATTGTGCTTTTCCCTGTTTTGTGGTATTATGGGATATATCAACAAAACGGGAGCCGAAGCATGAAAGAACCAAAACCGGTCTTTATTTGCCGCGAGTGCGGCTGTTGCGTATCAAACTGGGTCGGGCGTTGCCCCGAATGTGGAATGTGGAATACGATGGAGGAGGAAATGCCTGCTCCGTCTCCTGCGACGTCTGCGGCCGGACATAAGACGGCTACCCCGCGCAAACTCTCGGAACTCGAGATCCCCACATATATGCGCATTCCGAGCGGAACGGGGGAGCTTGACCGCGTGCTTGGCGGAGGGATCGTGTCCGGCTCCGTGGTTCTTTTGTGCGGAGAACCGGGGATCGGAAAGTCGACGCTCCTTTTGCAGATCTGCAAAAGTCTTTGCCGGAACAAACGTGTGCTGTATGCCTCGGGCGAAGAATCCCGCGGGCAGATCAAACTCCGGGCGGAACGGCTCGGCGTCGGGGAGGGAGAACTTTATCTTATCAGCGAGACCGATCTCGACGCGATCCTTGCGGCTACGCAGAAACTTCAGCCCGATCTTCTGATCGTTGACTCGATCCAGACGATCTACAGTGCCCGTTCCCGCTCTATGGCAGGGAGCATCGCCCAGGTGCGCGAATGCGCCGCCGCTTTCATCGGCCTTGCAAAATCCGACGGCCCCGCAGTCTTTCTCGTGGGTCACGTAAATAAAGAAGGCGGTATATCGGGGCCGAAGATCCTTGAACATATGGTAGACGCCGTTTTATATTTTGAGGGCGACCGCCAGCAGATCTATCGGATCATCCGGGCGATGAAAAACCGATACGGTTCCACTAACGAGATCGGTGTATTTGACATGACCGACGAGGGTCTTACCGAAGTACCGAATCCCTCCGAGGTCCTGCTCCATGACCGCACGACGGCGGCGGGAACCTGTATCGGCTGTGCCATGGAAGGGACAAGACCCCTGATCACCGAAATACAGGCACTGGTCTGTCCGACCGTCTTTCCCGCGCCGCGCCGGACGGCGGACGGATTCGACTATAATCGGATGTGCCTGCTTTTGGCGGTTCTTGAGCGGCGTCTGACGCTCCGTTTCTCGGCCAACGACGTGTATCTGAATATCGCGGGAGGCATCCGCCTTTGCGAACCGGCAGCCGATCTCTCGGTCGCCTGTGCGCTGATCTCGGGGATCCTTGACCGTGCCTTCCCGACCGATCTGATTGCTTTCGGGGAGATCGGGCTGGCGGGGGAGATCCGTCCTGTCACGCACGCCGAACAGCGCATCAACGAGGCCGTGCGCCTCGGCTTCCGCCGGATCCTGCTTCCGTCCCGCTCGGCAAAGGAACGGATCCGGGTTCCGGACGGCGTAACGCTCATCGGGATCTCCCACGTGGCGGGGGTCCTGCCGCATCTTCTGAAAAAAGAAACGAATTGAGAGCCGGCGTTCATGAGAAGCCTTTCTGCGGAATAAATATATTCTGATAAAAGAATCTGTTCTGCGGAGGGGTTATGCTATTCTTATCGGTTTTTTCCTTGGTATTTTTGGCGGAGCTGGGAGATAAAACGCAGTTGCTCATGATGAGTCTTTCTTCGCGGTATGGGGTCTTACGCATCGTCTTGGGGGTCTTGCCCGCTATTGTGTTGCTGTCTCTGCTGGCCACGGGAGTCGGCGGAGTCCTTTCCTCTTTCCTGTCAGCGGGGATTATCCGCTCGCTCAGCGCGGCCGCTTTCCTCGTCTTTGCCCTTTTGTGTCTGCGGAGCGAAAAGGAACGCGAGCGGCGGGAAAGCCGGGGTTCGGTTCTCTTTATATTTTTTACATTCTTCCTTGCGGAACTGGGGGACAAAACGCAATTTTCCGTGATCGCTTCCTCGGCCACCGCATTGCCCGGCGACCGTTGGCAGGTCGCGCTCGGAGGGATAGCTGGCCTCCTCTTGGCGGATGCCGCCGGGATCCTGATCGGATTGCTTCTCAAAAAGCGGGTGGATGACCGTGTTTTTTCCGCGCTTTCCTATGCGGTCTTTACGCTTTTCGGCTTTTTCGGCCTCTACCGCGCGCTCTTTACCGCCTGCGGCAAATCGGCATTCCTTTGGCTTTTTGGAGCAGTGCTCCTCTTTTCGCTTCTCAGCGCATGGATCTATCAAAAAAACAGGAGACGGAAGACTTATGAAAAAACTGACGGAGCCTGAACGGAACCCCTTCCCGTACACCGATTCCAATAAGCGGTATCATACTTACAATTATTATCTGCGCCGCCGTTACGGGGGGAAATGCGTGAAGATCCCTTTGGATGGCGGCTTTTCCTGCCCGAATATCGACGGGTGGGCCGGCGTTGGCGGGTGCATCTATTGCTCAGCACGGGGAAGCGGAGATTTTACTTTCCCCGGTCTGCCGGTAGCCGAGCAGTTCCGCCTGCAACGCGAACGGATGGGGAAAAAGTGGGAGACGGCGCGTTGCATCCCGTACCTGCAATCCAACACGAATACCTACGCACCGATCGAACGTCTCCGGTCCCTGTACCGGGAAGTCCTCTCCTTACCCGACTGCGTTGCCTTTCATATTGCCACGCGCGCCGACTGCCTGCCGGAGGAAGTGGTAGCGCTCCTTGCCGAAATCTCGGAAAAAATCGACCTGACTGTAGAGTTAGGTTTACAAAGTGTATCGGACGCGACTGCAAAAAGGATCAACCGCGGGCATACGTATGCCGATTTTCTATCTGCTTTCGGTCGGTTGCGTGCCTCCGCCCCCCGGGTCCGCATTGCCGTTCATCTGATCGACGGCTTGCCGGGAGAAGACCGCGCAGCCATGATACACAGCGCTGTGACGGTCGGCAAACTGATGCCGGATGAGATCAAATTTCATCTTCTCGACGTTTTGCGTCGAACCGAACTCCATCGTCTCTATGAAGCAGGGGAGTATCTTCCGCTTGAGAAAGAGGTCTATACCGAGATCCTCGTCAGCCAGATAGAGCGCCTCGATCCCCGCATCGTCATCAGCCGCGTGACGGGAGATGCTCCGCCGGCGGAGCTCGTGGCTCCCCAATACACGCTGAAAAAATTCACCCTCATGAACGCTATTGACAAAGAGTTTGTACGCAGAGATACCTATCAAGGAAAATTTTTATTCGAAACTAATAAAAATATGTCTGATATTTCTACGTTAATTGATTAAAACTTACAATCTCCCCATTGCATTTCAGGCAGATCTCCTGTATAATATAGATATGCGGATGGCAGAAAAAGCTGCCGGCCGTTTGTCGTGGTATCGGGATGCCTCAGGCATCCAAACCATAGAAATACAGAAAAGGAGACTTTGTATGCAAACCTATCCCACCAAAATGTTACGTAACGTATGTCTGCTCGGTCACAGCGGAGCCGGGAAAACTTCTCTGGCGGAAGCTATGCTGTTTTTGGGCGGAACGACCGACCGCCTCGGAAAAATTCCTGATGGGAATACGGTTTGTGACTTTGATCCCGAAGAGATCCGGCGCGGTTTTTCGCTTTCCTCCGCCGTAGCCACGGTGGAATACCGTGATGTGAAGATCAATATTCTGGACGCCCCCGGCTATTTTGACTTTGAGGGCGAGATGCGTCAGGTCATTCGCGTTTCCGACAGCGCAATCATTGTCGTGGACGGGAAGAACGGGCCGGAGGTCGGCACCGATATCGCATGGGAATACGCCACCGCCGCCGGGATCCCGCGCACCTTTTTCATCAACCGCTTTGACGACGGGGAGGCGCGCTTCAAAAAGGCCTATGACAAACTGACCGAGCGCTACGGAAAGAAACTGTGTCCTCTGCTCATCCCCTGCATCGACGGCGATAAGGTGACCGGCTTTTTGTATCTCGTCGACATGCAGGTCTATACCTTTGATTCACACAGCGGCGAGGTCGTCAGCACGCCGATCCCCGAGCAGTTCATGCCCGTGGCGGAGGAATACCGTGAAAAACTGGTCGAGGCGGCCGCCGCAACGAGCGAAGCCTTGATGGAAAAATATTTTGCCGGAGAGACGATCTCGCACGAGGAGCTGGTCGAGGCGATTCATGAAGGGATCATCCATAATGAGATCATCCCGGTCTTTTGCGGCGCGGCCGTGAAACTGTGGGGCATCAAATCCCTGCTGAATACCATTGTCGACTCCTTCCCGCGGCCGACCGTCCGCGGGAAGGAAAAGATCGTCCGGGGCGGAGAAGAAGATACGCTTCCCATCGACCGTGACAGCACCGAGACTTCTGTCTTCGTCTTCAAAACCATCGCGGATCCCTTCGTCGGAAAAATGTCGTATTTCCGCGTGATGGAGGGAACGCTTTCCCGCGATGCAACCCTGCGCAACACGCAGAACGGCGGTACGGAGAAGTTCGGCCGGCTGTTGGTTCCCTGCGGAAAAAAGCAGAATGAAGTCGATACGCTTTTCTGCGGCGACATCGGCGTAATTACCAAACTGAATGCCACGGGGACAAACGACACCCTCACCACCCGGGCGCAGGATTTTTCCTATGCGCCAACGGTTTATCCGAACGCCTATTATGGCCGCTCGATCAGCGCCGCAAAGGGCGAGGAAGATAAACTGTCTACGGCGTTGGCCCGTTTTCTTGAGGAGGATTCCACTCTCCGGCTTGAAAACAACCCGGAGACCCGCCAGCTTGTCGTTTTCGGTCTCGGGGACATCCATCTTGATGCGTTGGCCGCCAAACTGAAATCGCGTTTTAATCTTACTGTTACCCTCGGGGAGCGGAAGATACCGTATCGGGAGACGATCCGCAGCCGGGTGGAGGCCGAAGGAAAACACAAGAAACAATCGGGCGGGAGCGGCCAGTACGGCCACGTCAAGATCACGTTCTCTCCCGGAGAAGAGGAGGGCCTGACCTTTACCGAGAGCGTATTCGGCGGTGCGGTTCCCCGTAACTTCTTCCCGGCGGTCGAGAAGGGGATCCAGGAGTCGATGCAGCGCGGCGTTTTGGCGGGATATCCGATGGTGCATCTGGCGGCAGACCTCTTTGACGGTTCCTATCATCCGGTAGACAGTAACGAGATCTCCTTCAAACTGGCGGCGGTTCTTGCGTACAAGGACGGAATCCCGCGGGCCAATCCCGTTTTGCTGGAGCCGGTCGGAGAATTGCGCGTGAGCGTGCCGGACGACTACGTCGGGGACGTGCTAGGTGATCTCAATAAACGGCGCGGCCGTGTCATGGGAATCGAGCCGACCGAAGGGCGATCCGGGTATCAGACGGTGCTTGCCGAGGTGCCGCAGGCCGAAATGACCGATTATGTGATTGCGCTTCGTGCTGCAACCCAGGGGCGCGGACGATTTGAATACACCTTTGTCCGATATGAGGAGGTTCCCTCCTCGGTGGCCGAGAAGGTCATCCGGGCGTCAAATGCCGATTAAACGGCGGGGCGGGAGATTTCCCGCCCTTTCTATTGTCAGGCACTTGACAAAATGTGAACTTTTTGTTACAATAGCGAAGAAAACTTGTGAAAGAGGACTTTTACGTGCCAGAGAAAATCAATGGAACCGACGTCGGCGAGCAGGCGACCCTGACGATCGACGTGGAAGATATGGAAAATGAAACAGCCGGTCAGGATATAGGAGAGGAAAAAAAGGAAGAAAGGAAAAAGGAAAAGAAAAGACGCCGCCGCTTTGGCGACCGGCGGGACGGCCGCCGCATCCGTACGCTGCCGGCCATGACTGCGATGATCCCGTATATCATGAAGGTGCGCTCCGATGCGCAGAATCATTTTGAGGACGAGATCGACATCACGAATATCGAAGCGTATCTTGAAAAAAAGCATAAGGAAGGCTACATCAATATGGGCATCCTGCATTTGTTCTTGGCGAGTTACGTCCGGGCCATTGCCCAGCGCCCCGGTATCAATCGATTCGTTGCAGGACAACATATCTATTCCAGATCGGATATTGTGGCGGTCATGACCGTCAAGAAAATAATGACGCTGGATTCTCCCGATACCGTTGTCAAGGTGCAGTTCGATCCCCGCGATACTGCTGTGCAGGTTTATGAGAAGTTTGAGGCCACGGTAAAGGAAGCATTTGCGAAGGAAACGAATTTTGATAAGACCGCAGGGCTTTTGCGCCGTATCCCCGGTCTTCTTCTGCGTTTTACCGTCGGGCTTCTGCGCTTCCTCGATTATTTCGATCTTTTACCTCGGAAACTGCTGAAGGTCAGTCCCTTCCACGGTTCCTTTATCATTACCAGCATGGGCTCGCTCGGTATCAATCCTATTTATCACCATCTTTACGATTTCGGTACACTGCCGGTATTCCTTTCGTATGGAAAGAAGTATACCAAGGATGTGATCAACGAAGACGGAAGCGTGGAGCGGCGGCATTTCGTTTCTCTCCGCGTCGTGACGGATGAGCGGATCTGCGATGGATATTATTACGCTTCCGCATTCAAGATCGTCAAACGCGCGCTCCTGCATCCCGAACTGCTGGACACCGCGATCGACACGTATCTCGAGGATATCGACTGAACACTTCCCGTACGGGATCGCTTTTTCCGTCAAAGGCCGCCTTGTGCGGCCTTTTTACATAGTTCCCGGTTTTCGGTTCTTTTTTCCCAAACGCCCTTTACTTTCCGAAGAAAATTTGTTATGATAATATTATGTCGAACATTTGGGAGTTCGGAGGAGAGAAGATGGCCGAGAATGCCTGTTTTGCAGAATTTGTACGAGGAAAAAAAGCCTTGCTGGCGCCGCACGCACACAAGGACTCTTTGGAATTCATCGAAGTCCTTCGCGGCTCCGCGCACATCCATGCAGGGCTCGAGGATTTTTCTGCCTCTGCAGGAGAAATCGTTCATCTTTTGCCCGGGATCGTCCATTATGCCGAGGCCGAAAACGGGGAATGCTATCTTCGTACCCTGACCTATCGGCGCTCTGCCGTCTTTCTTGCCGGGCAATTTGAGCATGACATCTTTTCGCTGTTCCTGATGCAGACCGAAAACCGTGTCTTGCGTTTTTCGGGGGATGACCCGCTTTGCGAATCGCTGTCCTTGCATATGGAGAACGCCGTAGGGGAATATCTCGGCAAAGAACTGATGTATGGCAGTCTCGTTCTGGCAGAGGTCAGTCATATGGCAGCGTTGCTTCTGCGTTCCTACAGTTACGTGGCGGAGGGTGAGCTTCCGCTGGACGGTATGATGCGCCTGCGCCCCGTGCTCGAATATATTGGGGAGCATTATGCGGAAAAACTGACGCTTACGGGGCTGGCCTCGCTTCTTTCGCTTTCGGCCGACCGCTTCGGCCGCTTCTTCCGGCAGACGCTGGGAGTGACGCCCGTTGACTATATCAATACCGTGCGGATCGGACATGCCATGCAGGAACTTTTGCGCTCGGAGGAGCCTGTTTCGGCCGTGGCGCACGCGTGCGGATTCCCCGACAGCGGATATTTCCATCGGGTATTCCGGGAACGTTGCGGAGCAACGCCGGCTTCATTGCGTGCGCTCCGTCGCCGGATGCAAGCAGACAGGGAGGAAGGATAATGGAAGAGTTTACGTACCTATTCATGAAGTTTCTCGGCCTTTTCTTCCTGGGAAGTTTTTTCGGGTGGGTCCTGGAGCTTATTTACCGGCGGATCGCGCATAAAAAATGGCAGAACCCTGGCTTTTTACTGGGGCCGTGCCTGCCGATCTACGGTATTTCGACCATTTGGCTCTACTTTCTGTGTTCCCGGGAGTATTCGTTTCTTTCCACCGGGGTCGGTCGTGTTCTCTTCCTCTTATTATTAATCATCCTTTCCTCGACCTTGATCGAGTACGTGACCGGTCTCTTTTTTACCAAGGTCATGAAGGTGAAACTTTGGGATTATTCCTCCTGCAAATGGAATGTTGGCGGGATCATTACCCCTTTCTTTTCTCTCGCCTGGGGCGGGATCGGCCTTCTCTATTACTATTTGCTCCATCCTCACATTGCCGTCATTCTTTCCTATGTGGTGGAAAGACCTTTTTTTCTCTTTCCCATGGGGATCTTTGTCGGGATCTTTCTTTTGGATGTATTTTTCTCCTTTCAGCTCGTTGCGCGTATCCGTGCGTGGGCCATTCGGAATGAGATCACCGCGCGGTATGGGGTCTGGCAGGAAAGCATGGCCAAACGGGCTCACGGCGTTGGTGTATGGCTGATGTGGCTTCTGAACGTGAAAAATCATGTAAAAAACTATACCTCTGAGAAAGAAAAAGAGCAAAAAGAAAAGAAAAAATAATATTTTCACGCGGGAGTTTGACAAAGCCCCCTTCTTTTCTGTATATTTTGCACAAAATTATACCCGATAAGCTTGTGCAATATAGAAAAACGGTGATAGTATTACAAAATGTAATGTGAGGATGAATATTATTCAACAAGAAACCTATTGACAAAAATAAATTTCTCCGCTATAATAAGTCCATATTTCGGTTAACCCCTCGGAAATATAAGGGAAATCGAGTGGAAAGTGGTTAAAAACGAATATGAAAAACACGCATATCCCATGGGGTATGAAATTCTGTGATACCGCCACGGTTCCAATGTATGGTTAGCAATTTGCAATAAAATAATAACCAAAAAAGAAAGAGGTAAGAGAAATGAAACAGTTTTTCAAGAAGTGTATGTCCGTGTTCGTGGCCGGCGCTATATTGGCTGTTGCTTTGCTCGGATTTGCGAGCTGCGGAAAAGAAGAGGGCTTCTTTATCGGCGCTTCCGGCCCGCTGACCGGCGATGCGGCCTCGTACGGAATTGCCGTGCAGAGAGGTGCTGAACTTGCCGTAAAGCAGCTGAACGCAAAGGGTGGTGTGAAATTCCGCTTTGAGATCAAGGACGACGCCGCAGAAGCCGGGAAGGCCGGTACCAACTACGATCTCTTGTTCGATGCCGGTATGCAGGCGTCGCTCTCCGGCGTGACTTCTGGTGCCGCCGAGGCTTTCGTAGATAAAGCAGGAAACGATAAGCTCTTCTGCCTGTCGCCCTCTGCGTCGGCTGATTCCGTTATCAATAAGAATGCCTATTCCTTCCGTCTTTGCTTCGGAGACCCCGATCAGGGCAAACTCGCCGCTCAGTGGATCCATGAGAATATGCCCGGCGCCAAGGTCGGTGCTATCTACAACACCAGCGATTCCTATTCTTCCGGCATTTACGCCGCCTTCCAGGCTGAAATGGCAACGCTCGGAATCACCTACACCGAAAAGACCTTCGACAATGAAAACAAGACCGATTTCTCCTCTCAGGCAGAAGCTCTGAAGGATTGCGACGTCATTTTCATGCCGTTCTATTACACCGAGGCGTCGCTCTTCGCCAAGGCTGCCACGCAGAAGGACTGCGTTGCTACGTATTTCGGCTGTGACGGATTTGACGGGATCTCTCCCCTGATCTCGGATGTGATGCAAAAAAACCGCGTTATGTATATCACTCCTTTCGACGTAGAGTCTCAGGATGCCACGACGAAGGCGTTTGTAGAAGCCTTCCGTGCGGAATACAATGCAGATCCCGATCAGTTCGCGGCTGACGCGTACGATGCCATGATGGTCATCGCCGATGCCATTGCCAAGGCCGGCATCACCGATTACACCGTGAAGCCCGAAACCCTCAGCGAGGCGATCATCAACGTCATCACGGCGAGCGATTATTCCTACACCGGCCTCACCGGCACCATGAAGTGGGAAAAGAGCGGCGCTTGCGTCAAGGCCCCGGTCATCAAAGTGCTTTCCAACCCCGCGCAGTAAATTGATTCGTTTCCGATTTTTCTGCTCGCGCAGACCCGAGGAGGGCCTGCGCGAGCTTATGTGTTATTTAGTTAAGGAGAAAACATGAGTACAATCATTGACGGACTCAGTCTCGGCAGCATCTATGCGTTGATTGCCCTCGGATATACTATGGTGTACGGCATTGCCAAAATGCTGAACTTTGCCCATGGCGATATCATTATGGTCGGTGCTTACACCATTTTTTCCACGCTGATGGTCGGGGATTCTGTTCCTCTTAAGATTATTGCCATCCTGCTTTCGGTGCTGGTCTGCACAGTACTCGGTGTATCGGTCGAGCGGATCGCCTATCGTCCTCTTCGCGGGGCGTCGCCGCTTGCGGTGCTGATCACGGCCATCGGTGTCAGTTACTTTTTGCAAAGTCTCGCCCAACTGATTTTCGGTGCCAAATCCCACACGATCGAGACGCTGATTCCCGGCGCTTTCCATATCGGTTCGGTCCGGATTACTTATGCCACTTTGTTGACCCTTCTGGTTGGCGCGGCGGTGATGGCGGGATTGACGATCTTCATTGCGAAAACCAAGACGGGGCGTGCGATGGTCGCCGTCTCTGAGGACCGCGGGGCGGCGGAACTGATGGGCATTCATGTGAACGGGATCATTGCGCTGACTTTTGCCATCGGTTCGGCACTGGCGGCACTTGCCGGATTCTTTTATCTGATGCAGATTCCCGCCACCAATCCGACGCTCGGTTCCATGCCCGGTATCAAGGCCTTCACAGCGGCCGTTATCGGGGGGATCGGTTCGATCCCCGGCGCCATGATCGGCGGTATTCTCTTGGGGGTTATTGAAAAACTCTGCCTCAGCATTACGCCGCTCTCACCGTATACCACGGCAATCGAGTTCAGCCTCCTGATCCTGATCCTGCTTGTAAAGCCTACAGGTCTGCTCGGACGCAAGCGCAGAGAGAAAGTGTAAGGTGGAAATATGAAGAAGAACGGATATTTCGCGGCTGTGAAAAAAGGATTCAAGCCGAAATATTATTTTAACTATGCACTGGTCTCTTTTGCACTGATCCTCTTTATTGCTTTGGAAATGAGCGGAATACTCAAGCGTTCTTATGCCAATCTCCTTACGCAAATAGGCTTCAGTATCATTTTGGCCGTTTCCTTGAATCTCGTGGTGGGCTTTCTCGGCGAACTCAGCCTGGGTCACGCCGGTTTCATGTGTATCGGTGCGTATATCGGCACCTGGTTCTCCCAGCTTCTTGCGCCGGTCATCGCATCGTTTGCCATCCGGCTTATTCTTGCCATGCTTGTCGGCGGTATCTGCGCCGCGCTCTTCGGCATCCTCGTCGGAATTCCCGCCCTTCGGCTGAAAGGCGACTATCTGGCTATCGTGACGCTGGCTTTCGGGGAGATCGTGCGGAATATTTTTAAAAATCTCCCTTGGTTCGGAAAGTCTTACGGAATGCCGACCGAAACGTACGGCACGAAGCTCTTTATTATTGCGTTGCTTGCGGTGCTCTTCACGCTTTTCGTGATTCAAAACCTGATGCGTTCGAAACACGGACGCGCCATCACGGCTATCCGTGACAGTGAAATTGCGGCAAAATCCATGGGGGTCAACGTAACCTTCTACAAGATCCTCGCTTTTTCCGTGGCGGCGTTCTTTGCCGGGATCGCCGGGGTGATCTACGGGGCCTATACCACGCCGATCCTGTATTCTTTCTTCTCGTTTAACTATTCGATCGAGATCCTTGTCATGGTGGTTCTCGGCGGGATGGGAAGCATTACCGGCTCGATCGTATCGGCTACGTTGCTGACGCTGATCAACTTCCTTCTGACGGCAAACCTTTCCGGTGATATGGCGGCGCTTAAATATATGATCTATGCCCTGATACTCATCGGCATGGTCATTTATAACAATGCGCCCGCGCTGAAAAAATACCGTGATCGTTTCAGCCTTTCGATCCTGTTCTCCCGGATACGCGAACGCTTTGTCCGCACGACGCCGGCAACGGTTAAGGATGATGCGGCGGCATGGGACCGCGTTCCCACCAAGATCCTTTCTGATGAGATTCTTTCCACCGACCTTCAGCTCACAACATCCGCGCCGGATAAACCCGATAAACCGAAAGGAGATAAATGATATGCAGAGTTCTTACGTTCTGGAAACGCGCGACCTCGGCATCTCTTTCGGAGGGTTGAAGGCGGTACAGCACGTCAATCTGAAAATTGAAAAAAACGAGATTTACGGTCTGATAGGGCCGAACGGAGCGGGGAAGACCACGGTCTTCAATATGCTTACGGGCGTGTATCAGCCGACATACGGAACCTTCTTTCTGAATGGACAGGAACTCCTCGGCTATACGCAGGAGCAGATCAATCATCGCGGCATCGCCCGGACTTTTCAGAATATCCGCCTTTTCAATAATATGACGGTAGTGCGGAACGTGATGGTCGGCCTTCAGAATCAACCCGAGTTCCGATGCAGTTTTCTGACCAGCATGTTCCGCCTGCCGCGGCATTTTGAAGTAGAGACTACGATGCGCTCCCGCGCCAAGGAGATCCTTGCGATCTTCGGGCTGGAGGAAGAGAGAAACAATCTTGCCTGCAATCTCCCGTACGGAAAGCAGCGGAAACTTGAGATTGCCCGTGCATTGGCGACGAATCCGAATCTTTTGCTCCTGGATGAACCGGCCGCCGGCATGAATCCGCAGGAGACCGAGGAACTGATGCAGACGATACGCTTCGTCCGCGATCACTTTGACATGACGATCCTTCTGATCGAGCATGATATGAAGCTCGTCTCCGGGATCTGCGACCGCACAACCGTCCTCAATTTCGGTACGGTATTGGCAGAAGGTAAAACCGCCGATGTTCTCAGTAATCCCGAAGTCATCAAGGCATATATAGGAGAGTGAAATATGGCATTACTGGAAGTCAGAGATCTTGAGGTCGCTTACGGACCGATCAAAGCGATCAAAGGAATCTCCTTTGAAGTGAATGAGGGGGAAGTGGTTTCCCTTATCGGCGCCAACGGCGCCGGGAAAACGACCACCATGCACGCAGTCAGTTGCCTTTTGCCCAAACTCTCGGGGCACGTCAGTTTTGCCGGGGATGATATTACCTCGGTTCCTGCGCATAAACTGGTCGGAATGGGCATGGCGCATGTGCCGGAAGGACGTCGTATTTTTCAGGAACTGACGGTTTTCGATAATCTGCAGATGGGGTATTACACCAAAAAGGATAAGGAAAAATTCAAGGAAAAACTTGAAGAAATGTACAGTTATTTTCCGATCCTTTCGGAGCGGGCCAATCAGATCGCCGGAACGCTTTCGGGCGGGGAACAGCAGATGCTGGCCATGAGCCGCGCGCTGATGTCAGACCCAAAGCTCCTCCTCCTGGACGAGCCGAGTATGGGACTCTCACCGCTTTATGTGAATACGATTTTTGATATGATCAAAAAAGTCAACGAGATGGGGACGACCATCTTGTTGGTAGAACAGAATGCAAACAAGGCTTTGGCGATTTCTGACCGTGCGTATGTTCTGGAGATCGGGAAGATCACCAAGACCGGCACCGGGGCAGAGCTTCTTGCCGATGATTCGATCAAAGAAGCCTATCTCGGCGGCTGAATGAAAACAGCCGGTATACCGTAAGAAGTATACCGGCCGTTTTTATTTTTTTAGTCTCTTTCGGGGCCCACAAGGAAAGAGAAGTGGCTCAGGCGTTTTTGCGGATCACAACAGGCGGCTCTTTCCCGAGCGCGCAGGCCTCGGTGACGATCACCTTTTCCACGTCCTTTTCCGAGGGGATCGAGTACATGGGGGCCATCATGATTCCTTCGAGGATCGAACGAAGGCCGCGCGCCCCGATCTCTTTCTCCAGTGCCATCCGTGCGATCGCGCGGAAAGCCCCCTCTTCAAATTCGAGTTCCACGCCGTCTATCGAAAAGAGCTTTTTGTATTGACGGTACAGAGAGTTTTTGGGGTCGCGGATGATGCGCACAAGCGCATCCTCATCCAGATTTTCCAACGACACGATGATCGGAAGCCGTCCGACCAGTTCGGGGATCAGGCCGTATTTGACGATATCGTGAGAGATCACATCGCGGTAGACGCCGCGGCCGACCTTTTCGCTCTTTTTCAGCACATCGCCGCCAAAGCCGATGGTCTGGTTGCCGCGCCGCTGTTCTATGATCGATTCAAGTCCGTCAAACGCGCCGCCGCAGATGAAAAGGATGTTCTCGGTATGGATCTGGATAAATTCCTGATTGGGGTGCTTGCGCCCGCCCTGAGGCGGAACGTTTGCGACCGTTCCTTCGAGAATCTTCAGGAGAGCCTGCTGTACGCCCTCGCCCGAGACGTCGCGCGTGATGGATCGGTTCTCGCTTTTGCGGGAGATCTTATCGATCTCGTCGATATAGATAATGCCGCGCTCTGCCCGCTCGATATCGTAGTCTGCCGCCTGAATGAGCCGCAGAAGGATGTTTTCCACATCTTCTCCGACATAGCCGGCTTCTGTCAACGTGGTCGCGTCTGCAATGGCAAAGGGGACTTTCAGCGTGCGGGCAAGCGTCTGCGCGAGAAAAGTTTTTCCGACCCCGGTGGGGCCGAGAAGGAGAACGTTGCTTTTCTGGATTTCCACCGGATCGTCGGCAGGGGCGTCTTTTCCCTTCTTTTTACCGAGGGAAAGAATGCGTTTATAGTGGTTGTAGACCGCGACCGAAAGGACGCGCTTGGCGGCGTCCTGCCCGATGACGTATTCGTCAAGTTTTTCTTTGATCTCCTGCGGTTTCGGGAGAGTTTCAAAGGTCAGTTCTTCGCTTGCCTTTTCGCGGCTTTGCAGGGCCAGGCTTTCCTCGATCAGTTCGGAGCAGGCATGGACGCATTCATCACAGATATAGGTCCCGCTCTGAGAAGGGATGAGAAACATGACCTGGTTTTCTCTTCGGCCGCAGAAGGAGCATTGGCGGAGATTTTTTTGATTGTTGTTTGGCATATCTGTTCGCCCTTTCGCAAAGAAAGCGCGGGAGGCCCCACGCTTTCCTGTTTTTATAAACGGTTGGTGATCACCTTGTCAATCAGACCGTAGGAGGCTGCCTGCTCCGCCGTCATGAAGTTGTCTCTTTCGGTATCACGGTCGATCACGTCCAACGGTTGACCGGTCCGTTCCGAAAGAATGCGGTTCAACTTTTCACGGGTGCGGAGAATGTGGTCGGCATGGATCTTGATGTCGGTCGCCTGTCCCTGCGTGCCGCCGAGCGGCTGATGGATCATGATCTCACTGTTGGGCAGGGCAAGGCGCTTTCCCTTCGTACCGGCGGCCAGAAGGAATGCGCCCATGCTGGCAGCCATCCCGATACAGATGGTAGAAACGTCGCACTTGATGAAGTTCATCGTGTCGTAAATGGCAAATCCGGCCGAAACCGATCCCCCGGGACTGTTGATATAGAAGGAAATGTCTTTATCGGGATCCTGCGCCTCCAGGTAGAGCATCTGGGCAACGACGAGCGAGGCCGTTACATCATTGACTTCATCGGCAAGGAAAACGATTCTGTCATTCAAAAGACGGGAGTAGATGTCGTAGGAACGTTCCCCCCGGTTCGTCTCCTGGATGACCATTGGGACAAGTGCCATGTTTATACCTCCGGTTTGGTAGGATTATTCTTCGGTCTTCTTGGTGGCAGTCTTCTTGGTGGCAGTCTTCTTGGCTGCGGTTTTCTTGACGGGCTTCTCGACGTTCTGTTCGGCTTCTCCTTCGGCTTTCGCGGCGGTCTTCTTTGCGGCGGTCTTCTTTGCGGCGGGCTTTTTGGCAGGAGCCTTTTCCCCTTCGGCGGCGTCGGTGGCCTTCTTGGCAAGGGCTTTCTTGGGAGTCACTTTCTTAACGGGAGCGGGAGCGGTAGCAACGGCGTTCTTCTTGACGAGTTCAGCCGCGGCCTTCACGCGCAGATCGTTGCGCACGCCGTCTTCTTCGGCGATCTTGCGGACCTCTTCTTCAGGCATATTATATGCCTCAGCCATCCGCTTATATTCGGCGGCGATCTCTTCCTCCGTGACTTTGACATCTTCAAGTTCGGCGATCTTTTCAAGCGCGAGACGGAGCTTCACCTGCTGCTCGGCCTGCGGGCGGAGCTGGGCACGCATCGAGTCAAGGTTCATGCCGGTATACTTGAAGTAGGTGTTGAGGTCAAGTCCCTGCATCCGCAGACGGTTGTCATAATCACGCAGGAAGTTTTCGGTCTCTGCCTCGAACATACATTCGGGAATATCGGCTTCCATCTTCCCGATGACGGCGAGCATGACATTCTCTTCAAACTGGCTGTCGGCGGCGTTTTTGTTTCTTTCTTCCATTTTAGCCTTTTTGTCGGCCCGATATGCATCCAGCGTATCGAATTCGGAAACATCTTTTGCAAATTCATCATCCAGAGCAGGGAGTTCCTGCTTCTTGATGGCGTGCAGTTTCACGGCGAAGACGGCGGCTTTCCCGGCAAGCGTCTTTTCGTGATAGGTCTCGGGGAAGGTGACGTTCACATCAAAGGAATCCCCGATCGATTTTCCAACGATCTGCTCTTCAAATCCCGGGATGAACTGGCCGCTGCCGAGCTTCAGTTCGTGTCCTTCGGCCTTTCCGCCGTCAAAATGGACGCCGTCCACGCTGCCGTCGAAGTCGATCACGACAGTGTCGCCCATTTCGGCGGGGCGGTCGGTCACGTCAACGGTGCGGGCGTTGCGCTCCAAATCGCGCTGGATCTCGGCTTCCACATCGGCATCGTTCACGGCTTTTTCGTCACGGACGGCTTCTACGCCGAGGTAATCGGCAATTTTGACTTCGGGCTTTACGTAGACCTTCACAGTCAGAACCAGTCCGTTCTCATCAACCGATTTCACATCAAAATCCGGGCGGCCGACAATATCGAGGCCGGCCTCTTTCACGGCGGGCTCAAAAGCACCGGGGATGCAGTCGTTGATGGCATCTTCGTAAAATACGCCCTTTCCGTACATTTTTTCGATCACCACGCGGGGGGCTTTGCCTTTACGGAAGCCGGGGACGTTGATCTTCCCGACATTCTTTTTGTAGGCGCGGTTGACAGCGGCTTCAAAGGTATCCTTGTCCACCCCGATCTCCAAAGTGTAGAGATTCTTGTCTGTCAACTCTTTGTTGATGAGACTCATGCTATTTCCTCCGAAAAGTAAATAATAATTAATATCTATATATCAGTCCGTATCATTTTACCGCATTCTATGGCGGTTGTCAAGCCTATTTTAGGAGAAAAACAGGGTTTTCGCCTTAATTCGGCACAATGATGCGGGGGATGAAGTCAAGATAGTCTGCGGAGATCAGGATAAAATCGATCCCGCGGGCCGTAAAATATGGACGGACGGTATAATTGCCGTGCAGATGGCCGTAGTAAACGCGTTTCACTCCGTATTCTTCCAACGCGTCGAGGAAGGGAGGAATTTCGCGTCCGCCGAACGCAGGCGGATAGTGGAAGAACGCCAGAAGTTCTTTGTTTCCGGCGGAGGGAAGCCCGGCGGCCGCCGCAAGCCCGAGGCGCAGGCGAATCGTTTCCCGCGCGATCATTTTCTCATAATCTCCCTCCGCGTGCGCGTCTGGCTCGCCCTCCAGCATCCAGCCCCGCGTCCCTGTCAGCAGAAAATCTTCGGTTTCGCATACATTGTTATGGAGGAAAGAAATTGTTTTGAATTGTTTTTCATCCAGAAAACCCTGCATTTTGGAAAGCGTCGACCACCAGTAGTCGTGATTTCCTTTTCCGAGGATCTTCCGCCCCGGCAAGGCGTCGAGAAAGCGGAGATCGGCTTCCGCTCCTTCAAGTGAGATCGACCATGAGATATCACCGGGAATTACGACCGTGTCCTCCGGTTCCACAAGGGCGCACCAATTCCTCCGGAGTTTTTCGGTATAGCCGGCCCATCGCCGGCCGAAAACCTCCATGGACTTATTGCAGCCGTCGGCCATGGAGAGGTGCAAATCGGAAATTACATAGGTAGACATGTCATCCGCCTTCTGAATAAAGCATAAAAGGTTGGGGGAAAATAAGAGAAGCCTACGAAAGGAGATGGAAAAATGAAAGAAACGGAAAACAAAGGAAAGCACCTGAAGGGCGTTTGCTGTGACGCTTGCAACTGCATCCACCACGGGCAGAATAACTGTTGCCAGGCCGATGAGATTTCGGTCGGCCCTCACAATGCCTGTTGCAGTGCCGAAACGATCTGCGCGACTTTCAAGCCGAAGGACGAGACTTTCGGGTAAGACATGCGTAAAACTCTGCGGAGGCGGGGAAACCCGCCTCTTTTTCCTTGCGGTCAGCCGTCCGACCGGATCGCACTTTTTCGTGATGTACGGTTGCCGCCGACGGGATTCCCGGGACGCTTTCCGCGAAGAGATATCCCGCTGTGCAGATCACTCTTTGGCGAAGGAAAGCACCCGCGCGGGCATATCGGTCGGAGCGACCGATCCGGGGAAGCGGACGGCTTTTGCTTCGAGTTCCGCAAGCGGCGCGGGAACCTTTGTTCCCGTAAGGGAGGAAAGAGCGGCGAGCGGGTCGGCGGTTGCGGTCTCCTTCCCGGTGATGTCGGTAAGGACGGCCGGGGCGAATTTGTAGGGGCTGGCTGTTGAGACAATGAACAGCGCGGTATCGCTCTTTGTATCGGCAAGATACTTCCGGGCACTTCCGTAGGCCACGGCGGTATGCGTGTCCATCAAATACCTGTGATCCCGGAAGGCTTCGTGCAGATAAAACGCCGTTTCCTCCTCGTTGCAGCAGTATCCGACGAAGTCATGCTGGATCTTTGCCAGATCTTCTTCTGCCACGGTATAAGTTCCTGTTTTTGAAAGAGAATCCATATAAGCGGCCGTCTTTTCGGTTCCGCAAACGACCGAAAGGAGGCGTTCGAGATTGCTGGAAATGAGAATGTCCATGGAGGGCGAGGTCGTCATGTGGAAGTCGCGCAGGCGGTCGTACTTTCCCGTCTGTAAAAATTCGGTCAGGACGTTATTCCGGTTGGAGGCGCATACCAGTTTCCCAAGCGGGACTCCCATGCGTTTGGCAAGATACGCGGCAAAAATATTTCCGAAGTTCCCGGTGGGGACTACCACGTCGAGCTTGTCCCCCAGGCTGATGCGACCGGCGTTCAGCATATCGCAATAGGCCGATACATAGTAAGCGATCTGTGGGGCGAGCCGTCCCCAGTTAATAGAGTTGGCGCTGGAGAGGAAGTAGCCAAGGCGGTCAAGTTCCGCGGCCATGGCAGGATCGGAGAAGATCTTTTTCACCCCGTTCTGTGCGTCGTCAAAATTCCCGAAAATTCCGCACACGCCGACGTTATTCCCTTCCTGCGTGGTCATCTGCAGTTTCTGAATACGGCTGACGCCATCGGTCGGAAAGAAGACGAGGATCTTCACATGGGGAACGTCGCGGTAGCCTTCCAGAGCCGCCTTTCCGGTATCGCCGGAGGTGGCAACAAGGATGAGAGCCGTCCTTTTTTCGCCCGTCTTTTCCAATGCGCGGGAAAGCAGGCGGGGCATGATTTGCAGGGCCATATCCTTGAAAGCGCAGGTCGGTCCGTGCCAGAGCTCCAGCGAAGAGATCCGGCTGTTTATCTGTGTAAGGGGAACCGCGCCGCCCGGAAAACGGTCATCGGCGTATGCGATCCTACAATCGTTGAGCAATTCTTCCTCCGTATAATCCGAAAGATAAAGCGAGAGGATCTTCGCGGCGCGCTCGGGATAATTCATTCCGGCAAGGGCGCGTATATCCGCCTCGGCGAGCAAGGGAATCTCCTCCGGCATATACAGTCCTCCGTCCGGCGCCAGACCGTTTTTGATCGCCACGGCGGCACTGACGGCGGGGGTGTTTTTACTTCTCGTGCTTCTGTAATTCATTTCGATTTCCTGCCTTTTGAAAATGTTGAAAAAAGTTTTCTGCGTTTTTATAAAAGAGATGGTCTATCAGCGTATCGGAATATCCGGCTTTTTGAAGTGTGGAAACGAGATGCGCCATATCCGTAAGGCGCGAAAGTCCTGCCGGATGGGAAGAGATTCCGTCAAAATCGGTGCCGAGGCAGACCGTATGCTCGCCGCCGAGCGCAAGATAATGCTCAAGGTGCCAAAGAATATGTTTTTCCTCCGCGACGGGGGAATCGGTCAGATGTGCCGGACACAGGCAAAGCCCCACGATACCGGCGGAATCACGGACGATCGTGAATTGTTCGTCGGTCAGGTTGCGCGGATGCGGGCACACGGCGCGTGCGTCGGAATGTGTAGCAATAAAGCGAGACCCGGCGTCGGAGCAGATCTTTGCAACGTCGTAAAAGGTTTTGTCCGACGCGTGGGATACGTCGGGAACGATCCCGAGGCGTAAGCATTCGCGAAGGACCTGGTGGCCGAAATCCGTGAGGCCGGTATCGGTATCGTACGCCCCGCCGATACAGCTCTCTCCGCACCATACCGGCGTAAGGATCGAAACGCCTGCATCGCGCAGTGCGGAGAGACGGCGGATGTCTCCCGCAAGGAGCCGGGCATCCTCCACGGAAAGGAGAAAGGAAAAACGATCGTTCAGGTAGGGGGAGATCTCCGCAAACAGTTTCTCCCGCATACGGAAAAAGTCGCGGTATGCTTCTTCATCGCTTTTTGTTTCGTTGCAAAAGCAGGCAAAGACCTGCGTGATATGGGAAAATCCTTTCAGATCCTCTGCGGAAATATCGAGCTCCGAAGAGGTAAAGGGCAGATCGTGGTAATAGAGTTTCGAGGGGGTGTCGGCGTGCAGATCAAAATATTTCATAAGCGTCCTCCTCCATCAGTTTATGGAGAGAAGGCGTTTTTGATATGGTTGAGGCGAAGGATCTTTCTTTTCCCGCTCGATTCGTCTATGGTGAGATAAACTTCGATGATATCCATGCGCAGAGGCAGGAAAATACCACTGAGATTCCGATAGGCGCGAGCGGCGACCGAAAGATTGCGGCGCTTTCTGGCATTGACGGCGTCTGCAGGGGCGTAAAGCAGCCCCTTTGCGTTTTGCGGGACGGTACGCGTCTTCACTTCACAGAAAACCAATTTCCCGAAGCGCCGCGCAATAATATCGACTTCTTTATTGTAATAGGACCAGTTTCGCTCTAAGATCCGATATCCGTGGAAGAAGAGATGGCGCGCAGCCGCCCTTTCTCCGAGATCTCCGGTCGCCTTTGCGAGCGTTATCCTGCCTTGCGAGGATCTTCTTTTCATTTTTCGCCGCTTTGCAGGAATTTGAGAAAGCTCTGCCGGTATATTTCGCAGGGGCCGAATTTTCGCACCAGTTCCCGGTGTTCTGCGGTCGGGTAGCCTTTATGGGTGGCAATTTTGTATTGCGGAAAAGCGGCGTCGAGTTCCAGGCAGAGCCTGTCCCGCGTTACCTTGGCCAGAATGCTGGCGGCGGCGATCGAGCAGGAAAGAGAATCTCCCTTGACGATTGCGGCGGCGGGAACCGGGAGATTGCGGACGGTATTCCCGTCTATCAAAGCAAAATCCGCCGCCGGGGAAAGCGCGGAAATGGCGCGACGCATTGCCAGCATGGTTGCATTGAGAATATTCAGTTCGTCGATCTCGGCGGGGCTTGCAGAGGCCACGGCAAAAGCGATCGCTTCCTTCTGTATCACGGGGAAGAGGGCTTCCCGCTTCTTTTCCGAGAGTTTTTTCGAGTCGTTCAGACCTTCGAGGTAAAGTCCCGGAGGGAGGATGACCGCCGCGGCAACGACCGGCCCGCAGAGAGGACCGCGCCCCGCCTCGTCTACGCCGCAGACGGCGGTATAACCGCGCGTGCAGAATTCGTTTTCATATTCATACCCCGGCATTATTCGGTCTCCTTTGGAAATTCCAGAGAGATCCCGCCGAGAACCCCGCGCCGAAATTCGTCCAGCAGCATCCGGCAGGTCCGTTCGGTATCGGTTTCTCCGCCCGAAATCACGAAGCCGCGCCGCTTCCCGACGGTCAGAAAAAGGTCGTAGGGGGTGAGCGAGGAGACCTCCTCCGGCGTTACGCGGTAGCGTGCGGAGAGCCGGTCGGGGTATCGTGCGGCGAGGATCCCCAAGAGCGAGCAGGCGATCTCTTCCAGGTCGAGGATAGAGTCTTTGATGGCGCCGGTCAGGGCCAGATGGAGGCCGGTCGTTCTGTTATCGAACTTCGGCCAAAGAACGCCCGGCATATCCAAAAGGTCAAGCCCCTCGCCGGCCGGGACCCATTGCTTGTCAAGCGTGACCCCGGGGCGGTTTTCGACCTTGGCTTTCTTTCCGCCGGCCAGCCGGTTAATGAGCGAGGACTTTCCGACGTTGGGGATCCCCACGATCATGGCGCGCAGATGCCGTCCCTGCATTCCGCGCTCGGCATAGCGGGCAAGTTTTTCAGAAAGGATCTTCTGCACGGTGCGCGGGATCTCGCGGATGCCCGCCCCGGTCAGACAGTCTGTTTCCAGACAAAGGATGCCCCGTTGCCGGTAATATCCGTCGAATGCACGGCTCACGGCCGGGTCGGCCAAAGAGGATTTGTTGAGTAATTTCAAAAGCGGCTTATCACCGATAAGCCTCGAAAGCTCTGGATTTGCGGAACTTTTCGGGATACGCGCGTCCAGCACTTCCAGCACAATGTCGACCTGCGGCAGACATTCGGCGATCAGGCGACGGGTCTTGGCCATATGCCCCGGGAACCACTGGATCACCTCGGACGGCATCAGCCAACACCTCCGAAACGTGAAAACGGCGTAATCCGGAACAAAACCTTCCCAACGATGCAGGTGGTGCTGATCTCGCCGAAATAACGGCTGTCGTAGGAATTATTGCGGTGGTCCCCCATCACGAAAACGCATCCGGGAGAAACCCTGACGGCGGGCATATTATAGGTCCGCGTGCTGTCGGGACCGTCGCGGTATACGTAATCTTCCGTGATCGGGGCACCGTCTACGAAGACGATCCCCTGACGGATCTCTACCGTTTGACCCTCCGTGGCGATCACGCGCTTGACGAGGGCTTCTTTTTTTATGAGAGCGGGCGTACTTTCCGTGATCTCATCGGGGAGCTGAAGCACCACGATATCCCCGCCCTTCGGGGAGTAAAAGAGACCGGAAATGATCAGCCGTTCCCCATCTTCCAACGTGTTTTGCATCGATTGGCCCGAAACGACCGATTGCCGGAAGAGAAAAAGATTGACAAAGAGGAGCACGACCAGCGTGATGGCCAGAATTTCAAAAATATCAAAAACATTGTTGGGGCGTTTTTGGCGTTTTTCTTTTGCCCGTTCGGCAATTTCACGATCTATTTCTTCATAACTGAGCTGATGCTCGTCCATGTTCGTACTCCTTTCCGGATATCGGCGCCACGCAAGGTGCGTCGTTTGCACGATCGTGCAGAACAAAATAAGTATAGCATATTTTTTTTCTTTTTACAATCTTTTTCGAAGAAAACAGAAAAATTCGGAAAAAGGGTTGATTTTTGAAAAACGGTATGATAAAATACGTAAGGTCGGGGTCTTTCCCCGGCGGAATCAGAGAACAGTCCGCTGCGATGCTCCGCAAGAATGTTCGATATGAAGGAGGAGCCAGAATGGAAAAGATCCAGGCTTTTGTAAGTGAGCAGTTGAAACAGGATGTGCCTCAGTTCAAGATCGGTGACGTCGTATGCGTCTACAACAAGATCAAAGAAGGCACACGCGAGAGAGTCCAGCTCTTTGAGGGGACCGTCATTGCCAGACACGGCGGCGGGATCTCCGAGACCTTTACCGTCCGCAGAATTTCCTACGGCGTAGGTCTTGAAAAGACTTTCCCGTTGCATTCCCCGAACGTTGAGAAGGTCCGCATTGTCCGCGTCGGCAAAGTCCGCCGCGCAAAGCTGTATTACCTGCGCGACAAAGTCGGTAAGGATGCAAAGGTCAAGGAAAAGATCTGACCGAGAAAAGGACCGCCGGAATCGGCGGTCCTTTTTTGAATCGTTTGCGAGGGATTTCACCCCATGCTTTCCGGCAATTTGCGGCCGCCAAGCAGATGAAAGTGGATATGCTGCACCGATTGGCATCCGTCCTCGCCGCAGTTCGTGATGATGCGGTAGCCGTTTTTCAGCCCCTCCGCCTTTGCGATCCGCGGGATGGCCTCAAAGACCGCGCTTGCTGTGCCGCTGTTTTCGGGTGTGACGGCATCTGCGGAAGCAAGGTGCTGTTTGGGAACGACAAGAACGTGAACAGGGGCCTGCGGATGGATATCCCGGAAGGCGTAGACCTTCTCGTCCTCATATACCTTTGCGGAGGGGATTTCCCCCGCGATGATCTTGCAGAAAAGACATTCCATGTTCTGAACCTCCGTGTTTTCTCTCCCGGCAAGGGAAGGCGTAACCAAAGTATATCACGTGCCGCCGGAAAAATCAAGCCTGTACGGCCGCAAAGAAAGGCAGAACCATGACAGAACTTCTGTCCCCCGCCGGGACTCCCGAAAAAATGATGGCCGCTTTCCGCTTCGGTGCGGATGCCGTCTATCTTGCCGGTCCTGCCTTCGGTATGCGCGCGGCGGCCGGGAATTTCACGGAGGAAGAGATCTTTTCGGCTGTCCGGGATGCCAAAAAGGCTGGAAAGAAGATCTACATCACCGTGAATACCCAACCCCGCGACGAAGAGTATCCAGCGTTGATCGCGTATCTTTCGGCCCTGCGCGCCTGCCCGCCTGACGGGCTGATCGTTGCCGACCTCGGGGTGTTGACGGCGGCGCGCAGACTTCTCCCGGATACCGAGATCCATATTTCCACCCAGGCAAACATTCTGTCGACCGCCGCGGCAGAGGCCTATGCCGCGCTCGGGGCCAGACGGGTGGTCCTTTCCCGCGAACTTTCGCTGAAACAGATCAAGGAAATACGCGCCCGGCTTTCCCGAGAGGTGGAGCTGGAGGCCTTCGTGCACGGATCCATGTGCGTATCGTACAGCGGCCGCTGCCTGCTTTCCAATTACCTTTCGGGGCGGGATGCCTGCCGGGGCGCCTGTACCCAGCCCTGCCGCTGGCATTATCGCGTACGAAGCATTTCGGCGGAACTCGAAGAGGAAAAACGGCCGGGGCAGATCCTCCCGGTCTATGAAGAGGGCGGAGAAGCCTTCTTCATGAGCAGCCGGGATCTTTGCATGATCGGACACATCCCGGAATTGCTGGATGCGGGCATTACCTCTTTCAAGATCGAAGGTCGGATGAAGAGCGCCTATTATACGGCAGTACTCAGTAATGCGTACCGTATGGCAATCGACGCGGCACTGTCCGGAAAGCCGTATGATCCCGCCTGGCAAAGAGAAGTGGAAAGCGTCAGCCACCGGCCGTACGATACGGGCTATTATTTTTCCTCCCCGCACGAGGACGCCAAGATCTATGCGGCAGACGGATATCTGCGGGAAAAGACATATCTTGCAGAGGTTCTGTCTTATAATGAAGCGACAGGGGAAGCGCTTCTTTTACAGCACAATAAAGTAACGTCCGGGATGCCGGTTGAACTCCTCACGCCCGGAAAATGCGGCCGGGGCTTTTCTCTCGGGGAACTCTTTTCCGCGGAGGGGGAGAGACTTGACTGCGTGAATCGGCCGAAAATGCGCTTTCTCTGCCGTCTCCCGTTTTCCGCTTCGGCCGGCGATCTTTTACGCAGTGCGGAATGAAGCCCGCCTGTTGAACGGCATTTCCCGCTTTTTGGTTTTATCAATAAGGTTTTATCAATAACTTTACGGAGGAAACAACAAAATGATCCTTGAATTTCTGAAGGCGCTTCTGATCGGGATTATCCAGGGGATTACCGAATGGCTTCCCGTCAGCAGTACCGGCCACATGATCCTTTTCGATAGGTTTTTTCATCTGAATACGAGCGCGGAATTCAAAGAATTCTTTCTGGTTGTCATTCAGCTCGGTTCGATCCTTGCCGTATGCGTTCTCTTCTTTCATAAACTCAATCCGTTTTCGGGAAAGAAAACGGCGGAAGAGAAGCGGCAGACCTGGCTGCTTTGGGCAAAGGTGCTGGTCGGTTGTCTGCCGGCGGCTCTGATCGGCGTATTGCTCGACGATTGGTTCGACGAGCATTTTTATAATTTCGTCGTGGTTGCCGCGGCGCTTGTCGTATACGGCGTGGCCTTTATCGTGATCGAACGTTGCAAAAAGGATCGCCCGGCATCGGTCGGTGACATTGCGGAGCTCGGTTTTCGCGATGCGCTTCTCATCGGGTGCTTTCAGGTGCTTTCTCTGATTCCCGGCACTTCGCGTTCGGGCTCCACGATCCTCGGGGCGCGCCTGCTCGGCGTTTCCCGCACGACGGCGGCGGAGTTTTCCTTCTTCATGGCGCTCCCCGTCATGGCCGGAGCGTCACTCCTGAAGGGAGCAAAATTCCTTTCTTCCGGGGTCGGTATCAGCGGGACCGAAATCGGGATCCTTGTCATTGGGCTGGTGACCGCGTTTGCCGTTTCTCTGGTCGCCATCCGGTTCTTGATGGATTTTGTCCGTCGTCACAGTTTCGAGGCGTTCGGGTGGTATCGGATCGCCCTCGGCTCTCTGGTGCTTCTGTACTGGGTCTGCACGCTTTGATGGATTTTTGATAAGCCGTCGGAAGTTGCATAATAGAAAAAACCGACCGCGTAAGCCGGTCGGTTTGCGCTGTCGGCGTTTTTTAGTCGAAGATATCCTCGGCGGGGACTTCGTTATCGTTTTCGGATGGGCCTCCCGCATCGATCCCGGGGGCCGTCGTGACTGCCCCGGCCGTTTGGGTGGTTGATGCAGGCGGGGCGTCCTTACGGCTCAATATCAGCCCGACGGTGATGAGGGCTACCACAATCAGAAAAGCGATGATAAACGGAAGAAGTTTTTTCATTCCGCACCTCCTTGCCCCGCCGGTCGGTCGAATGGCGGGTAGTTTTCTTTTCTCTATTATACATCAATTTTTTTGCTTGTCAAGGATGCCGGAAGGCCGGGGACAGGCGGGAGGAGAGTTATGCGTCTTGGGAACGATTGGGACGAGTATCTTGCCAAGGAATTTGACGCGGAGTATTACAAGGCTTTGCGGGAATTTCTGAAAAGCGAATATGCCACGCGCCGGATCTACCCGGATATGTATCATATCTTTACGGCTTTGCGCGAGACTCCTTTCAGCGCGGTGAAGGCCGTTATTCTCGGCCAGGATCCCTATCACGGAGCCGGGCAGGCACACGGGCTTTGTTTTTCGGTTCAGGACGGCGTTCCCATGCCGCCGTCACTTGAAAATATATTCAAAGAACTGGAAAGCGATATAGGGGTGCAGAGACCCCCCACCGGCAACCTTTTGCCGTGGGCGCGCGAGGGCGTTTTACTGCTCAATACCACGCTGACGGTTCGGGAAGGGGCTCCCATGAGCCACGCCGGGCACGGATGGGAGAGATTCACCGACGCGGTCATCGGCGCGCTGAACGAAAAAAAGACCCCGGTCGTTTTTCTCCTGTGGGGGTCTTCCGCACGGTCGAAACGTGCCCTGATCCATAATCCCCGCCATCTGATACTTGAAACGGCACATCCCAGCCCGCTCTCGGCATATCGGGGATTTTTCGGCTGTCATCACTTTTCTCTTGCAAACAAATATTTACAGGAAAACGGAGCTCCCCCGATCGATTGGAATGCGGTCAATGAGTCTTGCAAAAAATAAAAGAGCCGTCCGGCTCTTTTATTTTTCGGTAAACATACTGGTATAGGGGGGGTCGCTTTCGGGGGATACTTTTTCGTGCTTGTGGGTCTTGCGGCGGCGCAGGGTGCGGAAGAGAAGCACGAGGCCGGAAATGAGGGCGTATGCGAAAACGTAAAGGAGGAATCCGATAAGATATCCTTCCTCCGGGAGAAGTTCGCTGCGCCTTTTCAGAATAATGAAAAAATATGCGATCCCGATGATGAGAAAATGCAGCCCCCACCGCGCCGCGATCGGGAGGGAAACGGCGAGAAAGATCTCCTGCGCGTATGCGATGATGAAAGAGAAAAGGAGAATGGTGAGGAGAGAAGAAAAGTTCATGGCCGGATCCCTCATCCCAGCCGCCGAAGCCGAAAGGCTCATCACAGCGAAAAAGACGAGCAGTACAAGAACCGCAATGATACAGCCCCGGCTGAAACCGCGGCCAAGAAAAACCCAGACCCTATTTTGTTTTTTCTGCATGATATACCTCCTGCTACGAGGACAGTATAACAGAAACCTTCGTATTTTGCAAGTCCCGTTTCGGCTTTCGGACGCGTTTTACTGCTCCGGCGTTTCGGGGATCAGGTATCGGAAAGAGGAGACCCGTTCTTTTCCGTCTTCCCGGAGAGAGGTCTTGCTCCGATACTTGTCCAGAAAGCGGATGAGCTCGTAACAATCGATCCAGATCTGGTTCGTACCGTCCTTTTGCGCCGGGTCGAATATCAGCTCTATACCGTAATGCAGATGGGGGACGTTGATATTGTTGCTGTCCTCGCGGTCGCTGTACCCCGTCATGCCGAGGTATCCGATGACCTCACCGGCGGCGACAATCTGTCCCTCGTACAGATCGGCGTAGGGGTGGCCGCGGCGCAGGTGCGCGTAGTAATAATAGCGTTTCCCGTCCAGAGAACGGATGCCGATCCGCCAGCCGCCGTATCGGTTCCACCCGATGGCTTCCACGATCCCGCCCTCGGTCGCAATGATCGGCGTGCCGACGCTTCCGAGGATATCGTGCCCGAGGTGGGAACGCCGGTATCCGAAACTCCTTGCCGCGCCGAAGTCATCGTAATGCGAGTAGGAATACCCGGCCGCGATCGGAGAAAATGCGCGTACCCCGTAAGATTCCTCCCGGTGCGTCACGCCCTCTTCCTCCCATTCTTTTGTGTAGGGGCCGAGCAGCCCGGAGAGCACCGCGCCGTACGCCTCCAGATAATACCGATAAAGTTTTTTGTTTTTTACCGTTTCCTCGGGTGTTTTTTCCTGTAATTCCTTGAGAAGGGCGGTGAGATGAGCTTTTTTATATTTTGAAAAATCGCCCCCGTACTGCTGTCCGAGGCAGGCGAGCAGTTCCACCCACCCAATCGGTTTTTCCCCGCGGTGGGAGGCGATGTCGGCTTCTGCCGCATCGGACAGTGCAGCGGCCGTTATATTGAATTCAACGTAACGTATGGGCTTCTTTTTTTCTCCCGCCGTTTCCTCGGTCGCCCGGGCAGGTAATACGCTTCCGGCCAAAAAGAGTACGGTAGAGAAGAGAAGCAGAAGAATTTTTCCGGTCTTGTTTTTCATCGTTCACCTCATTCCCGTTTAGTATTTTTCGTCTGCTTTCGTTTATCCGGGGGAATACCGGGGAGAAAAGTTAAAAGATACCGTTTTTTCATTGACTTTCCGTGACGGCCGCGATATAATATATGCGTATATTTATATTTATTCTAATTTCGGCGAAAGGCCGGAAAGCAGAAAGGTAAAGGAAGGGCCGTGCGGCCGCGAAAAGTATGAACAGACATCAGGCAAGAGAACTGGCTTTTTTTCTGCTCTTTGAGCATGAATTTGACAAGGTGCGAACCGCTGACGAGATTTACGAAACGGCAAAGGAACTCCGGGAGGATGTGCAAGAGGACGAATATGTGCGCGCCGTCCTTTCCGGCGTTCTGGAAAATGAGGCGCGGATCGAAACACTGATTTCCGAAAACGCAAAGGGCTGGAGCCTTCGCCGGATCAGCAAAGTTTCACTGGCTGTACTCAAACTCTCGGCATACGAGATGCTTTACCGACCCGATATCCCGATCCGCGTATCGTTGAACGAGTCGGTGGAATTGGTGAAGAAATACGATGACGAGCGCGCTCGCGCATTTGTGAATGGGATCCTCAACACCATTGCCGGAATCGCCGCGCAGGAACGTCCCGATGAGACCTGAACTCTATCTTGGGATCGACACAAGCAATTATACGACCTCGGCGGCCGTGGTCGACGGGGAGGGAAATATCCTCTGTAACGCCAAACGGCCTTTGCCGGTACGCGAGGGGGAATGCGGCCTCCGGCAGTCGGACGCCGTTTTTGCCCACGTGAAGAATCTGCCCGGACTGACCGAGGAGATCGGAAAACTGCTTTCCGGTCGCCGGCCGGTTGCCGTCGGGGTGTCCTGTCGCCCGCGCGCGCAAGAGGGATCCTATATGCCCTGTTTTCTCGCGGGAGAGGCGGCTGCTTCGACCGCAGCGGCGGCTCTCGGCGTGCCGCTTTACCGTTTCTCGCATCAATGCGGTCATCTGGCGGCCGCCATCGCTTCCTCCGGGCGGGAGGATTTTTATACCCGCCGCTTCGGGGCTTTTCATGTTTCCGGCGGAACGACGGAGGTGTTGACGGCTTCCTACGCCGAGGGGACCGGCGGTTTTTTGGCAACGGTGCTCGGTGGGAGTGCCGATCTGCACGCAGGGCAGGTGATTGACCGCATCGGCGTGATGCTCGGCCTTGCGTTCCCGTGTGGGAAGGCGCTCGAAGCGCTTGCCGCAACCTGTACGGCCAAAGTTCCCCGGCCCCGCATTTGCGTGCGTGGATGTACCGCCAATCTTTCCGGCCTGCAAAATCAGGCGGAAAAACTTTTCCGAGAAAGCGGGGATGCGGCGTTGACGGCTGCTTATGTCCTCGATTTCATTGCTGAAACGCTTGCGGCGCTCACGGAAGCTCTCCGAAAGACCGAAGGCCCGATCCCTGTGCTGTATGCCGGTGGCGTGATGTCGGATCTTCGGATCCGGGAACGGCTTTCTGCTTTTTCGGATGTTGCATTTGCCGAACCGGCGCTCAGCACCGATAACGCCGTGGGGATCGCCGAACTCTGCCGGAAAAGGCACACCGATGTTTTATGAATTACGGTTTTGAGGAATTGATACCGCGGCGGCGGGAGCCGATCACCGTCACCGCGCTGAACGAGTATATTAAAGCGTTGCTGGACGGAAACGATCTTCTGCAGCGGGTTTCGATACGCGGGGAGATCTCGAATTTTAAGTTGCATTCCTCCGGGCATCTCTACTTTTCCCTGAAAGACGACGGCGGCGCGGTGCGGGCGGTGATGTTCCGCTCTGCGGCGGCGCACCTGACCTTCCGTCCCGAAAACGGCATGAAGGTAACGGCGGAGGGAAACGTCTCGCTTTTTGTCCGAGACGGCTCCTATCAGCTATATGTGACAGCGCTCCGCCCGGACGGGGTCGGCTCGCTCTGGCAGGCTTACGAAAAACTGAAAGAAAAATTGAATGCCGAGGGGTTGTTTTCTCCCGAAAGGAAACGCCCTCTCCCGCAATATCCGAGGGTCGTCGGGGTGATCACTTCGCCGACCGGCGCGGCGGTGCGCGATATTCTGCATATTCTCGGGCGGCGTTGGCCGATGGCGCGGGTGCTGGTCTATCCCGCCGTCGTACAGGGGCCGGATGCCCCCGCTTCTCTCGTCGCCGGGCTTTCGTGGTTCGCCCGCCCCGGCGCCGCCGATACGCTGATCATCGGGCGCGGGGGAGGCTCGATTGAGGATCTTTGGGCATTCAACGACGAGGGCGTGGCCCGTGCCGTTGCCGCCTCTCCCATCCCCGTCATTTCGGCCGTCGGCCATGAGACAGATTTCACGATCTGTGATTTTGTCGCAGATTGCCGCGCGCCGACTCCGTCAGCCGCCGCGGAACTTGCGGTTCCTGACAAGGGGGAGATCGCGCGCAGGATAACCGATGCGGTTTTACGCGCGGGCATTCTTGTCCACCGCGCCGTCGGCGAACGCCGCGCGATGCTTTCGGCGCTCATCGTGCGCCCGCCTATACGCGACCCGCAGTCCGGGATCCGGGAAAAACGTATGTGCATTGCTTCACTCAGCGATCGGTGTTCCTATTCTGCGGAGGCTTGCCTCGGCACGGCAAAAAGCCGGTACGCCGCCGCGCTGGCGGGGTTGCGTACCCTGGATCCGATGGCGGTCCTTGCCCGTGGTTACACCGTGGTCGAAAAAGACGGACTGCCGATCATGCGCGCCGCGCAGATACGCGAGCGGGATGAGGTGAGCATCGGTTTTGCCGACGGGCGTGTCCGCGCATCGGTCATCGGCCTGCTTCCCGGGCGACCCGGAGAAGCCGCGGACGTATCCCTGCCGCCGGAGGGCATTTTCTCCGGCAGAAATGAGGAGTAAGATGAACAAAAAGAACGAAGCCGGTATGAACCCGGAGCCGGCAACTTTTGAAGAGGCCGTTGCACGGCTGGAGGAGGTCGTCTCTTCCATGGAAAAAGGAAAATTGTCCCTGGACGAATCGCTCACCGCCTATCGGGAGGGAATCGCGCTTGCCCAGTTCTGCAACCGAAAACTCGACGAAGCAGAGCAGGCCATCCGTCTTGTCGGAGACGGGGAGGACGGCAACCCGACCGAAAAACCTTTTTCTCCGGGGGTCGAATGAGACTCGACGTTTTTCTGACGGCAAACCGGCTTGTCAGGAGCCGCAGTGAGGCGGCAAAACTGATCGGGGAAGGAAACGTCTCTTTCGACGGTTCTCCTTGCCTCCGCGCTTCCTTTGCGCTCCCGGAGGATACCGACCCTTCCCGCATCACGGTCTGCCGCGAGGCGCACCCGTATGTCAGCCGGGGCGGCGAGAAATTGGCGGCGGCGCTTGCGGCGTTCCCGGTTTCTCCGCGCGGTAGGGTCGCACTTGATATCGGGGCCTCCAGCGGCGGTTTTACCGATTGTCTTTTACAACACGGCGCAGAGCGCGTTTTCGCGGTAGACAGCGGGGAAGGGCAACTCGTCCCTTCGCTCCGGCAAGACCGGCGCGTGACGGTGTATGAGCACTGCAACGCGCGCTTTCTGAAGGCCGTAGACTTTCCCTGCCCGCCAAACTTTGCGGTCATGGATGTTTCTTTTATTTCCGCTACTCTGATATTTCCGGCACTGGCCGGCCTCCTTTCGCCGGGCGTCCCGTTTATCTGCCTGATAAAGCCGCAGTTCGAGGTCGGCCGTTCGGGTCTCGGAAAGGGCGGCATCGTGCGGGACGAAAAACTTCGCATCGCCGCCAGAGATCGGGTATGTTGCGCTGCCGGGGAGCAGGGCTTCTCTCTGCTTGGCACGATCGATTCCCCGATACCCGGCGGGGACGGAAACAAGGAGTACCTTGCGGCATTTGTCCGCCGCTGAGTAAGGTCCGGCACGCCGGACGAGTCGACTTTTTATAAAAGTAAGGAGCACCCGAATGAAACATATCGTGATCATGCCGAATAGTTGTAAGGATCCCGGCTATTCCGTTACCCGGGAGGTTGTAAGCGTCCTCGGTTCCGCCGGAGCGGAAATTTATATGCAGGAGAGCCTGCGTTCCGGATTCCGGGCCGACGGCATACACTGGTACGGGTCGGCTTTCCCGAAGGAGACCGATGCCATCGTGGTCATAGGCGGGGACGGTTCGGTGCTGGATGCTTCGGTTTATGCCCTGGCGTACGACATTCCGCTCATCGGCATCAATAGGGGCAGGCTCGGATATCTGACGGAATTGGAAGCCGACGAAGTCGGAGAACTTTCAAAACTTTTCGAGGCCGAGACGCGCATACGTCGGTATATGACGTTGCAGGTCTCACTCGTGCGTTCCGGCGTCGAGACGGTCCTGGCGCATTACCCGGTCAACGATGTGGTCGTCAGCCAGGGAAAAGGTGAAGGAATGTCGGAGCTTCTCCTCGAAGACGGCCTCGGAAACCGCATGAGTTATCTGGCGGACGGACTGATCCTGGCTACCCCGCTCGGTTCCACCGCCTATACGCTTTCTGCCGGGGGGCCGGTCATTGATGCATCGCTGGATGCCATTTGCGTCACACCGATCTGTTCTCATTCGCTTTTTTCCCGCTCATTACTTTTTCCGCCCGATTATACCGTCAGCGTGCGCAACATCTCCGCGCACGGAGGCTCTTTGCGGGTCTCGCTGGACGGGGCGGAGAACTATGAACTTTTTCCGGAGGATTGCGTACGCGTGACGCGCTCCGAAAAAGAACTGAAGACCCTGACATTGAAAAAACACAGCGTGCTGGACGTCCTGTTCCGCAAACTGCAATTGCTGAATCAAACCAACCGGGAGGTTCAATCATGAAAAACGAAAGACAGGAAGCCATTCTGGAGATCATCGACCGTTATGATATCCAGAAGCAGGAGGAACTGATCAAATACTTGCGCGACCGCGGCATTGAGGCGACGCAGGCCACGGTCTCCCGCGATATCCGGGAACTCAAACTGATGAAGGGGAGCGGTCAGGACGGCATACATAAGTACGTCCGCCCCACGCGAAAGCAGAATACCGTTCCGCGCTTCAACAGTGCGCTGATCGAGTCGATCGTCCGCATCGATACCTCCGAGAATATTATCGTCATCAAGACGCTGCCGGGCATGGCAAACGCCGTGGGCGCCTGCATTGACTCCTTCAATATTCCCGAGATCCTCGGGTGCGTGGCGGGGGACGACGCCATTCTTGCGGTCATTTCGGACAAAACGCGCTCGATCGCGCTGCGGGATAAAATCAGAAGGATGCTGGAAACCGTTTAAGGCTCCCGGAAAGGATGTTTCATGCTCAGGACGCTTCATATCGAAAACATTGCCGTCATCCGTCGGGCAGACATTGACTTTTCTGTCGGTTTTTCCGCCCTTACGGGTCAGACGGGAGCCGGAAAGTCGATCCTGATCGACAGTATCGGGTTTCTGCTCGGGGAGCGCGCGGGGCGCGAACTTGTACGCAGCGGGGAGACTTCTGCTACTGTGCAGGCTCTTTTTTCCGACCTTGACGAGGGGACAACGACTCGTCTTGCGGCCGTCGGGGTTCCCGCCGATGAAAACGGTGAGCTTTTATTGGAGAGAAGCATGAACGCGGGCGGAAAGTCTTCCGCACGCGCCAACGGCCGTCCCGTCAGCCTTGCGCTTTTGCGTGCGGCCGGTATGTTGCTTGTGAACATTCACGGGCAGAGCGACACTCATGCCCTCACCGACAGCGCCTGCCATCTTGCGATCCTTGACCGCTATGCCGGGAACGCCGCTCTTCTTGCGGAATACCGGGACCGCTATGCAAAGTGGCGCGAGATCTCGGGAAGGATGGCCGATATCGAGGCCAACGATTCGGCGCGCCTGCGCGAGGCCGAGATGCTTCGTTATCAGATCGCCGATATCGACGCCGTTTCCCCGAAGGACGGGGAAGAGGAAAGACTGGAGGAAAAGAAAAAACGGATCCGCGCGGCCGAAAGGATCTCCAAACAGGTGAATTTCTCCTGGCGTGCCCTTGCGGGCGGAGAAAAAGTCAACGCCGTATATATTCTGGAGCGGACAGAAGCTGCCGTTTCCTCGCTGACCGACGTGATCCCGGAGGCGGCTGAGATCCTCCCGATCCTTCTCGAATGCAGGGAAAAGATCGCCGACGCGGCGGAACGCATCCGTGCCTTTTCCGAGGAGGAGCCGGGGGATACGACCCGCCTGCTTGACGCGATCGAAGGACGGCTGGAGTCGCTTGAAAAACTCCGGCGCAAATACGGAGCAACGGTCGGGGAGGTCCTCGCTTACCGTGCACGCGCCGCGCAACGGCTTTCCGAACTGGAAAATGCAGACTCGCTTCTTTCTTCTCTGCGCGAAGAGGAAATCGCCGCGCGTGGGGAGGCGGAGAAGTCTGCCCGGGCCTTGCATGAGAGCCGTATTGCCGCCGCCGAAGAACTGACCGGGCTGGTCCTTTCCAATCTGGCCTTTCTGGATATGCCGAAGGTGCGCTTTTCCGCCTCTGTCGGGCTACGGAAAGAGGGGGACGGTCTCTTCTTACAAAAGGACGGCGCGGACGACGTGGTCTTTTTGCTGGCCGCCAACCCGGGCGAACCGCTCCGGCCGCTTTCAGAGGTGGCATCCGGCGGCGAACTGGCGCGAATCATGCTGGCGCTGAAATCGGTCATTACCGATAAAGACGGCGTGGGGACGGTCATTTACGATGAGATAGACGCCGGCGTATCGGGCGGAACGGCGCGGAGGATCGGAATTTCCCTCCTTCGTTCTTCTGCCGCTTCGCAGGTGTTTTGTGTGACGCATTCCGCGCAGATCGCGTCTTTAGCGGATGCGCATTACCTGATCGTAAAGGAAGAAAAAGAAGGACGGGCAGAAACTCGTGTCCTGCCGCTGGATGAAGAGGGACGTATCAATGAATTATCCCGTATTCTCGGCGGCATTGAGATCACGGCGGCCCAGCGTCTTGCCGCGCGCGAACTTTATACCGAGAGAAGCGTATACAAAGAGGTATGAGTGTATCACCGCTTTCTTTCCTTTCTTTACGATCGGAATATCACGGATACCGTCGTATATCCCGGCGATTCCCTGTCGCGTCTTACGAGCTTCCGCATCGGGGGAGCCTGTCGCTTTTCGGTCTTTCCGGGAAGCGAGGCATCTCTCCTTGCATCGGTTGATTTTTTGGCGCGTGAAGCGTATCCGTATAAGATCCTGGGCCGGGGGAGCAATATTCTTGCCTCGGATCGCGGTTACGGCGGTGCCGTTCTCCGCACCGACCGTCTGAATGAACTTTCCTTTTCCGGCCGGGAGATCCGCGCCGGTTGCGGTCTGCCGCTTCCGCGCCTTTGTTATCAGGCTTCCCGGCGGGGGATCGCCGGGTTCTCCCGCCTTTTCGGAATTCCAGGGAGCCTCGGCGGGGCGATATTCATGAATGCCGGCGCCTATGGGGAGACGGTCGGAGACCGGGTGACCGCCGTCCGTGTATATTTTCCCGAAGATGGGGAAATTTCTTGGGTTTGTGCAAAGGATTGCACCTTTTCTTATCGGAAAAGTCTCTTCCGCGAGAAAAAAAGCATCATTCTCGGGGCAATACTGAATGGGGAACCGGGCACCCCCGGAAACCTCACGACCCTGTGCCGGGAAACGATGGCGCGCCGCCGTGCCGCCCAGCCGCTCGCTTTTCCGAGTGCCGGCAGTGTTTTTTTGCGCCCGGAAAAGGGATATGCCGGGGCGATGATCGAGGGAGCCGGACTGTGCGGGGCGTCGGTCGGCGGAGCGGTCGTATCCTCCCGGCACGCGGGATTCATCGTAAATACGGGCGGCGCGACGGCGGCGGACGTAAAAGAACTGATCCGGAAGATCAAGGAAGCCGTCTTGGAAAAATACGGCGTTTCCCTCGAGACCGAGATTGAGCTGTTAGGGGATTGAAATGTCCTATTTATCGGAGTTGAAGAAAAAAATTGCGGAGAAGCTACCGAAACGAGCCTGCTGTTGCCGGGCATTGCTGTGCGGGATGCTTTCCGCACGCGCAACGGTGGAAGCCGAAGAGATCTTGTGCCCGTTGCCGGCCGGGGCACCGGCGGCTCTCGCCGGGCGGCTGATTGCGATACAGTATGGCCGTGAACCGGCTTCTTTGCCGCACGGGGTCGGTGGGCGCTCGGTCTGTCTCTCCTTCACCAGCCGGAGTGCGGCGGCCTATCTTTCCGGCCGGCGGTTTCTCCTTCCGGAGGGAGAAGGATGTCCGCATTGCCGTCCCGCTTTCCTGAAGGGCGTTTTTCTGGCCTCCGGCCGGCTTTCCGACATCAGCCGCGAGGTGCGGCTTGAATTCTCCGTCGGGGAGTGGGAGGCAGGATTCCGGGGACTTCTTGAGCCGGTCTGCGGAAGCCTCTCGGCCACCCGGCGGAACCGGGAACGCATTCTGTATTGCCGCTCGTCGGGGGCTGTGGGCGATTTCTTTGCGGCGGCAGAATATGAAGCGCTGACTTTTGACCTTATCAACCATACGATAGAAGGCGAATACCGAAACGCCGTGAACCGACGCGCGAACTGCGAAACCGGGAATATTTCCAAGTCGATCGACGCCTCGATGCGGTTTCTCCATCTCTTCCGTCAGATGGAAGCCGAAGGAAAGACCGGCCTGCTTCCCGAGGAATTACGGGAGACGGCACGCCTCCGCGCAGAGAACCCCGAGGTATCGCTTTCGGTCCTCGGCGCGATGTGCGTCCCTCCCGTATCGAAATCCGGGATGAATCACCGCCTTCTGAAGATTACGCGGCTTTGCGAAGAAATCCTTGCAAGGCAGGAAGAAAAAGGAGAAAAACGTGTCTGATTTCGTACATCTGCACCTGCACAGCGAATACAGCCTGCTGGACGGCGCGTGCCGTATTGCCGAAATCCCAAAAGCAGCCAAGGCTGCCGGCCATTCCGCCGTCGCCATCACCGATCACGGCGTGATGTACGGGGCGGTGGCTTTTTTCCGTGCGTGCAGCGAAGAAGGGATCAGACCGATCATCGGGTGCGAGGTCTATGTGGCGCCGCGCTCCCGCTTTGAAAAGGACGGCAAGCAGGATCAGTCGGGATATCATCTGATCCTCCTTTGCAAAAACGAGATCGGTTATCGGAACCTCATCCGGATGGTTTCCGCCTCCTTTACCGAGGGCTTTTATTCCAAGCCCCGTATCGACCGGGGGCTCCTCGAAAAATATCACGAGGGGCTGATCGCGCTTTCTGCCTGCCTGGCCGGATATATCCCGCGGATGATCCTTTTGGGGGACATGCGCGCCGCCGAGGAAAACGCCCGGTGGATGCAGGGGCTTTTCGGCGAGGATTTTTATCTGGAGGTACAGGATCATCGCCTTTCCGATGAGGCCACCGTCATGCGCGGTCTTCTCGAACTCTCCGGGCGGACGGGGATTCCGCTCGTCGCCACCAATGACGTCCACTATCTGCGGAAAAAAGACGCCGAAACACAGGCGATGCTCTTATGCATTCAGACGAACAACGTCATCACGGACGGCCGTCCCATCGGTTTTGAGACCGATGAATTCTACTATAAAAGCACGGCGGAGATGGAGGCCCTCTTTTCCTCCTGCCCGGAGGCGATCGCCAACAGCGTGCGGATCGCGGAGAAATGCAACTTCTCCTTTTCCTTCGGCGAGGTGCATCTGCCTACCTTTCCGATCCCGGAGGGGGAGACCCACGGCGGCCTTCTGCGCCGCTACGCCATGGAGGGACTTGCGCGGCATATCGAACGCGGAGATATCGATTTTTCGTTTGGGAGCCGGCAGGAATACGAGGAACGGATAGAATATGAACTTTCGGTCATCGGGCAGATGGGATTTGACGGATACTATCTCATCGTGCAGGATTTTATCGCCTATGCGAAAGGACAGGGAATCCCCGTCGGGCCGGGGCGCGGTTCGGGAGCCGGAAGCATGGTGGCCTATTGCGTGGGGATCACCGACGTTGACCCCTTCCGATTCGGGTTGCTTTTTGAAAGATTCCTGAATCCCGAACGGATCACCATGCCGGATTTTGATACCGACATCTGTTATGAACGGCGCGAAGAAGTGATCGCTTACGTCCGGCGAAAATACGGGGATGACCACGTGGCGCAGATCGTCACGTTCGGCACGTTGGCGGCGAGGGCCGCGGTGCGCGACGTTGGCCGGGCGATGGGACTCCCTTACGGGGAAGTGGATGCCGTGGCCAAACTTATCCCTCATGCGCTGAACATTACGATACGCGACGCGCTTTCCCGGCGGGAACTTGCCGAGAAATACGAGTCCTCCGACACGGTGCGCGAACTGCTCGATACGGCGATGGCGTTGGAAGGAATGCCTCGCCACGCCTCTACCCATGCGGCCGGCATCGTGATCACCGACGAACCGCTCTCCTCCTATCTGCCGCTCGCCGTGAACGGGGACGCCGTGGTCACGCAGTATGATATGGACACGGTGGCCGCGCTGGGATTGGTGAAATTCGATTTTCTCGGCTTGCGGTATCTGACGATCATTGCGGATGCCGAGCGGCTGATACGCACGAAGGATCCCGGCTTTGATATCACGGCAGTGGATCCCGAAGATAAAGAGACCTACGATCTGATTTCCGAAGGAAGGACAAGCGGGATCTTCCAGCTTGAGTCGGGCGGGATGCGCCAGCTTCTTATGCAGATGAAGCCGCGTTCTCTATACGATATCACGGCCGCCATTGCGCTTTACCGTCCCGGTCCGATGGAATCGATTCCGCACTATCTTGCCTGTCGGGACGGGCGCGAGAGCGTCACCTACGAGGTGCCGAAACTCCGGGAGATCCTTGGTGATACCTACGGCTGTATCGTCTATCAGGAGCAGGTCATGCAGATATTCCGCACCCTGGCGGGATATTCCTTTGCGCGCGCAGACCTTGTCCGCCGTGCTATGTCCAAGAAAAAGGCCGACGTCATGGAGGCGGAAAAAGCCGGGTTTGTTTCCGGGGCGGTCGCGCACGGAGTGCCGGAAGATGCGGCCGAGCGGATCTTCTCGCAGATGCAAAGTTTCGCGGAATATGCTTTTAACAAGAGCCACGCGGCGGCATATGCCGTACTTTCGTTCCGTACGGCGTATCTGAAAGCGCATCATAGGAAAGAGTATATGGCGGCGCTCCTCACGTCGGTGCTCGGGGATGTCGGCAAGACCGCGGAGTATATTGCGGAGGCATCCCGCGCCGGGATCTCGGTCCTGCCGCCCGATGTCAATGAGAGCGGCATGAATTTCACCGTCAGCGGTGGGAATATCCGCTTCGGTCTCCTTGCGGTGCGGAACGTCGGCAGACCTTTTTGCGAAGCGATCCTTGCCGAGCGGAAAATCCGTCCCTTTTCCGACTTTTACGATTTTTTGGAGCGGATGACGGGGAAGGAAGCCAACCGCCGTCAGGTGGAGGCACTTATCAAGTGCGGCGCGTTTGACCGCCTCGGCGTTTACCGTTCCCGCCTGCTTGCTTCCTACGAAAAGATCATGGACGATCTCGGGGAACGTGACCGTGCCAATATCAGCGGACAAATGGATATCTTTTCCATGGGAGAGGCTGCCCCTTCCACGAGAGACTATCAGTATCCCGATATTCCGGAGTTCGGGATCCGGGAACTTCTGACACTCGAAAAGGAAAGCTCGGGGATGTATTTTTCCGGGCATATGATAGAGGATTACCGCAGGCATATCGAGGCACTGCACTGCGATGCCGTTTCCGATATTTTGGAAGCCTTTGCGGAATCCGAGGACGGCAACGGAAAATACCGGCCTGACAGCCGTGTGACGGTTGCCGGGATCATCAGCCGCAGGACGAACAAAACCCTGCGCAACGGCTCGGTGATGTGCTTCTTCACGCTGGAGGACAGGTACGGCGAGATTTCCTGTATCGTGTTTCCGAACCTCCTTGAACGCGAGGGGAAAACCCTTGTCAGGGATGCGGCCGTGGCCGTCAGCGGAAAGATCTCCGCCAAAGAGGGGGAAGCCCCGGAAATCATCGTCTCTGCGGTGAAGCCGCTCCGATCGGATTCCGACATCGGTTCCTCCGGCGGGGAAGTCAGGGCGGCGGACGAGAACCCGGGACAGGCACCCCGTCTTTTTCTCCGCGTCCGTGACTTATCGGATGATTCCTGCCGTCAGGCGCTGGCGATCTCTGCCCGATACCCAGGGAAAACGCCGTTGATCCTATATGACGGCAGCAGCGGCCGCTATGTGCGCGCCGGGGACAGGCAGGTAGAAGCGGGCGACGCGCTTCTTTCGACGCTCCGGCGTATCCTCGGGGACGGAAACGTAATTTTACGCTAGACGATTGACAGGCCCCGGCTTCTTATGTATAATGGATATCAGTCCTGAAAGGTGGAGATATATGGGTATTATCATAGATATTCTGATTACTATGTTTTTACTGTTCTCTGTCTCCTACGGCTGGAAGAGCGGTTTTATCCGAGGTGTCCTCCATCGCTTCGGCTGGTTGCTCTCTGTACTGGTGACGGTCTATTGCTTCCGCCCGGTTTCGGATTTCCTCAAGGGAAAGTACGTGTTTCCGCTCGTGTATGACCGGATCCTCGAATCGCTCCGGTCGGTTTCCGACGGGATCGCATCGGGGCGGGATGCCATGATCGAGGCGATTCCCGAACGCTTTCGCAGTATTGCGCAGTTTTTGGGGATCGACCTTTCCGCGGCGGTGGATTCTTCGGTTTCCGCAGGGGGAGACGCGTTGGAAAACCTGGCCGCCAATATCGCCGGCCCCGTTGCCGGCATCCTTTCCGTCATCATCGGCGTGATCGTTACCCTGTTGCTTGTCAAGATCGGCCTGCGGATCGTCACTTTCATCGTCGAGAGCATTGTGGATGCGCTCCCGTTGATCTCGACGCTGAACCGCCTTCTCGGCGTGATTTTTTCGCTTCTTCTGTCTCTTGCCGTTATCTGGGCGGCTGTTCAGCTTGTCGCTTTGCTGGGGGTCGGAACCTTTGATCCCGCCAATACGTTTTTTGCCAAGTATTTTTACGATTTCAGTCCGATAGAATTTCTCTTCGGAAACTAAAAGGATAGGATTTAGAGACCATGCAACTGTGTTCTCATTGCAACCGCCGCGTTGCGGTTGTCTTTGTTACAAGAATTGAAAAAGATCGCACGGTAAACGAAGGATATTGCCTCCCGTGCGCCAGGAAACTCGGTATCCGCCCGGTGAACGATATGCTCGGAAAAGTCGGTATCTCCGGCGAAGAGCTTGATAAGATCACGGAAGGGCTGGACCTGGCCATACAGGAGGCCGCCGACAAAGGTGCCGCCGCCGAAAACGGGGAAGAGGGGATGACCCCGATCGATCTCACGAAACTCTTCCGCAACATCGGCTTTTCCGGGGCGCCGGAGGGAGAAGAATCGCGCGCGGCACAAAAAGGCGGCGCGGACGCCCCGCGTAAAGAAAAGACCAAAAAATATCTGACGACCTATTGCCGCAATCTGACCGCGGCCGCATCGGAGGGGAAACTCGACCGTATCGTGGGACGCGAGCGGGAACTGGAACGGGTCATCCAGATCCTCTGCCGGAGGCAGAAGAACAATCCCTGCCTGGTAGGGGAACCGGGGGTCGGAAAGACCGCTATTGCCGAGGCACTTGCCGTTCGGATCACGGAAGGCCGCGTGCCTTATCGCCTGCGCGACAAAGAGATATGGCTCCTGGATCTGACGGCGCTAGTTGCCGGCACGCAGTTCCGCGGGCAGTTTGAGTCGCGCGTTCTCGGGCTTATCTCCGAGGTAAAGGAATCGGGGAATATCATCCTTGTGATCGACGAAGTACACAACATCGTAGGGGCCGGTGAGAGCGAAGGAAGCATGAATGCGGCCAATATCCTGAAGCCTGCCCTCTCACGCGGAGAGATTCAGGTGATCGGGGCCACTACGCTCAAGGAATACAGAAAATATATCGAAAAAGACAGCGCGTTGGAACGCCGTTTCCAGCCTGTAACCGTTACAGAACCCTCCGTGCAGGAAACAGCGGAAATGCTGATCGGGATCCGGGGGTATTACGAAGAGTTCCACGGCGTACATCTGCCGGATGCCACCCTGCGTGCCGCTGCCGCCATGGCAGAACGCTATATTACCGACCGTTTCCTTCCCGATAAGGCCATCGACCTTGTCGACGAGGCCGCCGCACGGCTCGCTTTGGATTCCCCGGAGCTGAACCGCCGCCGCCAACTCGAAGCGGAACTTGCCGCCATCGCGCAGGAGAAGATCACCGCCGAGGCGATCCCTGATGCGGAGGAGCCCGAAAAGAACGAAGAAAAATATAAAAAGATCGCCGACCTCACCGTGCGGGAACTGAAACTGAAGGAAGAACTCGAACCGCTGATCCCGGTATGTGAGGCACTGACCGTTACGGTGGAGGATCTTGCCGGCGTGGTGGAGACCTGGACGGGAATTCCCGCTACGTCGATCGATCGGAGCGAATTCCGCCAGCTCGACGAATTGCAGGCAACGATTGAAAAGAAGATCATCGGTCAGCCGGAAGCGGTGTCCGCCGTTGTGCGTGCCATCAAACGCAAGCGCGCCGGTGTATCTGCCAGACAGGCTCCCGTTTCCTTCATTTTTGCAGGGCCGACCGGCGTCGGAAAGACCGCTTTGGTGAAGGTGCTGGCGGGAGAACTTTTCCACCAGCCCGAAACGCTTATCCGCCTGGATATGTCCGAGTACATGGAGAAGCACTCGGTCTCCCGGATCATCGGTGCGCCTCCCGGATATATCGGATTCGATGAGGCGGGACAACTGACCGAAAAAATACGCCGCCGTCCGTATTCCGTCATCCTCTTTGATGAGATTGAAAAGGCGCACCCGGACGTTCTCAATATCCTTTTGCAGGTATTGGACGAGGGAAAACTGACCGATTCGACCGGGCGGCTTGTGAATTTCGAGAATACCGTCATTATCATGACGACCAATGCCGGCTCCGAACGGGCGGCGTCAATCTCGGGCTTTACCGGCTCGACCGAACTCATCAGCCGCGAAAAAACCGAGCGTGCGCTTGCAGGCTTTTTGCGCCCGGAATTCATCAACCGCGTGGATGAGATCATTACCTTCCGTTCGCTCTCGCAGGAGGATTTTGCGCGCATTGCCGCCCTGATGCTCGAAGAAACGAAGGATGCACTGGCCGCGCGCGGCATCAACTTCACCTGGCACGAGGATGCCTGCCGCCTGATTGCGGAGCGTTCGTATTCCGAGAAGTTCGGTGCCCGGAACATGAGACGGTATATTGAGTCCCACGTCGAGGACGCGTTGGCGGAACAGATCGTTTCGCATTACGGAGATCGCATTACGGAAGCTGGGTTGAGCGTCGGAGACGATGGTGAACTTCATATCAACGTATTATAAAACAAGGAGAATAGCATGAGCAACGAATGTTCGCACGACTGTTCAACGTGCGAAAAAAAATGTTCGGAGGCGAGCCGGGAATCTCTGCTGGCCAAGCCGAATGAAAAATCGAATATCCGCCGCATCATCGGGGTCGTCAGTGGGAAAGGCGGGGTGGGAAAATCCTCCGTTACGTCGCTCCTGGCCGTCGGGATGGCGCGGCTCGGGTACCGGGTCGGCATTTTGGATGCGGATGCGACCGGCCCCTCGATTCCCAAGGCGTTCGGTCTGCATACCGGGACCGTGGAAGGTGATGAAGCCGGCAATATGATCCCGGTGGCAAGTGCCGGCGGAATCAGCGTGATGTCGGTCAATCTTCTCGTCGATCAGGAAGAACGCCCCGTTGTCTGGCGTGGCCCCGTCATTGTCGACGTCATCACGCGCTTCTATACCGACGTTGCGTGGGGAGACTTGGATTTTCTGTTCGTGGATATGCCTCCGGGAACCGGGGACGTTTCACTCACCGTTTTTCAGAGCCTCCCGGTAGATGGCATCGTGATGGTAACGAGTCCGCAGGGACTGGTTTCCCTCATCGTCCAGAAGGCTATTTCTATGGCAAAAATGATGAATATACCGCTCCTCGGGTTGGTTGAAAACTTCAGTTATTTCAAGTGCCCGGATTGCGGGAAAACGCATCGTCTCTTCGGAGAAAGCCATATCGAGGAAATCGCAAAGAAAAACGCGACCTCCGTGTTGGCAACCCTGCCAATCGACCCGCACATCGCGGAACTCTGCGATCGCGGCGAGGCGGACAAGCTCGACACCTCCTGTGTGCAGGATGCCTGCCGCCGGTTGGCGGCGCTTCTTTGAAAGCGCACGGAAAATTTCTTCTTTGAAAGTGCCCGGAAAAATTTTAATTCCCGCGGGAACGACTCTTCTTTCGTTCCCGCTTTTTCTTTTTTTGTTTCTTTGGAAAAACCTCTTTTCACCGCGTTACGGCGATTTTCCACGGGAAAAGAATTCTTGAACGTCCGGGCGGATTGTGACATATTTCCCCTGCGGATCCGCATATAATAAAGACAGAAAGGATGGTTAAGATGCAGGTCGTATATGCGGATGTACTGTTTGTCATCAATTTTTCCATGGATTTTCTCGCGCTTGCCCTGTGCGGCAGGCTTCTTCATCTCCGGAGGCGGCAGAGGTCGTTGCTCCTCGGGGCACTGCTCGGCGCGGGGTACGCCGTGGCGGCCGCCGTTCTCCCCGGAAACGGCACGGTTTCCCTGCTTCTACATATCGCTGTTTCTTTGCTGATGTGCTTTATTGCTTATGGCAGTGCGGCCGGTCGCAGGCGTTTCTTTTTTCTTTCTGCTCTCTTTTACGCAGTTTCCTTTCTCTTCGGCGGGATGCTGACGGCGTTCTATCAGGCGCTCGACCGTTTCTTGAAGGACCGGCGCGTTCTTTGGGATTTTCTCACCGGCGGCGAAGCAAAGATCACGGTCTTTTTTGCTATGGCTCTCCTTTGCGCCGGGCTGATCCGGCTCAGCGTCCGGCTGTTCGCCGTTCAGAGGGCGACAAAATGCGTGGAACTTTGTATCGGGAATAATGGAAAAAGCGGGCGTTTCCCCGCGATGGTCGACAGCGGAAACCATTTGCGCGACCCACTCACCGGCCGTGCCTGTATCGTCGTTTCTCCGCGTTATGTGCGTCAGGTGCTGCCGCCTGATGTTCTCCGGCTTTCGGAGTCCGGCACGTTGGATCCGACGTCACTTTCGCCGGGAAGCCGACGCCGGATCCGTCTCATCCCCGCGGAATCGCTCGGGGGAAGTCAATTACTGATTGGATACACGCCGGATGAGATCCGGCTGACGGATAAAGAAGGATCCTATAAAGCCGATGCCGTTCTGGTTCTTTCTGGTCAGGAGAAGAACTTCAACGGATTCGGCGCTATCGTTCCTGCCGCATTGATTTCATAATCCGGAGGTGATCGCATGAGATTCCTGCAATTTTTCAAAAAACTGTTCGGTAAGTTGCGCAGATTTTTCTTTCGTCTTTTTTTACCGAAGGATTGGGGAAAGATCTATTACGTGAACGGGGCAACGGTACTCCCCGCTCCGCTCAGTAGAGAAGAGGAGGCCAGCATTCTTTCCCGCATCGGGGAGGATGCGGAACTTAAAAAGACGCTGGTGGAGCGCAATCTACGCCTTGTGGTATATATTGCAAAAAAATTTGAAAGTACCGGGATCAATATTGAAGATCTCATCTCGATCGGGACGGTGGGGCTGATGAAGGCCGCCAATACCTTTCAACCCGATAAAAATATCAAATTGGCCACCTATGCCTCGCGTTGCATTGAAAACGAAATTCTGATGTATCTGCGAAAATCGAACGGACAAAAACGCGAGATCTCGATCGACGAGCCCCTGAACGTCGACTGGGACGGGAATGAACTCTTGCTTTCCGATGTGCTGGGGAGCGATGCGGACGTTGTCTGCCGACGGATCGAAGAGGTAGAGGAACGGAAAATGGTACGTGAATCGGTGGCTCGTCTCCGACCGCGCGAGCGGGAGATCATCGAACTCCGCTTTGGCCTTGGCGGCGGGCGCGAGCGCACGCAAAAGGAGGTAGCGGATATGCTCGGCATCTCGCAATCCTACATTTCCCGCCTTGAAAAGAAGATCATGGAAGAACTGCGGGTCAGTATGGTTGAAAAAATCTGAATTTTTTTGAAAAAGGTCTTGCATTGCAGAAAATACTGTGATATAATAGCTTAGTATTATGAAACGAACAAAGAGGTGTAAAAATGAAACCTGGAATCCATCCCGATTATAAGACTGCTACGATTCGTTGCGCCTGCGGGAACGAGGTTGTTACCCGTTCTGTGAAAGGCGATATGACGGTTGATATCTGCTCCAACTGCCATCCGTTCTTCACCGGCAAGCAGAAGTTCGTAGATGCCGGCGGACGCGTTGACAGATTCAAAAAGCGTCTTGCCGCGGCTGGCAAATAAACCAAAAAGCAATTTGGCGTGGTGAGCAATGCTCTCACGCCTTTTTTCTCTGTAAAGGGGAAGAAAAAAGCAGGATGATTTATCGGAAAAGGACCGAAAAATGAGAACGAGCGAAAAAAAAGAAAAACAGAAGGCTGTCATCGTCGGACTCTGCCGTACCGCCAAGGAAGAAGCCGGGATAACGGTTGAGATGGATGAGCTGGTCCGCCTGCTCACTACGGCGGGGGCTACGACGGTCGGTCGCCTGTTGCAGTTCAAGGATACCCCCGATCCGGCCACCTGCATCGGGAGCGGAAAACTCCGGGAACTGGCTGACCTTTGCCGGAATGAAGAGGTTGACCTGGTCGTATTCAACGACGAACTTTCCCCCTCACAGATCCGGAATATCGAAGATGCGCTGGACGGCCCGGACGTCATCGACCGTACCATGCTGATCCTTGATATTTTTTCGCTCCACGCGGTCAGCGGAGAAGGAAAACTGCAGGTCGAACTGGCACAGCTCCGATATACCGCACCGCGCCTTTCCGGCAAGGGGGAATCGCTTTCCCGGCAGGAGGGGCGGATCGGCACGCGCGGCCCCGGCGAATCCAAACTCGAAACCGACCGGCGATATCTCAAACAACGCGAAGCGATCCTGCGGGCGCAGATCGCTGAACTGACGAAGACACGCGCCACCATGCGCGCCGCCCGGGAAAAGAGCGGGATCCCGAAGATCGCGATCGTCGGATATACGAATGCGGGGAAGTCTACGTTGCTGAACCTCCTGACCGACGCCGGAGTACTGGAAGCGGACAAACTGTTTGCCACCCTCGACCCGACCACCCGACGGCTTACTCTGCCGGATAAAACCGAGGTGCTTCTCACGGATACAGTCGGATTCATCCGCCGCCTGCCGCACCACCTGGTGGACGCCTTCCGTTCAACGCTTGAAGAGGCTGTCTGTGCCGACCTTTTGCTGATCCTCTGCGATATCTCCGACCCGGAATCCGAGGCCGAACTGCGCGTGACGGAGGAGCTTCTTTCTTCGCTCGGCGCCGCCGAAACGCCTCGCCTGATCGTCTACAATAAATGCGACCGGGCGGCGTCTTTCCGGGAGGAAGCGTATCGCGCCGGGAGTCGGCGTGTTTTCCTCTCGGCGCGCGACGGACGGGGGATCCCCGCCTTGCTTTCCGCCATCACGGAATGCCTGAAAGCGGGGAAGCGGGAGGCGGAATTGCTCCTGCCGTACGACCGTGCCGGCGTGCTGAACACGCTGAAAAAAGAGTGCGTTCCCCTGGGAGAACCCTCCTATGAAACCGACGGAATTCGGGTAAGATTCTTGCTGGATAGCAAGAATTATGGCAAATATTCTGAATTTATTTTAGGGCAGAAAGAAAATGAGTGAGTACTGCACCGTGGCGGGCCATGCCCGCGCGGAATACGAAGAAAAACGCTCGGTTTTCATCGCGGACGCTTTCCGCGTGACGAGCGAAGAGGAAGCCGTCTCGCAGATCCGGGCAGTGCGCGAGGAATTTCCCGATGCGCGCCATACCGTATACGCCTATCTTTTACGGGACGGGCAAAAAACGCGCTACAGCGATGACCGGGAGCCGCAGGGGACGGCCGGCTTGCCCGTGCTTGAGGTCTTGCGGAAGAACGGTTGTACCGATGCGCTGATCACGGTCACTCGGTATTTCGGAGGGGTCCTGCTGGGAACCGGGGGGCTCTGCCGCGCGTATACTGCGGCCGCTGTTTCCGCCCTGCAAAAAGCCGGGATCGCAACGGCGGTCCCCTATTCTTTTTACCGTTTCTTCTGCGGATACGGGGAGTATGACAAATTTCTCTCCTTGCTTCGCGCACACGGCGCCACGCCCGGAGAAACCGTCTTTACCGATCGGGTCGAGGTTTTCTATTCGATCCCCGCAAGCGAGGAGGCCTCGCTTTCCGCGCTCCTTTATGAGGCGTCGGCCGGAAAACTCACCCCGGTTTTTGTCCGCCGGGAAGAAATTCTTGTCGTAAAAAAGAATTTGCGGGAAAAATAAAGTAAAATGCCGCTTTCTCTGCGTATTTATCTTATGTAAGAATGATTTTTCGTCCTGCGTCAACACGACCGAAAGGAGTATGTATGAGCAATCTGAAAGACCTTTTCCTCGAGCGTGAACGTGCCTATTTTTCCCGGTTCGCTTTTCTGACGGAAAACACGCGCGGCAGACAGCACCCCTGCGAGCCCAGCGATTGCCGGACAGAGTTTCAACGCGACCGCGATCGGATCCTTCATTCCAAGGCCTTTCGTCGTCTCATACATAAGACCCAGGTCTTTTTTTCCCCGGAGGATGAACATTACAGGACCCGCATGACCCATACGTTGGAGGTCACACAGATCGCACGTATCATCGCCCGTGCCCTTTCGCTGAATGAGGATCTGACGGAGGCGGCCGCCCTCGGGCACGACCTCGGTCACACCCCCTTCGGCCATGCAGGGGAAGTCGCGATGCGCTCCTGCTTCGACCCCACCTTCACGCATTACGAGCAAAGCCTGCGCGTGGTGGATCTTCTCGAAAACGACGGCGCGGGGCTGAACCTTACCTATGAAGTACGCGACGGGATCGTCAATCATACCGGAAAGCATATGGCCTCCACGCTGGAAGGCATCATCGTGAAATTCGCCGATCGGATCGCCTATGTCAACCACGATATCGACGATGCCTGCCGCGCCGGAATCCTCACGCTTTCGGATATTCCGCGCCATCTTTTGGACATGCTGGGACAGGGGCATTCCGAACGCATCAACCGCCTCGTTTCCTCTGTCATCACGGCGAGCAGCGGACAAAACGAGATCCGGATGGAGCCTGATATCGCCGCAGCCTTCGATGAACTGAGAAACTTTATGTATGCGAATGTATACACGAATTCCGCCGCCAAAGCCGAGGAGGCCCGCGCGAAGGATCTGCTGTGCCGGCTGTATGAATATTACCTTGTACACCCCGGAGAAATGCCGCCGCTCTATGTGCGCAATCTTCCGCGGGACGGCACGCCGCGTTGCGTCTGCGATTATATTTCCGGAATGACCGACCGCTATGCCATTGAGACCTTCCGCGATCTCTTTATTCCGAAAGCATGGAAGGGGCCGTCTGCATGATTGACAAGAGTCTTGTGGACGAGGTTTTGTCGCGCACGTCGATCGAGGCGGTCATTTCCCCCTACGTTACGCTGAAGCGGGCCGGCTCCACCCTGAAGGGGCTTTGCCCTTTTCACAGCGAACGCACGCCTTCCTTCGTCGTCTATCCGGGAGACAACAGCTTTTACTGCTTTGGATGCGGGGCCGGAGGGGATGCCATTACCTTCCTGAAAAAAGCCGAAAACATGAACTTCGAGGATGCGGTAGAAGTACTGGCCAAGCGTGCCGGCATTCCTTTCGTCCGCTCGGATTCCGGCGCCGATACCCCTCGCTTTGATCGGAATCGTATCCTGGAACTGAACCGGGAAGCCGCCCGTTATTTCCACGCGCGGCTCTTTGACAACACCCCGGCGGCGGCGGCCGCTCGCGCCTATTTTACCGAAAAACGCGGACTTTCCCTGTCGGTCATCAAGCATTTTGGTCTGGGATTCGCTCCTTATGACCCGCGCGGATTCGTTTCGTATTTCAAGGGGCTCGGGTACCGGGAGGATGAACTGGTTGCGGCCTTTTTGTGCGGAAAGAGTGAGAAGAACGGGGAACTCTATCAGTCCTTCCGGGATCGGGTGATCTTCCCGATCATCGACGTGGCGGGGAACGTCATCGCCTTTGGCGGCCGTGTGCTCGATTCTTCGCCGCAGAAATACAAGAACTCCTCCGATACGCCGGTCTTCAAGAAAAGCAAGAATCTCTATGCCCTGAACTTCGCCCGCCAGAGTTGCGCGGAGCGCCTGATACTCTGCGAGGGATATATGGACGTGATTGCCATGCATTCGGCGGGATTCACCAATGCCGTCGCCACGCTCGGCACCGCGATTACCCCCGAACAGGCGCGGCTGATCAGCCATTATACAAAGCGCGTGATCCTTTCTTATGACAGCGACGAAGCGGGGCAAAAGGCCACCGCCCGCGCCATTTCGCTTCTGGAGCCGGTCGGACTTTCGGTCTCGGTTCTACATATCAATGGCGCAAAGGACCCGGACGAATACATCCGAAAATTCGGCGCCGACGCTTTCCGCTCGTTGCTCGATAAGAGTCTCAGCAAGTTCGAATTCAATCTTGATAAGGTCCTTTCACGTCACAATATTGAAGTGCCGCAGGAAAAAATCGCGGCGGCAGCAGAACTTTGCCGCGTGATTTCCGGGGTTTATTCCGAGGCAGAAAGAGACATATATATTTCCGAGGTTTCCAAACGCCTCGGCATCGATCCGGCCGGGATCCGCAATGATGTGCTTCGCGAAATGCAGCGGCGCGCCAAGCGGGACAAGCAGGAATCGCTGGAAGCCATCCGGCAGAATACCGCCGGGTACGGAGACAGGATCAATCCCGACCGCGCCCGCGACCCGCTTTTGTCCAATTGCGAGAATACGGTCCTGTCGCTCCTCTTGTTATATCCCGCTCATCGAGATGCCGCAAAGCGACCTGAGATCGCGCTGACGGAAGACGACTTCTTTACGGGGCTCGGGAAGCGGATATTCGCTTTTATCCGGGATCATTATACGGCCGAGGGGCCGGATACCGCCGCGCTCAACGAACTGTTTACCGACGAGGAGATCGGCCGCATGACCGAGATCCGTGTTTCGCGCATGGAACTTACCGATAACGGAGACGCCGTCTTCAAAGAAAGCGTGGAGGCGCTGCGCCGCGCCATGCAGCAAAAACGCCTTGCCGAGCAGTCCACGACGCTCTCGGGGCTGGAAGCATTGGTTCAGGCGATGCGCGAACGCGAAGGGAACAAACAAAAAAACGAGGAATAATATGCTGAACGACGAAACAAAAGACGATATGAAACATATATTGGCCGACGCACCGGCCGATTCGCGTATCCTTGAGAACGGCCTGATGAGCTCGCTGGAGGATCTGGAATATGATATCGACGAATCCTACCGCGTCATGGAAGCCAATGACGGAGATGCCTTCCCGAGCGAAGAGCAACTCCGGGAAATTGAAGAGGACAGATCCTCTTTTGAAAAGGCCGAGCGGATAGAAGTTTTTCTGAAAGAAGAGGGATATCCGGTCGATGACCCTGTACAGATGTATTTTAAGGAGATCGGAAAGATCCCGCGCCTTGATCCCGAACAAGAGATCGAACTTGCCCGTCGTATTGAATCCGGGGACAAAGCCGCAAAGAAGGAACTGGTGGAAGCCAATCTGCGGCTCGTGGTGAACGTGGCCCGGCGCCATCTGCGGCGCGGTATGTCGTTTCTCGACCTGATCCAGGAAGGGAATCTCGGCCTGATCAAAGCGGCGGGGAAATATGATTATCGGAAGGGTTACAAGTTTTCCACCTATGCCACCTGGTGGATCCGGCAGGCCATCACCCGCGCCATTGCCGACCAGGCGCGTACCATTCGGATTCCCGTGCATATGGTCGAAACGATCCATAAGGTTTCGCGTGTTTCGCATCAGCTTTTGCAGGAGATGGGGCGCGAGCCGACGACCGATGAGATCGCCGCCCGCCTCGGCATGACCGGCGACCGGGTGCGCGAGATCCTCAAGATCGCGCAGGATCCCGTCTCGCTCGAGACTCCCATCGGCGAGGAGGAGGACAGCCATCTCGGGGATTTTGTGGAAGATACCGATACGCCTGCCCCGGCGGAAGCCGCCACCTTCTCTTTGCTCCGCGAACAGCTTTGCGCGGTCCTGCATACGCTCACGTCACGCGAAGAAGAAGTCCTGAAACTGCGGTACGGGCTGACCGACGGCCGTATGCGGACGCTGGAGGAAGTCGGGAAACAGTTTGACATCACACGTGAGCGGATCAGACAGATCGAGGCGAAAGCCCTCCGCAAGTTGCGGCACCCCAGCCGCTCCAAGGCCCTGCGCGATTATCTAGATATCTGATTTGGAAGGAAGTGTTCAAATGAACGACGGACTGAACGTGAACGAGTATCTTGACCAGGTTTCTGAGGGGACACCGCTGACGGAAAGCGGTCTGATGAATGCACTGGAAGAAATCGACGATGACCTGACCCATGTATATGCGGATACGGACGAGGATTCCGATTCCTTTTCCGACCCGGCCGAAAATGCCGAATTGCAGGAGGCCGATACCGATCCCGAAACCATAGAAAACCTTTTGGCTTCCGACTATTTTTCCGCCGATGACCCGGTGCGCATTTATCTGAAAGATATCGGAAAGATCCCATTGCTTTCCGCAGAACGCGAAAAGGAACTGGCAGAGCTTGCGGCCGCCGGCGACAAGGCCGCCAAGGACGAATTGGTGCGGGCCAACCTCCGTCTGGTCGTCAGTATTGCCAAGAAGCATATCGGAAAAGGGATGTTTCTTCTTGACCTGATCCAGGAAGGGAACCTCGGGTTGATGAAAGCGGTGGAGAAGTTCGATTACCGAAAAGGATATAAGTTTTCCACCTACGCCACCTGGTGGATCCGGCAGGCGATCTCTCGCGCCATCGCCGACCAGGCGCGCACCATCCGTATTCCCGTACATATGGTCGAGACGATCCATAAAGTTTCCCGCGTGACCCGCGTCCTTTTACAGGAACTTGGCCGTGAACCTACCACGGAGGAGATCGCGGCCCGTTTGGAAACCACGCCGGAAAAGGTGCGCGAGATTTTAAAGATCGCGCAGGATCCCGTCTCGCTCGAGACCCCGGTCGGGGAAGAAGAAGACAGCCACCTCGGGGACTTTGTGGAGGACAATGATTCTCCGACCCCGTCTGAGACAGCCTCGTATTCGCTTTTGCGCGAGCAACTGCAGGCGGTGCTTCTGACGCTTTCTCCGCGGGAAGCCGAGGTCATCCGTCTGCGGTACGGGCTGTATAACGGCCGCCCGCTGACGCTGGAAGAGGTAGGGCAGCGCTTCAACATCACGCGGGAGCGCATCCGTCAGATCGAAGCAAAGGCTTTGCGCAAGCTTCGGTACCCTCTCAGAAGCAAGCAACTCCGGGATTATCTGGAACTTTGATTGACAGAACAGACAAATTTCAAACGGTGCGTTTGTCTGTTTCGCTACTTTTTTCTCCTGCCGCTTCACTTTACGATTTTTGACTTGACTTTAGAGGCGGAAGAAGTTATACTAAAAGAGTATAAGCATATATCCATACAGGAGGTTTCTATGAAAAAGAGAATATTCTCTTTACTTCTTTGCCTGCTTCTTGTTTTTCCGCTCGTTCTTACGTCCTGCGGAGGCGACAGCGAGCAGACGACAACCGAAGAACCCGAGGCAAAAGCCAATGTTCCGGCTACCTTGAACTTTTATATCATCAAAGACGCGAGAACGTCTGATGAATCTGTTTCGATCATGGAGCAGAAGTTCAACGAAGTAGCGGAAAAGCTTTATAATACGCACGTGAATTTTTACATGTACACCGAAGCAGAGTATGAATCCAACGTTCTCGCAAAACTGCAATCTGCCGCATCGAGCACGGCTGAATCCGCCGCCGATTGGTTTGAGCGAGAATATGCGGATGGCCCGAAGACCGAACTGGATGAACACGGTATTCCTCAGGAGATCTATCCCGAGATCCGTGAAAACCAGGTCGATATTCTTCTCATTGCCGGCCGCGACATGTTTGACAGATTCAATGCCGCCGGATACCTGCAGGACGTTACCGAGGCTGTGGATGCCGATAAGACCTTTGAGTCCCACATCAATTCCGCCCTGCTTACCGGGGCGCGCGTAGACGGAAAACTCTACGCGGTTCCCAACAACGTTCTGATCGGAAAGTATACGTATCTTCTCGTCAACCGCGATCTGGTCGACCAGACCTATCAGGGGGCTTCGGTGAGCGGAACGTCTCCCTTCCTGAAATACGACGGGAACGCCAACGTGCTGAATTACGACAAATGCTATTCCTTTGCCGAGACGTTGCTCGCGAACGAAGACGATTTGCTGAACCGTCTGAAGGCTAAGGATCCCGAAAAGTACGGCGATAAGACCAGGATCTATCCGTTGAAAGAAACCTTCGCATTCCCCACGTTGTATACCTACAGCTACGCAGGGGAAAATACCTTCCTCGGTACCGTTTACAATCACTACAGCGGCAACGCCACCGGCGCCGCCACCCGTGTCGATGCAGTCAATATCCTCGCCCCGGGGAGCGTTTATCGGAGTTATCTGGCGTTTATGACCTCCGCCAAGGAGCACGGGTACTGTCCGCCGGTGCAGAGCGCAACCGATCTGTACGCTATGCAGGTTGTCCAGTGCACGTACACGGAACTTCGTGATTATCAGAGAGACAATTATTGCTATCTGCTTGATTGCCCTCGTCTGGATGATGAAGAGCCCTTTAACGCCATGTTTGCCGTCTCCTCTTACTCGGTCTCTGCGGAGCGGTCTTTGGAGATTATCCGTGATCTGCTTGCCAACTCCAAGGCGGAGCTGAGGAATATTCTCCAATACGGTGACCTCGAGGACGGGACCGATTATTCGTACGATGAAAGCACCGGCACCGTTACCCGTAATAACAGTTGCAGTTATTTCATGGATAACAAATATACCGGGAATCTTGCGATCGTATACCCCTGCGTATCCGATCCCGGCGTTACCTCCGACTTCCTCTATGACTTCAAAACGCAGAACGAGGCCGCCCGTCGTAACCCGCTTTACGGCCTGACGAACGAAAAAGTCTGGAGTCATGTCATCAGCCGGACCACGCAGAACCTGGTGGCGGAAAAATATAAGGAAGCGATTAAAACTGCCATCAACTCGGTTCCTTTTAATTCCGATATGATGCAGGGAAAATACAATACGACCGGCGAAGCCTTTTCCAACGTAAACGATCTGCGCGACTATCTGCGCTTGCAGATCCCTGCCTTTGCTTCGGCTTCTGAGTATCGGAATATCTGGAAATACATCAAGGCCAATATCGACCCTGATTTCCTGAACCATTCCGAGGAATTGGACGTTCTGATCAAAGAGAGCCCTGACCTCCGTTCCCGCCTCAGTGCCGCTGAGACCGAAGTCAGAAACCTTTCCGAGGGATATGAAGCGGTTTCCCGCTTGGAAAGTGAATCCTTCGTTCAGGAGGCCGTTCGGATCTCTTCCGAATACATGAACAGAGCGATCAACGCAGAGACGAGAGAAGAATTCGAGGCGGCTTGTGACGCCATTACGGCCATGCTGAATGACGGGCAGGATCCCAGCAACAAATACTTCAAGAATGCCGCTACCTCCGCGACCGGAAAAGCGCCGTACGGTGTGCTCCGTCTCTACCCGGATACCGAAAATCCTGCGAACACCGATTCCTCCAGCCTTTCCGGATTTATTTACTGCTGGTCGCAGGGATATATCAAATAATTACTTTCTGCGGAAGCCGTTGTCAAAGCATTTGACAACGGCTTCTTTTTCGTCGGGAAAGTTTCCGAACTCCGCTCCAGCGGAGCAGTACAAAAAACAAAAAAGCAATGCCATGGGACGCAGCATTGCTTTTCCTTTCGCATGGAGGCGCTTTGAAATTCTCAAGAAACTTTCCCCTGAGAGATTTTGAAATTACGCGCGGCTTTATGGGAATAAAGAAAGATCCGAAAGAAAACTTTCGGATCTCTCTGGCGCGCCTGATAGGATTCGAACCTACGACCTACCGGTTCGTAGCCGGGCACTCTATCCGCTGAGCTACAGGCGCATTGTGGAGCGGGTGATGGGAATCGAACCCACACGACCAGCTTGGAAGGCTGGGATTCTACCATTGAACTACACCCGCACATCCGCGCGCCCTATTATGATAACATACTCCTTCCGATTTGTCAAGGGAAAATCGCAAAAAAAATAACTTTTTTCTTGCCTTACACATCTTTGTGTGGTAGAATGAAAATGATAGAAAAAACTCACTTCAAAGAAGGAAAAAAGCATGAATACAGTGCCGATGTTCGGCCCCGGCGGCAACAGCCAGGCCTTTTATGATGACGGACATAAATCCAGTACCGAGGCGCCCGCATGGGTAGCGGCTCAGGGGTTGGACGCCTATGAATTTGAAGCCGGAAACGGGCTTACTGCGGGAGACACAACGCTCTCTGCCATTGGCCTTGCCGCGGAGGGATCCGGGATCAGGATGTCCTTTCATACGCCGTACTTTATTTCACTGTCGGGTACCGATCCCGAAAAGCGCCTGAAAAGCCTGGATTATATCCAACAGTCTTTGCACGCGGCAGAACTCCTCCACGCCGGCATCATCGTCGTACATACGGGGAGCGCGGCTAAGATCAGCCGGGAAGAGGCCATGAATCTTGCGGCTGACACGCTTTGGCGTGCTTTGGAAACGATTCCTGATAACGGCGTCCGTATCGGGCTTGAGACAATGGGAAAACTGAATCAGCTCGGCACGCTTTCTGAGGTGCTGGAGCTTTGCCATCTTTCGCCGCGGTTTGCTCCTGTCGTGGATTTCGGGCATCTGAATGCGCGTGCCTGCGGCGGGGAAGGGAGCTTCCGTACGAAAGAGGATTATATGCGGGTATTCGATGAAATCGCCTGCTCACTGGGGGACAGTTATGCTTTGAATCTGCACTGCCATTTCTCTAAGATCGAATATACCGCCGCCGGAGAAAAACGCCACCTGACCTTTGACGACGAGGTGTACGGTCCGGCTTTTGAACCGCTGATCGAAGCAATTGCCGAACTGCGGGTCTGCCCGACCTTGATCTGTGAATCGGCGGGAACGATGGCGCGCGATGCGTTGGCTATGAAGCAATACTATAAAAAAATTACCGGGAAGAACTGAAGTTCTGCTCCAAGACTGGGAAAACCCTTTCTTTTTTCTCTGTTTTTTATCTTTTTAGCATTTTCCTCTTGCAAAATCAGGAGTTTTGTTATAAAATATGGTTGTATACATCCGCGCTTGCGCGGTTCGGGAGGCCATCGACGACAGCGGGGAGATGGGGATCCCTCCTAAACAAATTTTTTGACCGCTGAACAGGTGTGAAAATGGAAGTTGTAATTGCAGGCGATTTCAAAAACGGCGTGACCTTTGAGATGGACGGAAAGGTCGTTCAGGTGCTTGAATTCCAGCACGTAAAGCCCGGCAAAGGGGCTGCCTTCGTCCGTACCAAACTGAAGGACGTCATCAACGGCGCCGTCATTGAAAAGACCTTTAACCCCACCGATAAGTTTGAAGGGGCTTATATCGAACGGCGCGAGATGGAGTATCTGTACAACGACGGGGATCTATACTATTTCATGGACCCCGAGACCTATGAGCAGACTCCTCTCAACTCCGATAAACTGGGCGATAATTTCAAATTCGTGAAGGAAAACACCACGTGCAAGATCGTTTCCTATAAGGGCAATGTTTTCAGCGTGGAGCCGCCCGTTTTCGTAACGCTTGAAGTGACCGACACCGAGCCCGGCGTCCGCGGGGATACCGCCACCAACGTGACCAAAGCCGCCACCCTGGAGACCGGCGCGATCGTCCGCGTTCCGATCTTCATCAATACCGGGGACCTCATCCGGATCGATACCCGTGTCGGCGAGTATCTGGAAAGAGCGTAATCCTGTTGCCGCACGGAAGTGCGGCAACTTTGCACAAAGAAACAAGGAGGAATAAACGATGGATATTACCGAGAAAAGCGCATATCTCAAGGGGCTGTACGAGGGCTTTGGCATCGATGCCTCTAAGCCGGAAGGAAAACTGATCTCTGAACTTGTCAATCTTGTTTCCGAAATGGCAGAGAAGATCAACAATCTGGAGGTTGAATGCCACGAACTCCGCGATTATTGTGAAGAACTCGATCAGGACCTCGGGGATATCGAAGAATTCTTGTACGACGATGAGGAGTATGAGGAGTATGAGGAGGATGACGAGGATGACGAACTCGAAGGAACCGAATATTATGAAGTGACCTGCCCGTCCTGCGGCGAGGTGGTCTGCTTTGATGAGTCCGTAGATCCCGAACACATTAAATGCCCGGCTTGCGGTCAGTATTTTGACTGCACCTGCGATCCCGAAAACTGCGATAATTGCGACCGGGACTGCAAAAAGGACGAGGAATAAGAGAAAGAATCATCTGTCCAAAAAAGCCCATCAACCGATGGGCTTTTTGCTTTTGAAGCGATCTTCAAAGATCGTCGCTCGCTTTTTTATTCCGGCTGTGCCGGGGGCAGATTCTGCCGCAGGACTTCATAACCGAGAATGGTGGCGGCGGAAGCGGCCGAGAGCGCGGCATCAAAGCGGCGGCCGTAAGGGATGCGCACGGTAAGATCGGCCATATCGGAAAGCGCTTGCGATAAGCCGCGTTTTTCGCCGCCTATCAGGAGGAAAAGAGGTTTTTTCATGTTTGCGCAGGGAAGAGAGGTCTCGGTGTTTACGTCGGCGGCTACGATGCGGTAGCCGGCTCTTCGGAAAAGCGCGGCGGCGGCACAGGGATCGGCTGTAAATAAAGAAAGACGCTCGGAAGCACCGGCCGATGCCCGGGCGACGACCCCGGCGGCGCTCATCCAGTTCCGCTCGGTCAGAATCGCCCCGGAAAGCCCGCAGGCATAGAGCGAACGCAACGCATAGCCGAAATTGTAAGGATCTTCAACGCCCTCGATCATCGCGTAAAACCCGTCCGGCAGGATGTCGCATTCCGAAAGGGGAGGCAAGATACGCTGGCCGCACACGGCAAGCAAGCCGCCGTGCGTTGTGCCGGTTGCCAGTCTTTCGATTTCTTCACGCGGAGCAGGGAGGACCGGAAAATCGTACTCCCGCCCCACGGCGCGGAGCCATCCGACCTCTTTTCCGATCTTCCGCAATCTTTCCTCATCGAAAAGGATCCGTTCGATCGGGCGGTCATTCCGGCTGCCGGGGTCACGGCGGGCATCGATCAGAGCGCGTATCGAAGTGATGCCTTCCAGCACGGTGCTTTCGCCGAATTTATCGCTTTCCTTGTGCATAAGCGTAAAATGCCTTTCATATGATGTAGTAAACAGATTTCGATTTGCCGGAGGGATTTGTATGCTGTATCAGAACAAGAGAGAACGCTGTGAAATACTGGCCGAGTATCTGGTGGAGAATAAGGCGACCGTGCGGAGCGCGGCCAGCCACTTCAATATCAGCAAAAGTACGGTACATAAGGATATAACGATCCACCTTGCACGTGTGAACCCCCTATTGTATCAGATGGCCAAAAAAGTGTTGGAGGTCAACAAATCGGAAAGGCATCTGCGCGGCGGAGAAGCAACCCGTATCAAGTATCTGCACCAAAAACAGAGTATGTAGGTTCAGCGGGCGGCCGGAGAAGTTCCGCCGGGTTCCGGAGCGTTTTTTGCGTTTCCTCCGTGAGAATCGAAAGGACGCGGGCACAGATGCCGTGCGGGATCCAATCCGGCGTAAGAACCGGCGGACGGGAACGGGTATTGTGACCGTTGGAGCCGATCAGAAAGCGTTTGCCGGCCTGAAGATTCCGGAAAATCAAACGGGCGGTATCGTCACAGTCTAAACCGGCCGGGGAAATGCAAAAAATCGCGCAGGGAAGAGAGAGGAGCTTTTGTAGCTCCTTTTCTTTATAGAATGTGATATATCGCTCCAAATGGCATATCAGGGGATAGATCTTTCGCTTTTGTATCAGTGTTGCGATCTCGCGCATGATCTCCGGGGGGATATACGTGCCTATCGGGAGCGTCACGGGGAGGTAACGGGTCTTGGGAATACACAACTCCGAAAGATCACGGAGCGAGGAAACGCCCGGCACAAGCTCGGTCTCCGCGGAAAGAAAAAAGCGAAAATTGCGCCGAAGATCCGGGACGGCCTGCAAGAGGGAAGTGAAGGCCAGCTTGCGCCGGACGGTAAATTCGGCGATTCCTTCATCGTCGGCGTTGAAGTGCGGAGTCAGAACGGCGGCTCGCACTTTGGCCGCATACATCGCGCGGAGCATATCCTCGGCTTCCCAAAGGCGGCACGGGCCATTGTCGATCCTGGGCAATAAATGTACGTGTGCGTCAGCAAACATTGTGATGTCTTTCTATTGACAAAAGAAATAAAAAGCATTATCATAAATATAATAACATTTTTTCGTTTGTTTTTCAAGATTCTCGGGTGCTTTCTTCCCGATTTCTTTCAAAAAACTTACATTTTGTCCATCCAAAAGATGATACAAAATAAAAATTTTGTATCATAAAGGGAAGTCGAAAGTAAAGAATAAACGGTATATGACGGGCAACGACCCGAAAAAATAGGAGATTGATCATGCGTTACTTTTCAACGACCGGAAAAACTGTAAAACTTGTGGAAATTTCGGTTCTTACCGCGCTGACCGTTGTTCTGACGTTTTTCAGCATTCCGATTCTGACGCTGGAACTGACGTTGGCTCCGATTCCCGTGCTTGTGGGGGCTATTCTGTACGGACCGCTGGTCGGCGGTTTTCTGGGCGGGTGTTTTGGCGCGTGCAGTTTTATCATGTGTTTTACCACCAGTCCGTTCGGTCAGTTCTTGCTGGGGATCAGTTGGTTCCGCACCTTTCTCGTTTGTTTCCCCACCCGTGTCCTGATGGGGGTTCTTGTCGGGCTGATCTTCAAAGCAATTTCCCGGAAAATCCATTCTGAGCCGACGGCTTACGGGATCTCCAGTTTTACTGCTCCCTTCCTGAACACACTTTTTTTCCTCGGTTCGCTGATGATCCTCTTCACCCCTGCGGTGATCGCCGGAGTGCTCGGTGCCGCGGCCCCCTCGGACGTTTTCGGCATTTTTTCCCTGATTATCGCAATGGCAGGTATCAACTGCGTGGTGGAACTGATCAGTTGCACCGTCATCGGTTCGGCCATTTGTCTTGCGCTAAAGAAAATTCGCTGAAAATACAGTTTTTTTCAAATTTATCTTTCTTTTTTTTGCATTTTATGATACATTATGATCTGATGAATGTCTGTTTCAGCGGTAATTAAATAATTGGAGGATATAGAATCATGAAAATGAAATTGCGCGTTCTGACCGCTACCAACAAAGGAAAACTTCTCGGCCTTGCTGCCGCGGTTGCCGGTGAATATTCCAACTATGCCGCGGACGTGATTCCGCCGGCGTACCCCTGCGATAACGAACGGCTTGTGGTGATCTTCCTGAGTGCGGCGTCCAAGTATTCCACCGCATTTGAGATCTTCTGCAAGAATCTGAACAAAGACAGCGCGCAGAATGTTGCTCTCGTTGTGGACGGCGATGCCGAAAAGGCTGCTCAGGCGGTCGAGTGGCTCAGAAATGCCGGTGCGAACTTCTGCGAAGATATCCTTTATATCAATGGAGGACTTCCCTTCAAATTCCTTAAAAAGTATAGCGATGAGGAAAAGAAAACCGTTCTTGATTGGGTCGAAAAGACGATACAGTCCTTCAAGGCGGCGCAGTAAAAAGCAAAACCCATACGCTTATGCCGTGTGTTCTTCAGGACACACGGCAGTTTTATTCGCTTTTGCTGAGCAGTATTGCTTCGCCGTAATATTCACTTCGTGAGTGGCATTTATGGGGGTCTTGGAGTATATCATACACATAAAATGAAGGCTCCGGAAAGAGATTTGAGTTCTCTTTCCGAAGCCTTTTTTATGTCAGGTAACAAAATTTTCGGAAATTTTTTCGAATTTACTGAAGAGCGACTTTAATCGGAAGAGTTCCTTTTGCTTCCAGCTTGCCCGAAAGAACCTCTATCCCATAGGGAAGCGAAGCAGGTGAGGAATAGCCGAAAAGGACACGTTTAACATGCATCAGCGGTTCTACTGCATGGGGGTTACCATAGTGAAGAACCGCCTCAACCTTCCCCGACAGAATCAAGCAGTTGATGAGCGACTCGGCGCGGCGTGTCAGGCAGTCTGTTCCGAGGTAAGCTGCGGTATTGCAGTGGGTGATGAAAACGACCTCGTCATGCTTGGTTGCGGCAAGGAGCACCTGCTCGTTTTGGGATGCGGTTGCAAATTCGGGAAGATAAACGATTTCACTGTTCGGGAATTCTTCCTTTATTTTGTTCGTTATACTCCGTGCGTCAAACCAGTTAGAGCTTGTGATTTCCATTTCGGGCCCTTGCGGGTTAAAACCCGCATCGGTAACAACAACGAAAAGTCTGTTCTTGTTTCTGTTTTGAAGGCTTGCCGGGACACCTTTTTCGGTGACGGCTGTGATACAGTCTCTTGCAACAATGTTCAGATTTTCAATATCCTGCTCTGTCATTACGGGGACGATCGCCTTGTTCTCCTCAGAGAATTTCATAAGATTCAGAATATGGCGAACGGCATCGTTAAGCCTCTCTTCGGTGAACATACCGTCACGGAAGTTTTGCGTTAACAGTTCAAGGCACCGCTTTGTGCTTGTGCGATAGTTGGGAAGAATTATATCGATTCCGGCATCCATGCAAATTCCCATAACATTTTCTTCGCCGTATTTTTGGAGAATTCCCATCATCGCAAGAGAATCCGTAAAGAAAACGCCGTCAAATCCGCGATCCCTCAGGATATTCAAAATCTTCTTGGAAAGTGTTGCAGGATATTCGGGATCGATATTCACATAAGTCGTATGGCTCGTCATAACGGCACGCAGAAGCCCTTTTTCCATAAGCTTCAGGTAAGGGACAAGCGTGAAATTCAGAAGCTCTTCTTCTGTGAGATATGAGAGACTTTCTGTCATATGCGTATCAAACGGAAGGTCATCACCACCGGGATAATGTTTTCCGGTTCCGATAAAGCCGTTTTCTTTGAAGACCTCGTTGATGGCGGTGGTCATACGCAAAACACTCTCGGGGGTATCACCGTATATACGCGAAATCTTACAGGGAGCATTTGCTTGATGAATATCCAAGACAGGGCCCCATATTCCGTCAAATCCGTCTTTTTTGGCGGATGATACGATCCCCTTTGCAAAGCTTTTGGCATACTCAATATTGCCGGTTGCGGCAAGGGTAAGTGCCGGGATTTGGGGATAACTCGATTTTTGATAACCGGCTTCCATATCGTTGATGATAAGCACGGGATAATCAGCGACTTCCCTTATGGCTTTTATGACCTCGTCCGTTCTATTATTGATTGACACTTGAATAGATCCGACCGCATGATTTCTTACAAGCTCAAGGGTGTATTTAAAATCTTCGGGATCGTTACAGCGTCTCGCACAAAGCACCATGCCAAGCTTTTGCTCGAGCGTTAAATCTTCCAGTTTGAGTTGCATTTTTCTTTCCCCTTTACTGCACTATTTTTAACGTAACCGTTTTTTGATCGATGATCTTCATATTATTTATATCAAAAAATGCAACAAAAAAACATTGTCATGCTTGCAAAAGAAATTGCAAATATTGCTCATAGGTAAGGGGATGATATCGTTACCTCTTTCCGAAGCCTTTTCCGTTCCATGCCCGTGCATGCATTTTTTCCTGAATCCCCCATCCTATATCAGTTTCGGTTTTTTATGGCTCTTTCCGGCTCAACAGACGAACTCCCGGTAAATTGCCCGGATGGCGTTGATATAATCGGATTCTTCCACCCCGATGATGATATTCAGCTCACTGGAGCCCTGGTCGATCATTTTGATATTGATCGAAGCCTTTGCAAGGGCGGAAAAGATCCGTGCCGCGGTTCCTTTGGAGCGGATCATCCCACGCCCGACGACGGCCAGCATGGCAATGCCGTCTTCGATCGTAATGGCGTCTGCGTTGGTCAGTTTGAAGATCGAATCCATGACCGTATTACGCTTCCCTTCCAGTTCGGAAGTTTTGACGATAACAGACATGGTATCGATGCCTGACGGGAGATGCTCAAAGCTGACTCCGTTTACCTCAAGCGTTTCCAAAACGCGGCGGCCGAACCCGATCTCGGCGTTCATCATATCTTTTTCTACCGAAATGATCGAAAAACCGATTTTCCCGGCAATCCCCGTAATGATCCGTTCGGAGGCGGTGGCAGGGGCGACGGGGACGATCATGGTTCCGGCATCTTCCGGCTTGTTGGTGTTCAGGATATTGATGGAAATCCCGGCCGCCCGTACCGGGAACACGGCATCCTCGTGAAGAACCGAAGCCCCCATATACGAAAGTTCGCGCAGTTCTTTATACGTAATGACATCGATCGGCATGGGATCCTCCACACAGCGGGGATCCGCCATCAGGAAGCCGGATACATCCGTCCAGTTCTCGTAAAGATCCGCCCCGGCGGCGCGTGCCACGATCGCCCCCGAGATATCGGAACCGCCGCGGGAAAATGTCTTGATCGTCCCATTGGGCATAGAACCGTAAAAGCCGGGGATGACTGCGTGCTCGTGCGCTTCGAGGGCGGCAGACAGCACAGCATTCGTCCTGTCGGAATCCAGTGTGCCGTTATCCCGGAAGAATATGACGTCCTTGGCATCAATGAAATCGTATCCGAGATAACGCGCCAGAATACGGCCGTTCAGGTATTCCCCACGGCTGGCGGCATAATCACGACCGACCGCCTCGGAAATCAGGAGGAAGATCGAGTCGAATTCCGCTTCCAGAGAAAGATCGAGTTGAAGATCCCGTATAATTTCCCGATAGCGATTTTTGATCCGTTCAAACACCGGGGTAATATCCTGCCCACCGATCGCCATATCATAGCAACGGTAGAGCAGATCGGTCACCTTTTCGTCTTCTTTATAACGTTTCCCGGGAGCGGAAGGAATGACGAAGCGGCGCGATGCGTCTGCCCGGATGATTTCCGCCACCTGACGGAAGTGGGGCGCGTCCGCCAACGAACTGCCGCCGAATTTTAAAACCTTCAACACGGTGAAATTTCTCCTGGAGTTTTATTGTAACACATTGTCACGTTAGTATATTATATGTTTTCTTTCGACATCTGTCAAGAGGGAATGAGGGCTTTTCAGTCTCTTTCGCGCTGTGCGAAGAAGTTTCTGATAATCGACAATTTTCCGATTGCTTTTTCCGTCGCGGTATGGTATACTGAATGTGAACTTTTTCCACCTTCCCTTCCCTGCCGTTCCCCTGCTGACGGAGGGATTTTCTTTCATTTTTGATTGCGAGGTATCCTATGGGAATCATTCAGGCAAAACTGATAGAATCGATGCGTTCGATCCTTCCGATCGGAGCGATCGTTTTTCTCCTTTCGCTCACCATCGCGCCAATGGATACGGGAACCTTTCTTTTGTTCCTTGTCGGTCTTGCGTTTTTGATCGTCGGGCTTTCGGTATTTACCATGGGCGTTGAAATGTCCATGAATACGCTCGGATCGCGTATCGGGGCCTCGCTGTCCAATTCAAAAAGCGCGTGGTTCATTGCGTTTATCGGCTTTATTATCGGAATCCTTGTCACGGCATCCGAGCCGGATCTGCAGATCCTCGCCGAGCTTGTTTCCGGCGTGCCGAATCTCCTCCTGATCCTGATCGTATCGGTCGGAGTAGGCATATTTTTGGTCATTGCGCTCTTGCGTGTGCGCTACGGGATCAGTCTTTCGGTCTTACTGACGGTTTTTTACAGTATTGTATTCGTGCTCTGTATTTTCGTTCCGTCCGAATTCTGGGCACTTGCCTTCGACTCGGGCGGTGTCACAACGGGGCCTATGACGGTTCCCTTCATCATGGCTCTCGGGGCCGGCGCTTCCGGCGCAAAGAGCCGCAAGCACGGCAGCCATGACGATTCCTTCGGCCTTGTGGCCCTTTGCAGTATCGGACCGATCATATCGGTTCTGATCCTCGGGATCTGTGCAAGCTTTGGCGATATGAACTATACGCCCGAGCCCGCCACCGTTCTTGCCGACACGCGGGAAGGGGCGCTCGTATATCTCGGCGGCCTTGCCGATGCGGCCAAGGAGGTTGCCATTGCCCTTTTGCCGATCCTGGTCTTCACGGCGCTCTTCCAGTTGATCTCACGTCCGTTCAGCCGCCGGCAGGTCTTCCGCATTGGGGTGGGCGTTGCATACGTGTTCTTTGGCCTTATGTTCTTTTTGACCGGCGCCAATACGGGCCTTTTGCCGGTCGGACGTTCCTTCGGAGCAACGCTTTCCGGCGTTCTCGGCGGGTACGTTCTGATCCCTGTCAGTATGTGCCTCGGATATTTCATTATTTCCGCAGAGCCTGCCGTATACGTTTTGAACCGCCAGGTCGAGCAGGTGACAGCCGGCGCCATCTCTTCTTCAACGATCCGGATCGCGCTTTCGGTCGGTGTTTCCGCCGCGCTGGGGCTTTCCATGCTGCGTGTTCTGACCGGGATGTCTATTCTTTTTATTCTGATCCCCGGGTATCTGATCGCACTGGTGCTTTCCTTCATCGTTCCCCCCTTCTTCACCGGGATCGCCTTTGATTCCGGTGGCGTAGCGAGCGGCACGATGATGAGCGCCTTCGTCCTCCCCCTGGCGATCGGTTCCTGCTCGGCACTCGGAGGAAATATCATGACCGATGCGTACGGTTGTGTGGCGTTTGCGGCGATGACGCCGATCATTTCCATTCAGATTTGCGGGCTCATATACAAGCTCAAGGCAAATCGCGCCGTGCGCCGCTTCAACAACGAGGATGAATACTTTATTGACTATACGAAAGAGGAAGGAGGGGTGAACTATGCCGCCCCGTAAAAATCCGCAGGATGCGCGGGTAAAACTACTTGTGGCCATCATCGGGAAAAATGACGAGGAAGCATTTGTCGAAGCCTGCAACAACATCTGCGTTTCTCTCCATTTTGCCGGGATCGGATTTGGCACTGCCAAATCCAACTACCGCAGTTATCTCGGTATCGATGAGGTCGAAAAGCGCGTAGCATACGCCCTCTTCCCGGAATATTGCGAGCAAGCACTGTTGCGCGAAATCATCCGTCATCTGCAATTGTATCTCCGCGGGAAAGGAATTTGCTTTACTGTCCCGCTCTCCGGCATCTCCAATGTGATAGCCCGTTCGATCCTATCCACGCCCTACCGTGAGGATCTCCATTCCAACGCTAAATCGAAAAAGGAGAAAGAAAAAATGCACGAACTGATCCTTGCAGTTGTCAATCAGAAATATACGGAGGACGTCCTGGAAAGCGCACGGAACGCCGGCGCTACCGGGGCAACCCTCTTACATACGCGCAGTATCGGGAACGAGCAGGCCGAACAGTTGATCGGCACTTCGATCGAAAAGGAGACGGATACCGTGGCGATCCTGACGAATACCGAATTCAAGCAGAAGATCATGGAAGCAATCCGGGACAGCGCAGGATTAAAGACCGAGGGGGGCGCGATCCTCTTTTCTCTCCCGGTGGACAGTTTCATCGGGATCGGTCGTCTCGATGCAGATGAAAACTGAATGGTGCCCGGATCCGAGGAGCCGAAAACCACCGAAAAACTTCAAAATGAAAAGGGGCTGAGTCAAATTTGGGAATTAATTCCAAATAACTGGCACCTTGCATAAAGAAACACTCGTTATTCCAAAAGAACGGCGAGTGTTTTTGTTAATCCATAACATAAGGCTGAGCCAAAAAATCAATTTGACTCA
>CASDOQ010000052.1 GCA_949282345.1 uncultured bacterium | reverse complement strand
CCCCCGCCGCCGGGAGGCTCCCGGCGGCGGATTTTTATCGCTCGACCGGGCTTTCGCCTTTTTTCTTCTTTACAAACCGGCGGGCTTATGGTACAATGAAAAACGATCCACAACAAAGGGAGGGAGGATCTATGCGCCTCGACAGATTTTTTTCTTCCACCGGGCTTCTCACCCGGCGTGAAACTGCGGTTGCCGTCCGGCGCGGAGAGATCCTGCAAAACGGCCGTCCCGTCTTTCGCCCCGACGTACAGGTAGATCCCGCAACCGATCGCATCACCCTGCGGGGGGAACCGGTCGTCTACCGTGAATTCGTCTACTTCTTTCTCCATAAGCCCACCGGGTACGTCAGCGCGACCGAAGACGGGAGGTTTCCCGTGGTGACCGATCTTTTGCCGGAGGCGGAACGCCGGCGGGGCCTTTTCCCCTGCGGCCGGCTCGATAAGGATACCTCGGGTCTTATGCTTCTCACCGATGACGGGGCGCTCTGTCACGCGCTTCTCTCGCCCCGCCGCGGGGTCGAAAAGGTCTACCGCTTCGTATGCGCCTCTCCCCTCCCCCCGGAGGCCGAAAGATCCCTGCTTGCCGGGCTGACGCTGGAAAACGGAGAAGCCTGCCGCGCCGCCGTACTGCGCGCCGATGAAGATCGCCTCGGCGGATATGTCACGCTGACAGAGGGAAAGTACCACGAGGTACGCCGGCTGGTAGCGGCTCTCGGCTCCCGAGTGACCTCGCTCACCCGCGTTTCCTTCGCCGGGATCCCGCTGGACCCTGCGCTTTCCCCCGGAGAATGCCGGCCCGTGACCGGGGAAGAACTGGCGATCCTGCGCGCCGCGGCCGGGAAAGAAACGGAAAAGTAAAGAAAACTTTATAAATTCATTCAATTCGAGGCTGCCGGCCTGCCGGAAATTCCGGCAGGGCGTCTGCAAAAAGACAAGACAGCAAAAGATAAAGGAGAACCTATGGAGATCAATCAGATACTCGCCGAAGAGCTCGGCCTGCGGGAAGAGCAGGTCGAAAAGACCGTCGCCCTGATGGACGAAGGCAACACCATTCCTTTTATCGCGCGCTACCGGAAGGAAGTCACCGGGAGCCTTGACGACGTCACCCTGCGCAAGCTGGAAGACCGCCTCACGTATCTGCGCAAACTTGACGAACGCCGGGAAGAGATCTCTTCCGCCATTGAAAATCAGGGAAAACTGACCGAAGAGATCAGCGCCGCCCTCGCGCGGGCAACAACGCTGGTGGAACTTGAAGATATCTACCGCCCCTATAAACAAAAACGCCGTACCCGTGCCTCGGTGGCGCGCGAGCGCGGACTGGCCCCGTTAGCCGAACTGATCGCCGCACAGGCCGACAGCTACCCCCGCCCGATCGAGGAGGAGGCCGCGCAGTATATCGATGAAGAAAAGGGCGTTTCGACGGCGGCGGACGCGCTGGCCGGTGCCTCCGATATCCTGGCGGAAGAGATCTCGGACAATGCCGAATACCGCAAAATGCTGCGTGAATTTGCCTTTGAAGCCGGCGTGCTGGAGGCAAAACTCGTCGAGGAAGAAAAAGAGAACAGCAAAATCTATGCCGATTACGCCGATTACCGTGAAGAGGTGCGCACCGTCAAAGGGCATCGGATCCTGGCGCTCACGCGCGGGGAGCGAGAAGAATGCCTGAAGGTCAGTATGACGCTAGACCGGGACGCGGCGCTTGCCCGCCTCGGCTCCCGCGTGATCACCAATAAAAAGACGCCTGTGCTCGCGCTCCTGCTTGCCGCGATCGAGGACAGTTACGACCGTCTGATCTTCCCGTCCCTCGAACGCGAAGTGCGGGCAGAGCTTTTTGACCGGGCGAGCGAGGGCGCGCTGAAGGTCTTTTCCGACAACCTGCGCAATCTCCTCCTGGCGGCTCCGCTTCACGGAAAGACCGTCCTCGGCTATGACCCCGGCTACCGTACCGGCTGTAAACTCGCCGTGGTGGATAAGACCGGCAAGGTGCTCGATACCGCCGTCATCTATCCGACCAAACCGCGTGAAGAGACCGAGAAGAGCAAAAAGACCGTCCTCCGGCTGATCGCCGCCTACGGAGTGGACGTGGTCGCCATCGGAAACGGCACGGCCTCCCGGGAAAGCGAAGCCTTCATCGCCGACACCCTGCGGGATGCCCCGCGCCCCGTGGCTTACACCATCGTGTCCGAGGCCGGCGCCAGCGTCTATTCGGCCTCGCCCCTCGGCGCCGAGGAATTCCCGGACTTTGACGTGACCGAACGGAGCGCCGTCTCGATCGCACGGCGGCTCCAGGACCCGCTGGCGGAGCTGGTCAAGATCGACCCGAAGGCTATCGGAGTCGGACAATATCAGCACGATATGAAGCAGAACCGCCTGACCGAGGCGCTTGACGGCGTGGTGGAGGACTGTGTGAACAGCGTCGGTGTGGACGTGAACACGGCCTCTTATTCCCTGCTCTCGCACATTGCGGGTATCAATGCGGCCGCCGCCAAAAGCATCGTAGCGTACCGCGAAGCGCACGGTGAGTTCCGCAGCCGCGCCGCCCTTTTGAAAGTTCCGAAGATCGGGGAACGCGCCTATCAGCAATGCGCCGGCTTTCTCCGCGTGGTCGGCGGGGACGAGATCCTTGACAACACCGGCGTCCATCCCGAGTCCTATCCCGTGGCCGCGGCACTTCTCCGGGAATTTTCCCTGACCGAAGAAGACGTCCGTCAGGGGGGCCTTGGCTCGCTTCGCGCCCTCGTAATGGCGCGCGGCGTCGGTAAACTCTGCCGCAAACTCGACTGCGGAGAACCGACCCTGCTCGACATCGTTTCCGAACTCGAAAAGCCCGGCCGCGATATCCGGGACAGCGCGCCCGCCCCCGTCCTCCGCACCGACGTACTGACCTTAGACGACCTGGAAGAAGGGATGCTCCTGCGCGGTACCGTGCGGAACGTCGTGGACTTCGGGGCGTTCGTGGACATCGGCGTACATGACGACGGTCTCCTCCACGTCTCGGAAATGAGCGACCGGTTCGTAAAGAATCCGGCCGAGGTCGTCAAGGTCGGGGACGTGATCGAGGTGCGCATCAAGGGCGTGGATAAAAAGCGCGGGCGCATTTCTCTCACCTGCAAGACGCCGAAAAATGCCTGAGTCGGCGTATTATATAATTTATTAGAGATATAATTTCAATATATTTCCATTTTACTGGCTAATGGCGACACATTTTGTGCAGAACTTACAAAAGTCCGTGCAAAAGTTCAGAGGGTTGCCCCCTTTCAAAAATCCGTTTTTTCTGCTATAATATGTGATGTGAAAATTTGTACGTTATCGGAGGAATACTCATGGCAAGCCTTTCGCTCAAACACATTTACAAGAAATATCCCGGCGGTGTTACGGCCGTTTCGGACTTCAACCTGGAGATCAAGGATAAGGAATTCCTGATCCTCGTCGGCCCTTCCGGGTGCGGTAAATCCACGACCCTGCGTATGATCGCGGGCCTTGAAGAGATCTCGGAGGGCGAACTCTGGATCGGCGATACGTTGGTAAATGACGTAGCCCCGAAGGACAGAGACATTGCGATGGTGTTCCAGAACTACGCCCTGTACCCGCACATGACGGTCTTTGAAAACATGGCTTTCGGTCTGAAGCTCCGCAAAGTACCGAAGGAAGAGATCAAGCGCCGCGTGGAAGAGGCCGCCCGTATCCTTGACATCAACCACCTGCTGGAGCGCCGCCCGAAGGCTCTGTCCGGCGGTCAGAAACAGCGTGTTGCCCTCGGCCGTGCCATCGTGCGGAACCCGAAGGTCTTCCTGCTTGACGAGCCGCTTTCCAACCTGGACGCAAAGCTCCGTGCTTCGATGAGAACCGAGCTGACCAAGCTTCACAAGAAGGTGGAGACCACGTTCGTTTACGTTACGCACGACCAGGTCGAGGCTATGACCATGGCAACGCGTATCGTCGTTATGAAGGACGGTCTGATCCAGCAGGTCGATACCCCGCAGAACCTGTACGACCTGCCCTGCAACCTCTTCGTGGCCGGCTTCATCGGCACGCCGCAGATGAACTTCATCTCTGCTCGCCTCGTGGAAGAAGCCGGGGAACTCTACATCACCTTCGGCCCCCACAAGATCAAGGTTCCGGCGGAAAAGGCCAACAACCCCGCCCTCAAGGAATATATCGGGCAGGAAGTCATCGTCGGGATCCGTCCCGAATGCCTGCATGATGACCCGGCGCATATCGCCTCGACCCCCGACGGCGTGATCAACGCGACCGTTGAAGTCACCGAGCTGATGGGCGCGGAGATCTATCTCTACCTCAGCTTTTACGGGATGGAAGATGCCACAAACGGCAAGAACATCATTGCCCGCGTTTCCGCCCGCTCGACCTCCCGTGCCGGAGACGAGATCCAGATCGCCTTTGAGACGAGCCGGATGCATATCTTCGACAAGGATACCGAGCGTTGCATCGTCCACTGAGATCCTGTATTTCCGAAAGCCCCGCCGCCGCGGGGCTTTTCCTTTTTCCCGCCGCCCGCCTTCCCCGCCG
>CASDOQ010000051.1 GCA_949282345.1 uncultured bacterium | reverse complement strand
AGTCAAATTGATTTTTTGGCTCAGCCTTATGTTATGGATTAACAAAAACACTCGCCGTTCTTTTGGAATAACGAGTGTTTCTTTATGCAAGGTGCCAGTTATTTGGAATTAATTCCCAAATTTGACTCAGCCCCTTTTTGTGCGGCTTCCGAAGGTCGGAAGCCGCCGGATGGGATCAGAATTTCGGGGTAAGGGCGAGGCTCGCGGCGATCTCCTCGTCGGTCGGGATATAGTCGCTCATCTTTCCGTCGTTGAATTTCTGATAGGAGGTCATGTCGAAGTATCCCGTGCCGGTGAGTCCGAAGACGATCGTCTTTTCTTCGCCGGTCTCAATGCACTTTTTGGCCTCGTCAATGGCAACGCGGATGGCGTGGCTGCTCTCGGGAGCGGGCAGGATGCCTTCCACCCGGGCAAATTCCTCCGCCGCTTCAAAGACGTCGGTCTGCTTGACGCTCCGCGCCTCCAGATATCCGTCGTGATAGAGTTGGGAGAGGATCGGGCTCATGCCGTGATAGCGCAGGCCGCCGGCGTGGTTCGGGGCGGGGATAAAGGAAGAACCGAGCGTATACATCTTGGCCAGCGGGCAGATGCGGCCGGTATCGCAGTAGTCGTAGACGTAACTGCCGCGCGTCAGGCTCGGGCAGGAGGCCGGTTCCACCGCGATGAAGCGATAGTCGGCTTCTCCGCGCATGACTTCACCCATAAAGGGAGAGATCAGCCCGCCGAGGTTGGAGCCGCCACCCGCACAGCCGATGATGATGTCGGGCTTGACGCCGTACTTATCGAGAGCCGTTTTGGTCTCTAAACCGATAACGGTCTGATGCAGGAGCACCTGGTTCAGCACGCTGCCGAGGACGTAACGGTATCCCTCGCGCGTGACGGCGGCTTCCACTGCCTCGGAGATGGCGCAGCCGAGGCTCCCGGTCGTGCCGGGATGCTCCGAAAGAATCCGGCGGCCGGCCTCGGTCTCGGTCGAGGGCGAGGGGGTCACGGAGGCACCGTAGGTGCGCATGACTTCACGGCGGTGCGGCTTTTGCTCGTACGAGACCTTGACCATAAAGACCTTGCAGTCGAGGCCGAGGTAGGCACATGCCATTGAAAGGGCGGTGCCCCACTGCCCGGCGCCGGTTTCGGTCGTCACGCCGACAAGCCCCTGATTTTTTGCGTAATAGGCCTGGGCAATGGCGGAGTTGAGTTTATGGCTGCCGCTTGTGTTGTTCCCTTCGAATTTATAATAGATCTTGGCCGGCGTGCCGAGTTTCTTTTCCAGGCAGTACGCCCGGACGAGGGGAGAGGGACGGTACATCCGATAAAAGTCGCGTATCTCCTGCGGGATCGGAATATACGCATCGGTCTCGTTCAGCTCCTGTTCCACCAGCTCCCGGCAGAAAACCTGGCCGAGTGCCTCTGCCGTCACCGGCTTTCCCGTTGCGGGGTCGAGAAGCGGGTCGGGCTTGTTCTTCATGTCGGCGCGCAGGTTGTACCATGCCGTCGGCATTTCTTTTTCATCGAGGTAAATTTTGTAGGGGATCTTCGTGTCTTTCATGGTTTCGGCTCCTTTCTGCCTTGGGGACGGAAAAGAAAAAGCCCCGTCCCAAAATTTCATGCTGGGACAGGGAATAACATTCACCTGCGGTGCCACCCGGCTTGACGCTTGCGCGCCCTCTTTCCGTACCTCTATACGGTCCCTTTGTTCACGGAGGAGTCTCCGTCTCACCTACCGCCCGCGCGGTTCGGCTCGCCCTCAGGAGCCCATTCGTCCCTGCCCTACCCGCCGCGCTCACACCGCCCGCGACTCGCTGATGGGAATCTGCAAGGAGTACTTCCTCTCCCTCATCGGTTTACATCAGTATAGCACGTCGAAAGATTCTTGTCAAGGGGGGGAAAAGCAAAAAAGAATAATTTTTTTCCGCATTCGAAATTCGACGGATTGCACGAAAAAGCGACGGGAATTTGTACAGATTTTCGCCCCTTTTTTGCTTGACTTTCTACCACATATAGATTATAATACTAATTGACTACGCAATATATTGATTTTTTGCAATTTTGCAGAATCGGAAATTCCCTGTGATTTCCGGAGGTAGAGGAGGACACGGTGCGACTTGGCGGAATACAGAAGATGACGTTATTGGATTTTCCCGGGCGGGTCGCCTGCACGGTCTTTACCGTGGGGTGCAATTTCCGCTGTCCTTTTTGCCATAACGCCTCGCTTGTCACCCATCCCGAGGAGGATGCGCTGGACACGGAGGAGTTCTTCGCCTTCCTTGACCGGCGGCGCGGTCTGCTGGAGGGGGTGGCTGTGACGGGCGGCGAGCCTTTCGCCCAACCCGATATTCTTGATTTCTTCCGGCAGATACGGGCGCGCGGTTTTGCCGTGAAGGCCGATACCAACGGCAGTTATCCCGATCGCCTGCGGCAGGCCGTTGAAGAGAAACTTCTCGACTATGTGGCCATGGACATCAAAAACAGTCCCGGCAAGTATGCGGTAACGGCAGGGCTCCCTGCCATGCCCGACGGGGTGAAGGAGTCCGCTGCGTTTTTACTCGGCGGGTCGCAGCCCTTTGAGTTCCGCACGACAGTGGTGGACGAGCTCCACGAACCCGCGGATTTCTCCGCGATCGGAGAATGGCTGGCGGGGGAGGAAGCCTTTTTCCTCCAACCGTTCATTGATTCGGGCAATCTGATCGGGGAGGGGCTGCATCCTCCGAAACCTGAAAAAATGCAGGCTTGCTTAGAGGCTCTGCGGGAAAAGATCCCCACGGCGCAGCTCCGCGGGATGTGACGGCTACGTGAAAGAATATATAATGAAATAAATTTTAGGAGACGAACGATGTATCAGGTACAGAAGAGAGACGGAAAAGTCGTTGACTTTTCGATTGAAAAGATTTCAAACGCCATCCGGATGGCCTTTGAAGCCCAGGAGAAGCAGTATCACCCTTCCGTAATCGATATGCTGGCCCTCAAAGTGACGGCAGACTTTGCCGATAAGGTGAAGGAAGGGCTGATCGCCGTGGAGGATATTCAGGACTCCGTGGAAGCGGTGCTGGTGCAGGCCGGCTACGCCGACGTGGCGAAGGCATATATCCTTTACCGCCGTCAGCACGCCAAACTCCGTGACGTGAAGAACACGGTGCTCGACTATAAATCGCTGGTGGACGGCTATCTGAAGATCAACGACTGGCGCGTGAAGGAGAACTCCACCGTGACCTATTCGGTCGGGGGACTGATCCTTTCCAACTCCGGCGCCATCACCGCCAACTACTGGCTCTCGGAGATCTACGACGACGAGATCGCCAACGCCCACCGGAACGCCGACATCCATCTGCACGACCTTTCCATGCTGACGGGATACTGCGCGGGCTGGTCGCTGAAACAGCTGATCCAGGAAGGCCTCGGCGGCGTTCCCGGCAAGATCACTTCCGCGCCTGCCAAGCATCTGGCCACGCTCTGCAACCAGATGGTCAACTTCCTCGGCATCATGCAGAACGAATGGGCGGGGGCACAGGCCTTCTCCTCCTTCGATACCTATCTGGCCCCCTTCGTCAAGGCGGACAACCTGCCCTACGATCAGGTCAAGAAGTGCATTGAGTCCTTCATTTACGGGGTCAATACGCCCTCGCGCTGGGGCACGCAGGCGCCCTTCTCCAACATCACGCTGGACTGGACCGTGCCCGATGACCTGGCAGAACTGAACTGCATCATCGGCGGGAAAGAAGCTCCCTTTAAATACAAAGACTGCAAAGCCGAGATGGACATGGTGAACCGCGCGTTCATCGAGACGATGATTGAGGGCGACGCCAACGGCCGCGGCTTCCAGTATCCGATCCCGACCTATTCGATCACCTCGGACTTTGACTGGTCGGAGACCGAAAACAACAAACTCCTCTTTGAAATGACCTCCAAATACGGCACGCCGTATTTCTCCAACTATATCAACAGCGACATGAAGCCGAGCGACATCCGCAGTATGTGCTGCCGTCTGCGGCTTGATCTGCGTGAACTGCGTAAGAAGTCCGGCGGCTTCTTCGGCTCGGGCGAAAGCACCGGCTCGGTCGGCGTGGTGACGATCAATATGCCCCGTATCGCCTATCTTGCCGAGGACCGGGAAGATTTCTTCCGTCGGCTTGACCGCATGATGGACATTTCCGCCCGCTCTCTGAAAATCAAGCGCGACGTCATCACCCATCTGCTTGAAGAGGGCCTCTATCCCTACACCAAACGCTACCTCGGTACTTTCAAAAACCACTTTTCCACGATCGGCCTCGTCGGTATGAACGAGGTGGGCCTGAACGCCAAGTGGCTCCGCGCCGACATGACCCATCCCGAAACGCAGGAATTCACCAAGGAAGTGCTGAACCATATGCGCGAACGCCTCTCCGATTATCAGGAGATGTACGGTGACCTCTACAACCTGGAGGCGACCCCGGCCGAATCGACCAGTTACCGCCTGGCCAAGCACGACAAAAAGCGCTTCCCGGACATCATCACCGCTTCCGAAAACGGGAAGACCCCCTACTATACCAACAGTTCGCACCTGCCGGTCGGCTATACCGACGACGTTTTCTCGGCGCTTGATATTCAGGATGAATTGCAGACGCTGTATACCTCGGGTACCGTCTTCCACGCCTTCCTCGGCGAAAAACTGCCCGATTGGAAGTCGGCGGCCGCGCTTGTCCGCAAGATCGCCGAGAACTATAAGCTCCCCTATTATACGCTGTCTCCGACCTATTCGGTCTGTAAGAATCACGGGTATCTGGCCGGGGAAGTCACCGTCTGCCCCACCTGCGGTGAAAAGACCGAAGTCTACAGCCGTATCACCGGTTATTACCGTCCGGTGCAGAACTGGAACGACGGCAAGGCGCAGGAATACAAGGATCGCCGCGTATACAACGCCGCTTCGTCCATGGTACGCCACGCCAATGACCACCGGCTCGCCGCCGCTGAACGGGTCAACGCCACGGAAGTCCCTTCGGCAGAAGTACCCTGCGGAGAAGACCGCCTGATCCTCTTTGCCACCACCACCTGCCCGAACTGCAAGATGGCCAAGGTCTTCTTAGACAAGGCGGGTATGGCCTACGAGGTCATCCTTGCGGATAAAGATCCCGAGACGGCCAAAAAGTACGAGGTGCGGCAGGCCCCCACGCTGATCGTGGAACGGAACGGGGAGATCGCCGAGACGGTGGTGAACCTTTCCAACATCCGCCGCTTTATTGAGGAACACAGCAAGGAAGCATGAGAACACAGGACATTGTGATCGTCGGCGCGGGGCCTGCGGGCCTCACCGCCGCCATATACGCCCGCCGCGCCGGGAAAAACGTGCTGATCCTGGAGGGCGAGAGCTTCGGCGGCCAGATCACCCATTCGCCGAAGGTCGAGAATTATCCGGGCTTCCCGGTGATCAGCGGGATGGAACTGGCCGACAAACTGACCGAGCAGGTATTGGCGCTCGGTGCGGAGATCGAACTGGACCGTGCCACCGGCATCGAGACGGCCGGAGGATCCTTCCTGATCCATGGGGAAGCGGGGGATTACGAGGCGCGCGCCGTGATCGTAGCGGCCGGTTCCCATCACCGCACGCTCGGTCTTCCCGGGGAGGAGGAACTCGTCGGAAACGGGATCTCCTATTGTGCCATCTGCGACGGAGCCTTTTACGCCGGGCGCGATGTTGCGGTCATCGGGGGCGGAAACACCGCCCTGCAGGAGGCCGTTATGCTCTCGGAGCGCTGTGCCTCGGTGACCGTGATACAGAATCTGCCCACCCTGACGGGGGAGGAGAGCCTGGCCGCCATCCTCCGCACGAAGGAAAACGTGCATTTCCTCTTTTCTCATACCGTCTCGGGATTTATCGGGAAGGAACTTCTGACCGGGCTTCGCCTCCGCGATCGAGAGGGGAAGGAGTGCGAGATCCGTGTGGACGGCGTTTTCGTTGCCATCGGACAGGTGCCGGAGAACGGCCCCTTTGCCGATCTGGCCGAACTGGACGAACGCGGATACTTCGCCTCGGACGAATCCTGCACGACCGGGACCCCGGGGCTCTTTGTGGCCGGGGATTGCCGGCGCAAGCAGATACGGCAGATCACCACCGCCACGGCGGACGGCGCCGTAGCGGCCCTGGCCGCCTGTCGGTATCTCGACGATCTTGCCTCCCGGGATCGATAAACGCAGAGCGGAAAGGATCCTTAATGCGAACCTTTTGGATTGGACATCGGCAGGATATGCTTGTCATTTCAAGGGCTCGCGGGTATTTTCAGATCGGACTCCGAAAGATGAAATATTCAAATTGAGAGAAAAAAGTAACAACCTACATTTCAGATGTGCGGATAGGCTACATACAGCCGATACAAACGGTAATGTCAGGTATTATTTTTGAATACAAACAATAATGTGAAAGAGAGAATGGTGGATCATATGGATCGGGAATTATACCGTTATTATATTCTCGACCGTGCGCACAGGGAGCTGCGCGGACGCTGTGAGAGAGATCTCGGGGCGGAATACTCCGCGCTCGGACTCTCTCCTGAGGAGCGTATGACGCGCCGCTTCGAGCACATTTCGGGACTTGAGGTGCCGCATATTCACCCCGACGAGAAGATAGTTCTTATGAGAACGGTTGAAAATCTTCCCGACGTGTTTACCGAGGAGGAATGGGCAGAGATAAAGAAAGAGCATTACATACACGAGCTCGGTTACGTCTCAAATCTCTCGCCCGATTACGCAAAGACAATATCCGAGGGACTGCTTGCGCGTAAAGAGGGCGCGAATGAGTATCAGGCGAGAATGATAGACGCGCTCATCGCTCTGTGCGACAGATACCGCGACGAAGCGCTCGGAATGGGCAGGGAAGATGTCGCGGAGATACTCACCCGTGTGCCGAGATACCCCGCACGGAATTTCCGCGAGGCATTGCAGTTCTTCCGTATCCTCCATTACGCCCTCTGGTTGGAGGGAGACTACCACAACACGGTCGGCAGATTTGACCAATATATGTATCCCTATTTCAAACGAGATATGGATGCAGGAGTATATACGAGAGAGACCGCGCTTGAGCTTATAGAGGATTTTTTCCTCTCCTTCAACAAGGACAGTGATCTCTATGTCGGAGTCCAGCAGGGCGACAACGGGCAGAGCATGGTTCTCGGCGGCAGACTTGCGGACGGAAGTGAGGGATTCAACGAATTGTCGGAGCTCTGCCTTGAAGCAAGCAGGAATCTCAAACTCATAGACCCAAAGATCAATCTGCGCGTGTCAAAAAATACGCCTCTTTCCGTGTACGAGAAGGGAACGGAGCTTACAAAGGTCGGACTCGGATTTCCGCAGTATTCTAACGACGATGTTGTGATCGAGGGACTGACAAAGCTCGGATATGACTATGAGGACGCGGTGAACTATGTGGTTGCCGCCTGCTGGGAGTTTATCATACCGGGAGTCGGAAACGATATAGCCAATATCGGCGCGGTCAATTTTCCCGCGCTTGTCGATAAGACGATAAGGGAAAACATACATAACGGAGATTTTGGCTCGCTTGTCGAAAAAGTCAAGACCGAGATAAAAAATGAGTGCGACAAGATAAGGGAGAGTATAAAGAACGTGTACTTCGTACCCTCGCCCTTTATGGATCTGTTGCGCGACGGAAAGAAGTACAACAACTTCGGCATCCACGGAAGCGGGATAGCCTGTGCGGCTGACGCTCTCGCGGCGGTAAAGACTTATGTTTACGATAAGAGATCGGTAACTCCCGACCGCCTCATACACGCGCTCGATACCGATTATGCGGACGACCCCGAGCTGCTCCATCTGCTTCGCTTTGAAGCGCCGAAGATGGGTACGGGCAGCCCCGATGCGGATGAGCTCGGAGGGTTGCTCCTCGACGCCTTTGCAGACGCCCTTGAGGGCAAGACGAACTGTATGGGAGGCAGATGGCGTGCAGGAACCGGAACGGCAATGTACTATCTCTGGCACGCCCGAGACCTCGGCGCTACCGCCGACGGCAGACGCGCGGGAGAGCCGTTCGGTACGAATTTTTCACCGAGCCTGTTTGCACAGGTGCCCGGACCCGTTACGGATATCGAGTCATTTACCTCTCACAACCTGACGAGAAACATAAACGGCGGACCTCTTACGCTGGAATTTGCGTCGGGGATGTTCAACGACCCCGAGAGTATAAGTAAGGTAGCAAAGCTGTTGCAGTACTTCATTGTGCGCGGAGGTCATCAGCTCCAGCTCAACGCAGTCAATCTTGAGGCAATGAAGGACGCCCAGAAGCATCCCGAAAACTACCGCCAGCTTGTCGTACGTATATGGGGATGGTCGGCATATTTTGTGGAGCTTGACAAGGAATTTCAGGATCACGTGATGGCAAGACAAGAGTACTCGGTATGACAGGTCTGGTATTCGATATCAAAGAATTCGCCGTGCATGACGGAGCGGGGATAAGAACAACTGTCTTCCTCAAGGGCTGTCCTATGTGTTGCGTATGGTGTCACAATCCCGAGGGGCTGTCACCCAAAAGAGAGCTTTACCTGAAGCATAACGGTTGCCTGCATTGCGGACTGTGCCAAAAGCCCTGCACGCACCCCGAATGTGCGGGGCTCGGGCGGTGTCTGCATATCTGCCCTCAAAATCTGGTCGGCGTTGCGGGAGTCAGGTGGGAGAGCGAAGCGCTTGCGCAAAAACTGCTTACCCGCAGTGACTTTTTCAACTCCATGGGCGGAGGCATAACCGTCTCCGGAGGCGAGCCGCTGATGCAATCGGGATTTTGTATCGAGCTACTTTCCAAACTGAAGGGCAGGGTAAATACGGCGATCGAGACATCGGGGTATGCGGACAATGAAGTTTTCCGTAAAGTGACGGAGCTTTGTGATTTTGTGTACATGGACATAAAACTTGCAGACAGCGAGATACATAAAAAATACACAGGCGTAACGAACGAACAGATACTTGAAAACGCGGAGTATCTGAAAAAGAGCGGGATTCCGCATACATTCAGAACGCCGCTGATACCGGGTATAACCGATACGGAAGAGAACCTCAGATCCATAAAAGCACTTGTCGGGGACAGCCCGTGGGAAAAGCTCGCCTATAACACACTTGCCCCCGCAAAATACGCGAGCGTGGGGAGAAGGTTTATGCTTGATATAGGTAACGGTAAATAATTGCGTTCACGGGATAAGTACTTTCGTTTCAGGGGAAGCATTGAAAAAATCGACTCGCAGGTGGCTGTTGATGGTTTTAACATGATGGGATGCTGTCGAGCGCGGGATATATGAGAACAAGCAAATCTTTTTCATGTTTTTATGACAAAAATCATATAAAGAGGCGCGGGGGAGGAGATTTCCGATGACTTTAAGCAGTCTTTTCCTGAAAATCCTTTTTCTTTTGCCTGTATTCCTCCCCCGGGCACAGCGGAAAACGCCCTGTTTTCCCGCAAGAAAAATGCCGTCGGCATGCCGACGGCATTTTTTCAGGGATTCTGACTGACGCCGGGAAGAGTTCCCGGTCTTTTTACGAATCGTATCTGCGGTGGCAAAGGGGAGAGGCCGCCGTCAGTCACGGTCGCGGAAGCCGAGGCCGCGCAGATCGGCGATCTCGCCGCGCTCCTCCGCCTCATAGAGACGGTGGATGACCTTGATCGACTGCAGGGAATCGTATCCGTCGATCATCGGGCGGCGGTCATCGCGCACGCATTCGAGGAAGTGCCGGATCTCATACTGGGTCTGCTTGGATCTGTCACGAAATTCCCAGGTCATGACGATGGGCTGGTCGGGGTTCGGGTGAATATTGGTCTTGTAGGTCAACGTGGCGGTATCGCGCTGATATTCAAAGAAGCCCTTGTCGGTAAAGACCTGGAAGGTATAGCCGTGGGAAGAGCCACGCGCGCCCCACGTGCCGAAGTGATAGGCCATAGCGCCGTTTTCAAAGGTCATGATGACATTGGAAGTGCCTTCACGCTCCATCCATTCGGTCCCGACGTTGGAGCCGATATGCGTTCCGCTGACGGGTTTGCCGAGGAACCAGAGGAGCAGGTCGATGTAGTGGCATCCGTGGCTGAAAAGCTGACCGCCGCCGAGATTTTTTATTTTGTAGTGTTCGTACACGCCGTTGACGGTATAGTCCTCGCGGCGGGTAAACTGTTCGGTCCAGATCGACATCTGGATGATCCGACCGTATTCCCCCGAGTCAAGCAGTTCCTTGAGTTTGGCGATCCCGCGCCAGAAGCGGACGGGGTAGGCGCACATCAGTTTGACGTGATTCTCCTCGGCGATCCTGGTCAGCGATTCGATCTCTTCCTCGGTGTTGCAGAGAGGCTTTTCCATCAATACGTGCACGCCGTGTTCGGCAAAGAAGACGCCACATTCATAGTGGAATTCGTGAGGCAGAACGACCAGTACAGCGTCCACGTGCCCGACCATTTCCCGGTAATCGGTGGTCACGAAGATATCACCGCCGAGTTTGTTTGCAGCGTTTTCGGCTTTTTCGCGGTGAATATCGCATACGGAAGTCACGGTGCAGATATCTGTAAGAAGCGGGAAGGCATACACGTGACTGTTGATGGTCATGGCACCGCATCCGACAATACCCATTCTGAGTTTCTTATCCATGATAAAATCCTTTCCTGCCCCCGGTTCCGGGGGAGCCGGAAGTTCCGGCAGATCGATTCCGGGCCGCCCCGGTAACTTTATCATAGCAGAACAGGCGGGAAAAAAGAATACGGAAAACTGACTCAAACGTTCGAAATCCTGGCTTTTTCGATCGGGGAATCGGGCTCGGGTTCGCGCCCGTTAGCATATTCGCTGGGGGTGCGCCCGGTGGCACGGCGGAACATATAGGAGAAATATTGAGGAGAAGAATAGCCGAGGCGGTCGGCCACCTCACTGCATCCGGCCGCGCCGCGCCGCAGGAGCCGCATGGCCTCGCGGATCTTCATTTCATTGAAATAGGCTTTGATTCCGCATCCGAACCGCCGGCAAAAGAGCCTGTGCAGGTAGGAGGGAGAAAAGCCGAGCGCCCGGCCGATCTCTTCGAGGGTTGGATTTTTGTCCATGTTTTCCGAAAGATAGGCAAGGATACGTTCGCTTTCGTCCGCCGCGCGACGGCCGCTCTGGGTGTCGGTTTCCATAGATCCGGTATCGGCATTTTTGCGTTGCCAGAGTGAAAGCAAAAAGAGTTCCAGCCGGTTTTTCAGCACTTGTAGAACTGCCGGCGGCGTATGCGGCCGCGGGCGGAAGCCGTATCCCGATTCAACCCGTTCAAAAGAAAGCAGACCGTCCCGTACGATTGCGAGCAGGGTGTCTCCCTCCTGCGGGGTCAGGGTCTGGACCCCCTCCGCGAGGGTGTAAAGCAGCGGAGACGAACAGGTGAAGGAAAGGATGTCTACCGTGCGGTCCGACGGTTTCGCCGCGGCGGGGAGTTCTCCCGGCGGCGGTCCGTGCCAGACACCCGGCGGGTAAAAGATCAGGTCGCCGCTACGGAGAAAATATTCTTTTCCTCCGAGATGAACCGATCCTTCGCCCGATTCAAGATAGAAAAGTTCCCAGAAGTCGTGTGCCTCGCCCCGGCTGTTTTGGGGATTCAGGCGGTACACGGTGACGAGCTCTTCGACTGTGAAGAGCGGGGTGAGGGCGGTTTTATGGAAAGTGCGGGTCTGATTGTTCATACTTCCTCTTTTCCGTCCGGCAGGCAGGGAAATCGCCTGTTTTTTTGAGACGACCGGATTTGTTTGAAATCTGCTGCTTCCAGTATACCACGCGTGCCGATAGCTGTAAAGAAAAAGCCTGAAACGGAATGTATGAAATGCGTTGTTATTTGTACGATATATGACTTTTTTCCTGTAAAAAATCGTCAGAGAACCCGCCGCATCGCCCGCTCCGCCTCCTCCGGCATGGAGGAAAGACAGTAAAAAACATAGCGTCCGCTGATATAGATCCGGGCATCTTCCGCGCGTGCGCCTCCCCGTGAGGCGGCGAGCAACGCCCGGCGCAGGCACATCTCTCGGATCGCGGCGGTATCGGCGGTGCCGTAACAGGAGAAGAGCGCCGCTTCAAAGACCTCCCCTTGCCCGCCGGAAAGGTAGACGGTGACCGATTCGACCCTTCCGTCGGTTGCCAGACTGCCGTCCTCCCGCGCAAAGAGCGTGCAGAGCAGTTCACGCGTCAGGAGGTGTCCCTCACTCCCTTCGGGCAGTCCGCTCTCATAGAGCCGCCCGGCCGGATGCGCCGGCAGAAACGCGAGGAAACGCTCGGTTTTTTCTTTGGTGTCGCTTTTTTCTCCTGCCGGGGCACATCCGCAAAGGAGCAGAGCCGGGAGTAGCAAAAAGAATATCAGAAGTTTTCTATTCATGACAGTCCTCCTCTTTAGCAGTATATGAGGCTTCCCTCTCGGAAAGAAGAAAAAGAAAGCCCGCACGTGCGTGCGAGCTTTCTGTATCGCAAGAATTTCGGATCTTTGCAATCGGGGCGGCGTTTTGCGGCCGGGGGTGCCCGGGGCGGGATCGTTCCGCCCCGGGGAAAGGTTGACCGGGGAAAGTCCGCCCGGGGAAAGGCGCTTCGGGCGGTTTCGGTTTCAGCCGAGTTTTTGGAGTTCGGCTTCGAGGTTTGCGCGGGTGGCGCGGGATTTTTCGAGTTTTACGCGTTCGGCATCCACCACGGCGGCGGGAGCGCGGCTGACAAAGGATTCGTTGGCGAGTTTGGCTTCGGTGCGGGCGATCTCTCCGGCGTTCTTTTCGAGTTCTGCGCGCAGGCGGGCACGCTCTTTTTCAAAGTCGATCATATCGGCCAACGGGATATACACGGTAGCCGCCCCGGTAACGATCGAGACCGAGGCCTCGTCGTGATAACTTTCGGGGAAGAGGACTTCGGAGGCCGAAGCCAGCTTCTCAAAGAACGGGGCGGCCGCGCGGAAACGTTCGGGATCGGCAGTCACCACGAAGACTTTCGTCCGGCGGGAGGGCGGCACGTTCATATCGGCGCGCCGGGTGCGGATCGCGCGGATCATTTCGATCACCTCGTCGATCTTTGCGGCCTCTTCGGGGTAGCGCCGGATCTTTGCGGCCGTGGGATACGCGCTGATCATGATGCTCTCTTCGGTATGCGGCAGGCATCCGTAGATCTCCTCGGTGATAAAGGGCATGAAAGGATGGAGCAGTTTCAGGATGCCGGTCAGCACCCATACCAGCACGTGGGCGGCGGTATGCGCCGCGGGACTGCCGCGCTCGGCCAGGCGGCTCTTGCAGAGTTCGATATACCAGTCGCAGAAGATATCCCAGGTGAAGTCGTAAATGGCGGAAAGCGCCACGCCGAGTTCAAAATGCTCCAGCGAGTCGGTCACGGTGGCGGTCAGTTCGGCAAAGCGGGTGAGGATCCACCGATCCTCGGTGCAGAGCAGTTCTTCCGCGGGCAGAGAGGCGTCCTCGTCGTTCTCCGTAAGGTTCATCAGAACGAAACGCGAGGCGTTCCAGAGTTTATTGGCAAAGTTGCGGGCGGCTTCGATCTTCTCCTCGGAGAAACGCATATCATTCCCGGGGGAGTTGCCGGAGGCCAGCGCAAAGCGCAGAGCATCCGCGCCGTACCGATCGATGATCTCCAGCGGGTCGATGCCGTTCCCGAGCGACTTGGACATTTTCCGCCCGAATTTATCCCGCACGAGCCCGTGGATGAACACCGTGTGGAAGGGTTCTTTCCCGGTATGCTCAAGACCCGAGAAGATCATGCGCGCCACCCAGAAGAAGATGATGTCGTACCCGGTGACCAGCACGTCGGTCGGGTAATAGCGCGCAAGATCCTCGGTTCTTTCGGGCCAGCCGAGCGTGGAGAAGGGCCAGAGCGCGGAGGAGAACCAGGTGTCCAGCACGTCGCTTTCCTGGGTCATATGCCCGCCGCATTCGGGACACACCGTGACGTCCTCGCGCGAGACGATCATCTTCTTGCAGGCGTCGCAGGTGAAGGCGGGGATCCGGTGCCCCCACCAGAGCTGGCGGGAGACGCACCAGTCGTGGACGTTTTCCATCCAGTTGATATAGGTTTTGGAGAAGCGTTCGGGGCGGAAACGTACCCTGCCGTCCTTCACGACTTTCAGCGCCGGTTCGGCCAGCGGGGCCATCTTGACGAACCACTGGTCGGAGGTCAGCGGCTCGACATTCTGATGGCAACGGTAACAGGTCCCGACGTTGTGGGAATAGTCCTCCACTTTCAGGAGGAATCCCTCTTTTTCCAGGTCTTCGACAATTGCCTGCCGCGCCGCCAGACGGTCCATGCCTTCGTACTTTCCGGCCTCGGCGTTCATGGTGGCATCGTCGTTCATCACGCGGATGAAGGGGAGATGATGGCGTTTGCCGACTTCAAAGTCGTTCGGGTCATGTGCCGGCGTGATCTTGACGCACCCGGTCCCGAAATCCTTTTCCACGTATTCGTCGGCAATGACGGGGATTTCCCGACCGACGAGCGGCAGAATCAGGGTCTTTCCGACCAGGTGACGGTAGCGTTCATCGTCCGGGTGAACGGCCACGGCGGTATCGCCTACAAGGGTCTCGGGCCGTGTGGTCGCAATGATCACGGATTCGTCGCTCCCCTTGACCGGGTAGCGGATATGCCAGAAGTGCCCGGGCTGTTCGGTGTATTCGACCTCGGCATCCGAGAGGGCGGTCGCGCAGTGGGGGCACCAGTTGATGATGCGGTTCCCTTTGTAGATCAATCCTTTATTATAAAGGTTGACGAAAACCTCACGCACGGCGCGGGAGCACCCCTTGTCCATCGTGAAGCGCTCGTGCTCCCAGTCGCAGGAAGTGCCGAGTTTTTTGAGCTGGCTGATAATACGGTTGCCGTATTTTTCTTTCCACTCCCAGACCCGTTCAAGGAATTTTTCGCGGCCGAGGTCGTAGCGGGTCAGCCCTTCGTTCACGCGCAGATTTTCTTCCACTTTGATCTGCGTGGCGATCCCGGCGTGGTCGGTCCCCGGAATCCAGAGGGTGCTGTACCCCTGCATCCGTTTCGTGCGGACGAGGATATCCTGCAACGTTTCGTCCAGCGCGTGTCCCATATGGAGCTGGCCGGTCACGTTTGGCGGCGGAATGACGATCGAGAAGGCGGGCTTGGACTTGTCCGGGTCGGGACGGAAGTAGCCGCGTTCGCACCAGGTATTGTAGATGCGATCCTCGAAATCTTTGGGGGAGTAGGTCTTTGGAAGTTCTTTTCTCATGATCTTTTCCTTTCGGCAGTGTTGATGGCAGGGAAAGAAAAAACGCCCTGCCGCAACAGGACGCTATAAAGCGCGGTACCACCTGTATTCGCGCCAAAAGGGCGCGCACTCATTGACATTTTACGCCCGACGGCGGCGGGTTCTACCGGAGCGGCGCTCCCTCTTCCCGCAAGCTCGGGGACGACATACCGCGGCGTCGGCAACGGGCTTTCACCAACCGCCCGCTCTCTGATGCCTCTTTCCGGGGTAACTTCCCGTCATCGCTGTCTGCATTGTAGCATAGCTCGCGGCGTTTGTCAAGCGTTTTTCATTTTTCATTCCGGGAGGGGCGGTTCGCTCTTGCAAAAGAGGCGGTATTGTGCTACAATGAGGAGGTTATGAAAGAAAAAGACGGAAAGGCGGGAGGTTTATGAAAGAGATCATCTTATGCAAATTCGGGGAGATCGTGCTGAAGGGGGCGAACCGTTCCACGTTTGAGGCCGAACTGTTGCGGGAGGTGCGCCGCCGCGCCGCCGCCTACGGCAATTTCAGCGTGCGGAGCGTGCAAAGCACCCTGACGGTCGAGCCGCTGGACGCCGACTGCGATATGGACGGGGTCTACGACACCGTCCGCCGCGTATTCGGGATTACCGGGGTCGTTCGTGCCGCAGTAGCCGAAAAAAATCTCGAAAGCATCCTTTCGGTCGCACGCGACTATCTGGCCCCTGCTCTTGCGGGCAAACACCGTTTCCGCGCCGATGCCAAACGCTCGGACAAACGCTTCCCGCTCAAGTCTCCCGAACTGGCGGCCGAACTCGGGGCGGAGATTTTGCGTTCGTTTCCCGGGATGCGGGTCGATCTGCACACCCCGGAGGTGACAGTGTGGGTCGAGATCCGGGAGGAGTACGCCTTCATTCACGCCGATCAGGAAAAAGGCGCCGGCGGGATGCCTCGCGCCTCGGCCGGGCGGGGGTTGCTCTTACTTTCCGGCGGGATTGACAGCCCGGTGGCCGGCTATATGATGGCCAAGCGCGGCATGGAGATCGAGGCGCTGCATTTTGAGAGTTTCCCCTATACTTCCGAGCGCGCACGCGAAAAAGTCATGACACTGGCGGAGGAACTCTGCGGGTACTGTTCCCGGATTCACGTCCATGTCATCTCCCTGACCCATATCCAGGAAGAATTGCGCGACCGATGCGAGGAAGACTATTTTACGCTCCTGCTCCGGATCTTTATGATGCGGCTGGCGGAACGCTGTGCCGCTCGCTTCGGTTGCGGTGCGCTGATCACCGGCGAGAGCCTCGGGCAGGTGGCGAGCCAGACCCTGGAAGCCATCCGCGTGACCGATGGGGTCGTGTCCCTGCCGGTCTTCCGTCCCTGCATCGGAATGGATAAAGAAGAGATCGTGACGCTCGCTCGGCGCATCGGCACCTACGAGACCTCGGTCCTGCCGTACGAGGACTGCTGTACCGTCTTTACTCCGCGCCACCCGCGCACCCGACCGGTGGCCGCCAAGGTGCTGGCGGAACTGGAGAAAGTCGATCACGTCGCGCTCCTCGAAGAAGCCTTTGCGGGGATGGAGACCGAGACCAAAGTGATTTTTGACGGATATCGGTAAGAAAACAAAACTTTACAAAATTCGTCAAACTGTGTCAAAAACAAAAGGGCAGTGCGAGAAAAACGCACTGCCTTTGTTCTGGATTCAGCGTACCGAGCGGAACCAGTCCATGTAATGCCGGGCGAGAAGCTCGTGTCCCGCCGGGCCGGGATGTACCCCATCCACCAGCAGATCGATCGGATCGACGTGTTTTTGCGCTTCGTCAAAGAGCGGCTGGGTCTCAATCAGCGAGACCGGGTAATCGCGCGAGATCCGTTTGACGGCCTCTGCCCGCAGAGGAACCTCGGTGCGGAAATATTCCCATCTTTCGGGTTTTTCCTCATTCACCGTGGCGGAGCCGGGCAGGATGTAGGGGGTCATCAGGAGGATCTTGCAGGCGGGCAGTTCGGCCGTGATCTCATCCAGGATCAGACGATAGACGCTTTCAAATTTCTTTGCCGAAACGCCGTTCTGATGATCGATCTCGTGCCATACGTCGTTGACCCCGATGAGGATTGAAAGGAAATCGGGCCTCAGGTTGATCAGATCCACCTTGATCCGGGCGTAGAGATCCACGATCCGGTTGCCGCTGATGCCGCGGTTTTCAACGCTATATTCCCCCGGGAAGTCGAGCGCCAGGCGAGAGGCTACGAGCAGGGGATAGCCGGTCCCGAGCCGGGGAGGACGGCGGGTGTTATTGACCCAATCGCTTCTGTCGCGGGAGCAGTCGGTGATCGAATCGCCTTGGAACAGGACGTTTTTCATAAAGATTCTCCTTTATTTTTCCGCCGGGAAGCATCCCGGTCATTTTCCATCCTTAATTGTAGCATGAAACCCGCGCTTGTCAAGTCTTTTCGCAAAAGTCCGCGTTTTTCGCGTTTTTGTTTTTTGGCTCAGCCGGCAAACAAACAGAAAAAGAAGAGACCCGGAGAAGGTCTCTTCCTTTCGGTATTCGGGATCAGTACATCCCGCCCATGCCGCCGTCCATCGGCGCGGCGGGAGCGGCGGGAGCCGGTTCCTTGATGTCGCAGACAACCGACTCGGTCGTCAGCACGGTGGCAGCCACGGAGGCGGCGTTCTGCAGGGCGGAACGGGTCACCTTGGTCGGGTCGACGATGCCGGCTTCCAGCATATCGGTGTAGACTTCTTTGTAAGCGTCAAAGCCGTACCCGGTCTTGCCGGAGTTCAGGATCTTGTCGATGATGACACCGCCGTCAAAACCTGCATTCTCGGCAATCTGGCGCATCGGGGCTTCCAGAGCCTTCATGACGAGTTTGGCACCGGTCTTTTCGTCGCCTTCGGCCGCATCCACGACCTTGGCGACTTCGGGGATGACGTTGACGTAGGCCGTACCGCCGCCGGCAACGATGCCCTCTTCCACGGCCGCCTTGGTCGCGTTGAGCGCGTCCTCAATGCGGAGTTTCTTTTCCTTCATTTCGGTCTCGGTCGCGGCCCCGACCTTAATGACGGCAACGCCACCGGCCAGTTTTGCCAGACGTTCCTGAAGTTTCTCGCGGTCAAAGTCCGAGGTGGTGGTTTCAATGGCGGCGCGGATCTGGCCGACGCGGTTCTTGATCTCGGTGCTGTCTCCGGCACCATCCACAATCAGCGTGTTTTCCTTGTTCACTTTGACCTGACGGGCACGGCCGAGCTGAGCCACGGTGGTGTCCTTCAGTTCAAGCCCGAGTTCTTCGGTGATCACGGTACCGCCGGTCAGAATGGCGATATCGCGGAGCATTTCCTTGCGTCTGTCACCGAATCCGGGAGCCTTGACGGCTACGCAGGTGAAGGTGCCGCGCAGTTTGTTCAGAACGAGGGTGGTCAGGGCTTCGCCTTCCACGTCCTCGGCGATAATCAGGAGCTTCTTGCCGGACTGCACAATCTGTTCGAGCAGGGGGAGCAGATCCTGAATGGTCGAAATCTTCTTATCGGTGATGAGGATGAGCGCATCGTCCAGCACGGCTTCCATCTTGTCGGTGTCGGTCACCATATAGGGAGAGAGATAGCCGCGGTCGAACTGCATTCCTTCCACGACCTCGCTGTAGGTCTCTGCGCTCTTGGATTCCTCCACGGTGATAACGCCGTCGGAGGTCACTTTTTCCATGGCGTCCGCGATCAGCGTGCCGATGACCTCATCCCCGGCGGAGATCGTCCCGACACGGGCGATGTCCTCGGTCCCGTTGACCTTCTTGGAGATCTTGCCGAGGCCCTTCACGGCCGCATCCACTGCACGGAAGACACCTTTGCGGAGTACCATCGGGTTGGCACCTGCGGCAATGTTCTTCATGCCTTCGTGGATCAGCGCCTGAGCGAGCAGGGTAGCGGTGGTCGTACCGTCTCCGGCCGCATCGTTTGTTTTGGTGGCGACCTCTTTGACGAGCTGTGCCCCCATGTTTTCGGCGGCATCCGGCAGTTCGATCTCCTTGGCGATGGTCACACCGTCGTTGGTGATGAGGGGAGTGCCGTATTTTTTATCCAGCACCACGTTGCGCCCTTTCGGGCCCATCGTGATCTTTACCGTGTCCGCCAGTTTATCCATGCCGCGGAGCAGGGCGTTTCTTGCTTCAGTGCCGTACAGAATTTCCTTTGCCATAAGTCATTGCCTCTCTTTCCTTATTCAACAATAGCGAGAATATCGTTCTGACGAACGATGCTGTATTCGATGCCGTCGTATTTTACTTCGGTCCCGGTATACTTGGCGGTAATTACGCGGTCACCGACTTTCACGAGCATCTTGACTTCGTTTCCGTCCACGATCCCACCGGGGCCGACGGCAACGACTTCCGCGACCTGCGGCTTCTCCTTGGCAGAGCCGGGCAGGATGATCCCCCCCTTGCTGGTTTCCTCGACATCGACCGGTTTCACGACAACGCGGTCTGCAAGCGGTTTCAGTGTCATGATATTCCTCCTGATTCATCCCGCAACGCGGGAATTTTTTGCTTTTGAATTTAGCACTCATAATGCTTGAGTGCTAATTACATTGTTTATTGTAATACGCGTTTGCGGAAAAATCAAGACTTTTTTCTATTGTTCACATTTATTTAACAATTTGCGGGAGAGAAGGGAAAAACCCCCGGTTTGCGCGAGAAAATCCCGCCGGGGGAGCGAAAGATTCAGGAAAGAAGTTCCCGGAAAGAGGCAAGGATCTTTTTTTCTTCCCGTGAGACCTTGACCTGCGTCAGCCCTAAGGCTCTGGCGGTCTCCTCTTGAGAGTAGTCACGGTAATAGCGCAGGAGAATGATTTTTTTGCGCAGATCGGGCAGGCGGGAGATCGCTTCCCGGATGGCGATCCGGTCAAGATCCCGCTCGGTTGCCTCATCGTCATAGAGCGTTCCCTCCAACGTGACCCCCTCTTCTTCTCCGTATACGCTGTCGGAGAGGTAAGAGACGGGGCTGATGGAGTCTAAGGCGGCGGCCGCTTCGGAGGCTGAGACTCCGCACTCTCCGGCCAGTTCCTCGATCCGGATCTCGCCTTCCCCTGCGGCAACGCGCCGGTCGCGTGCGGCCATCAGCCGCGCTCCGAGCCGTTTTTGGCTGCGCGAGACCTTAACCGGGCCGTCGTCTCGCAAAAATCGGCGGATCTCTCCGAATATCAGGGGAACGGCGTAGGTTGAGAAAGCGCATTTCCTTTCCGGGTCAAAACTGCGGATGGCTTTGAGCAGGCCGAGATTGCCGAGTTCCAGAAGATCCTCGTAGTCGGTTCCCCGCCCGCAGAAGCGGAGCGCGATGCCGGCAACGAGGCCGCCGTTCAGGCGGATCAGTTCTTCCGTGGCTTGGCGGTCCCCGGCGCGGGAGCGGAGAAGAAGGGGCAGATTTTCACTGAATTTCGGGTTTTCATTCATTATTTCTTTATGAGAGGCACTTTTTCATAGTGACCCGTGTTCCCTCACCGATCCGGCTACGCACGGTGAGTCGGTCGGTGAAGGTCTCCATCACGGAAAAACCCATCCCGCTCCGCTCGCCGTCCGTATTGGTGGTGAACAGGGGCTGGCGTGCCAATGGCACATCGGCGATCCCGCATCCGCGGTCCCGGATTGTGACCGTAATGCTCCTGTCGTCAAAAAGGGAAACCGATATGTAAATGATGCCGCCTTCTCCGCCGTAGGCGTGGACGATACAGTTCGTTACCGCTTCGGATACCGCGCATTTGAGATCGGCGATCTCTTCAACGGTCGGGTCAAGTTGGGCGCAAAAGGCGCCTACGATGGCACGCGCGGCCGATTCGTTGGCAGAGAGGGCCGGCAGTGTGAGTTTCAGTTCGTTGGTCTTCTTGGCTTTCATGATCTTTTCTCCTTAAATATACATGGAAAGGTCTTTACGCTTCGATCGTGAGGTTCTTGATACGGTCGACCCCCGCAACGGCAAAGATCTTCCGTACCCGCGGGGAAGGGTGCAGGAGCCGGACGGCGATGCCCATTTCTTCACAGAGCGCCACCCGGCCGAGGATCAGTCCGAGGCCGGAACTGTCCATAAACGCAACGTTGGATAAGTCGAACGAGAAGGCGGCCGGACGGTATTTGAAAAGCGCCGCATCGATCTTTTCGCGCGCCGCCCCCGCGCTGTGATGGTCGATCTCCCCGGAGAGGGCCGCGTGCAACACGTCCTCTTTTACGGCGAGATCCACGAACAGAGTTTCTTTTGTCATATCTTTCCTCCCATCTTCGGACAATCCTCATTTTACACGGTGCGCACGGCAGAATTTGTCGGAAGGTGACAGGATGTAAAAAAATTCCTTTTTTAACAGGTTCAACCTGATTCTTCTTGGTACTTCCGTCAAGAGCGGCGAGGTGAAAATGTGCAGAATGCGGGAATTTATACCGCAGGACGGGAAAGTATTGACTTTTAGGAGTATGTGTGTTATATTTAATCTGTATTGTTATGTGGTAATCTTGAAAACCAACCATAGAGAATGGAGTACGCGAGAACATGAGAAAAACCAAAATAACACTGAAGCTTCTGTTCGTTTTTGCTTTGACGGTTCTTCTTGCGCTGGCCTTTGCCGCGTGCGGAGACGAACCGATCGATACCGGCAGTACCGCCACGACGACCGCGCCGATAGTGACTACCCTGCCGCCTGTCACGACGACCGCGCCGGAGTACACGGCCAGTTTCCTGGCGGAGGACGGAACGCTTCTGGCCGAAGTGAAATTCCACCGGGGAGACACCAAGCTTTCCACGGTTCCCGACGTCCCTGCCAAAGAGGGCTATTTCGGGGTGTGGGAGGATTACGCCTCCAAAATGCACGGCGATTTTGAAGTGCGCCCTTCTTATATTTCTCTGACTGTGCCGACGACGGCCGGATTACAGTTTGAACTTTCAACGAATGGCGAGTATTACATTCTGACCAGCGCCAGGGCGGGCGCCGTGGTCGTGATCCCGGCGGAATACGGACGCGACGGAGATGAAAACACCCCGCGTCGGCCTGTGAAGGCGATCGGGGAGAGAGCTTTCTATGGTCAGTCGGTGCAGGCGGTTGCCCTGCCCGAGAGCATGACCGAGATCGGAAAGATGGCCTTCTCGTACTGCAACTCGCTGAAAGAGATCTATACCTACCGTGCGGCAACGCCGGGAAACGAGGCGGTATTGCAGGCCGGATTCCCGAATCTTGAGAAGATCGAAACGGCCGCGTTCTATCATTGCGTATCGCTGAAGAAAGTCACGATCCCCGCCACGCTTCAGACGATTGAAAGTCTTGTTTTCGGGCAGGCGGAGTCTCTTGAATCGCTGACGCTTGCCGAAGGAGTGAGAACGATCGGGGAGGCGGCCTTCTTCGGGTGTTCTGCTCTCGGAACGCTCGAATTTCCCGCCACGGTGACGTCGGTGGAGCATTTTGCTTTCCTCGGCTGTGAAAAGTTGAAGAGCATCAGAATGGCGGCCGGCGTTTCGGCTTCCGTGAAGGTTGGCTCCACGGCGTTCTTCAACTGTCCCGCCGTGACCGAAGCCGAAGTTCCCGCATCGGTCATTTCCTCGCTCCCGCTCCGAAGCCTTACCCGGGTGACCGTCCTTTCGGGGTCTTCGATTCCCGCCAAGGCGTTCAACGGCGCGGTGAATCTCGAAAGCGTTTCGCTTCCCGAATCGCTCACCGCGATCGGTGCGCTTGCCTTCTATAACTGTCCGAAACTTGAAACGGTTACCGTGAACGGCAGCACAGGCACTTTCTGCGCGGTCGACGGCGCGCTCTATCGCAAGGACGGCACGGCCGGCGATGCGCTGGTCTTTGTTCCCACTTCGACCGAGGGCGTCTTTACGGTTCCTGCGACGGTGACGAAGATCGAGAGCGGCGCTTTTGCCGGATGCGACAAGATCACTTCCGTGAGCCTGCCTGCCGGGCTGACCCGGTGTGGTGAATACGCCTTTGAAGGATGCAGCGCACTTTCCGAACTTGATTTCTCGGGAACGGCCGTAGCCTTTGTCGGGAACGGCGCCTTTACCGATTGCACGGGGCTGGAGATCATCAAATTCCCGGTCGGGCTCCTCGATGAAAATATCGGGAACGCAGTTCTTTCGGGATGCCTCTCGGTGCGGGAAGCGGCTCTTCCTGCGGCACTTGCCGTGACCTTGCCGAAAGACACGATGGAAAGTCTGACCGTTACCTCGGGCAACATCATCGGCCGTCATTCCTTCTACGGATGGGAAAAGCTTGAGAGCATTACGTTGCCTGCCGGTATCATCCAGATCGGCGCGGACGCGTTTGCCAATACCAAATGGTACAAGGATTGGGAAGCGGGAACCGAACTCGCGTTGACCGCCGGCCCGGCCGGAGAATATCTGATCCGCATGAAGTGCCGGCAGGATTCCGATACGCTGTACGAGGTCCCTGCGGCGGTTACGGTCATTGCGGCCGAGGCTTTCCGCGATGAAACGAGACTGCAGACGATCCTGATCTCCAATCCTTTGGTTCGTATCGGCGTCAATGCCCTTTCGGGTTGTACCGCGATCCGGACGGCGACTCTGCCGTACAGCGCGTTTGTATCTCTGCCCGCAGAGACCCGCGCGGCGCTGACCTCGCTGACCGTGACGGCCGGTGAGATCCCTGACGCTGCCTTCACCGCTTGCACCTCGCTGACTTCTCTCCGTCTGGGCGATGGCGTCCTTTCGCTCGGCAAGGCGATCCTGCCTGCCGATTCGGCCGCTTATCCCACGGAAAACAACGGCGGATTTTATCTTGACAATCACCTGATCGCCGTCAAGTCGGATGCCACGGCTTTTGAAGCCAAGGCCGGTACGCTGACGGTCGCCTCGGGGGCCGCAACGGGAAATTCCTCTCTGACCTCCGTGACGATGCCCGATACGCTCCGCTATATCGGCTCCGAAGCCTTTGCCGGCTGTGCCGCGCTGAATACCTTGCGGATTCCCTCGTTGGCTTCGGCTTCCGCCGATGCGTTTAGCGGCTGCGCAGTTCTTGCGCACGTGGAAGCTCCCGCCGCTCTCTTTGCCAATCTTGACAAGAGCGTGCTGACGAGCGTTGTCATCACCGCCGGAGAGACGCTGTCGGACGGCGCCTTCCGCGGAAGCGCCAATCTCACGAGCGTTACTTTCGCGCCTTCCACCAACATCACCTCGATCGGCGAGGAGGCCTTCAGCGGTTGTGCCAAGCTGGCGACTCTTACCCTTCCCGCAACGGTGGAGACGATCGGCCGATCGGCTTTTGCGGACTGTCCGCGCCTCACGGCTCTTACGATTCCCGCCGCCACGACCTCGATCGGCGATGGAGCCTTCCGCGGATGCGCCGCCCTTTCGGTCAGCGTCGACGTTGCCTCGGCCTCGTACAGGGTGGATGCGGGCGTGCTGTACGCGCTGAACGCGGACGCTGCCCCCGTTGCGCTCCTCTTTGCTCCCGTTACCCTGACCGGCGTGACGGTTCCCGATACTGTCGAAAGAATCGCAGCCTATGCGTTTTCGGGATGTGCTTCTCTGACTTCGGTCAGTATTCCTGATACCGTCACCGCGGGCGGTGAACGGATCTTTGCCGGATGCACATCTCTTGACACCGTTTCGCTTCCGATCGGTCTGATCGGGGAAGGGTTCGTCACCGATCTCCCCGCCCTCCGCTCGCTGGCAATGATCGGACACGGTTCTCTCAACGCCATGGTCTCCTTCAACGGACACAGAACGCTGGAACGGCTTGTGATCGGGCCGGAAGTCACCTCTGTACCCGACTATACCTTCTACGGCTGCTCCAATCTGAAAGTGGCGACGGCTCCGGCCTCTTGCATCGGGGCGCTCCCGCGTACCGAACTGGAAGTCCTTTTCGTCACCAACGGGAAGATCAACGACAAGTTGGCGGCGCAGTACAGCTCGCTTGCAAAGATCGTGCTCGGCGAGGGAGTGACCGAGGTATCTGCTACTGCCTTCAGTGCCCTTCCTGCGCTGACCGATCTCTATGTTTCCTTTGAAGAATCCGCAACGCCTGCCGGATTTGCTTCCGGATGGGCGAACGGAAAGAACGTTCATTACAAGGGACAGTGGGGGCTTGACGACGACGGCCGCCCGGTTGCGAATTGATCGGACCCCGACCGAATAAATGAACCGAAACACGAGGCCCCTGCCGGATTTCCGGCAGGGGCCTTTTACTTTTTTCATTGCTTCGGTTTGCATCGGTCGCATCCGTGGGAGAGTCTTTTCTCCGTCTTTTCCTCTTCCTTCGGTGATCGACCCGAAAGATCGCCGCGGCACGGACGGCGGCTTCGCTTGCTTTGCGGGCAAGGCCTTCTTTTGTCTTGTGCGGACGGAGATTATTCGCTTTTGCGTTGAGGCGCCTTGGGGTTTTCTTTGGCGTTCTTCACGGCTTTTTCCTTTTTGTGGGCGGCGGGCTTCTTCCGCGGGACGGCGCGCGGGACGATCAGCGCGCCGTCAGGGCCGAGGATCTCGCGGCTCTCCTTTTCATACAAGGTCTTCCCGCGGCGGGTAAGGGTCAGTACCCGCACGCAGGAAACAGACCCCGATCGATCTTTTTCGGAGAGGCGGGTGCGGAGCGAAAGACGGAGCGGGCGGTGCGTGAAACGCCGCCGAGGGTCGCCTGACGTCTCATAGTGCTCTTTTTCGGTTCTTGCGGCCGCTTCCGCGCAGGCGAAAAAAGCAGTGCGGAGTTTCGTATAAAAAAGGTTGGTCTTTTCCGCCTTTTTCCCGTCGGAGAGTTCCGGCAGTACGCATATCGCTTCCAAAAAGCAGATCCCGGCTTCGGAAAAGATTTTTTTCTCCTCTTTGAGCATCACTTCCATACTTTTCCCTCCTCTTTGCAGTATATGCGCGAGCCGCCGCAAAAATGTTGTCCGGCCGGGATGCCTGCCGGGGATCTTCGGTAAGCCGATGCCCGGGCGTCCGGCGGCGGTGGGAGGATCCGCGGAAGAATAAAGAAAAGGGAGGAAAAGTCCTCCCGTTTTTCCGTTATGCCGGTTTTTATTCGCAAGAAGAAAGATAGGATGCCTGCTCGGGCGTCAGCGTATCGATCGAAAGCCTCATCCCGCGCAGTTTGCGCTCCGCCACATCCCGATCGATCTCGGCGGGTACGCGCATGACCTCCGCCCGGAGCGTCTCGCGGTGCGTCAGAAGATATAAAAGGCTTTTTGCCTGGATCGAAAAACTCATATCCATGATCTCGGCGGGATGACCGTTTCCGGCGGCCAGATTGACGAGGCGTCCCTCTGCCAGCAGGTTCAGGATGCGCCCGTCTTTCATGCGGTAGCCGGTGATATTCGGTTTTCTCTCAAAGATCCCGACGGCGGCCGCCGCGAGATCGTCTTTGTTGATCTCCACGTCAAAATGGCCCGAGTTTGCCAGAAGGACGCCGTCCTTCATCCGGGCAAAGTGGCGGGCGGTCAGAACGTCGCGGCATCCCGTCAGCGTAATGAAGAGGTCACCGCGTGCCGCCGCCTCGTCCATCGGCATGACTGAGAAGCCGTCCATCGCCGCCTCGATCGCCTTGACGGGGTCGATCTCGGTCACGATCACGATGGCGCCCATCCCTTTTGCGCGCATGGCACAGCCTTTGCCGCACCAACCATATCCCGCAATCACCACGGTCTTTCCTGCCAGAACGAGGTTTGTAGTGTTCATGATGCCGTCCAGCGTGGATTGGCCGGTACCGTAACGGTTATCAAAGAGATGCTTGCAGTCGGCATCGTTGACGTCCATCATCGGAAAGCGGAGAAGCCCGGCGGCCTGTCGGGCAAAGAGCCGGTGAATCCCGGTGGTCGTTTCCTCCGCGCCGCCGATCAGGCAGTCGGCGCAGTCGGCCATTTCTCCGTGGAGCAGGGCGGTCAGGTCACCGCCGTCGTCGATCAGCAAGTGCGGATGGATCGCCAGCACGGCGCACAGATGCGCCCGGTATTCTTCGGGGGTGACGCCGTGCCGCGCAAAGACCTCTACGCCCGTCTCCGCCAGTGCCGCCGCCACATCATCCTGCGTCGAGAGCGGATTACAACCGGTGGCATAGACTTCTGCCCCTCCGTCGCGCAGTACGGTGGCAAGATAGGCGGTTTTGGCTTCCAGATGGATCGACATGGCGATCCGCAATCCCGCAAAGGGGCGCGTGCGGAGAAAATCCTCCCGGATGCTGTTGAGGACAGGCATATAACTTCTGACCCACTCGATTTTCTTGCGACCTTCGGGGGCCAGGGACATATCTTTGACTTCCATAGACGATCTGCCTTTCTTTGAAAAGTATTCTTTACAAAATATCTATCCGTGCGCTGTGTCATCTCGGGGAGAGAGGCATATACTGTACCGAAAGGGGGGAGAGATCATGCTCTTGACAAGACCCTATAACAGGGAGCGGGCACTCCAATATGCCGAAAGGTGGGCCTTCTCCCGCAATCCGCTGTTTTCGGATTATACCGGGATCGGCGGGAATTGCACAAATTTCGTTTCGCAATGCCTGTACGCCGGGGGGTGCCGGATGAATTTTACCCCGGTATTCGGCTGGTATTATCTTGATAAAAATGACCGTACGGCCTCTTTTACCGGGGTCGATTATCTCTATAACTTCCTGACGTCCAACGAGGGGGAAGGCCCTTTTGGTCGGGAGACAGGCGATGCCGATATGGAGATCGGCGACGTGATCCAGCTCAGTCGGGAGGGCGAGGGCTTTTTTCACTCGGTGCTCGTCGTTGGCCGGGAGGGGGAGGAGCTCTTCGTGGCGGCGCAATCCGATAACGCGTATATGCGCCCGCTTTCCTCGTATCAGTACGACGGGGTGCGCTATCTGCACATCGACGGAGTGCGGATCCTGCTCGGAGAGAGCGAGGATTGCTTTCCGTCTCTTTTGTCCGGGGAAGAACTCCTGATCCGCGGGAGCGGCAATGCCCCGCCGACCGGGGAAACGGTTCCGACCGAAGGAGAGCCGCCTCCTCCGGCAGGATGACGCAGGCTGTGCTCAGAGGATCAACTCATATAACTCCAGCAATTCTTCCTCAGCCTTCTGCTTTTCTTCGTCCAGCGCCGCCGCCCGCACGTAATCCGAGGCTGCCGCGCCGAAAAGTTCTTTTTCTATCTCGGCCAGCCGCCCTTCTAAGAGGGCGGCGCGTTTTTTTGCCTGCTCGATCCTCTTCTCATCGTTGCGCTTTTTTGCCTGCTCGCGGCGGCGGGCTTCGTAGTCCTCCCGGCGCGTTTCTTTGCTCTCCTGCTTCGGGGCGTCGGCCACGGGGGCGGGTTGCCGCGCGGCGCGGAGCGCAAGATAGGCGGCATAGGGATTTTCGGTTTCAGAGAGCGGATAATCGACCGCCCCGGCCGGGGTCAGCTCAATGATTCTGGTTGCCAGCCGGTCGATGAAATACCGGTCGTGCGAAACGGCAAGGATCGTACCGGGATAGTCGGAAAGGGCTTCCTCCAGGGCTTCCCGGGAGCCGATGTCCAGATGGTTGGTCGGTTCGTCAAGAACCAGCAGGTTGACCTTCCGGAGGATCAGCTTGCAGAGCGCCAACCGCGCCCGTTCTCCGCCCGAGAGTTCACATACCCGTTTTTCGATGTCCTCCGCGCGGAAGAGAAAGCGCGCCAGTGCTGACCGGAGTTCCTCGTTTTTCATAGCCGGATAGGTCGAATGCAATTCCTCCAGCACCGAGTTTTCTTCTACGAAACGGCGGTTCTCCTGGTCGAAGTATCCGATGCTGACATTGTATCCGAATTCGATCTTTCCGCTCTTCTTGGTCAGTTGACCGAGCAGGAGCTTCATCAGCGTGGATTTTCCGCATCCGTTATCGCCCAGGAAGAGGACGCGCTCCCCGCGCCGCACAGAAAAGGAAAGCCGATGAATGAGCGGCGTGTTGCCGTAGGAAAAGCAGAGGTCGCGGACAGTGAGCACTTTGTTGGCGGAGTCTTCGCTCTGAAAGGCGAGGCGGATATTCTTTTCCGGGCCCGCGACCTCTTCCACGCGGTCCATGCGATCGAGTTGTTTCTGCTTGGAACGGATGGTGACGAAATTGTGCGCCATGCCGCATTTGCGCTGAAAGGCAATATTGGCTTCGATTTTGGCGATCTCTTTCTGCTGTTCTCGATACTGACGGGTAAGCGAGGCGGCCTCTTCGGCTTCCCGGAGGCGGGCGGTGCTGTAATTTCCGTTGAAGAGCCGCGCGTGCGTGCGGGAAATCTTCAGGGTCTTGTTGGTCACGCGGTCGAGAAAATAGCGGTCGTGCGAGATCAGGAGCACCGTCTTTTTATATGAAAGGAGGAAATCCTCGAGCCAGGCAAGGGCATCCGCATCAAGATGGTTGGTCGGCTCGTCAAGAAACAGGATGTCCGGCTCGCTGATCAGAAGGCGGCAGAGGACGAGTCGGGTGTTCTGACCGCCGGAGAGCGAGGATAACGGCCGCGCGGTCTCCTCTTCCGTAAAGCCCATGCGCAGGAGCATGGAACGGCATCGTCCGCGCGCCGTGGCCCCGCCGCCGTCCCGATAGCGCCGGTGTGCGGCGTCAAGTTCGCCGGAAAGGCGTTCGACTTCAGAGGAATCTCCCCCGGCGGCTCTTTGCAGATCGGCCTCGAGTTCTTCGATCTTCCGCTCCAGGGCAAAAAGGTCGGAAAACGCTCCGTACATCACGTCCAGCGGCGTTTTTTCCGAGGTATGGGAAGAAAGGGCGGTGTTTTGGGCAAGATACCCGACGGTTTTCTCTTTTGCCAGATAGATCTGGCCGGCATCGGGAGTCAGCTCGGACAGCAAAAGGCGGAACAGGGTGGTCTTTCCGGCCCCGTTCACGCCGATGATGCCCAGTTTATCCCCCTCGTTCAAAGAGAAAGTGACGTCCTTCAGGATCGGCCGATCGCCGAAGGAGAGCGAAAGACCGGTCGCAGAAATCGAAACCATGCGGTTCTCCTTTTTCAGCAGTGTATGCGTTGTGTTTTTGGCGGGATCCCTTATGCGTGGAAATTTTCCGTTGTTCCTGCCCGCGCGGCGGCGGGGGAATGTTTCGGAATCTCGCCTTTATCGGGCTCTGCCTTCGCCAAATGGGAAACGACCTCTCATCAGCGGTCTTCGGCCTCCAATATGGCCAGCAGTTTTTCAAATTCCGGCGGGAGCGGACAGGTGAATCGGAGGGGCTCGCCCGTTCTCGGATGGCAGAAGGAAAGCGAGACGGCGTGCAGCGCCTGTCCCGAAAGAAGGGCGGCGTGCCGCCGCTCGAACGGCGTTTTTCCGCCGCCGTACAGACTGTCTCCGAGGAGGGGATGGCCGAGGTGCGACATATGCACCCGGATCTGATGGGTGCGTCCGGTTTCAAGTTTGAGCGAAAGATAGGTGATGGGGCCGTATCGCCGGAGGACGCGGTAGTGGGTGACGGCTTCCCGGCTCTTTCCCTGCCCGGCGCTCAGCACGGCCATGCGCTTCCGGTCGGTCGGGTGGCGGCCGATCGGCAGATCGACTCTGCCGCTGTCATCTCCGAAGCCGCCGTTCACGAGGGCGTGGTATTCGCGCTCGATGTGATGCCCCTCCATCTGCGCGGAAAGCGCCCGGTGAGCTTCATCGTTTTTGGCCACGACCAAAAGGCCGCTGGTATCTTTGTCGATGCGGTGGACGATGCCGGGGCGCAACACCCCGCCGATCCCCGAAAGCGAATTACCGCAGTGATAGAGCAGGGCATTGACGAGCGTCCCTCGTTCGTTCCCCGGGGCGGGATGCACGACCATGCCGGAGGGCTTGTTGACGACCAGAATATCGCCGTCCTCATACACGATGTCAAGGGGAATATTTTCAGGCTCCGCGACCGACGGCTCCGGCTCCGGCAGGCAGAGCGAAACAGCGTCCTCCGCGCCCACTGGATAACTGCGTTTTTCGATGCGGCCGTTGACCGAGACCTCTCCCTCGTCGATCAGGCGGGCAAGGGCGGAGCGGGAAAGCCCGCTCCGCCCCGAAAGAAAGGCATCCAGCCGCAGGCCGGCCTCCTCTTCAGTGACCCGGTACAGCATGATCGTCCCCCGGGGACTGCCCTTCACCCGAGCCGTCCGGCATAGGTTCTTCGGTTTGATTTCCCTCGTCGGAATCCGATCCGGCATCACAAGGATCTTGCTCGGCGGGGAGAGCGGAAGCGGTATTGACGGCCTGCGTATTTTCTTCTTTTTCCTTTTTGCCCGAAGAGTCAAAGAGGATGCAGAAGAAAAGGAGAACCGCGCCCACGCAGACAAAACTGTCCGCTCCGTTGAAGATCGCAAAACGGATCAGGGTAAAATCGATGAAATCGATCACTTCACCGAGGAAGACCCGGTCGATCATATTTCCGATCCCGCCCGATAGGATGAGCGAGAGCGAGAGAAGGAAAAGCCGGTTGGTGTTCCGGGTCACGGAAAGATACCCGGTGAGAAAGAGAATGGCGACCGTGGAGAGCAACAAAAAGATCCAGCGTTGATCATCCAAGATCCCAAAGGCTGCGCCGTCGTTGGTGATATAGGTCAGATGGATGACCCCGGGGATCAGCGGGATCGACTGCCGGAGCGTCATCAGGTGTGAGACGAGATATTTCGTCAGTTGGTCGAGGAAGATCCCCCCAAGGACGATAAACAGGCAGAAGAGCTTGCTTCTTTTCAGTTCGTTCATCGCTCAGAACCTCCCTTGCGGCAGAAATACCGAGATCAGCGCGAGGAGAAAAAAAGTGATCATAAACGAAACGTCGATCGGACAGCGGCGCACCCACTCAAAGCGTTCGAGAAATGCCCGTACCGGCGCCACGAAAAGCTCGGTAACGGCGGCAATGAAACGCCGGATGGGACCGCCCTCCCCGGATGCGGGCGGGAACCAGGAGAGCAGGGCGTGCAGGAACATACAGATCTGTACGAAATCCAGCCCCAGCGCGACTGTGGAAGAAAGAATGTAAAGAAATGTTTTCAAGAACGAATATCCTTTCAGTTACCGTCGTGAGAAAACAGAGAGGCGAGCGGATCTTCTTCCGGCGCGGTATCGCTCTTTTCCTCCCCGATGCCGAAATTACCGACGGTCTCTTCTGCCTCGGAGACCGATACGCTCCCGGGCGTTACGACGTAGGTGCCGTCGTGCGTGAGGGGTTTGATCCCCCCGTCAAGCGCGTAGATCACGCCGTTGATAAAGTGGAGGAGCGGCCGCCGCGAGGCGGGATCCATGTCCGACAGATTCATGACGACCGTATAGCCGTCCAACAGTGCGTCGGCCACGGTCAGCACATCGCGGAACTCCTGCGGTCGCAGAACGCGGAGATTGATGCTGGCTTTTTTCTCTGCCGGAGCCTTTTCTTCGTTTTTCGGTTCTGCCGGGTATTTTTTACGGAAGAGTGACATGATTTCTCCTTTCAGTCGCCGGATTTTCGGAAGAGCGTCCGGCCGACGCGCACCATCGTGGCTCCTTCTTCGGCGGCCACGGTATAACTGCCGCTCATTCCCATTGAGAGAACGGGGGCATCGGTTTTGATGAATCCGCCTTCTTTCAGACGGTCGAGCAGCTCCCGCGTCAGGCGGAAATAGGGACGGTATTCTTCCGGGGTCTCGCAGTCGGGTCCCATGGTCATCACGCCGATGACCGAAAGATGGGGGAGCGCGTCCACATGGGCGGCAAAGGAGAGCACGTCCTCCGGCAATACGCCGCCCTTGGCCTCTTCACGCCCACTGTTGATCTCGATCAGCACGGGAACGGTGCAATCGGATTTTTTTGCCTGCTTTTCGATCTCAAGCGCCAGTTTTTCCGAATCCAGGGACTGGATCAGCGCCGCCTTGCCGACCACGTACTTGACTTTATTGGTCTGCAGCGTGCCGATCAGGTGTACGGCGGTTTCGGGAGCAACCTCTTTGGCGATTTCATATCGTGCGGTAAAGAGCTGGGGACGATTCTCCGCAATGGCGTCGACCCCGAAGCCGAGCAGGGCGCGCACCTCTTCGTCAGAGGCACTTTTGGTGACGGCCACCAACGTGGGGACCGGCCGGCCGACCCTCTCAGACGCGGCGCGCAGATTCTCCCGAACGGCGCGCAGATTTTCCTCTATATAACGGAAGTCCTCCATTATTTTTCCTCCCGGGGAAGTAAGTATCTGTAGGATATTTCAAATATTTCAAAATATATCGGGGCGAAGATCCGCAAGCGATAGGTTTTGTATAAATAATTATATCACGCTTTCCGTGTTTTTGCAAGCCCTGCCCCACGGCTTTTTCGCCCTCTTTTTCCTGGCGATTTCCCGCACGTGCGGAATACGTGTGTGAAATTCCGCAAAGCCCTTGCCAGATGCCGAAAAGTGTGCTACAATGAGAAAAACGATGTAAAAGATCGGAGAAGGGGGAGAGAAAATGGGGGAACCTGTCCGCGCGAGCGAGTTGCCGTCGGTGTCCGCACTGGCTTATCTCGGCGATGCCGTTCACAGTTTGGATATGCGCCGTCGCGCGGTTCTTTTGGGGCTTTCCCATGCGGAGGATCTGCACCGCTTTGTCACCGGGTATGTCAACGCGGCGGCACAGTCCCGGATGGCGGCGGCTCTCCTGCCCCGGCTGACCGAGGAAGAGCGCGCGATCTTCCGCCGGGCTTTCAACTCGCGTCATTTGCAAAGACCGAAACATATGAGCATTGCCGATTACCGGCGCGCCACGGGGTTTGAAGCTTTGCTCGGGATGCTCTCCTGCCTCGGGCGCGAGATGCGCCTTGCCGAATTGCTTGAAGCCGCTTATCAAAGCGAGAAAGAGGATAAAAAAAGTGATACAGAAGATTAAAGGAACCATGGATATTCTGCCGGAGCAGACTCCGCTCTTCCGGTATATCGAGCAGGTCATGCGCGAGGAGGCGGAAAAATACGGCTTCGGGGAGATCCGCACGCCCACCTTTGAAAATACGGCTCTCTTCGTCCGCGGCGTCGGGGATACGACCGACGTCGTGCAGAAGGAGATGTATACCTTTGCGGACCGGGACGAGAACCGTTCGATCTCTCTCCGGCCGGAGGGGACGGCCTCGGTCGTGCGCGCCCTTCTTGAAAACGGACGGCACGTCGGCGCGATGCCGCAGAAGTTTTACTATATCATCAACTGCTTCCGTCACGAGGCCCCGCAGGCCGGGCGCAGCCGGGAGTTCTTCCAATTCGGTACCGAGACCTTCGGCGCGGCCGCACCGGCGGCAGACGCCAACGCCATCGGGCTGGCCGCCGCGGTCTTCCGTCGGCTGGGCCTCACCTCGGTCCGCCTGCATCTGAATTCGATCGGATGCGCCGAATGCCGCCCCGCATACAGGAAGGCCCTCACCGAATACTACGGCGCTCATATCGGAGAACTCTGCGATACCTGCCATACCCGCCTGGCGCAGAACCCGCTGCGCCTTCTGGACTGCAAAAACCCCTCCTGCGCGGCGCTGGCCTCCGCCGCCCCCCGCACGGTGGATTATCTTTGCCCCGCGTGCCGGGAACACTTTGAGACGCTCTGCTCGCTTTTGGATGCCATGGGCATTTCCTATACCGTCGACCCGTCGATCGTGCGCGGGCTGGATTACTATACCCGCACGGTCTTTGAGTTTATCGCGGAGGGGATCGCCGCGCAAAGCACGGTCTGCGGCGGAGGCCGTTACGACGGGCTGGTCGAATCGCTCGGCGGTCCGTCCCTGCCGGGGATCGGGTTTGCCATGGGGTTGACGCGCGTCATCATGGCGATGGAACAAGCGGGTACGGCCTCCGTGGCTCTGCCGCACCCGCGCCTGTATATCGCGCCGCTTTGCCCTGCCGCCGTCCCGACGGCCTACGCGCTTGCCGAGCGGCTCCGCGCGGCCGGCTCTTCCTGCGAGTGCGATATGATGGACAGAAGTCTCAAGGCGCAGATGAAATATGCCGGAAAGATCGGTGCGGAATATACGCTGATCCTCGGTGAAGAAGAGATCGCTTCGGGCCGCGCACAGCTCCGCAATATGCGGGAGGGAACACAGGAGGAAGTGGCGCTGGAGGGATTTACCCTGCCATGCTGAACGTGAAAGAAGGCCGGCCGGCCGATTCTGCGGCTCGCTCGGAGCATGAGACGGCCGTCTACGATTTTCTCGACGGGCTCGGGATCTCCTATCGCCGCGTTGACCATGCCCCTGCCCACACCATGGAGGATTGCCGGGAGGCCGAAGAGACGCTCGGGATCACGGTCTGCAAGAATCTTTTGTTGGCCAATCGGCAGGGGACGGCGCATTATCTGCTTCTGATGCCGGGGGATAAGCCCTTCCGTACCAAGACGCTGTCTGCAGAGATCGGTTCCGCGCGCCTCTCCTTCGACACGTCGGAAAACCTTGCGCGTCTCCTCGGGACATATCCCGGGGCCGCTTCGATCCTCGGACTGATATACGACCGCGAGAAGGAAGTGCAGCTTCTCATCGACCGCGACCTGCTCGGGGAAGAATTTCTCGGAGCGCATCCGCTCGAAAATACCACGAGCCTTGCCCTGCGGCTTTCGGATATACTCGACGTTTTTCTCCCCGCCGTCGGGCACCGCCCGATGTTCGTCAGCCTCCCGGTCGGGGAAGAATCCTGAGGGCCTTTGGTGGGCCCGGATGACGGATATCGGGGAACGGTGTAAAAAAAATGTCGAACCCCCTTGACAAATCCCGGCCGATATGATACAGTAATAGTAATTTATAAAGGCGATGACGGAAGAGGACAAAGCAGAAGAATCCCACAGAGAGCCGGGGCAGGTGAGAGCCGGCGGAGGGCGCGCTGACGATCTATGGCTTCCTGAGCCGGGGCGGTGACAGGTAATCGTCCTCGCGGAGGTGCGGCGTTACAGCACAGGGCTTGACAGAGCCTGAGGGCGCACGTTTTGTGCGAATTTGAGTGGTACCGCGGATCTTACAGTCCGTCTCAAAGCGAGACGGGCTTTTTGTTTTATAAAGGAGGTAAATACTATGAATCAGAAAATTGACACGATTTGCGTACAGGGGGGGTATCGTCCCGGGAACGGTGAGCCGCGACAGATCCCGATCGTCCAGAGTACGACCTTCCGCTACGAGACCAGTGCGGACATGGCCAAACTTTTTGACCTGGAGGCCTCCGGATATTTCTATTCCAGACTGCAGAATCCGACCTGCGATACGGTTGCCGCCAAGATCGCGGCACTCGAAGGGGGAAGTGCGGCGATGCTGACCTCGTCGGGGCAGGCCGCAAACTTTTACGCCGTTTTCAACCTCGTCGGATGCGGGGATCATGTGGTCTCTTCCTCGGCGATTTACGGCGGAACCTATAACCTTTTTGCTGTGACGATGCGGCGCATGGGGGTGGAGTTCACCTTCGTCAAGCCCGATTGCACGGAGGACGAGCTGAATGCCGCCTTCCGCGAAAATACCCGCGCCGTGTTCGGAGAGACGATCTCCAACCCGTCTCTGGAGGTGCTGGATATCGAGAAGTTTGCCAAAGCGGCGCATGCGCACGGCGTTCCGCTGATCGTGGACAATACCTTTGCCACTCCGATCAACTGCCGTCCCTTTGCTTTCGGCGCCGATATCGTGACGCATTCCACGACCAAGTATATGGACGGTCACGGTTCGGCTGTCGGCGGTGCCATCGTGGACTCCGGGAACTTTGACTGGTTGGCGCACGCGGGCAGGTTCCCGGGTCTGACCACCCCGGACGAGAGTTACCACGGCGTCGTGTATGCCGAGCGGTTCGGTCAGCAGGGGGCTTATATCACCAAGGCAACGGTGCAACTGATGCGTGACCTCGGTTCTACCCCCGCGCCGATGAGCGCGTATCTGCTCAATCTCGGACTCGAGAGCCTCCACGTTCGGATGCGCCAGCATTGCGCTACGGCCCGCGCGGTGGCGGAGTTCCTGTCCGCTCATCCCGCTGTCAAGTGGGTGCGCTATCCCTCGCTTCCCGGCGACCGTTTCTATCCGCTTGCCGAAAAATATATGCCCAATGGCACCTGCGGCGTCATCAGCTTTGCCGTGGAGGGCGGTCGCGCGGCCGCCGAGCGTGTGATGCAGAAATTGCGCCTGATCGCCATTGAGACCCACGTGGCCGATGCCCGCAGTTGCTGCCTGCACCCCGCCAACACCACGCACCGTCAGATGAACGATGCGGAACTGCTGGCCGCCGGGGTCACGCCCGATCTCGTCCGTCTCTCCTGCGGACTTGAAGCCCCCGAAGATCTGATCGCCGACCTAAAGCAGGCGCTCGAATAAAAGCAAACAAAACTATATAAATAGAAAAGGCGAAACACTATGCCGATCAAAATACCCGACGACCTGCCGGCCGTCAAAACGCTGGAAAAAGAAAATATTTTCGTCATGACGGAGCGCCGTGCCATCACGCAGGATATCCGTCCCCTTCATATTCTTCTTCTGAACCTCATGCCGACCAAGATCGATACCGAAACCCAGTTTTCCCGTCTGCTCGGGAACACGCCGCTTCAGGTGGAACTGACCCTCCTGCACACGCGCACGCACCGTTCCCGGAACACTTCGGAAGAGCATCTTTTGCAATTCTACAAGTGCTTTGACGAGATCGCGGATACCAACTTTGACGGCCTCATCGTGACCGGCGCTCCGGTAGAGCAGATGGCTTTTGAAGAGGTGGAGTACTGGGAGGAACTGACGCGTATTTTTCAGTGGAGCCGTACCCACGTATTCAGCACGGTCTTTGTCTGCTGGGCGGCGCAGGCGGCCCTGCATTATTTCTTCGGGATCGAGAAATATCCGATCCCGAAGAAACTCTTCGGTGTTTTCCCGCACAAGGTGGAGCGGCGTGACTGCCCGCTCTTCCGCGGTTTTGACGACTGCTTCTATGCGCCGCATTCACGTCATACCGAGGTGCGCCGCGCCGATATCGAGAAGATCCCGGCCTTAGAGATCCTGGCATCTTCCCCCGAGGCCGGCATCTTTGCGGCCGAGACCCGGGGTGGGCGGCAGATCTTCATTACCGGGCATCCCGAATACGATCCGCTGACTCTGGAGAGGGAGTATCTGCGGGATAAAAAACTCGGTTTGCCGATCGCCCCGCCGAAGAATTATTATCCCAATGACGACGATACCCGTGCGCCGCAGGTACTCTGGCGCGCCCATGCCAATCTGCTTTATTCCAACTGGCTGAACTATTACGTCTATCAGACGACCCCCTACGACATCAGCGCGATCGAATAAAGCGGGAATCTTCCGTGTCCCGGAAGCATAAATATAAAAATGGAAAAAGAAAAAAAGAAACTAAATAAAAACGTGCTGGCAATAGTAATTTGCTGGCTTGTTTATACTTGTTCCTATTTAGGAAAACTCGGTTATAACGCTAATATAGTGCTGATAGAGAGTGAATTCGGCG
>CASDOQ010000050.1 GCA_949282345.1 uncultured bacterium | reverse complement strand
AGTCAAATTTGGGAATTAATTCCAAATAACTGGCACCTTGCATAAAGAAACACTCGTTATTCCAAAAGAACGGCGAGTGTTTTTGTTAATCCATAACATAAGGCTGAGCCAAAAAATCAATTTGACTCAGCCCCTTATTTTCTGCTGCTAATACCATTATTTAATGAGTGTCCATAAAATTGTGTCGCAACCGAAATGTATCTTTCTATCGGTTTCTATCGGCGGGTTACTCTATATCAAATGCCGCATTTTGGGGTGTCGGAAAAAGGCGTGCATATCAAAAGAGCGGGAACGCTTTTTAACCTTTACCCGGTGAAAGATTTATGCTCTCCGCCTTGACAAGTCTTTGTGAAAATCTGTCCCCCCTCATCGAAGATTCTGCAAAGCGAACCGATTTTCCCGGCCTTTTCTACTTGACAAAATGACGGTTTCATACTATTATATAAATACGCTTGATCAATATCATACCGGGAAAGTTCCGCTTCCGGGGCGATATCCGCAGGTTGTTTATGACGATCTGCGGTGTCGGGGAAAGAATACCGGGGGATTCTGTTGCGATCTGACCGTAGAAGAAGAGGTTGATGGAGAATGGAAATCACAGTATCGGTTGTGATGCCGGTGTTCAATGAAGAAAAATATATCGGTTCTTGTATTGAATCGTTGCTTACGCAGGACTATCCTCAGGAAAAAATGGAATGGATTTTTGTTGACGGAGGCTCTGCCGATAAAACAAAAGAAATTCTCCTTGCATATCAACAAAAATTTCCCGATCTGATCAGGGTTTCAGAGAATATTCATAAGACCGTGCCTTATGCGATGAATATCGGAATCGCCGCGTCACGGGGGAAGTATATTGTTCGGTTAGACGCCCATGCGGAATATGCGGCTGATTATATAAGCAAGTGTGTATATTTCCTCGACACGACCGACGCTGACAATGTCGGCGGGGTAGCCGAAACAAAAGCCAGAGGAGAAATGGGTCAGGCAATCGCTTTGATGCTATCATCGAAATTCGGGGTTGGCAATTCCCAATTCAGAACGAATGGCGCAAGCGGATATGTGGACACGGTTCCGTTCGGCGCTTTCCGTCGTGAAGTTTTTTCAAAATACGGCGGATATGACGAGCGTCTGACAAGAAACCAGGATAATGAAATGAATTTCCGTATCCGTAAAAACGGCGGGAAAATCTATATGTCCAAGGATATTCACTTATCTTATTACTGCCGGGATACAGTAAAAGGGATTGCGAACATGGCAAGACTGAACGGGCGATGGAATGTCATCACCATGAAGTTGTGCCCCGGTTCGATGGGGATCAGGCATTTTGTCCCGTTGGCTTTAGTCCTTTCGCTGTTGGTGCTGGGGATAGGAAGCGTTTTCTTTGCGCCGGCACGATGGTTGTTAGCGCTTGAATTGCTGCTGTATCTGTCGCTTGATACGGTATTTTCATTAAAGAAAGCCAAAAGGAGCATAGAGTTTTTCCGTTTGATGTATTTGTTCCCCTTGTTCCATATATCTTACGGGATCGGTTCTCTATGCGGCCTTTCCAGTTTGTTTTCAAAGAAATATAAAACCAAATACAGCGCCCCAAAGATATAATGCACGCAATAAAATTATAAGACAGGAAAAAGAAAAATGAAGACTTTATTTCATAAGATCAAATCCGGAGAAGAAGCGCTTTCCCTCATCGGTCTTGGCTACGTCGGGATGCCCATCGCGGTCGCTTTTGCGAATGCAGGGGTAAAAGTCGTAGGCTTTGACCTTAACAGAGAGAAGATCGAGTTATACCGATCAGGTGTTGATCCGACCAAAGAGGTTGGCGATGAGGTAATCAAAAACACGACGGTGCATTTCACCAGTGATGAAACCAAACTGCGTGAAGCCAAGTTCCATATTGTTGCCGTTCCGACGCCGGTAAACCAGGACCATACCCCGGACCTTACCCCTGTCATCGGTGCCAGTGAGATTGTCGGAAGAAATCTTACCAAAGGCTCTATTGTTGTATTTGAATCTACGGTTTATCCCGGCGTTACCGAAGATGTTTGCTTACCTATCATTGAACGCGAGTCGGGCCTTAAGTGCGGCGTTGATTTTAAAATCGGTTATTCACCGGAAAGGATCAATCCCGGTGACAAGGTGCACAGACTTGAAAATATCAGGAAGATCGTCTCGGGCTGTGATGCGGAAGCGCTGGAAGAAATCAAGGCGGTATATGATCTTGTGATTCAGGTCGGCACCTATCCTGTTTCCAACATCAAGACTGCGGAAGCAGTCAAGGTCGTGGAGAACAGCCAGCGCGATATCAATATTGCCTTTATGAACGAGCTTGCCATGGTCTTTGACCGGATGGGCATTGATACCAATGAAGTAGTAGAGGGAATGAATACGAAGTGGAATGCACTTGGTTTCCGTCCCGGGCTTGTCGGCGGACATTGTATCGGCGTGGATCCTTATTATTTCACTTATGAAGCCGAAAAGCTCGGCTATCATAGTCAGATTATCCTCAACGGTCGTATCGTGAATGACAGTATGGGGAATTTTGTTGCGGATGCGGCAATCAAACAGATGATAAAGGTAGGCAAGGCTCCCGCAAAGTCGAAAGTTGTCATTCTCGGATTGACGTTCAAGGAAAATTGCCCCGATACCAGAAACTCCAAAGTTGCCGATGTGTATAACAGGTTGACGGAATACGGAATAAAGCCCGTCGTGATCGATCCCTGGGCGAGCGAACGCGATGCGAAGCATGAGTATCACATTGAACTCAGCCCGATGAATGCAGCCACAGACGCAGATTGCATCATTCTGGCGGTCGCACACAATGAATTCAAGCAACTTGGCCTCGATAAACTGAGCGGAATGTTTAAGGATATTCCTCAAAATGAAAAGGTGCTGATTGATGTAAAGGGACTTTATTCGGTCGCCGATCTTGAAAACAGCGGATTTACCTATTGGAGATTGTAATAGAAAAGCCGCGTTCATGGGGGATTTTGCTTTTCAATCGGAAGATCGTCTCTTTTTCACGGGAAAGTGGCATCACAAACTATTTGATCAAGGCATACAACCTGCATGCGGGTTGTATGCCTTTTTAGTACCAAAAACCGCGCGATAGTCGAGCGGAAAGCACGAAAGATCCGCTCGGCGGCTCTTCTGTCGTCATGCGGTCTGTTGCCGGGGCTTCACGTTTGAAAAGCGCCGGAACCGGCAGGGCGGAAAGGCTTGACTTTTCTCCCGGCCGGAGGTATACTGAGAGGGTAAAAAGCGCCCTCCGCCGTTTTCCGGGACGATCCGCGCCAAGCGGGGCTTTGCCCCGGCAGGAGGCGAAATCTTATGATATCTGGAGGAAAAGACCATGAATCAGTTGGCGATCGATAAGCACAGAGAATGGCACGGAAAGGTGGAAACGCGGGTGAAATGCCCCGTGGAGACTTCCGAGGAACTGGCCATTGCCTATACCCCCGGCGTGGCCGACGTATGCCTCGAGATCCAGCGCGACCCCTCGCTCAGTTTCACGCTGACCGGGAGAGCCAACGCCGTGGCGGTCATTACCGACGGGACGGCGATCCTCGGGCTCGGGAATATCGGCCCGGAGGCCGGTATGCCGGTCATGGAGGGCAAATGCGCGCTTTTCAAGGCCTTTGGCGGCATTGATGCCGTTCCGCTCTGCCTGCGCACGACCGATACCGAGGAGATCATCCGCATCGTCAAATGTCTGCAGGGCAACTTCGGCGGGATCAACCTGGAAGATATCTCGGCCCCCCGTTGCTTCGAGATCGAGACTCGGCTGAAAAAAGAGCTCGAGATCCCGGTCTTTCATGATGACCAGCACGGTACGGCCATCGTCATGGGGGCCGCCCTCCTCAATGCCGCCAAGGTCGTCGGAAAGCAGCTCTCCGATATGCGGGTGGTCATCAACGGCGCCGGCGCCGCGGGCATCACGATCGGAAAGTTCCTCCTGAAACTCGGCGTTTCTGACGTGATCATGGTCGATAAGTGCGGGATCCTTGTACGCGATGAAACCTATGAAAACCGGGCGCACGAAGAGATCGCCAGGATCACCAACAAGACCGACCGCCACGGAAAACTGGCCGATGCGATGAAGGGGGCCGACGTGTTTATCGGCGTATCGGTCGGCAACCTCGTCAATGAAGAGATGGTGAGATCGATGGCCGATCGCCCGATCGTTTTTGCCTGCGCCAATCCGATCCCCGAGATCACGCCCGAGCGCGCGCTGGCCGCCGGCGCCGCAGTCGTCGGAACCGGAAGCAGTAAGTACCCCAACCAGATCAACAACGTGCTGGTCTTCCCGGGGATCTTCCGCGGAACCTTCGACGCGCACGCCGCAACGATCACCGACGAGATGATGATGGCCGCCTCGATGGGCATTGCCGCCACTGTCTCCCCCGAGGAACTCTCGGCAACCTATATTCTGCCGAAGGCGGTTGACCGGCGCGCCCACAGGGCCGTGGCCGAAGCCGTCAAAAACGCCGCGCCGAAGAAGTAAGTAAAAACGCAAAGAAAACTTTACAGAATAGAAACGCCGGCGAAGCGTCGGCGTTTCCGAAAGAAAAAACGGCCGGTAAGCGGAATGCTCACCGGCCGTTTTCCGGCCGTCCGGCCGGCGTGAGAACGGCGGAGATCCGGCTCAGTTTTCGGAGCGGTCGCTCTCCTCGCGGTCTTCGGGAGCGTTATTTTCTTTGCGGTTTTCGTTCTTCTGATTCTGGTTCTGGTTTTTGTTCTGATTCTGATTTTTGTTCTGATTCTTGTTTTCCATAACAATACCCTTTCCGGCATTTCAAGCCTGACGGAAGTATGGTCGGCTTTCTCCTTTTTTATGCGGATTTTATGCGGACTTCTTGCTTTTTCTGCCGCGTTGTGCTACAATACGAAAAAAGACTCCGCATCGGAATGCGGAAGAACGGAGCGTTTCATGTCGGTTGTTTTGGGCATAGATATCGGGGGCAGCACCACGAAGATCGTGGGCTTTGCGGAAGAGGCAGGGGAGCGGCGTTTGCTGTCTCCGCTTTTCGTCAGCGCCGCCGATCCCATGACGTCGATGTACGGTGCTTTCGGAAAATTCCTTTCGGAAAACGATCTTTCGCTCCCGATGATCAAGCGGGTGATGACCACCGGCGTGGGGGCTTCCTATTTTGAAAAACCGATCTACGATCTTCCCTGCGGACGGGTGCAGGAGTTCCGGGGGACGGGGCTCGGCGGTCTTTACCTTTCGGGTCTTTCGCGGGCGATCACCGTCTCGCTCGGTACCGGGACGGCGATGGTATACGCCGAGGAGGGGAAGGAAATGGAATATCTCGGCGGTACCGGCGTCGGCGGCGGCACCCTGCTCGGTCTTGCCAAAAAAATGCTGCATATCGAGAGCCTCGACCATCTTCTGACCCTGGCGGAGGGGGGCGATCTGCGGAATATCGACCTGCGCATCTCCGATATGAGCCGGGAAGGGATCGCTTCTTCGGTCCCGATGGATCTGACGGCTTCCAACTTCGGCAAGATGAGCGATATGGCCTCGCGTGAGGACGTGGCAGCCGGACTGCTCAACATGGTCTACGAGACGGTAGGGATGGTGTCGATCTTTGCCGCCCGGTCGCGCGCGGTGAAGGATATCGTGCTGACCGGGAATCTCGCCGAGACTTCCTATGCGCGCGAGTTCTTTCCCCGGCTGTCCTCTCTCTTTCAGGTGAATTTCATTATCCCGGAAATGGCGCGGTTTGCCACGGCGATCGGGACGGCTCTCTGCGGCTGAGGGAGGCTCTTTGCCTGTGTACGGAAAAAACGACCGATCATCGGCAAGCGGGAAGCGGAAACGCGTTCGCTTTCCCTGTGTGCGGAAAAAAAGATATTTTTTTCAAAAAAGTATTGTAATTTCTGCGGGAGGCTGTTATAATAGTGTACGGTAGAATAGGATGTGGAGAGTGGGCGACGCCCACTCTTCCTTTTTGAAAAGAAAAAGCACGAAAGTGCGTGGGGAAAAAGCATGAAAAAGCAGACGATAGCCGAGACGGTCCGCGCGCTCCTTGCCGATACGGTGACGGGGCTTGGCTATATTCTCTGGGACGTGGAATACGCCAAAGAGGGAGCCGACTACAATCTCACCGTAACGATCGACCGGGAGGAGGGGATCACGATCGACGACTGCGAGCGAGTACATCGCGCCATTGACCCGGTGCTGGACGAGGCCGACCCGATCGCCGACCCCTATATTCTGAATGTCTCGTCCCCCGGTGTGGAACGCGTCCTGCGGACCGACGAGCATCTGGACTACGCTCTCGGCATGAAAGTGGCGGCACGCTTTTTTTCGGCGGTCGCCGGGCAGAAGAGCGTGACGGGCATCCTGCGCGCGTATACCGATAAGACCGTGACGATTGCCGCGGGAGAGCAGGAGGCAAACTATGACCGCGACGCGATCTCGCGGCTTACCACCGTGTATTTTGATTGAAAAGGAAGCTATCAAGCGAAGGAGAAAAAGATGAACGCTGAATTCTACAACGCCCTTGAGGCATTGGAAAAGGAAAAGGGGATCTCCAAGGAATATATGATGGAGAAGGTCGAGGCCGCCCTGACGAGTGCCTTCCGCCGGGAGGTCGGCGGCGCGGAAAACGTCCGCATCGTGCTGGATCCTGTCAAGCGCGACATCAAGGTCATCCGTCTGATGACGGTCGTGGAGGAGGTCACGGATCCCACGTCCGAGATGACGCAGGAGCAGGCCCTTGCCGCCAAGGCCGAAAAGAAGGCCAAGGGGCGTTCCACCCGCGTCGGCTCGGTCATGGAGATCGAACTGAACCCGAAGAACTTCCGTCGTCTTTCCGCCCAGGCCGCCAAGCAGGTCATCATTCAGGGGATCCGCGAGGCCGAGCGCACGCACATGGTGGAGGAATACGAAAGCAAGAAGGAATCGGTCATCACGGCGACCGTCGATAAGATCGACCCCGAGAACGGCAACGTGATCCTCAATACCGGGAGCGGATACGCGACGCTTCTGCACGACGAGCAGATCCCGGGCGAGGAATTTGCGGTCGGCGACCGCGTGAAGGTGATCGTCACCGAGATCCACGTAGGCGAGAGCCGCGGGCCGGTCGTCACGCTTTCCCGCACCCATCCGAACTTCGTCCGCCGGCTCTTTGAACTTGAGATCCCCGAGGTCGCGGACGGGACGGTCAAGGTGAAGAACGTCTCCCGCGAGCCCGGTTCTCGCGCCAAAGTCTCGGTCTACAGCGAGGATGCCAACGTCGATCCCGTCGGCGCCTGTATCGGTCCGCGCGGCACGCGGATCGCCCCCGTGCTTGCCGAGCTTTCGGGCGAGAAGATCGACGTCGTCCGCTACAGCGACGACCCTGCCGTTTACGTCGGGGAAGCGCTTTCTCCCGCCAAGGTCCTTTCCGTAGAGATGGAAAACGAGCGGACCTGCCGCGTCCGCGTGGCGCCAGAGCAACTCTCTCTTGCCATCGGCAAAGAGGGGCAGAACGCTAAGCTGGCCGCCCGGCTGACCGGATGCAAGATCGATATCAAGGCATAAAGTCCCCGCGGGAAGAGAAAACATAGAAAAAGAGACAAACAGAAAGGAGCGCGCCATGGCACAGCAGAAGAAGATCCCGCTTCGCCGTTGTATCGGATGCGGGGAGCATTTTGCAAAGTCCGAGCTTGTCCGCCTCGTTCGTTCGCCGGAGGGCGAGATCTCGCTGGACTTTACCGGGAAACGGCCGGGGCGCGGCGCCTATCTCTGTAAAAAGGCCGCCTGTTTGCGGGCGGCGCGGAAATCCCGGCGTGCGGAGGCCTCTCTTGCGTGTGCCATCCCCGCCGAGGTATACGCCGCACTGGAGGCGGAGCTTTCATGAGCGTGACCGGCGGCGAAACTCCCGGGCGTGAGGAAACGCCCCGTTTCCCCGAGCGATCCGATGCGGCCGAAAAGGCTCGGAGAGACGGACAAAGGCTCGGAAAGACCGATTCGGGAAGCACCCGGGGCGCAGAGGCCGTCCGGGAGGCAGACCCGCCCGGAAAGACCCGGCCGCCGAGGCCCGACCGCTTTCTGCGGATGCTGGGGCTCTGCCGCCGCGCCGGCCGCTGTATCATCGGCTCCGCGCAGGTCTTTGCCTCGATGAGGAAGGAGCCGCCGCTCCTGGTGATCGCGGCGGGGACGGCTTCTCCGGCTTCGGCCAAAAAGATCCGCACCATGTGTGCATATTATCAGGTTCCTTTGCTCGTGTCGCCCTATACCGGGGAAGCGCTTGCCGCGGCCGTCGGAAAAGATTCGGCGATTGCGGCCGTTGGGATACGCGACGCCCGGTTCGCGGAGGAACTCATCAAATCGTCAGGAAAGGAAGTTTCCGTATTGGCGGGAACGGGGAGATGAAGAATGGCAACAGCTTTCAAGATCGCGCAGATCACAAAGGACTTCAACCGAAAATCCAAGGACGTGCTGGATCTATTGCGCGCACAGAAGATCGAAAAGAAAAGCGGCGCGACTCTCTCGGCAGGGGAGTTTTCGGTCTTTCTTGACGCACTGACTAGAGAGAACCAGATCGAAAACCTGGACGATTATCTTTCCGGCAAGGCACGCATCCTTTGCCCGCTTCCGGAGGAGGAGAATAAAGCGGCCGCGCCCGCTGCGGAAGAAAAGCCTGCCGCGCCCGCCGCGGAAGAAAAGCCTGCCGCGCCCGCCGCGGAAGCAAAGCCGGCCGCGCCTGTTGCGCCGGAAAAACCGGCTGCGCCCGCCGCGGAAGCAAAGCCGGCCGCGCCCGCTCCCGAAAAGAAACAGGTCTTTCATACCGAGAGCCGTCAGCGCACAGCGGCGGACCGCTTCAGCCGCTTTGAGAACAAGCCGATGGCCGAGCCGCAGAAGAAGGAAAAAGTGCTCCGCCGTCCCGAGCCGAGAAATCAGGCGCCGGTCCGTCCTGCTCCGGCTCCCGCCGCCGGGGAGAACAAAGGCGGTTTCCGCGTGATGGAGGATTATTCCGCGCAGACCCCCAAGACCCGCGTGGTCGACACCCGCATGAGCCACGTTGATCTCTCCAAGTACGACGATTCACTGGAAAAGTACTCCTCGGGCGTTTCGGATATGCATCAGGAGCGGCAGAAGCTGAAAAAGCAGGATAATCGCAATCAGAACAATAAGAATTTCAAGGAAAAGGAGCGGCTTGCCCAGGAAAAACTCCGTCGCGCCCAGCTCGAGCGCGCCAAGAAAAAGCCTCTCGAGATCACGATTCCCGACGAGATCACGGTCGCGGAACTGGCCTCCCGCCTGAAAAAGACGAGCGCCGAGATCATCAAAAAACTTATGATGAACGGCGTGATGGCTACCGTGAACCAGACGATCGACTTCGATACGGCCTATCTGATCGCCGACGAGGTCGGGGCCATCGCTACCCGTGAGGTCGTGGTCACGATCGAGGATCGCCTCTTCAACGAGGCGGAAGACGCGCCCGAAACGCTGATCAAACGCACCCCGGTCGTCTGTGTCATGGGGCACGTTGACCACGGAAAGACCTCACTGCTGGACGCGATCCGCCATACCAACGTGACGCGCGGCGAGGCGGGCGGGATCACGCAGGCCATCGGCGCCTATCAGGTCAGCGTCAACGGCGAGACGATCACCTTCTTGGATACCCCGGGGCACGAGGCCTTTACCGCTATGCGCGCCCGCGGCGCACAGGCGACCGATATTGCCATTCTGGTCGTGGCGGCCGATGACGGGATCATGCCGCAGACCGTCGAGGCGATCAACCATGCCAAGGCCGCCGGCATCGACATTATCGTGGCCATCAACAAGATGGATAAGCCGCACGCCAACCCCGATGCCGTCATGCAGGAGCTGACGAAGTACGATCTGGTACCCGAGGAGTGGGGAGGCGACGTGATGTGCGTGCCGGTCTCCGCGCTGACGGGACAGGGGATCGAGACGCTTCTGGAGGACGTTTTGCTTGTCGCGGAGGTCAAGGAACTGAAAGCCAATCCCGGCCGCCGTGCCAAGGGGATCGTCATCGAATCGCGGCTTGACCATGGCCGCGGCCCGGTCGCCACCGTCCTTGTGCAGAACGGTACGCTCTTTGCCGGGGATATCGTGATCGCCGGAACGGCTGTCGGCCGCGTCCGCGCGATGGTGAACGATAAGGGGCAGCAGGTGAAGGAAGCCGGCCCCGGCGTTCCTGTCGAGATCATCGGTCTTGCCAAGATCCCCGAAGCCGGCGATGAGTTCAACGCCGTGGAAGATGAAAAGATGGCGCGTTCTCTGGCAGAACAGCGCCTCGAAAAGGCAAAGCAGGAGGCCTTCAAGGCGAATTCCCGCGCCAGCCTTGACGACTTGTTCTCGCGGATCAGCGAGGGGGTCAAAACCCTGAATATCATCGTGAAGGCCGACGTGGCCGGCTCCGCCGAGGCGGTGCGGGCCTCGCTCCTGAAACTCTCCAACGAGGAAGTCAAGGTCAATATCATTCATGCGGCCGTCGGCGGGATCACCGAAGGCGACGTGATGCTGGCCAAGGCGTCCAACGCCATCATCATCGGCTTCTCGGTCCGACCCGACCGCGGGGCGCTTGACTCCGCCAAGCGGGACGGTGTGGAGATCCGCACCTACCGTATCATCTACGAGTGCATCGAAGAGGTCGAGGCGGCTATGAAGGGGATGCTCGCGCCGAAGTTCCGCGAGAACCTGCTCGGCCACGCCGAGGTCCGTCAGACGATCCACGTTTCGAGCGTCGGTACGGTCGCCGGTTCCTACGTGCTGGACGGCAAGGTGATGCGCGCCTCGCAGATCCGTATCGTGCGTGACGGCACGGTGATCGCCGAGGATAAGATCGCCTCTCTGCGCCGCTTCAAGGACGATGCGAAGGAGGTCGCCGCCGGATACGAATGCGGCATCAGCCTCGAACGTTTCAACGATATCAAAGAGGGCGATATTCTGGAAGCCTTCGTGATGGAAGAGATCCCGCGCTGATAAAACGCGGGACAAAACCAAGACCGCCCGGGGGAACCGGGCGGTCGCTTTTTCAGGGATATGAAAGGTTTTGTTTACATGGAGAAAGAAGAACAGAGACATCCGATCCCTCCGGTCTATGACAGCCGCTCGCGCGTGCTGATCCTTGGCAGTTTCCCGTCTGTCGCCTCCCGGGAAGTCGGATTCTTTTACGGGCATCCGGCCAACCGCTTCTGGCGGGTGATGGCGGCGCTCTTTTCCGAGGATCTGCCGTCGGGTATTCCCGAAAGACGCTCCTTCCTTCTTGCGCACGGGGTGGCGGTGTGGGACGTCATCGCCTCCTGCCGGATCGCCGGGAGCGCCGACGCCAGCATCACCGACGTCGTACCGAACGATATCGGCAGGATCCTTTCTGCCGCGCCGATCCGCGGCATTTTCGTCAATGGGCGAACGGCGGAAAAGGTCTATCGCCGCTATCTCTTCCCGGTCTGCGGCCGGGAGGCGGTCTGCCTGCCTTCGACCAGCCCCGCCAACGCGGCCCTGTCGCTCCCTGCTCTGACCGAGCGCTGGCGCGCTTTGCTTGCGGAGCCTCTTTCGCTCTGAAGTTTCTGCCTCCCTTTCCCCGCCGTTGCCTCTTTCTTTTTTGCGGGGCAGAACGCTTCCGCGTCTCTGCCATGATATACACGGATGTGCCGAGCGATTGTATATCGCGCATCAAAAAAGCCCCTTCCGGGGCTTTTGTATTTTCGCGGGAAATTCTGAAATCAGGGCTTTTGGTTTGGCGTCACCACGGGAAGGTGACAAGCCCGAAGATATAGAGGAAGAGAATGATCGCCGGGACGACCCATTGGAAGAGCGGCTTCATCCACGGCCGGATCTTCAGACCGCGGCCGGTATTGGCTTCGGCCACGAAAGCCTCCCATCCCCAGCCGATCTTGTGACAGCAGAAGAGAGAGAAGCAGAACGCGCCGATCGGCAAAAGGTTGGTCGAGACGATGAAATCCCAGAAATCCAACCATGCGGAGCCTTCCGCAAAGGGCTGAAAGCGGAAGACGCTGTACCCGAGCGCCGTGGTCAGCGAGATAAGAAACATCCCGATGCCGCAGACGAGGCATCCCTTCGGGCGGCTCCATCCGGTCAGTTCGCGCACGCAGGCGAGAATATTTTCAAAAACCGCGAGGACCGTGGAGAGTGCGGCAAAGACCATGAAGAGGAAAAAGAGCGAACCGAAGACGCGCCCGCCCTCCATGTGGTTGAAGACCGAGGCCATCGTGTTGAAGAGAAGCCCGGGGCCGCCCCCGACCTCCTCCCCATAGGTGAAGCAGGCGGGAAAGATGATCAGCCCGGCAAAAAGAGCCACAAAGGTGTCGAGCATGATGATATTGACCGATTCCCCGAGCAGGGAACGTTCCTTGCCGATATAACTGCCGAAGATGGCCATGGCGCCGATCCCGAGCGAAAGCGTGAAGAAGGCCTGGTTCATGGCCGCCACGATCACGCTGCCGTTGATCTTCGTAAAGTCGGGCACCAGATAGAAGGAAAGCCCCTCGGCGGCCCCCGACAGGGTGAAACTCCGCACCGCCAGCCCGATCAGCAGGAGAAAGAGCGCGCCCATCAGGTACTTGGTCACCCGTTCCAGCCCGCCTTGCAGGTTGAAGCAGAGGACGCCGAATCCGATGATGACGGTGATCGCCAGCCCGACCAGGTTCACAAGCGGGTCGGAGATCATGGCGCCGAAGGAGAGCGACGCCGACTGCCCGACGGAAAACTGATAGAAGTAATAGAACATCCAGCCGGTAACGACCGTGTAAAAGGCCATGAGGCAGATGTTGCCGAAGAGGGCAAGATAGCCGTGGAGGTGCCACTTTTGCCCCGGCTTTTCAAGTTTTTGGTACATCCGCACGGGGCTGGCCTGGGAGGCGCGTCCGAGGGCGAATTCCATGGTCATGACCGGGAGGCCGAGCAGGATCAGGCAGAGTATGTAGAGGAGGACGAAGCCGCCCCCGCCGTTCTGTCCCGTCATCCAGGGGAACTTCCATACGTTCCCGCATCCGATGGCGCATCCGGCACTCAGCAGGATGAACCCGAGCCGTGAGCTGAGTTTTTCTCTTTGCATAATACTGTTTCCTTTCCATGATGATGAATTGCAAACTATACGAGGTCTATCCGGGTACCGGGGAATCGGATATCGGCCGCCCGGAGAGATTCCTTGATGGCTTCCAGCAGGTCAAAGCGTGCGTCCCAGTAATCCTCGTTCTTCACCCACGCCTTGCAGGTCAGTTCGGCTCCCGAGGGAGAATAATCCCCGAGGGTGATGATCGGCTCCGGGTCGTGCAGGACGCGCGGATCCCGCGAGAGGAGCGAGAGGACGATCTTGCGCACGGCGGCGGTATCGGTTTCGTATCCGATGGTGAGCGGCAGATCAAGACGGCGGAAGGGCTCCTCGGAATAGTTGATGATCGTCCCCGAGGAGACGGAGGCATTTGGCAGATAGACGACCTTATTGTCGATCGTGCGCAGACGGGTCGCGACGAGGCGGATGTCTTCCACGGTTCCCTCATACCCGCTGACTTCAATATAATCGTCGATCCGGAAGGGACGGGAAAAAAGGATCAGAGCGCCGCCCGCCATATTGGAGAGCGCGCCGTTGACGGCCAGCCCGACTCCCACGCCGAGCGAGGTGAGGAGCGCCGCAAATCCGCTGGTGTCGATGCCGAGGTATCCGATGAGCGCCAGGGTGACGAGGGTTTTTGCCAGAATTTTTCCGAGGTAGAGGAATGACTTGGTCAGTGTTTTGTCATAGCGCTTGAGTTTTTTCTTTTTTTCGATCCGCCGCGCAAGAAGATTGATCACGCGGAAGGAGACGAAAAGAAGGATCAGGGAGAAGAGGATGCGGACACCCGTAGTACGCAGAAAATCGGTCACGCCGGTAAGAAGAGCCTGCCAATCCATAAGAAAACTCCTTTTTTTCATAGGATTGACCGGGGCGGGCTTTTTATGCGGACGCCTCCTGACACGGCGTCTTTCTTATCTTAGCAGAAACAGGAAGAAAAAGCAAGATTTTTCGCGCTTTTTCAAAAAAGAGAATCCCGGGCTCTTTCTGCCGGTGCGGGAAAAGCCGAAAAGAGCGGCAGGGGCGAGGAGCGGGGCAAGAAAAAGGCGGAGAAAGCGGTCGGGCGAACGGCGGGCAAAATCCGGCGGGAGAGGGTGAAAAAGGCCGGGCGGCCGAGGGCGGCGGCAGCGGCAGAAAAGATCCGGCGCAGAAGGGCGCGCGGGAGCCGTTGGTACAAGCAAAAGAGAAGTTTTTTCAAAAACCCCTTGACAAAGTACAGATTCCCGGGTATAATATTACCCGTTGAGCGATGCACCCTTAGCTCAGTTGGTAGAGCAACTGACTCTTAATCAGTGGGTCCAGGGTTCGAGTCCCTGAGGGTGCACCAAACAAAATCCGCTTTCGAAAGAAGGCGGATTTTTGTTTGTATTATTCACTATTCATTATTCATCATTCATTATTCATTTATCTCAAGCGGATTTTGAATGAATAATGAAGAATGAAGTCGCTTCGCTGATGAATAATTAATAATTAAATTAGCTTTTCTTCCGTTGGTCGAAAAGCGTTTTTTATTTATATTGAAAAATGTTCTGCTTTGAAGAAAGAAACAATTATTTCCAAACAGATTGTTCGTAGCGGTACATCTATGAAGCCGGCATCAGACCAGTACGCCGAAGAGGCAAACCGGGGTTTTCCCCTCCTTTGCATTCCGTCCCGGGAGGATCCGTATCTCGCGAATGGCGACCTCCGGCCGGGGATTTTTGATCGACCATCCGTATACCGTCCGCTCGCCGTTGCCGGAGTCCGGAAGAACGAAAACGTCGGAAAAATAGGCCATCGCTCCGATCCATTCGTTACGTGGAACTACGGCGGTCGGCTGGAATTCGGAGGAACCGTCCGGGTCGTTGTTTCCCGCTTCGTCATCCACGCGCTTCACCGTCCCGGCAGGGAGATCGGTCTTGAAACCGCCGTACAGATTGCCGGTCTCCACGCCGTATTCGATGGGATAGGCTTGTGCGATCCCGTCTTCCCAGATGAGTGAGCAGAAACCGAGTATGCGCGGAGCAGGATCGCGAAAGAACCATGTGTAGACACGCGGTAGTCCTTTTTCGGTACCGAAATCAGCCGCCTGGAGCAATGTGACGGTATCACAGCACCGCCCGACCGGCACTGCGGCAGGCGATCCCGCAGGGGAAAACCGGTGTAAGTCAGGTTGCGCGGGGTGGGAAAAATATGGGGAAGCATGGAGGGCTCCTTTTTATCGTAGATCTTTTGATTTTGATTCCTGCCGGGGAGACAGAATGCAGAAAACCGAAGCCCGGAAAGAGGGGATATCGCAGTTGTTTGCCTGACGTAAAACAGTTCTACCTTAGTATAACATAGCAGAGAAAAAAGTCAAGCATTCGGCTTTTTTCAATAGAGTCTTGAAAAAAGCCGAAAAAACGTTTATAATATGGGCAAATCTTTTTCGTGCGGGAGCCCGTGGCAGAGGAAGTCTCTTCTGCGATTTCGGAATTCAGGCCTGCGCGAGAGATCGGAGAGAATATGAAGGTATCGGAATTGTTTGATGAATTGAAAGCGATGGCACCCGGTTTTTCCCCGCAAAACACGGGAGATCGTCTGATTGCCGGGGACGGGGAGCGCGAAGTGAAACGGGCGGCGGTAACGATGTTTGCCACTCCTGCCTTGATCAGAGAGTGCCGCGAGAGGGGCGTGGATCTTCTCATCGTGCATGAGCCGGTCTATTACGGGCTTGCGAATGGGGAGGAAGTGACCGCGATCGGGCGCGAGAAAAAGAAGCTGATCGAGGAGTCCGGCGTGGCGGTTTTGCGGTTTCATGACTATGCCCATGCGGCCGACCCCGACCTCATCTCCCAGGGAATGTTCCGCTATATGGGGCTGCCCGGCGAGCAGATCTTAGACGGGCAGCACGGCGGCGAGGATGCCATTCTTCTGGATCAGCCCATGACCGCCCCGGAACTGGCCGCCCTGTTAGAAGAAAAGCTCCATATCGAGCACGTCAGGATTGCGGGAAGTATGGATAAGGCCACTCGGCGGGTCGTTTGTTGCTTCGGCGCGCGCGGGGAGATTTCTAAAAAATTTGAGGAATATGATTTTATTCTGACCGGGGAAGTGCACGAGTGGTCTCTTTCGGAAATTGCAAGAGATTACGCACAGATGGGGTATCCCAAAGCCCTTTTGGTGCTCGGACATATCGAATCCGAGCGCGCCGGAATGCGCTATCTGGCCGATCTTTTGAAAGACAGGCATTCCGACATCGAGATTTTTTACCTCGAATCCGGGAGCGTCTATTCCTATGCCGATCTTTCCCGTATCGGGAGAGGGAAAAAAGCATAATTTTTTGGTTGGCTAAACAGAAAGCATCCGTCGCCATTTCGCGAGGATGCTTTTTTCATGGGGAGGATTCAGCGCACGCCCTCTGTGGGGGCGGGGCGGCGCAGGGCGGCGAGGGCGGCTTTACGCTCTTTCGGAATGCGATGACTGTCCCGCGCTTTGGAGATTGCCTTATTATGAATAAAAAGCGGAAGCTCTCCCGAAGTAAAGTAGGGGAGCGTGGCGTCGTATTGCAGGGTGAGCGCCGTGGCAAAGAACCATGCGGCCATCATGCGGATATAATATTCCTCGCGGCGGATCCCCGCCACCAGCGACAGCGCCTGCGGGTCGGCGCCCTGCTCCGAGAGGAAATACCGCTGGAGCGTCAGGATCCCGAAACGCACCGCATAGACCGGGGGAGAAGAGATCCATCCGGCGGCCAGTTGAAAGAGAGCGGGAGGCTCGATCCCGGCAAGGGCGCGCGGGTTCATCATGTCGCAGGTCGCCCAGTTATCGATGCAGGGGAAAAAGTCTTCAAGCGCCGGAACGAGCAAAGCCGGTTCGCGGATCGATTCCAAGAGGAAGGCGTGAAGATTCTTCTCTTCATAATATTCATGCGGTAGGGAGGCGAGAAAAACGGCGCTCTCCTCTTTCGGCAGGGAGCGGGCGTATCGGCGCAAGGCCGGCGTGCGCACGCCGATGACCCGGGCTTTGTCGACCATGGGGATGAGCGCTGCGTGAAAATCGCGGTAGGCGGGATCGGCCATCCCGAAAAGGTCGGCACGGATCTTTTTAAGCGTTTCGGCTGTTTTTGGCATTGTTTTTCTCCTCTTTCCGCCGGGCCGCACCTCGGCGCGGCGGGCGGGATCGCTTTCAGTATATCGCCGGGCGGCCGCTTTGTCAAGAAGACCCCCTGCGCCTTTTTGTTTCCCCGGTGCGCCTTTTTTCGCTTTCTTAGCTCGGTTTTTTCTTTCGCTTCGGAAAAATTTTTTTTGCCGGTTGCATAAAGCTGTACAGGATGGAAAGAATAGGGATAGAAATTGCGAAAGGAAGCAAACGAATGGAAACCAAAAACACCAAGAATCTCAACAAACTTCTGTATATCGTGATCGTGGCTGTTTTGTGCGTGACGGCCATTGTCATCGGCATCACGGCCGCCGCCAACAGGGGGAACGTAACGCCTCTCCCCCAAACGACCCCGCCGGCGACCCTGCCGCCCATCACGCAGGCTCCGCCTGTGACCGAAAAGGATCCGACCCCCGTCACCCCGCCCGCCAACGTACTGCCCGAGTTTTCTTCTCCCGTTGTCGGCGCAGTGGCCAAGGGGCACGATGACAGCATGCCGGTCTACTCCATGACCATGAACGACTGGCGCGTGCATACCGGGATCGATATCGCCTGCTCGATCGGGGACGAGGTGCTTGCGGCGGCGGACGGTGAGATTACCGGCGTTGTCAGCGACCCGATGATGGGGACTACGGTGACAATTTCTCATACGGGGGAAGGCGAGAGCATTTATAAGAACCTTTCGGTCACGCTTCCCGACAACGTGAAGGTCGGCACCCGCGTGAAGGCCGGGCAGGTCATCGGCACGGTGGGAGATACCGCGATGATCGAAGGGGCGGATGAGCCGCACCTGCACTTTGAGCTGAAGGTCAAGGGCGCGTCGGTCGATCCCTTGGAGTATATCTCGGAGGAAAGCCGTGAGGCTTCGTTGAAGATCGACGACAGCTACGAGACCTAAAGAAAAAAACAACTTCCGGCAGGCCGGAAGAGAGGAAAACCCCCGGAGAAAGAGAACTCCGGGGATTTTTCTTTTTTCGGAAAAGGCGGGCGCGCGGCCAAAAGGCGTGCGTGCGGCGAGGGGACGGCAAAGAAAGCGGAAAAGAGAACGGAAAAGAGGCGCGGCAAAAGCGGCAAAAAGGCGGGGGCTGCCGCCCGAGGGGGAAGCGGGATGTCCGGCCGGTCAGGGGGCGGGGGGGTTCAGAGGAGAAGCAAGCCCCTTTTTATATTGCATCGGAGAGATGCCGTACTGCCGCCGGAAGGCGGCGGAGAACGAGTAGACCGACGCGTAATGCAGGGCCTCCGCCGTCTCGCTCACCCGGTATCCGTCATGCAGGAGCGCCCGGGCGGTCTCCATGCGCTGATGGCGGTAGTAGTCCTCCAATGTGCGCGATGCCGTGGCAGAAAAGAGTTTGGAGAGATAGGAATATTCGTAATTGAATTCCCGGCAGAGTTCGGTCAGCGAGGTCAGCGAATAGAGATGCGTGTTGATGTAATTCATCACCGAAAAGACCAGCATTTCTTCGCGTCCGGGCTTATGAAAGTCCTTACCGCTCGGGAAATAATGCCGGAGCAGGCGGATGAGGACGCAGTCGAGCAGGCGCGAGCAGTATTCGGTGTGGAAGGCCTCGCCGCCGTCGAGTTCATAGACCGCGCGTCCGAGCGACGAAAGGATCTCCCCGTCACAGAAGAGCCGTTCCGCGGGGGCGGTAAACTCCTTCGTCACGCGCTCAAGCTGATAGCGGAAGGGCTCGTTCACGGTGTCAAAAGCCAAAAAATGATAACGAAGCGGATCGGCGGGATCCGAGACGATCTTATGGGTATCGAAGGGGTAGGAAAGAAAAATATCCCCGCTTCGGACCGCAATCGGATTGCCGTTGGCGCTGACCTCGCCCTGCCCGCCCGTCACGGCAGTCAGTTCAAAAAAATTCTTGTGCATATGGGTATCGTAGCCGGTTTTTTCGTCACAATAGAGCGTACCGATCTGATAGATCAGCAGATCCCCGCATTTTTGCGGTTCTTCGGCAAAAAAATGGTTGATGTGAAATTTTCGCATTTCGTTTTCCGTGGCTCCTTTCCGGGATGGCGGGCTACCCTGATTATAGCCTTTCCCGCCGGGCGTTTCAAGGGGAATGTCGGATCTTCTGAGAGGAAAAGACAAAAAAAGTTAAAAAATCTGCCATCCTCGTCTATTGTGCCGCACGATACGGTGTGATAGGATGGAGTCAAAGCGGGCGGGCCGGTGCGGCCCTGCACCGCTCCATGCAAGGAGGAAAAACCATGAAAGAGACTGTCGTTGCCGTTATCGGATGCGGAAGGATCGCCCACAACGCGCATCTTCCCGCCCTCGGAAAGATCGAAGGCGTGCGGGTCAAATACCTGTGCGATAGTATCAAGGAAAAGGCCGAGGCCCTGCAAAAGGAATTTCGGTTTGCGGAGAAGGTGGTGACCGATTACCGGGAGGTTCTGGCCGATCCCGAGGTCGAGGCGGTCTTCGTGCTGACCCCGAACTTCTCTCACCACGCCATTACGCTGGAGGCTCTGCGGGCCGGCAAGCACGTGCTTTGCGAAAAGCCGATCACCGTCAGTTATCCGCGCTCGCTTGAAATGGCGAAAGAGGCCGACGCCTGCGGAAAGATCCTGCAGATCGGTGTCTGCAACCGTTTCTTCCGCCCGGTGGAGGAACTGGCCCGCATGGTCGCGGAGGGGAAATTCGGGAAGATCTATCACGTATACTGCTCGTTCCGCAGCTTCCGCTCGATCCCCGGGCTGGGCGGCGCGTTTACCACCAAGAGTGAGTCGGGCGGCGGCGTGCTGATCGACTGGGGCGTGCATTTCTTTGATCTGATCCTCTATATCCTCGGCGGGGCGAATGTCCGCTCGGTCTCGGGTGCGGCGTATTCGGAGATGGCGAAGGATATGAAGGCCTACCGCTACCGGAATATGTGGGCCGAGGATACCGCCGATACCGAAAACGGCACGAATGACGTGGAGGACTTTATTTCGGGCTTCGTGCGGACCGACAAGGCGAACATCTCCTTCAACGGCGCGTGGGCGCAGAATATCGAGAAGGATGAAATGTTCGTCGATCTGCTGGGAGACAAGGGCGGCGTGCGCTACAACTACTGCAAGGGCTTTACCTTCACCGACGGCTCGACCCTGCAAAGCGAAACGCCCGAGATACAGAGTGAAAATATGTACCTGTGCGAGGACAGGGAATTCATCGCTTCGGTCCGCACCGGGGTGAAGAACAAGGGCAATATCGAGGGCGTGCTGGAGACCGCCAGACTGCTGGATGCGATCTATCTTTCGGCCGCCGAAGGAAGAGAGGTCACGCTCTGATGGACGCGAAAGCACCGGCCGTGAAGATCGGCATTCTGGACTATTATCTCTCCAACTGGCATGCCGACCATTATCCGGCATGGATCGAGCGGTATAACCGCGAAAACGGCAAGCAGTACAGGGTCGCCTATGCCTGGGCGGAAAGCGAGGTCTCGCCCGTCACGGGGAAAACGACCGATGACTGGTGCCGCGAGCAGGGGGTGGAAGCCTGTGCGACCGCCGAAGAGGTCTGCGAGAAGAGCGACGTCTTGATGATCCTCGCTCCTTCGGATCCCGACAAGCATCTCCCGTACGCCGGGATCGCCCTGCCTTACGGGAAGCCGACCTATATCGACAAGACCTTTGCCCCCGATACGGCCACGGCGAAAGCGATCTTTGCGCTGGCGACGAAATACAAGACCCCCTTCTTTTCGACCTCGGCGCTTCGGTATGCCGGGGAACTACGCGACTTCCGGGGAGCGCAGAGCCTGACGGTGACCGGCCGGGGAAGGGACATGGCGGAGTATATCATCCACCCGATCGAAATGGCGGTCAGCATCATGGGGACGGGCGCCCTGCGCGTGCGCACGGAGAGCAGGGGGGAAGAGTATCGGATCGGGATCGATTACGGCGAAAGCCGGACGGCCACCGTCCTCTTCTCGCCCGAGTACCCGTACGGCGTTGAGGCGGTCATGGCGGACGGCAGGAAAAAGCAGACCGCCGTCACGTCGGAATATTTCTATGCGCTGCTTGCCGACATCTGCCGGTTTTACGGGGACGGGCAGCTCTCCTTCGACCCGGCCGAAACGCTCGAAGTGGCGGCGGTACGCGAGGCCGCGCTGAAGAGCCGCGGAGAGTGGGTCTCGCTCCCGGCGGAGGTGTGAAGATGAAACTCGGCGTGATTCCCGATTGCTTCCGCCGGGGGCTGGACGAGAGCCTTGCGCTGGCCGCCTCTCTCGGGGCGGAGGGCGTGCAGATCTATGCCGTCTCGGGGGAGATCTGCCCCGAGAATATGACGCCTGTGTCGGTCGCGGCTCTGCGCGAACGCCTCCGGGAAAACCGGCTGACCCTCAGCGCGCTCTGCGGCGACCTCGGCGGGCACGGATTTGAGATCGCAAAAGAGAATCCCGCGCGGATCGAAAAGACCAAGGCGATCATCGATCTGGCCGCCGAACTCGGCACCCACGTCGTCACCACGCACGTCGGAGTCATTCGGAAAGATCGGAACGACCCCATCCGGCGTGCGATGCTGGAGGCGATCACCGAATGCGGCCGCCATGCCGTAACCAAGGGCGTTACGCTGGCCATCGAGACCGGCCCCGAGCCTGCCTGCGTTCTGCGGGAGTTCCTCGAGGAGACCGAGGGCGGCGTGGGCGTGAACCTTGACCCCGCGAACCTTGTGATGGTCACGGGGGAGGATCCTGTCGCAGCGGTGCGGCTCCTCGGGGCGTATATCGTCCATACGCACGTGAAGGACGGCGTGATGCTGAAGCAGACCGACCCGTTGATCGTATACGACAGCTTTGCCCGTGGGGGGATCGAGGCCCTGAACGTCGCCGATTATTTCCGTGAGACGCCGGTCGGAGAGGGGAACGTGGATTTTCCGGCCTATCTCGAGGCCCTCCGGGAAGTGGGGTACGACGGATTCCTGACGGTGGAGCGCGAGACCGGCGAAGATCCTGTCGCCGACATCCGGCTGGCCTTTGACCGGGTGCGTGCCTGGCTCATCCGACCCACGGAATGAGCCGAAACAAAAGAAAGAATTAAATGTAAACAATACGATGCAAAACGCCCGGCAAAAGCCGGGCGTTTTTGGTTTCTCGGGGGATTCCCGAAACTTGGAATGAAAAAATCTTTCGGAAAGGTGTTGCACTTCTGTTGGCAAGTTACTTTCTCTGCACGAGGGATCAGAAGATCAGCAGATAGCCGACCCCGTCGAGCGAATGCGGGTCGGCCGCTTCCGCCGCACCGAGCGGAGGAAGACGGTTGGCGCGGCAGAGCGTATCGAGCGCGGCATGGGTGCGCTTCCCCACCGAGAAGAGGCTTTCACCGTCCTCGGGATAAAGCACGCGGATGTCCCCGCTCCTCTCGGGATAGGGGGTCGGGTCGGCTTCTGCCGTTTCGATGAGCCGCATCTCCTCCCCGGTGCAGGCCGAGACGCGCAGGGCCAGTTCGGCGTCCACGCTGTAGCCGTCCGGCTCGATATGCGGGCGCAGGTAGAGCACCTCGGCGCGGCAGTCGGTGCGCAGGGCTTCTTCCTCCCCGCGGCAGGGGATATCGGTGACGATACGGAAGGAATAGGTGAATTCATGCGGGAAGACCGAAGGATATTCGCGTCCCTCTTCCGGCCTGGCGGTGAGCAGGAGCCGGGCGCGCAGTTCTCCCGGGATGACGAGCTTTCCGTTTTCGCATTCGGGTTTTCGGAGTTTTGCGCTGCCGCAGGCATCCAGCACGCTCTCTCCGATCTCGTCGCGGCCGGCGCGGTCGCTCCCGCTGACCGTGTAAAAGCCGCTCGATGCGCCGACGTGATGCAGAAGCGGCAGGGAGAGGGCGGTCGTATGCAGGGGGGCAGCGGTACCGTATACGTCGGTCACGGGGCAGATCTCCTCCTCGCGGAAGAGAAGGATCTCGGCGTTGGCCGTCGCGTCTATATCGATGGCGGCGTTCCCTTCTCCCGTATCGCTGAGATTCAGTGAGAAAGAGGGAATACAGCCGAAGGCCATCGCGGTATCGTGCGGGCAGGCTCCCGGCATCTCTATCTCTTCTTCAAAGGGGATCTTGCGTTGATAGGAGAGCGGCCTGCCCGATTCGGTCACGGCCAGCACGCGCAAAAGCGCCTCTCCGCGCAGAAGGACGCTTTCCTCTGCGGCGCGTACCTCCCGGAAGGAAAGTACCCCGTCGCATAAGAGCGGATGGATCTCCTCCGCCGCGACCCCCTCCACGGGGATACTGTCGGAAAGCGGAAAGCCGTCGCATTCCCGGTATAAGAGCCGACGGCAGACGGCAGGGGTGCGGAGGACCTCGGCTCCCTCTTTGCATTCGGGCTCCGGCAGGGGGCGGTCGCTGAGCAGATGCACCCGGCTCCGCAGGGTCGAGCGGAGGCTCATTTTCCGCGGGCCGCCGAGACGGCAGGCCGTGCTTTCGACCTGCGTATCTGCCAAGGCGATCACATCTCCGTCGCCCGCGTCGGTCGGGCAGGAGAAGGTGTAATCCCCGTTCACGGTGACGGCCGAAAGCTTGCCGTCGCCATCGGTATACAGGACGGTATGGGCCACCGTGCCGGCAAATTCCGCCCGCCCCGCATCCACGTATTTTCCGCCGGGGATCGCCCGCGCTTCGACCCGCAGGATCCGGCGCGCCTCGGGCATATAGTCCGGCAGAACGTAGTCCGCCGTACACTCCGCCCCGACCGCATCGCGCACCGTATCGAGCTGAACGGCGCGTGCGTATTCTTTTTCCGTATTTTCCATCCTCTTTTCTCCTTTTGGTATTTTTCGTATCGCTACCACTCTATGCGCCGGGCATCGGGAATATGACATCCGGGCAAATGCCGCCGGGGATTTTTCCCCGGCCACTTGACACGGCGGAGAGAAGAGGTATAATAAAAGCAAATCATCGCCGGACGGCGGCATTCCGCCCGGTTTTGGCCGCTTGAAAGCGCGGTTTTGGCTACTTGAAAAGCTTGAGGTGAAAGAAATGAGAAAATACGCAGATCTTCCGTATCTTGCAGATGGTTTGAAAGAACATTTACTGGATGTGTATCTGCCGGACGGAGAGGGGCAGGAGTATCCCGTCTTTCTGTTTTTTCATGGGGGCGGACTTAAGGGGGGCGGAAAAGGCATCCCGGGGGCGCCGGAGCTGACCGCCCGCGGCATTGCCTGCGCAAGCGCAGCCTACCGGCTTTATCCGCATGCGTCTTATCCCGATTTTGTGAATGACGCGGCCGATGCGGTCGACGCGCTGATGCACCGCATGGGGGATGTGATCCGGCCTACCGCGATCTATATCGGCGGTGCTTCGGCCGGGGCGTATCTTTCGATGATGCTCTGCTTTGCCACGCAGTTTTTCCGCGCACGGGGGATCGAACCCGGGGAGATCTCGGGATATTTCCATGATGCCGGACAGCCGACCGTGCACTTCAACGTTCTTAAGGAACGCGGGGTCGATCCCCGCCGCGTGATCGTCGATGAGGCCGCGCCGTTATACTACGTCGGGACCGAAGAGACCTATCCGCCCATGATGATCTTAACAAGCGACAAGGATATGGAAAACCGGCCTGAACAGCTGGAACTGCTGGTCTCCACGCTCCGGCATTTCGGGATCGATCCCTCGTTGTATACGTTCTATCAATACGAGGGGACGCATTGCCAGATCGACGTCATGGAAAACGAAAAGGGAGAAAATCTTTTCGGGCTCAAGGTGGCGGAATTCATCCACGCAACCGAGGGAAAAAAGAAGAACAATCAGGCAGGAGCCTGACAAAGACGCCTCCCCGTCCTCCTTTTCCCTCCGGAAAAGCGGAAGGTTGCGCCCGAGCGGTTCCTGCCGCAGGACGGCCCCGCCGTGCGTGCGGATGAGTTTTCCCTGCTTTTCCAGCAGGCAGAGGTCGCGCCGGACGGTCGGCTCACTGATAAACAGGAGCGAGCTCAGGCGTCTGACCGACGCCTCTTCCTCTTTTTCCAAGAGGGCGAGAATCTTTTCTTCTCTTTCTCCGATGCCCACGGCTCTCCTCCTTTGGCTCCCGGCGCGGCGCTGCCCGGCGCCGTCGGTTTTTGCTTCCTTTATCAGTATAGCCTTTTTTCTTCCGCGGTCAAGAGGAAAGGGGACATCCTCTGTCCCCTTTTTGGCAACGGGTATATCCTTCGCCGTTTATTTCTCCCACGGGAAGGTGTATTGCGTCAGTCCCAGTTCGTTCCGCACTTCGATCATTTCGGCCTGTACGGCGTCGTTGATCGGCACGCCGGTTTCCTTGCGTTCCTGGAAGACCAGCCATTCCTTCTCGCCTGCGGTGTAGATGCGATCCTGCCCCGGCGCTTTTCGGGAGGCGCGGAGGGCGCGCATAATGTTTCCGGCGGTCTTTTTGAATTCTTCCAGACCCGAGAAGGCGCGGATGTCAATGGCGATGAAGAAGTGACCGAGGTGGTAGGGGACTTTTTCGCCGTGTTCGCCGATGCCCGTGAGCATTTTGAGGTAATTGCCGCAGGCCAGCGCGGAGGAAAGCACCTCCACGACGGTGGCGTAGCCGTACCCCTTGTATCCGGCCAGTTCCTCCCCGATCCCGCCGAGCGGAGCCAGTGCGGCCTCCCCGGTGTTCAGTTCGCGCAGGATGGCGTGGCTGTCGGTCTTGGGTTTCCCGTCCCGCCCGACGACCATGCCGGCCGGCGTATCCTTGCCGATGCGGTCGTAATACTCGATCTTGCCGCGCTGGGTGATCGAGGTGGCGCAGTCGAGATTAAAGATAAATTCTTCATCGGTCGGGAAGCCGATGGTCAGCGGGTTGGTGCCGAGCATATTCTCCACCCCGAAGGTCGGCGCGATCGAGGGGCGGGCATTGGTTCCCGTAATGCCGATCATCCCGGCCTTGGCGGCCATCGAACTGTAATAGCCCGCAATGCCGTAATGGCAGGAATTGCGGACGGCTACCATGCCCATGCCGAGGGCGGAGGCCTTGTCGATCGCCATCTGCATAGCGCGGGTACCGATGACCTGCCCCATGCCGTCGTGCCCGTCTACCACGGCGGTGGTCGGCGTTTCTTTCACCACTTCAAAATTCGTCACGGGGTTCTGGATCCCGGCGCGGATGCGGTCGATGTAGATCGGCTTGAAACGGTTGCACCCGTGGGACTCAATGCCTCTTCGGTCGCTCTCCAGAAGGACGTCCGTGCAGATCTTTGCATCCTCCCGGGGAACCCCGACCCCGACAAAGGCATCTTCAATAAAGGCGGCGGCGGTCGCCCAGTCAAGATTCATTTTCATGGCGTATACCTCGTTTTACTTTTTGACCGTTTTGACGGCTTCTACGTTTTCAATATAGCTTGTTTGATCAATTTTGTCAATTATGCGCGATCATAATGATCAAAACGATTATAAACATGATCGGAAAATGAGATTTTTTTGAGCGAACAGTCACCCGCCGCCAAAGGAAAAGAGCGTCCCGCAGGGGAGATGGTCTTTTCTTTTTTCAGTCATGATAGGGGATCGGCTCGATGAGTTCGCGCCATTCGTAGCGCTCGTGATGCGTGGCATGGACGTTTTCCATATGGATGCCCTCCACCCATTCCACGGTCATCGGGCGTTCCCATGCACCGATATCGATATTTTTCAGATAGATCTCACGCAGGGGATGATACTGGAAGCCGGTGACATTCAGGCCGTGATAGGACTTTTCTACCGAGCAGTTTTCCAGCGAGATGTTATAGACCTCGGGCATTTCGGTCAGCGCGTCGCCCTCTTTCATGAAATAATGCGTGGAGAGGACGATGCCGCCCGTCGCGCGGCCGGCGCGGATGTTGTCAAAATCGACGTTGCGGACGTAACTGCCGCGCCCCGCCGCGCTCTTGACGTGGATGGCTTGCCGGCTCTCGTTGATCTCGCAGTCGTGAAACCAGACGTTGTCGATGCCGCCGGAGGTCTCGCTCCCGACGACGACGCCGCATCCTCCGCAGTCAAAACGGCAGTTGCGGACTTCCACGTTCACGGTCGGCACGCCGGCCTCGCGGCCGTCGCGGTCCTTGCCCGACTTGGCGCAGACGCCGTCATCGCTTGAGGAGTCGACATGGCAGTTTTCCATCAGGCAGTTGCGGCAGGAATCGAAGTCCACGCTGTCGGTGTTGATTCCTTTCCGCGAAGAGAACCAGCTCACCCCGCGGATGAGGATGTTCTCGGAGAAGAGCGGCGCCACGCACCAGAAGGGCGAATGGATAAAGCGGACGCCCTCGATGAGGATGTTTTTGCAGTAGACGAATTGCAGGAAGTAAGGGCGCAGACCCCACTTCTGAAAGTCACCGTACCGGCGTTCTTCGACCGGTGTTCCTTCGGCTCCCTGGCGGAGGAGGTCTTCGATCCCCGTGCGGTTTTCCAGGGCGGTCGGCCACCATTTCTCTCCCTGGCCGTTCAGCTTTCCTTCCCCGGTCACCGAGAGATCCTCGCATTCATAGGCGTAGAGCAGAGGAGAATAGTTGTAACAGCGGATCCCTTCAATCCGGGTAAAGACGAGCGGCAGATAATCGTCGGGATCGGCCGAGAAGAGAAGTTCCGCCCCGCGCTCAAGATGCAGGTCGATCCGGCTCTTCAGATGGACGGCGCCGGTCAGATACACGCCGGCCGGAACCACCACGTGTCCGCCGCCGTGCGCGGACGCGTCTTCAATCGCGCGCCGGATGGCTTCGGTGGCCGGCGTTTTGCCGTCGGCGACCGCACCGAAATCGGTGATGCGGACAGTATAATCGGGGATCACGGGCGGGAGCGGATGCGGAAAGGGTTTGAAAAATTTCATACGGCCTCCGGGCGACGCCGAAAAAGACGTCGCGTTGAAAGAATTTCAGTTTTTTTCACGATCGTTATTCTACCATATCGTGCCGCCAGAAGCAATTCCCCAGGTTTTGAAATCCGGGTCTTTTGCATCGTTTTTTTGGAAGTTTATCGGGAGGGAGCGACCGGGTGAGATCGCTTCGCTTTTTTGGGGAAGGGATCGGACGGCCCGCCGTGAAATCCGAGAAGAGAACGACGGCAACGCTCCGTGGCTCTTCCGATTCAAGCACCCGTCCGCACACCCCTTGCGCGGAGCCCTCGTCACGAAAAGGGATGTATAAAGAAATGTTTACAAATCCAGCTTCGTAAGATCGATTTCCAGGATCTCGCGCTTGCCGCGCGCGATCGAGTCAAAAGAGAGACGCTTACCGTCCCGGCTGAAGCGGGCATGCAGGTCGCATCGGATATCCTCGTTTTCCGGCAGGGGGGAATAGATCTCGCAAAGCACGCCCGACTTCCCGGTGTGCATATCCTGGATGCGGATATGACGGTAGCCGGCGGGCGTGATCTCACTGTCTCCGTCGTAGCGCGCATCTTTGGCCGGCGGATAACTGTCGCCAATCAGATACCGCCCGTCAGGCGAGACCGAGCAATGGATGTCCCACGCATCGGAAAGCAGAGGAGAGCCGACCTTCCAGTAACGGTGACTGTCGCAGTCTTCGATCAGGAAGAGATGTCCCTTCCAAGAAGCGGGGGTATGGTCCTCGGGGCTGGCGTAGGCGAGGATATATTTGTCATCCAGCCACCAATAGTGCGAGACCATCGTATCCAGCGAGACGGGGCGCAGATTTCCCTGCAGATCCCCGGTCAGGAGCGAGGTCGACCAGTGCGGATGTTCTTCATCGCGGAAATTACGCAGGAGCATCAGGAAGCGGTTGCCGGAGGGGTTGAGCGTGATATGGTTGACCACGATCTTGGCCCCCTTCTTGTCGGGCGTGGCAAAGCGGCGGTCTAGCTCTTCGTAGTTGAAAAGCATTTTTTCGTTCCCTGCAAAGTCGCAGAGGAAGACGCCGTCTTCCTTCGGCGTATGGTCGTCGAAATAGCGATCCTTCGTGTTACAGTAGCCGTACCCGGCACGGAAATCCCAGACCCGCGGGAAGTTGATCGAAAGACCGTACTGCCCGTTGCGCGAGACGGTGGCCAGCGCGCGGCTCGACTTGGCCTCTTCCCCGGTCTTCAGATTGCGGCGGACGGTGTGATAGGTGCCGTCTTGCTTCTCAAAGGTGTTATAGAAAATAAGGTCGGGATCCTCCCAGCCGTACTGGAGCATACAGTTCTGCTGGAAGCACCACGCACTTGTCCGCGCGATCGGATAAAAGCGGCGGGTCTCGACGTCGACCTCTCCGATCTCGACCTCATCCTCCGGCCCGCGGTCATGATCCGAAAAGGGAAGACGCGACGCCAGATGGCGGGTGCCGTCGGCATTGTAGGCGGGGAGGTCGTAATATCCGAAGAAATATTCCCCTTCTTCCGGGGTGATGTAGCGCATGGGAGCCAGCGCGCGGCGCACGCCCTCCAGTTTTTTGGTAAATTCCATAGATACACTCCTGTTATGAAAAGTTTTCTTTACAATAGGTATTGAGAGCGATCGGATTCCGCCTTTATTTTACTATATCGCGGCCGGAAAATCAACAGAGAGTCCGAAAAAGCCGAAAAAGCGCCCGGCAGGACGCGGCAAAAGTTCTGCCAGAGCCGGGAGCGCTTTGCAAAAGAGGAGCCGCCGGGACGGCTCCTCTTCGGTCAGGAATTTTTGAAGAAGGGGAAGCAGGTGAAAGGCTCATCCTGCACTTCGAGATACGGCAGGAGGGTGGTGCCTGTGTCTCCGATAGAAAAATGCAGAGGACGGTCGGTCGGGCGGAGAGCGGCGGCGAGAGAACTCCCGTCCCCCGGCAGGGCAATGCCGACCTCGGCGTCGTTCGCGGCTCCCGCGACGGCCATGAGAAGCGGCCCGTAGGTATAGGAGAAGGCGCGGTAGCCCGCCACGCAGTCATAGCCTTCGTAGGGGTGGGCGGTGAGCGTCATGGGGACGGTGAAGGCGAGAGTATCGCCGCTCTGCCAGATGCGGGGGATCTCCACGTAGCTGCCCGGCTTGCCGATCGCCACGGTCTGCCCGTTCAGCAGGACGGGCAATTCCTCCGTGGCGTAGCAGGGAATACGGATGCGGAGAGTCAGCTCGTGCGGGGCGTCGCTCTCGAGTCTGAGCGTCACCTTGCCGTCATACGGAAAACACGTCTCCTCCCGGACGGTGACGGTCCCGTACGGGGTTTCCCACGTCAGGGTGCTGGGGGCAAAAATATCCACGCTGAGGGTCGAGTCCTTCATGGTAAAGAGATATTCGGGGAGCGAACCGAAAATGCGGCTTCCGATCCCGGCACAGCAGTGATATGTAAAGGGCAAATGCGATTTTTCTTGGTCGAGATAGGCATGATATCGGATTTCCCGGTCGCCGTTCTGATTGGCAACGACCACGTTGAAGAGGCTTTGCTCAATCTCGAAAACATAGGATTCGTTTTCCGGGAAGAGGCGGTGCAGACGTTGATGAAGCTGGAGCCAGAATGCCGAGGCACAAAGCTCGTTGTAGGTGCTGGGCTTTCCTTCGTGGGTCTTGCGGAAGTAGCGCGAGCCGGGGGTAAGGGGGTTCTTTTCATGGAAGGTTTCGATCATTACGATGCCGCCGCCCACGTGTTGCCACGACCGCTGATAAGCGTCCCGGAAGCCGAGGACGGCGTTCAAGAGATAAGGCGCGCCGAAATAGCGGTAGAGATCCAGATACCCCTCGTAGGCCTCGATCTCCGAGCCGTGGGCGTGGGGTTCCACGCCGGGCTGACGGCGTACCGCGACGGCTTCCTCCGCGCCGCGTTCGATGAACTGCGAAAGACGCCAGGTCTCCTCGTAGGCCTCCCGCCCGATCTCCATATCCTCCTCGCGCCCGGCCTCGGTGAAGTAGATCTGCGGGGACGCCACCACGCCCTGAAAGGCGAGGCTGGTATATTTGATGACCGGCAAGTCGGGACAGCGGTTGAACCAGTCCTGAAAACGGCGCAAGAGCGGCAGGGCGCGGCGGTTTCCGGCGCGGTGAGCGGCCAGAAGCCCGTAGGTCAGCCAGATGCGGGTGTAATGCGGGTACTCGATACGGCCGAACTGGGATTTGTCGATCGGCAGGATGAATCCGTCGGCTTCCGCCGCGTCCTCGATCGAGTTGACGATCGCGTCCATGGTGGCGCGGAGTTCGGGATCCTCGCGCCACCGAAGGGCGTTCCCCGCTTCCATCAGGAAGAGCGAGGCGGTCTGCCCCCGGAGTCTTCCTTCCCAGAGCGTGTTGTACTGATAGGGTTCGGCGGTGGGGTGCTTGCCGGCCTTTTCATCGTACCAGTAGCACATCCGATCCACGTCGAAATTCTTTTTTACAAAGGAGATGCCGTTCTCAAAGACCGAGCCGAGGAGTCCGCCGTTCAGCCGGACGCCGTACAGCGGCGTGAAAAGTTTATCGGGTATACGCAGTTTCTGGTTGTAATCGTAGTATTGCACGGAAAGAACCTCCCTTGTTTTATTAAGAAGGAAACCGGGGGACGGAGGAAGACCGGCCGAAGGGCCAGGCGGTTTCGGACTTGGCAGGCGGCTGGAACGGGAATCTTCTTGTCTGTTGAAACGGGAATGTTCGTGTCTATTGATGATTATACGATCAATCCGCGCGCTTGTCAATCCTCCGGGAAAACTTTTGCCCCGCATCGCCGGGCCGGATGCCGGATCCCGCCCGGCCGGGACAGACGATTCCGACGCGAACAGGTTCCTTCGTCATTTGACTCTCTTTCCGTATCATGATTTCGCCGCACGACTTGACAGGTGCGGTCGCTTTCGGTATAATGAAAACCGAGGCGGCCTGCCATGAATCTACTTCGGAATGTGCAGGCGGTTTTGCACGGATTTCTGAGGAAGGGCAGGGGAGCGGATGCTCTGTGACGGATTCGGTCTGATCTTCTGCAACGTCCACCGGGATACGATCGTTCCCCCGCTACATGACACGGTGCCCGTGCGACCTCACGTCCGTTCGGAGATTTATTTTTTTGTCGGGTTTTTCGACGGTTTGCCGGGATGACACCGGCACAATACCGCCGTTATATTGACAGCCGGGGCCTTGTCCCGATGAGAAAAAATCATAACAGGAGGAAGTTTTATGTCCTTTGAAATCATCGATTTTCATACCCATCCTTTTGCCAAGCCCGAGCAAAACATCTGCGCGCACATCGACTATTGTCATATGTCGCCCGATGAAACGCTCCGTGTGATGACGGAGCTCGGCATCAGCCGTTTCTGCGGTTCGGTGATTGCCCTGGGGACAAAGACCGCCTGGGCGGAGGTGCAGGCCTGTAACGACGAGGCTCTGCGGCTTGCCGAGTATTACGGCGGGGCGTATATTCCCGGTTTTCATGTGCATCCCCGCTTCCCGAAAGAATCCTGCGCCGAGATCGAGCGCATGGCCGCCCGCGGCGTTCGTCTCATCGGCGAGGTCGTACCCTATATTGACGGTTGGGCGGAGGCAGGACATGGCACGATGTATGACTCCGCGGCACTCTCGGAGATCCTCGATTGCGCGGAGGAGCATCGGATGGTCTTCTCCTTCCACTCCAGCGGCGAGGATGAAATGGATCGCATGGTAGAGGCGCACCCCGATCTTGTCATGGTGGCGGCACATCCCGGCGAACTTCCCACCTTCCTTCGGCATATGGAGCGGATGAAAATGTCCAAGAACTATTATCTGGATCTTTCCGGCACGGGTCTTTTCCGGTACGGGATGCTTCGCCACGGGATCGATCTTTTCGGGGCGGAACGTTTCCTGTTCGGCAGTGATTATCCGACCTGCAATCCCTCTATGTATGTCGGCGGGGTCTTGCTCGATTCTCTTCTGACCGACGACGAACGCCGTCTGATCCTTGCCGGCAACGCCAAACGCCTCCTCGGCCTTTAACGCGCCGGGAAAAACGGCGGGTTTGGTTTTTCTGCTTTTCCCCGGATAAAAAGCCCTCAAACGGCGTGCAAAATTAGCGGTAAAATAGCGGCAACCGAATAAGCAGCTCTTACTTCAAAACACCACGGAAAATCCGTGGCGTTTTGCTTTTTGGTGAGCAGTGGTTACGAATCAAGATTTGAACTGCAAAAAGACAACGAGATGGGCATTCTTGTGGCGCTTGAATACACAGGCATTGCAGAACGACACATTGCAGAACTGTGCTGCAAAGAAGGAATGGAACGACAGTGTTGAACAAATTGTAAATCTGTTGCTTTTATACTTGACATATACCCCGTGGAGGCATATAATATATATACCCATCCGGGGTATATAAGGAGGGTGTGACGATGTCTGATAAAGAAGTATGCGGATGCTGCGGAAAAACAACCGCTCGCTCAGATGAAGAACGCAAAAAGCTGATTCACCGCCTAAACCGAATGGAAGGGCAGATTCGCGGGATTCGCGGAATGGTAGAAAAAGATGCTTACTGTGCGGATATTTTGATTCAGTCTGCCGCTGTGAACGCTGCAGTCAATGCTTTTAATAAGGAACTGCTGGCGAGTCATATTCGAGGATGTGTTTCTAAAGATATCCGTGACGGCAAGGATGAAGTAATCGACGAGTTAGTGGCAACTCTGCAAAAACTGATGAAATAAAAGGAAGCGTTGCAAATAAATCATGGAGCAATACACAGTAACCGGCATGAGCTGTGCCGCTTGCACCGCCCGGGTGGAAAAAGCGGTATCAGGCGTGAAAGGTGTAACCTCCTGCTCGGTCAGCCTGCTTACCAATTCCATGGGCGTGGAGGGAACTGCCGACGCCGAGGAGATCATAGCGGCGGTTCGTAACGCAGGATACGACGCAGCAATTAAAAAAAGAAACACGGAGCGAAACACACGGTCATCTTCCGACACAGACGCACTGAAGGACAGAGAGACTCCTGTGCTAAAAAAGCGACTGATTGCCTCTCTCGGCTTTTTGATCGTTCTGATGTATGTTTCTATGGGGCACATGATGTGGGGCTGGCCTCTGCCATCTTTCTTCCATAATAACCATGTGGCCATGGGGCTTTTGCAACTATTGTTAACGGTTGTAATCATGGTTATCAATCAGAAGTTCTTTATCAGCGGGTTTAAGAGCTTGTGGCATCGTGCGCCAAACATGGACGCTTTGGTTGCATTAGGCGCTACGGCTGCTTTCGGATACAGCACCTTTGCTTTGTTTGCCATGACGGATGCGCAGGTAAAGGGCAACGCGGATGCCGTAATGTCCTATATGCATGAGTTTTACTTTGAATCCGCCGCTATGATCCTTGCGCTGATAACCCTTGGAAAAATGCTGGAGGCGCGCTCAAAGGGAAAAACCACAGACGCCCTGAAGGGGCTGATGAAGCTGGCTCCCAGGACTGCCACGCTTGTCCGGGACGGTAAAGAAATCACCGTGCCGATCGAACAGGTGGCAAAGGGCGATATTTTTGTCGTGCGTCCCGGTGAAAATATCCCCGTGGACGGAACCGTTTTAGAGGGGGACAGCGCAGTAGATGAATCCACCCTGACAGGGGAGAGTATCCCTGTTGACAAAACGGTTGGAAGCACCGTCTCCGCCGGAACGATGAACCGGTCGGGGTTTATCCGTTGTGAAGCGACAAGAGTCGGTGAGGACACCACGCTTTCGCAAATTATTCAGATGGTCAGCGATGCGGCCGCAACAAAAGCGCCGATTGCAAAGGTTGCGGACAAGGTGTCGGGAGTGTTTGTCCCTACGGTTATTGTCATCGCAATAATAACCATGATAGCATGGCTGATCGCCGGTCAGTCAGTGGGATTCGCTTTAGCGAGGGGTATATCCGTATTGGTGATCAGCTGCCCCTGTGCGCTCGGTCTTGCCACACCTGTAGCCATCATGGTCGGAAACGGAATGGGGGCAAAGAACGGCATTCTCTTCAAGACGGCTGTATCTTTGGAAAAAACCGGGAAAACGCAGATCGTGGCGCTTGATAAGACAGGGACGATCACGCAGGGAGAACCAAGGGTTACGGATATGCTTCCGACAAGCGGCAGAAGCGAAAAGGAGCTTTTGTCTATCGCTTATGCGTTGGAGAAGAGAAGTGAGCATCCGCTGGCACGGGCAATCACGCAAAGGGCGGAGCAGGAAGGTTTGGCAGCCGGTGAGGTAGAGCAGTTCAAAGCCTTACCGGGCAACGGACTTACCGCATTCCTTGACGGTGCTGTCCTGCTTGGCGGCAGTTATAAATTTATCAGCGAACAAATCCCTGTGCCTGATGAAATAAAGAAAAAATCCGAGAGGCTCTCGGAAGAAGGAAAAACGCCGTTGTTCTTTGCCTGTGACGGTGAGCTTTGCGGTATTATTGCCGTTGCGGATATTATCAAAGACGACAGTCCGCAGGCGATAAAAGAAATGCAAAATATGGGCATCCATGTGGTGATGCTGACAGGTGATAACGAGCGCACGGCTAAAGCGATTGGAGCGAAGGCCGGTGTCGATGAAGTGATTGCCGGTGTGCTCCCCGACGGCAAGGAAAGTGTAATCCGTGAGCTTAAGAAAAAAGGCAATGTCATCATGGTCGGTGACGGCGTCAATGACGCTCCGGCGCTTACAAGTGCCGATATCGGCATCGCCATTGGTGCAGGTGCAGATGTTGCGATCGATGCAGCGGATGTGGTACTGATGAAAAGCCGTCTGTCGGATGTTCCGGCGGCGATTCGTCTTGGCCGTGCGACGCTGCGAAACATTCACGAAAATCTGTTCTGGGCGTTTATCTATAATATTATCGGTATTCCTTTGGCGGCCGGCGTATGGATCAGTGTGCTCGGCTGGCAGTTAAATCCCATGTTTGCTGCGGCGGCCATGAGCTTGTCCAGCTTCAGCGTAGTCACCAACGCACTGCGCTTGAATTTCTTTCGGATGCATGATTCGGGACGGGATCACAAAATCAAGAATAAATTAAAAACCACAACCGAAAAGGAGACAAAAACAATGGAAAAGACATTAAAAATTGAAGGTATGATGTGCGGGCATTGCGAGATGCACGTAAAGAAGGTGCTTGAAGCACTGGACGGCGTGAAAAAGGCCGAAGTCAGCCACAAGACCGGAACGGCTGTTGTAACGCTGGAAAAAGAGGTTTCCGATGATGTTCTGAAGCAGGCAGTTGCCGAACAGGGCTATCAGGTAACGGATATTCAATAATCAACCCATACCGCATAAAAAACAGGCATCGATGCGCTGAATGAACAGCCGGTCGGTGCCTGCTTTATTATATAAGCTAACTAATTTTAAGGATCGTCTTACCCTTAGAGCCTCCGCCTGCAACCTTTGCAAGTGCCCCATTTACTTCAGATGATTCATATATCTTATCCACAGAAGTCTCAATTTTTCGATTCCCGCCGGCAGAGGAGTTCCCATGGGCGGGGCACACGCCGGGCCGCCTCGGCACAGGATGTCAAAACAAAAAGCCCTCAAAATGAGGGCTTTTTGTTTTGGTGACCCGTACGGGAATCGAACCCATGTTTTCGCCGTGAGAGGGCGATGTCTTAGCCGCTTGACCAACGGGCCGACTGGTACAACGGCAGTATTATAGCATATCCTTTCGGTAAATGCAAGTATTTTTCCGAAAAAAGAAATTATTTTTTGAAAAAGGCACGAAAGGTATAAAAAGACCGCAAACGGGGGAGCATGAACCTTGAAAATGAAAAGATCGCCAACAGAGGAAGCAGACAGAGAAAATTGAAAGATCTGCGGGGGGACGAGAGATCGATGGAAGAAAAAAGAGGCGCGGGACAGGTTTTGTTCGGCGGGGTGCCGCTCCGTCCCGGCGGAGTCATGGCGGCTGCGGAACGCGTGCTGTCGGCGGCCAGAGAACGGCGCGGCGGATATGTGTGTACGGTGAACGCCACGATGCTGACGGCGGCACAGCGGGATAAAGGTCTGCGGGAGGCGCTCTTGGGCGCGCTCTTCAATACGGTGGACGGCTTGTGGGTATGGCGGGCGCTTGCCTTTTGCGGTCATCCCGGCCGCTTGTACTGCCCCGGGGTCGAACTGGGGGAGGCGGTGCTGGCGCGGGCGGCGGACGAAGCGATCCCCGTAGGGTTTTACGGCGGCGCGCCCGGGGTCGCCGTGCAGGCGGCCGAAGCCATGAAGGAGAAATATCCCGATCTGATCTTTTCCTTCCTGCGGCACGGGTTCGACCCGGCAACGCCGCCGTCGCTTTTTGCGGCCGCACCGCCCATTCTTTTCGTCTGCCTCGGATCCCCGCGGCAGGAGAAAGAGATGAGGCGGCTTTCCCGGCTCTTGCCCGGGACGGTGATGCTCGGCCTCGGGGGGAGCCTGGACGTTTACGCCCAAAGGGTCAGGCGCGCCCCGAAAGCTCTCCGGCGGGCGGGGCTGGAGGGGCTCTTTCGCTGTTTTTCGGAGCCGCGCCGCTTTCTCCGCCTGCATCCGTTTGCCTTCCTTCGGTTGGTCCTGCACGAGAAGGCCGCGTGCCGCACGGGGCAGGAAGAAGGATCCGGCCGCCCGACTTCCCGCATCGGCCGCCGGCGTGAGCGCCGGTTCGGCAGGCAAAACGGGTGAAGAATCTGATAAGTTTCAAAAATTCTTGAAAAAAGAGAAAAATCTTCTTGTAAAGTCGTGCCGATTGTGCTACAATAAGACGATGAAATCTAAAATTCTTTTTGGAGGAAAACAAAATGTCCGTAAAAGTTGCTATCAATGGTTTCGGACGGATCGGCCGTTTGGCCTTCCGTCAGATGTTCGGCGCAGAAGGGTATGAGATCGTTGCCATCAACGACCTGACCAAGCCGTCTATGCTGGCTCACCTTCTGAAGTACGATACCGCGCAGGGCGGTTACTGCGGCAAGATCGGTGAGGCGGCCCATACCGTCTCCGCCGATGATGAAGCCAACACCATCACCGTGGACGGAAAGGTCCTGAAGATCTATGCCGAGAAGGATGCCGCCAACTGCCCGTGGGGTCAGCTGAACGTTGACGTCGTGCTCGAGTGCACCGGCTTCTACTGCTCCAAGGAAAAGTCGATGGCGCACATCAATGCCGGCGCGAAGAAGGTCGTGATCTCGGCTCCTGCCGGCAATGACCTCAAGACCATCGTGTTCTCGGTCAACGAAAAGACCCTGACCCCCGATGACCAGATCATTTCTGCGGCTTCCTGCACCACCAACTGCCTCGCCCCCATGGCCAAGGCTCTGAATGACTACGCCCCGATCCAGTCGGGTATCATGAGCACCATCCACGCCTACACCGGCGACCAGATGATCCTCGACGGCCCGCACAGAAAGGGTGACCTCCGCCGTGCCCGCGCCGGCGCCGCCAACATCGTTCCGAACTCCACGGGTGCCGCCAAGGCCATCGGTCTGGTCATCCCCGAGCTGAACGGCAAGCTGATCGGTTCCGCACAGCGCGTTCCGGTTCCGACCGGTTCCACCACCATCCTCACCGCTGTCGTCAAGGGCAAGGACGTGACCAAGGAAGGCATCAACGCCGCCATGAAGGCTCAGGCTTCGGCTTCCTTCGGCTACAACGAGGATGCGATCGTTTCTTCCGACGTGATCGGGATGCGCTTCGGCTCGCTCTTCGATGCCACGCAGACCATGGTCTCCAAGATCGACGACGACACCTATCAGGTGCAGGTCGTTTCCTGGTACGACAACGAGAACTCCTACACCAGCCAGATGGTCCGCACCATCAAGTACTTCGCGGAACTTTGATTCCATAAAAAGGCCGACACCCGCCCGGGTGTCGGCTTTTCTTTTTGCGCGGTTTTTTCTTTTTTTGCGCGGGGTTTCTTGGATCTGCCGCGGTTACGGGCGGATCGAATCGGGCATGGCGGAGAGCATATTTTCAATGAAGATGCCGTAGCCGGCCGTCGGGTCGTTGATGAGGACGTGGGTGACGGCCCCGATGAGATGCCCGTCCTGCAGGATCGGACTGCCGCTCATGCCCTGTACGATCCCCCCCGTGGTCGAAAGAAGTTCCGAATCGGTGATGCGGATCGAGAAGTTTTTGGTCAGCGGTTCTTTCCCCTGCCGGATCTCGGTGATCTCAATGGCGTAGCGTCCCTGCACGCCGTCCTCCAGCGTACAGAGGATCTCGGCCGGGCCGATCTTGACGGCGGAGGAGAGCGCGATCGGGACGGCCTCGGTCTTTTTCAGTTTTTCGGGCAGAGAAGAGAAAACCCCGAAAACGCCGCAATCGGTATTGGAGAGGAGAGAGCCGGTCTTTTCATTCAGAAGATGCCCCTGCAATTCCCCGGGGTCTCCCGCAGTTCCGGGGAGAACGCCCGAAAGTCCGACGTTCATGACCGTCCCGCGTACAAGCGGGAGAAGCGCGCCGCTGTCCGGGTCGTAGATCCCGTGCCCGAGCCCCCCGAAAGCGCCGGTCTGCCCGTCCGTGAAGGTGACGGTGCCGATGCCGGCGGCCGTATCACGTACCCAGAGCCCGGCGCGGTACTGCCCGCCCTCTCCGATGGGACGGGGGGTAAGCAGGACCGTCAGTTCTTCCTTCCCGCGGCGGACGCGCAGGGTAAGCGTTTTCCCTCTAGAGTCTGAAACACGGGTGGAAAAATCCAGCGCGTTCCCGACGGCTTCCCCGTCTACCGAGAGGATCAGATCGCCCCGGCGAAGTCCGGCCGAACGCGCCGGACAGACACTGCCCCCATCCTCCGTGCCGATCTCCGAGATGCCGGTGATCAGCGCGCCGCCGAGCGATATCCGGATGCCGAAAACATCCCCGCCGGGGATCAGCCGGAGATCTTCAAACCTGTTGATGCGGATCTCTTTGACCGGGAGGATCCCGAGGAGCGAGACGCTTGCCCGGCTCGCTGTGGCATACTGACCGACCGCCAGGGTTTCCTCCTCCCGGATCTGCCAAAGACCCCCGCCCGGCAGGCTCTCCCCCCGGAGAAGAGAGAGAGAATCCGGGAATAAAAAGTCCGTCAGCCCGACGGCTCCGGACGCAAGGATCAGCGCAAAGAGCAGTACGGGACAGACGAGCGATAAAATTTTTCTGTATTTTTTCATGCTTGCCAACGCCGCCTTTCATACTTTCCTTTATAATTTGTACGCGGCGGCGGGGCTTTATGTGTGCTTCGGGGGAAAATAAAGTGGTAGCGTTTCCATGAAAAAAGAAAAGAGGCGGCTTACTCGGAAAAAGCCGAGAAAAAGGAAAAAGAAAGCGAAATTTCAACGAAAAAAAGCCGGAATACCCGAAAAAATCAGGGGAAAAAGACCGGCTTTTTTTGCTTTTTCATCAGGAAAATGGCGGAGGGCTCTTTCCCGGCGGGCCTGTCTTCGGCATCCGGCTCTTTCCCGGCGGCGCGCGTCAGAAAAAGTTTTCCGCCAGGCGGAAGAAATATTCGTACAGCGAGTCGTTCGGCGAGAGCAGACGAACGGCCTCGGTATGGGCACGGGTGAGGATGAAGCAGATGCCGTGGCAGGTTTTTCCGGCGACGGGCGCAAGATCAAAGGAAAAACGCGCAGCTGTGTTTTTCAGGAATTTCCAGAGATCGCGCCCGGGAAGCAGGTCGTAGGAAAGAAGACCCGAGGTGAAGAAAAGGCGGATCTCTTTCTCCCCGAATTCAACGTCCAGGTCTATGTCTCTGCCGCCGCGCGTCAGCAGGCGCAATACCAGCGCCGCCGTGAAAAGGAAACCGTGAGCCGAAACGCGCACGGGGAGAAGCAGATTGTCCGGGTCCTGCGGGCGCGGTCGCCGCAGGGGATAGACGTCGCGGTTCAATTCGTAGAGCAGGCGGTACAGAAAGCGGAAGGGATAGACCTTTCCCTCGGTGACGGTCTTTCCGTAGGGGAGGAGAAGCGCCGAAAGAATTCGCTCGGCTTCCGCGGCGGTCTCTGCGTGCGGGAGTTCTGCTTCGGAAGGATAGCAGAGCGACAAGGCGGGAGAAGAAAAGGAAGGCGACGCCCCGACTTTTTTCGGCGGTTTCAGGGCGTAGGGATCGTGGCGCTCCTCTTTTCCTTTGGGGTCAGGGGGATTCGGCATACGATCAGTCCTCCAGAAGTTCGGCCGCGGTGAGCGTGTGAAAGGCCTCCGTATAGGTGGCACCCGAAAGAAGCTCTGCCGACCGGGCCGAGACCTCGCCGTAAAATCTGTCGGTCAGGCAGAGGGCTTTGATCTCCTGGGCACGCCCGGTAAGATCCTCCGGTTTTTTCTCCATCCGGTAGACGAGGAAGTAACCGCCGTTGGCCTCGATCACCTCGGAAAGCCCGCCGACCGGGAGCGAAAAGGCCGCCTCGGCCACGGAAGCGTATTTGCTCTCCAAAGACCGGGGGCTGATATAGAAGCCGGTGGGATCGATGGCGGAGGTCCCGGAAAGATCCGAGTATTGCGCCATCACATCGGCCGGCAGTTCGCCGCCGTTCACGCCCTTCTCCAGGAGTTTTTCACGCGCGGTCACCAAAAGACGGCGGGCGTCGACGCCTTCTCGCACCGTCTGATGCAGCCATTCGATATGCAGGCAGTCCTCTCCGTTAAAGAAGGCGGCGACTTCGGCATCGGTCACCCCGGCGTTTTCCCGGTGATGGGCAATCAGTCTTTTTTCTGTCTCGGCATAGCGGAAGATCAGGCGGCTGACCGAGTCGTTCATATGCAGAACTTTGCGCTGATGGTCAAGGTAGGCGTTATAATCTCCGCCGAAGCCCTGATAAACGTTCCCTTCCTCGTCGGTTCCGCCGTCGACCGAGAGCGTGACCATGTCTTGCACCGCTTTCGTGATCTCCTCCCCGTAGGGGTCGATGCCGGCTTCTCCGGCTAAGGCAAACAGGGCGTAGACGTCGGCGATCCGGGAAAGAGCCGTGCCGAGACAGGCGGTGAAGCGTTCTTCTCCGCCGTCGCCGTCAAAATAGCCCTCTCCATACCCCGGTGAGGCGAGCGCCGCCGCGGTGAAGAAGGTGTGCAGGACTTCAAAAGGCACCTCGACCGTGCCGAGGGTAAAGACCGTCGTGCTCTCTTTCACCGTGGAGGAGCGCATCGGATATTTTTCTTTTTTGCATCCGGAAAGCGCAGGGAGCAGAAGCAGAACCGAAAGGCAGAGTGCCGCCGCCCGGCAGAGCCGTTGTTTTTTCATAAGCATCCTCATTATCCTGAATCCCGCAGGAGGCGGAATTTCCTTTTACTTATATTATATAAGAAAAAACGACGGCTTGCAAGTCTTTTTTTTCGCGCCTGCTATCGGGGAAAGACGCTGCCGCGCGACGGGAAAGACGCCGGCGCGCGAAAAACTCCGCTTGCAAAAACCCTGCGGATATGGTAAAATAAAAAAAACGAAAAAAGGCGGTAGAAACATGGAAGAGGACGGAGAAGTTTATTCGGTTGCGCTTTCCGAGATCATCAAGGAGTTTGCGCTGGAGCCGCTGAGCATCCCGCGGGAGCCGGGTTCGATCCTCGTCACGGTACCGCGTGTCAACCGGCCGGGGCTTCAGCTTTCGGGCTTTTACGATTATTACGAGGCGGCGCGGATACAGATCATCGGCAAGGCGGAGACGCAGTATCTTTCCAAACTTCCGCCGGAGGAGCGCTACGCCCGGCTGGAAAATTTTTATTCCACCCATCCCAACGCGGTCGTCATTTCTTCTTCGATGGAAGTGGATGAGGCGCAGATGGAACTCTCCCGGCGGTACGAGGTCCCCTTGCTCCGCTCCCGCGAGCGCACGAGTGAATTCATGGCGGCCCTCATCGCCTACCTCAACGTGCAACTGGCCCCGCGGCTGACCCGACACGGCGTTCTGGTGGAGGTATACGGCGAGGGAATCCTGCTTCTCGGGGACAGCGGCGTTGGAAAAAGCGAAACCGCCATTGAACTGGTCAAGCGCGGCCACCGGCTGATCGCCGACGACGCGGTGGAGATCAAGCGGGTTTCCGCCAAATCGCTGGTCGGTCAGGCCCCCGAGATCATCCGGCATTACGTGGAACTGCGCGGTATCGGGATCGTGGACGTGCGCCGTCTTTTCGGCATGGGGGCGGTCAAAAACTCCGAAAAGATCGACCTGGTGATCAATCTGGAACCCTGGGTACAGGGAAAAATGTACGACCGGCTGGGGATCGACGAGCAGACGACCGAGATCCTCGGCATTCGTCTCCCATCGATCATCATCCCGGTGCGTCCCGGGCGGAACCTGGCCATTATCATCGAGATCGCGGCCATGAACAACCGCCAGAAAAAGATGGGCTACAATACGGCCGAGGAATTCAATAAACGCATCATGGAGTCGATGGGGCTCGGCGGGGAACGGTGACCCGAAAGCCCCGGGAAAGAAAACGGGGCTGAAGACCTTTGTCTTATAGCCCCGTTTCGGCTTTTTTCCCGCCGAGGCGACGGTTCAGCCCCGTTCTTCCCCGGCGGACGCGATCTTTTCCTCCCGCTCCCGGGACGGGGTCTCTTCTTCCCCCCGGTCGGGCAGGCGCATTTCGGTGTGCGCGCGGTTCGGTACCGCCGGATCTTCTACCGGGATCCCGGGCAACACGCCGCTTTTTCGTTTCTTTTCGATTTTGATCACCTCGTAAAGAAGTATGGCGGGATCGGCGCGGCTTATACGTTTGCGTTCTTGCATTTTTGCTTCGGGTATGGTACAATAAATTGAAATAAAACAAAAAGAGAAAGCGAGGACGGCATGAGCAATATCTGGCACGATATCTCTCCGAAGCGGATCACGCCCGAGGACTTCGTCTGCGTGATCGAAATTTCCAAAGGCAGCAAAAAGAAGTATGAACTGGATAAGGAGACGGGATTTATTATTCTTGATCGGATCCTGTACACCTCTACGCATTACCCGGCCAACTACGGTTTTATCCCGCGTACCTACGGCGATGACGGCGACCCTTTGGACGTTCTTCTCCTGTGTGCGGAGCCGATCGAGCCGCTGACGCTGGTGCGCGCCTATCCCATCGGGATGATCTCGATGATCGACAACGGCCGCAACGACGAAAAGATCATTGCCATCCCCTTCCGTGACCCGAATTATAACCAGTATACCGATATCGACCAGCTCCCTCCGCATATTTTTGAGGAGATGCGCCATTTCTTCTCGGTCTACAAATCACTGGAGAACAAGGAAACGGCGGTCAGGGAGGTCAGCGCCCGCGCCGACGCCGTGCGCACGATCGACGCCGCCATCGACAACTATATTCAGAACTTCTGCAAATAAGGAGTCACCGTATGAAAAAGATCCTGCCGCTTTTTCTCTCTCTTCTTCTGCTTCTTCCGTTTCTTTTTCTGCTTTTTGGCTGTGCGGGGGTTGTGAATTACGGAGAGTATCCCGAGGCCGCCTCCTATACCGCGGGCAACTTTACCTGCGCGGCAACGGCAGTCCGGCGGGTGGAGATCGATTGGCTGAACGGTTCTGTTTTGCTGGAAAAGACCGAGGGGAATCTGCTTTCGGCAGAGGAGACCTCAAAAAATCTTTCTGAAGCGCAAAAACTCCACTGGCGATTGGAGGAGGAGAGCGGAACGCTCTCTATCCGATATGCCGGCTCGGGCTATACCGGCGCGATCGATTCTGCGCAAAAGGCTCTGACGGTGCGGATCCCCGAAGGGATCGACGTGCGGGCCGAAAGCATCAGCGCCCCGCTGACAGCTCAGGAGATCCGGTGCGATGAGTTTTCGGTCCGTACCGTTTCGGGAAATACGACCCTGACGCGCGTGCGAGCCAGGCGGGCCGAGGCCTCGTCGACCAGCGGGAAATTGACCTTGCAGGACTGCGAGGCCGAAAAGCTGTTGCTGGATACGGTTTCAGGAAAGATCTCGGCAACGATGCGTTCCTCGCTGTCTGAGGCGGAAATGAAAAGTACGAGCGGCGATATCACGCTTTCCGCGCCGTTGAAGGCCGGTGCGGAGGTACGCGCCGTTACGGTCAGCGGTTCGTTGACGCTTTCTTTGCCCGGGGAGAACGGCATGAGCCTTTCGTACCGCACGACCAGCGGCAGTTTCCGCACCGGGCTCCCCTATCGCCGGTTCGGCGGGAAATATCTCTTTGATATTCCCGTGGAGGAGGAAGCTGGCGAGCGGGTCTGCACCGTATGGGCAGAGAGCGTCAGCGGAGACCTGACCCTGCAATAAAGAGGGAATAAAGAGGGGGACGCCCCCGAAAACTGCGCGTTCGCGCAGAAACCGAAAGTTTTCCGACCGGGAAAGACCGATCGGACGAAAACGCGCAAAAAGGCGGTCAGCATTTTCTGGCCGCCTTTTCGGTTCTGACGGCGGAAAGGCTCCTGTTTCGCCGGGGGCGATCCCGGCATATATTGAAAGAAAGACCCGGCGGAAAGGCCTGAGCGCCGCAGGGGAGTGACGGCCGCCCGGGCGCGGAAAGAGGGGGAGGAAGATGCCGGAAGAAGCGGGGGTCTGCCTATTGATCCTTTCTGTCGCAGGATTCGTTTTTCTTTCGCTCGTTTTGCGGCCACGGCTGATGCGGCGGGGGCGGCGGAAAGGGCCGAGGCGAAAAAGGGATGGCCGCGATGGATGAGGCTGATGCCGAGGCAGGAGTCGGAGAACAAGAAAGCCCGCCATCACGGCGACCTGGGATAAAGCAGGTCTGACGAACGATGCTTGCCCTTACAGGCAAGTGATGTCGGCTTTGCCTAATGATGTAGCCTCGGCAATGATGTTGCGCCTTCGGCACAGTGGGCAAGCATCACATCATTGCGACCAACGGGAGCAACATCATTATGAACAAAGTGAGTAACATCACTTTTGCGTAAGCAAAAACATCACTTATATTCCTTCCGAAAACAAAATATCGTATAACACACTATACCTTGCAAGCAAGATCGTGTGAAAATGGGGCGAGAAAATCTCGTCCCTTTTCTGCTTTGATATAAAACTGCTTTACGGTAGGTGCCCTCAAGCGGGCTTTTGTAATGTTTTTTTTACGGATTTGGCTATACAGCCGGGGGCGGGACGAGCGCCCCCGCGCCTTTTGGACGATAAGAGCGGGCCGTGGCTCAGAGTTTGTCGGCCAACTCCAGGATAAGCCGTTCGGTCTTTTCCCATCCGAGGCAGGGGTCGGTGATCGAGCGGCCGGGTTCTTCCCGGCAGGAGATCGACTGAGAGCCGTCGAGCAGGTAACTTTCGATCATCAGCCCTTTGACGAGGCGGCGCACGTCGTCGGAATACCGGCGGCTGTGCAGGATCTCTTGGGAAATGCGGATCTGCTCCAGGTATTTCTTCCCCGAATTGGCGTGATTGGTATCGATGATGGCCGCGGGGTTTTCAAGCCCCGAGGCGGCGTAGCGTTCGGCTAAAGAGATCAGATCTTCATAATGGTAATTGGGATAGGGTTTCCCGCTTTCATCCACGTAGCCGCGCAGGATGGCGTGGGCGTACGGATTTCCCTCGCTTTTGACCTCCCAGCCGCGGTAGCAGAAGACGTGGGAGTGGTGCGCCGCGGTGATCGAGTTCATCATAATGCCGATATCGCCACTGGTCGGATTTTTCATCCCGACGGGAACGTCCAGTCCGCTGGCGGTCAGGCGATGCTGCTGATTCTCGACCGAGCGCGCCCCTACGGCCACGTAGGACAGGATGTCGGAGAGGTAGCGGTGGTTTTCGGGATAGAGCATCTCGTCGGCACAGCCGAAACCCGTCTCTTCCAGCGCGCGCATATGGATCTGGCGGATGGCGAGGATCCCCTTGAGAAGGTCGGGGGCGGCGTTCGGGTCGGGCTGGTGGAGCATTCCCTTGTACCCGTCCCCGGTGGTGCGCGGCTTGTTGGTATAGATACGCGGTACGATCATGATCTTGTCGGCGACGCGATCCTGTATCCGGCGGAGGCGATGGATATATTCCAGGACGGTCTCCTCGTGATCGGCGGAGCAGGGGCCGATGATCAGCAGAAATCTGTCGGAACGGCCGGAAAAAATATCCTTCATTTCCCGGATGCAGGCATCCCGCGCCTCGGTGGCGCGGGGCGAGACGGGATATTGCTCCTTGATCTCTTTCGGGATCGGGAGTTTTCTGTAAAAGGTCATATTCATGGTTCTTACCTCACTTTGTTTCGGTTATGCCGGAATGGCCGGTAGGGGAGGGGGACGCCGCGGGAGCCGCGGCAGAGACGGAAGAGGCGGACGGCGCCTCGGGAGCGGCGTCAGAGCCGGATGGGACGGCCGGCCGGTCAAAAAGGGCGCGGCGCGCGGTCGAGAGCCGCATTTTGGCGCGCATACCGTCGATATCGCCGGCCGCGAGCAGTTCGCGGAAACGCGAAAATTCCAGCCCGAAGGCATCCATTTCGGCAAGAAGGACATCGCGGTTTGCATAAAACAGCTCTGCCCACATGGCGTCGTTGATCTTGGCGATACGAGTCAGGTCACGGAAGGAGTCGCCGGTGTATTTTTCAAGCCCCGTCATATCGCGGGCATCCATCAGCGTGACGGCGATGATATGCGTGAGCTGGGAGAGAAAGGCGATCATGCTGTCATGCTCCCTGGGGCTCAACTCCGAAATGCGGGAAAATCCCAGGATGCGTCCCAGTTCGCGGCAGGCATCAATGCCTTCCCGGGTATTTTTTTCGGTCGGGGTGACGATATAGTTGGCCCCGCGGAAGACGCCGTCGTCGCTGTACTCGATCCCCGAGCGTTCGCGCCCCGCCATCGGGTGGGCGGCGACGAACTCAACGCCCGGCGGAAGGAGTGCCTGGACCGTTTCCACGACGACCGACTTGACCCCCGTGACGTCGGTCACGAGCGCACCGGGGCGGATGAGATGGCCGTAGGCCCGGATCCATTCGATAAAGATGTGGGGATAGAGGGCAAAGATCAAAAGATCGGCCTTTCGGATCAGATCGGGATCGGTCTCGGTCGTGGCATTTTCTAAGATGCCGTGCTCGCGCGCGTAATCTACATCGTGCTTCTCTTTGGTGATGGCAGAGACCCGGTAACCCTGCCGGGTGAGGGCGCGGGCATAGCCGCCTCCGATCACGCCGAGGCCGACAATCAGAATATTGGTATTTTTGTCAAGTTTCATTTACTTTCTCCAGTTTTATGCCGAGTCTTTTCAGATCTTCAAAGAAATTCGGATAACTTTTCCGAACCGCTTCGGCTCCTTCGATCTCCCCGCCCGTCAGGGTCAGGAGGATCGAGAGCGCCATGACGATACGGTGGTCGTTATGTCCGCAGAGCGGGACGGTCGGCGCGTGAAAGTCGGAGGGATAGACGACCACGGTGTCGGGATAGACCGAGACCGACGTGCCAAATTTTTTCAGTTCTTCGGCCATGGCGGCGGCGCGGTCGCTTTCTTTGATGCGCAGGCGTTTCGTCCCGCTGAATACGCCGCCGTTTTTCGCCGCGGCGATGGCAAAGAGGATGGGGCCGAGGTCGGGGCAGTCCCCGATATGGAGGGTCGGCACGCCGGCCGACAGCATCGGGAAATAGCGGCGGTAAGCGCTGTCGCCCTGCACGGTATCGTCAGACAGCCCGTGGATGCGGACCGAAGAGCCGAAAAGATTCAGCGCATCCGGGAAAACGGCGTTGGAATAATCTCCTTCCACAAAAACCTCGCCGGGGCAGTATTTCTGCCCGCCGGGAATGCAGAGGGTGTGCTCGTCCGCCCGGGTGATCCGCACGCCGAAAGCCGCCAGCGCCCGATTCGTCATATCGATATAAGACCGGCTCTCCACGGCCGTTGTGATACGGATGCGGCTCTCCCCCGGCAGGAGCGGTAAGGCAAAAAGCAAGCCCGAGATAAACTGACTGCTGATGTTTCCGACAACGGCGTAGTCCCCGGGGGTCAGCGGCCCGGCAACCGTCAGTCGGTTCCCGTCTTTCTCGAAGCGGAGTCCGCGTTCGGCCGCCAGCCGTTCATAGACCGAGAGCGGGCGGGAAAAGAGCGAGTCCGCCCCGGTGAAAAGGAATTCCCGGTCGGTGAGCATGGCGGTCGGGATCAGAAAGCGGAGCGTACTGCCGCTCTCCCGGCAGCGGAGAGGGCCGCCCGGGAGAAATTCGCGGAAATCGCGCCCGCGGACGGTGGCGACTTCCCCCGAAAGATCGACTTCCACGCCCAGCGAACGGACGCAGTCGATCGTGGCGGAGACGTCCTCGCAGTCCGAGATGCCGTGGACGGTGCTGACCCCCTCGCAGAGAGCCGCGGCCAGCAGGAGGCGGTGCGCCATGCTTTTGGAGGGGGGAGCCTGTATGCCGCCGGAGGCGGTGCCCTTTTGAATGATGACGCGCATATCAGACTCTACCCTTCATCAAGATGTCCATCGCTTCAAAGTATCCTTTCGTTCCGTGCCCGATGATCGAGGCGACGCAGACCGGGCGGATGTAACTCGTCTGGCGGAAGGCTTCGCGCCGCGAGACGTCCGAGATGTGCACCTCGACCGTCGGGATGCCGACGGCTTTCAGGGCATCGAGCAGGGCGATGCTGGTGTGGGTATAGGCACCGGGATTGATCACGATGCCGTCACACTTTTTGAAATAGGCTTCCTGGATCTTATCGACGAGATCGCCCTCGTGGTTGGACTGATAGAGGACGAGTTCGATCCGCTTTTCCTCGGCGTAGCGCGCCAGTTCCTCGGCCAGTTCCCGGTAGCCGGTATGGCCGTACAGGTCCGGCTCCCGGATGCCGAGCATATTCAGATTCGGGCCGTTGATGACGTAGATTTTCATGCATTCCACTCCTTTAAGATCGCGTCGGCAACCTCCTCCGGGGTGCCGGAGGCGGGGATCTGCCGGTCGGCGGTGGCACGGTATCGGGAGATCCGTTCCCGGTATCGGCGGCGGATGGCCTCACAGTCGGAGGCGAGGGGGCGGTCGGCGGTCGGTATCAAAAGTTCCGGCGGCCGGTCAAGGAAAAAGAGCTTGCCGTTCATGCGCAGGGCGCGCAGGTTTTCATCCCGGAGGATGCTCCCGCCCCCGGTGGCGATGACGGCCCCTGTCAGCGGGGCAAGTTCCTCGGCGATCACGCGGCTTTCGAGTTCCCGGAAGCCGGCTTCGCCCTCTGCTTCAAAAATTTCGGAGATCTTTCTGCCCTTGGCCTCGATGCAGGCGTCGGCATCGTAAAAGGGACGGCCGAGGCGAAAAGCCAGCCGTTTCCCCACGGTGCTTTTCCCGGATGCAGGCATTCCGGTCAGGACGATGTTCTCGCGGCGCGAGAGGACGGTGCGAAAGACGCGCTCGGTCGTCTCGACGGGATACGCGGTGTCAAAGAAGATCTCGGAGGCGCGGATGCCCTGACAGACGAGCATATAGAGACCTCCCTCGGCAGGGATCCCCCTTTCCAGCGCCAGAGAGACGAGCCGGGTGCGCAGGGGGTTATAGACGGCGTCGACAACGCCGTGAAGACGGGAAAAAGCCGAAAGATCGACCGGGATCTCCCCGGCGTTCGGGAACATTCCGACCGGGGTGGTGTTGATGAGGATGCCGGCATCGGTATGGTCGCGGAGGAGTTCGGGATAGGTGAGGCTCCCGTCCTTTCCGCTCCGGCCGACCCGCAGGACTTGTGCGGCACCGAGGCTTTCGGCCACCGCTGCGGCGGTACGCGAGGTGCCGCCTGTGCCGAGGATGATGACCTTTTCTCCCGTAAGATCGAGGCCGATCCGACGGATGAGTGAGGTGAGTCCGTAAAAATCGGTATTATAGCCGAAGAGCTCGCCTCCCCGGTTCACGACCGTGTTGGCCGCGCCGATCTTCCGGACGGCTTCGTCGGCATGGGAAAGATAAGGAAGGACCTTCTCTTTATAGGGGATCGTCACGTTGATGGCCGAGAAATCGCGTTCCCGGAGAAAGCCGTCCAGCGCCTCGGGCGGCAGGGGATGCAGGGTATAGTCGGCATTGCCGAGCAGGGCGTGGATCTCTGCGGAAAAACTGTGGCCGAGCCGTTCTCCGATACAGCCGTATTTCATAGGCTTCCCTCCGTGCGGATCTTTTGGTCTTTCGCGCCCTCGCACGCAGGTCTTTCCGGGCGCGAGGCCGGCCGATCGGCCGCAAAGGAGGCAGTTGCCAGCGCATCGGTCCCGTAGCGGCGGGTGATGAGGTCGGCAAGGGCCAGTGCCGTTACAGCTTCAATGACCGGCGCCGCCCGGTGTACGATGGCGGGGTCGTGCCGGCCGCGGAGGCTGAGCGGGGCTTCTTTGAGCGTTGTGGGGTCTGCCGACCGCTGTTCCTTGAAGATCGAGGGGGTCGGCTTGACCGCCACGCGGAAAGCGAGCGGCATCCCGTTGGTGATCCCGCCGTTGATCCCGCCGTTGTGGTTCGTCAGGGTGACGATGCGACCGTCCCGCACGGCAAAGGGGTCGTTTGCGATACTGCCGCGCATTCCGGTAAGCGAAAACCCGTCCCCGAATTCCACGCCTTTGACGGCGGGAACCGAAAAGAGGATCTTGGACAATTCGCCTTCCGCCGTATCAAACCACGGCTCTCCGATCCCGGCCGGGAGGCCGATCACCATCGTTTCAAGGATCCCGCCGACGCTGTCCCCGTCCCGCGTGGCGGCGCGGACGGCTTCCTTCATCTCTTCCCCGACGGCGGGGTCGAGGACCGGGAACTCCCGTCCTCTGAGGAGCGGGAGCGTCTCTTCGGTCAGGGGGAGGGGGTCGGCAATGCCGCCGAGAGCGGCGATCCGCGTGCCGATCGTGATGCCGGCATCAGAAAGGGCGCGCCTCACGATGGCGCCGGCGGCCACCAGCGCGGCGGTCAGACGGCCGGAAAAATGCCCGCCGCCCCGCCGGTCCTCAAAACCGTGGTATTTTCGATAAGCGGCATAGTCGGCATGACCCGGCCGGGGGAGGAAGGCTTCTTGCCGGTAATCCCCCGAGCGGCAGTCGGCATTCGGGATCAGCAGGGTCAGGGGAGTACCGGTGGTATGCCCGTCCTTCACGCCGCTGACCAGGCGGAATTCATCCTTTTCCCGCCGCGCGGTCGACAGGTTGTCTTTCGGCCGACGGCGCGCGAGTGCCTCGGCGATTCCGGCTTCGTCCACGGGGATGCCGGGGGCCAGTCCGTCGAGCACCGCGCCGATCGCTTCACCGTGGCTTTCTCCGAACAGGGTAACGGTGAAGGCAACGCCAAAGGTGTTATTCATGGTGCATCTGCCTTTCTTTTTCGTAGGCGGTCACGCGCGCTTCAAGTTCGGTGAGCGGGATCTTGCGGATCTTCCCGTCCCCGATGTCGTCAACCGTCACGGCGTAGACTTCGTCGCCGACCCGCTTTTTGTCGTATTGAAGATAGCCGAAGATCTTTTCGGCCGGGGCGGGGATCTCGGTCGGGAGTCCGAGACGGCAAAGAACCGGCAAAAGGCGCTTCCGTACCGCGGGCGAGCACATCGGCAGCATCCCGATGGCAACGCATTCCCCGTGCGTCAGCCCGCCAAGCCCCTCATAGGCCTCCAGCGCATGGCCGAAGGTGTGACCGAAGTTGAGGATCCTGCGCAGGCCGTTTTCCTTCTCATCCTCTGCCACTACGGCGGCCTTTACGGCGATCGCCCGGCTGATGATCTCCTCAAACGGCGGCAGCGGCTCTTTTTCAAAGAGTGCGAAGCCCTCTTCGTCCGAAGTCAGGGCCATTTTGACGGCTTCGGCAAGACCCGAGGCGATCTGGCGGGACGACAGGGTGCGGAGGACGTCGCAGTCCGCAATCACTTTTTTCGGCTGATAGAAGGCGCCGACGATATTTTTGACGCCGTCAAGATTGACGGCGGTCTTTCCTCCCACTGAGGAGTCGACCATCGAAAGAACCGTCGTCGGAATATTGTAAAAATCAATGCCGCGCATATAGGCCGAGGCGGCAAAACCGCAAAGATCCCCGACGACCCCGCCGCCGACGGCCACGGCGCAGTCTCCGCGACCGAAGCCGTTTTCCAGCATGGTGCGCAGGAGTTTTTCAAAGGAGGCAAGGCTTTTGGAGGCTTCCCCGGCAGGGAGGGTCACCGTGCAGGCCTGTCCGGCCGCTTTGGCAACGGCCTCGGCGTATTCGGCCGGGACGCCGTCGTCGGTGACGATCAGCACCCGTCGCCCAAGCGGGAGGAGGTTGCCGATATCGGCGAGCAGACCCTGCCCGACCAGAATGTCGTAACTTTTTTCTCCCAGTTCGATATGTTGCGTTTTCATGCGTCCTCCTTTTTGTAACAGCCCACGATCTTGAGCCGGTCACAGCAGGTGCCGAGGTCTGCAAGCAGTGCCTCCCCTTCGGGGCCGTACAGGTTTCCTTCGGCCTCTACGTAGAAATAATATTGCCAGAAAAGTTCCTTCATCGGGCGGCTGCGCAGGGTGCGCATATTGAAACCGTGTTCTCCGATGATGTCAATGGCGCGGGCCAGCGCCCCGGCGTGGTTCGGAACGGTGAAGAGGAGGACCGAGTGAATCCCCCGTTCGTCGGCGGCCGGCCGGTGTGCGGTGCGCGAGAAGACCGCAAAACGGGTGGAGTTGGTGTTTTTGGTATTGATATTCTTCTCCAGAACCTCCAGCCCGAAGAGTTCCGCCGCTTCCCCGGAGGCGATGGCGGCAAGGCTCTTATCGGGAGAGGAGGCCACAAACCGGGCGGCCAGCGCCGTGTTGGTATATTCCTCGGTCAAAAGACCGTGTTTGCGGATATATTCGGCGCATTGGCCGAGTGCCTGCGGATGGCTGATTACGGTCCGTACCTCGGACAGGTGGGTGCCGGGTTTGACCAAAAGATCCTGCGTGATCGGCATTTCGGTCATGCCGGTGAGCGAGAGCGTGCCCGAAAACATTAAGTCCGTAACGGCGCCGACCTCTCCCTGAAAACTGTTTTCAACCGGGAGGAGCGTCAGGTCACAGTCCCCGCTTTCGGTCGCGTGGTAAGCCGAGGAAAAATCGGCGCAGGCAACCGCCGTGCCGGCCGGATAGAGTTTCCGCACGGCGAGGTGCGCAAATGCGCCCTCGGTTCCCGCATAGGCGATCCGCACGCCGGAAAGCAGATGTCGCTGATAGCGGCGCGAGACGGCCATGACGTCGCGCAGGAAACTGACGTAAAAGGAGCGGAGCGTCTCATCCCCGACAAGCAGGGAACGCCGTTCCACCACTTCGGCCTCCCGGACGGCGTCGAGGATCGGCAGACCGCGTGCCCCCTTATAGGCGGCGACATTTCGGGCCGCTTCCATCCGACGGCAGAAGAGCTCCGCCATGGCGGTGTCAATTTCGTCTATTTCATGTCTTGCTTTTTGTAATTCGTCCATTTTTCGGTTACGGCCCTGCCGTTTTCTCCTTGAATTGTATTGTATTGTTTACGTTTATGATTCTTTTTCCCTGAGTCGGTATTCTTGCGCCAAGGCGGCGAAGGCCAAAAGAGCGCGTTCGACCGTCTCGGGAGAGACGCAATAGGCGATGCGGACGTAGCCGGGATAGCCGAAGCTGTCGCTTGGCACGAAGAGAAGACCATACTTTTTGGCTTTTTCCAGAAAGGCGTTGGCATCGGGCTCCGGTGAGCGAAGGAAAAGATAGAAGGCGCCTGCCGGGCGAACGACCCGGAAGCCGAGTGATGTGAGCGCGTCATATAGGCGGCGGCGGTTTTTGTCGTATATGCCGATATCGGCGGTCTTTCCGAGGCAGGCGGGGATCAATCGCTGAAAGAGGCTGGGGGCGCAGACATAGCCCATTGCCCGCGCAGCGCCCATGACAGAAAGATATACATCAGAAGCCCCCGCGGCGCGCGGGCTGACCGACACGTACCCGATGCGTTCCCCGGGCAGGGAGAGCGATTTGCTGAAGGAATAGCAGACCAGCGTATCGTCGTAATATGCCGCCGGGGAGGGAGCCTTCAGCCCGTCATAGACCAGTTCCCGGTAGGGTTCGTCCGAGACGAGATAGATCGGATGGCCGTATTCCTTTTCTTTTGTCCGCAGAAGTTCCGAAAGGGCGGTCAGTTCTTCCGGCGAGAGGACGGTTCCGGTCGGATTGTTGGGGGTATTCAGAACGAGGAGCGCCGTGCGTTCGGTGACGGCAGAAGACAGGGCGGGGAGGTCGAGCGTGAAATCGGGTTCCTTGGCCGGAACCTCCACTACCCGTGCGCCGGTATGCTCAATGAAAACGCGGTATTCGGGGAAATAGGGAGGGATGACGATCGCTTCATCGGCCGGGGTGAGCAGTGCGCCGAGGGCGGAGGTCAGGGCCGCCGCCGCGCCGACGGTCAGATAGAGGAAGGCGGGGTCGGCCGGGATGCCCGCATTTTCGTTCAGATATTCGGCGATGGCGCGGCGTACTTCGATGTCGCCGGCGGCGGTGGTATACCCGTGCAGGGAAGTCGGCTCGGTGTTGCAAAGGAGCGCCTGCAAAGTCTCTTGCACGACGGGGGGCGGCGGGACCGAGGGGTTCCCGATCGAAAGGTCAAAGACCGCATCCTCGCCGAGTTCTTTCTTCTTCCGGGCGGCGTATTCAAAGATCTCCCGGATGATCGAGCGATGCGCCCCCAGTTTTTTTGAGGTTTCATTCATAACGGCTTCCCCCTTTTCGATTTTTTCGTTTGCGGTCGGTCTTGCTTCGCTTTTTGCAACTCGCGCCCGGACTTTTTCAATTTTTTTCCCGGACTTTTTCGGATTTTCGTTTTGGCTTCTGACCGATCCCGGCGATGGCTTTTTGCCGGTCGTATCCGGCGGGCCTTGCTTTTTCCCGATTGGCAAAACACGGTTTTTGGATAGAGACAGCATAATGTTAACACTGTTAACATGAAACTATAATTATTATAGCAAAGAAAGACGGGCAGGTCAAGGGGATTTACAGAAATGTAACAGTTTTTTGCGGAAAAAACGAAGAACAGCGGGATTTCTTTGCAAATCCGGCGAAGAAAGCGGAGGGGAGGCGGCACGGGGGCCGGGCAGAGCAGAGCGGCGGGAAACAACAGATGCGGGAAGCGGTGAGGAGAGAGAAGTGGAAAAGTGCGCGCGGAGGGCGGCGGGAGTGAAAACGCGGCGAGGTGGGGCGCAGGGGCGCGGGAAAAGGGAATGGTGGGCGCGCGGGGAGAAAAAGAGGAGGCGGGAGGAGATGGCGCGGCGGCGCAATCTTTGGCAGGGGAAGCAGGCGGTACTACGAAAAAGAGGAGGCGGGAGGAGATGGCGCGCAAGAGAAAAATACGAAAAAAGAACTCTTGTAAAACGGCGGCGGATAGGGTACAATGGAAGTATGAAAGAAGAAGCAGTCCTCATACCGCAAAAGGGGGAAAAAGATGGAAGAGCCAAATTTGGAAGCCGACGTGCGGACACGCCTCATCCTTTCCGGCCTCCGTGAGATCGAAGAGCACGGAGAGGGCGATTTTTCTCTGCGTCGGGTCGCTCAGAATGCGCAGGTCTCCTGCGCGGCCCCGTACCGGCATTTCAAGGATCGGGAGGATCTCATCGGCGCGATCCTTGCGTACGTACAGGGAAAATGGGCGCTTTTGTGCCGCGAGATCGGTGCGGCCTTCGCGGATGACTCCGCCCGCCGTCTGACCGAACTATCACTGGCGTATCTGCGCTTCTGGCTCTCCAATCCGAACTACCGTTCGCTGTTGCTTTCGCGTACCTCTCCGTGCCGTCATGCTGATTTTGAAGCGCCGATCCGCGAACTTTGCGGGCAGATCGCCGGAGAGGAGGACGGGGAGACGCTCTGTTTTTCGATCCTCTCCACGGTTTACGGAACGCTGCTCCTGGCCTCCGACGGGGAAAAGACCGAACGGCTGGTCGCTCTGGCCCGCCGCCGTATCGGGTGCGCTGTGGCTTCGCCCCATTCCCGCGGGTTGCGAGAGGAGCCCGACGGGGAAGGATAAAAAGGCGGCGAGAAGAGCCTGCCGGGAAGAATAAAAAAGAAAAGACTGTGTTCCTTTTCGGAGCGACGGTCTTTTTTCTTTATGGATCGGCTTTTATCGGTTGGCGGGGGAGAGATCGCCGGGCGCGGCGCGGAGGAACAGGGGGAGAGAGAAAAGCGAGGGCCGGGCGGCGGGGGCAGGGGCGGCGCAGAGAGAAAACCGACAGCGAAGAGGGCGCCGGGACCGAAAGGGCGGGAACGAAAAAGGGGGAGACGGCGCGGGGGAACGCGCCGCTTTGCGCTTTTATCGGTTCCGGCAGAGTCTCCCTTATCAGTGCGGCAGAGTCGCTTTATCGGTTCCCGTACATTCTTTCGTAGTAATTCCGATATTCGCCCGAGAGGATCGTTTGCCACCAGTCGCGGTTTTCAAGGTACCAGTCGATGGTCTTTTTGATCCCGTCGGCAAATTTCGTTTCGGGCAGCCAGCCGAGTTCACGATGGATCTTCGTCGGGTCAATGGCGTAGCGCATATCGTGCCCTTTCCGGTCTGCGACGTGGGTGATCAGGCTGTAAGGCTTGCCGAGATAGTCACAGATCAGTTTGACGATGTCGATATTTTTCATCTCGTTGTGGCCGCCGACGTTATAGACCTCACCGACGCGGCCGCGATGGATAATCAGGTCGATCGCGCGGCAATGGTCCTCCACGTAGAGCCAGTCGCGGACGTTCAGTCCCTCGCCGTATACCGGGAGCGGCTTGTCTTGCAGACAGTTGGCGATCATCAAGGGGATCAGCTTTTCGGGGAAGTGGTAGGGGCCGTAGTTGTTGGAGCAACGCGAGATCGTTGCCGGCAGACCGAAGGTGCGGTGATAGGCCTGTACCAAAAGATCGGCCGAGGCCTTGCTGGCCGAATAAGGCGACGAGGTATGGATCGGCGTTTCTTCGGTGAAGAACAGGTCGGGGCGGTCGAGCGGGAGATCGCCGTAGACCTCATCGGTCGAGACCTGATGGTAACGTCCGATCCCGTATTTCCGGCAGGCGTCCATCATGACCTGCGTCCCGAGGATGTTGGTCTGCAAAAAGATCTCGGGGGACTCGATCGAGCGGTCGACGTGGCTTTCGGCCGCAAAGTTCACCACGGTGTCGGGCTTTTCGGTTTCAAAGATCCGATAGATCCCCGCCCGGTCGCAGATATTGGTTTTGTAAAAAACGAAATGGTCGTTCTGCATCGCGCCCGCAAGCGTGGACATATTGCCGGCGTAGGTCAGGCAGTCCACGCAGACGATCTTATAGTCGGGATGCTCGCGGAGCATATGATACACGAAGTTGGAGCCGATGAAACCCGCACCGCCCGTGATAAGAAGCGTTTTATTCATGGTATTTCTCCTCAAAATCTGAATTTGCAGTCCCGAAGCAGGGGATGACATTTGTCTTTTTCGCTCAGGATCACGTCGGAAACGTCTCCCCATTCGATGCCAATGTCGGGGTCGTTCCACAGGATGCCGCCCTCGTCGTTCGGATGCCAGTAATCGGTCACCTTATAGCAGAATTCTGCCGTCTCCGAGCGGACGAGAAAACCGTGGGCAAATCCCTCGGGAATATAAAATTGCTTCTTGTTCTCGGCGGTCAGTTCCACTCCGTACCATTTTCCGAAGGTCGCGGAATTTTTGCGCAGATCGACCGCCACGTCAAATACCGCGCCCGAAATGACGCGCACAAGTTTGCCCTGCGGGTGCTGCTTCTGAAAATGCAGGCCGCGCAATACCCCTCGGCGGGACATCGACTGGTTATCCTGTACGAACACCATGTCAAGCCCCGCTTCGTGCATATCGCGGGCATTGTAGGTCTCCATAAAGTAGCCGCGTTCGTCTCCGTGGACGGCCGGCTCGATAATCGTAAGCCCTTCAATCTCGAGTTTCGTTACTTTGATCTGTCCCATGGGATCCCTCCGATCGGTTCCCCCTCAGCGCGGAGAAGGAGTGAAATAGGTTTTTGAGGTCTTTGTTTTTCAGAAGCAGGTATACGCAGTATCCGCCGGCGTAGAGCGCAACGCCCGTCCAACCGCCGACGAACCAGTTGACGCCGATAAAGAGCGCCGTCAGAGCCACTTCATACAGATTTTCCCGCAGGACAGGGAGCCCCACCCGCCGCGAGAGGATGGCCTCGCCGAGAATACAGCGGAACATCTGATTGACGACGATACTGACGATCGCCAGCGTCAGGTCGTGAAAGACGAAGACCGAGACGGCCGTCGTGAGGGCGGCCACCGCCACCCCGGTCAGGTTGACCCGGAGCGTGGTCTTTTCCATGCGGTATACGTTCAGATAGGTATTGACGAGCAGGGAACTCTTGGCCGCGTAAATGCACATCGGGAAGAGGATGGCCATATAGCGCATACTCTCGGCATACTGCGGCAACCACTGCGCGAGGATCAGCTCCAGCGGATAATAAGCGACAAGCGCGCCGAGCAGGGGGATCATCAGGAAGTTCCGCAGGGTCTGATAGACGCCCCCGAGGCTCTCCCGGTCTGCCCGGCGGAGCGTGGGATAGAGCACCAGCGCAACCGCATTGATAAACACAAGAAGCAGATTTGAAACATTAAGTGTAAAGGAAACTTTGCCGTATGTTACAATATCCCATTCATTCTGGATGCCCCATTGTACGATGCCGGTGACGAGCATACTGGCGATATTGGCGACCAGCAGTTTGCTTCCGACCGAGATATTGATCTTTGCCTCACCCAGGGTCTTGCGTATCGGAGAGGGCTTTGTTTTCAGAATGTCCCGGCACCACCACGCCGAGACCAGAAGAGCCACGGTCTTCCCGAGGATATCCCCCACGACGAAGTGCCGATAGCTCTTCGAGAGAAAGAGGACCGTGACGAGGATCGAAAGGCCGTAGATCGTGCGCCCGACCGTTGTGATCGAGGAGTATTCGCGGATCCGGTTGGTCGTTTGCAGGTAATAGGAAAGCATGGTCCTCGGCAGAAAGACAAGGACGTTGATGCCGATGGCAAAGCAGATGAAGCGGAAATCGGCGTCGGCCGAGAGAAAATAGCCGAGCACGGCGATCAGGGACGAGAGAATCAGCTGGACGAGCGTCAGGAGCCAGAACTGTCCGGCATACAGCGGCTTTTCAAGGTCTTCGTATCGTTTTCCCCCGTCGCGGAGAAAGATGCCGTCACACCAGCCGAGGTGAAAGAAGCCGATGTACGAGGTATAAAAGAGATAGACCTGCAGATATCCGTACTGATCCACCGCGTCCCCCAAAAAGCGCGGAACGATCAGGGTCGTCAGTACCGATACGAGGAGGCTGAGCAGGTTCGCCCCTACTGCGTACAGGACTTTTTTGAAGAAGGAACGCAGATTACCCATTCTTCAGTTCCTGTAGGTAGCGGTGGAGCGCGTCACGCCAATCCGGGAGCAGACGAAAGCCGGCGGAAGAGAGTTTTGATTTATCGAGCCGGCTGTTATAGGGGCGGGCCGCTTTGGAAAGGCCGTATTCCGCCGTCGTGACCGGGATGACCTTCGTGGCCTTTCCCGCCTGGCGGAAGATCTCGGCGGCAAAATCCGCCCACGAGATATAGCCGCCCTCGTTCGTTGCGTGGTAATAGCCGTATTTTTCGGTCTCGATCATATCGGCCAAAAGACGCGAAAGGTCACGGGTATAGGTCGGTGTGCCGATCTGATCGTTGACCACCCGGAGGCTGTCGTGCGTTTCGGCAAGACGGAGCATGGTTTTGATAAAATTGTTCCCGTTTTTGCCGAATACCCACGCGATGCGCACGATAAAGAACTTCTCCAACAGCGAAGAGACGGCTTCCTCACCGGCAAGCTTGCTCTTTCCGTAGAGATTCAGCGGGGCGTACGCGCGGCAATCCGGCTCCCACGGCGTCTCTCCGGTTCCGTCAAAGACGTAATCGGTCGATATGTACATCATGCGGCAAGCGATCTTCCGGCAGGCGGCGGCGAGATAAGCCGTGCCGTCCCGGTTGATCCGCATGATCTTTTCCGCGTTTGCTTCTTCCTCTGCCGCGTCGACCGCCGTCCAGGCGGCGCAGTGGATCACCGCGTCGGGCCGTACCTGCCGGACGGTCTGCCAAACGGCCGCCTCGTCCGTGATGTCCATTTCCTCAATGTCCACGCCGATAGTCTCATGCCCCCGGGTCTTCAGTTCTTCCGCCACGTCGTGCCCGAGCTGACCCCGGACACCGGTTACCAATATGCGCATAGCTCCCCCTCATGAACAGGGATCAGGACTTTCGCCCGATCTTAGTATTGTATTTTTCCTTCCGCCACGTGCCGCAGGTGCGCTCCGTAGGGGGATTTTCCGTATCGCTCGGCCGATACCAGGAGTTTTTCTTTGTCGATCCAACCGTTCTTGTAGGCGATCTCCTCCAGGGCGGAGATCTGGATGCCCTGGCGGTTCTGCACCATCCGCACAAAGTCGGTCGCCTCCGCAAGGCTGTCCATCGTTCCGGTATCGAGCCAGGCAAATCCGCGTCCGAGCAGTTGTACATCAAGAAGTCCGTCGGAAAGGTACATGGCGTTCAGCGTGGTGATCTCGAGTTCTCCGCGAGCCGAGGGCTTCACGGCTTTTGCGCGTTCGCTTACTCCGGCGGGGTAGAAGTAGAGGCCGGTCACGGCGTACTGGCTTTTCGGCTCTTTCGGCTTTTCTTCGATCGACACGGCACGGCCGTTTTCATCGAACTCCACCACGCCGAAGCGCTCGGGGTCGTTGACAAAATAGCCGAAGACGGTGGCGCGTTCGTTCTGCTCGGCGTTTTCTTTCGCCGCCCGGAGCGTTTTGCCGAAGCCGTTGCCGTAAAAGATATTGTCCCCGAGGACCATGGCGCAGGCGTCGTCTCCGATAAACTCTTCCCCAAGCAGGAAGGCCTGCGCCAGCCCGTCGGGAGAAGGTTGGATCTTATAGGAAAGGCGGATGCCGTACTGACTGCCGTCCCCGAGAAGCCGCTCAAAGTTCCCGATATCCTTCGGCGTGGAGATCAGGAGAATATCGCGGATCCCCGCCAGCATCAGGGTCGAGAGCGGATAGTAGACCATCGGCTTATCGTATACCGGCAAAAGTTGCTTGCTCGTCACCATGGTGAGCGGATAGAGGCGCGTACCGGCTCCGCCGGCTAAAATAATGCCTTTCATGTCTTTTACTCCTTACGTTGTTTTTTTTCCGAAAAGGCGGCATCCGCCCGGGCAGTCGGCATTCCGGAGAGAAATGCCGATCATCAGCCAGAGAAAGAGTTCGAAATGCAGGGTGAAGAAGTTCGGCTCGAAGAGACCGTGCACCAGCGCGCCGAGAAACGTCATCAGATAGGGGAGATTCTTTTTGCACCGGAAAGAGCGGATCAGGAAATACAGAATGAAAAGATTGAGAATCGAACCGACGATCCCGTATAAGAGCAGGGATTCCAAGGCGAAATTATGCGTGCGGAAGCCTTGCCAGCGGTATTTTTCCGGGCGGGAGGGGTCAATGTTGAGGATAGGACCCAAAATCGGATTCCGGCGGATATTCCCGAGGCTGAACCTGGCGACGGCGTCGCGGTAGGAGGAAAAAGCCGTAATATTCCCCTCCGCCAGATAGGCGAGCTTCTGCTGGATCTTTTCAAAGGTCGGTTGTCCGAATTTCGTTGTCAGAAAGAAGGCGACGAGGAGAGATACGATCAGCAATACGGCGAGGAAGATCAGCACGGATCTCCGCGAGCGCCACTTGACGCTGACGAGCAGCCAGAGGATGAGGACGAGGCCGAGGGCGAGATAGCCGGCAAATGACTGCGTCAGCAGAAAGGCAACGACCGAGAGGCCGATCAGCAGAATATCAAAGAAATTTTTCTTGGAAAAGAGAAAGATACAGATAAAAAGCAGAAGAAATGAGGCGATATAATTGGATTTGCCGATGCCCGCCACGATCAGGGTCTTTCCCGGACTGAACCCGCTGGCCGCAAAGGCGTAAAAGACCTGCAGGTCGGTCAGCAGGATGAAGGGGGTCAGCACGGCTTTGATCTTGATCTCTTTGTTGTACGCGGTGAGGAAGACCAGCGCCGCCAGAAAGGTTACGGCAATTTCCTCGAACACCGTTTCAAATTTCACTTTCAGAAAACAAGCGTTCAGGCAGAATAAAAGGAGCCGCAAAAAGAGTGCAAGAAGAACGATATGCACCCGTAGGTTGCGCCGGTCAAGGCCGACGAGAGCCCCCGCGCAAAGGAAAAGCACGAAAAAGAGAACGGCCGGAAAGCTAACGTCAAAGGTGAGGAAAGCGGGAAAAGAGGAAACGACGGCAAGACTGAGATAGGCCAACGCGATCAGCCCGGTGCTGATCGTGTCTTCATTTCGTCTCCCCCACAGCAGAAGATTTTGCATCTTTTGCGATATCCTTACAATCTTGTCTCAGTTTTTTGTAATAGTCCCGGTAGGTCTTGTTCCCGATGGCGCTTATCCCCCACAAGAGCGAAAGCAGAAAGCAGATGAAGCGATAGGTGAATTTTGAGACGTCCGTATAATTCCAGAGATAGTATATACTGCTCCGGAACTCCTGGTACCGCACGAAGGCGCTCGATTTTTTGGTGGAACGTCCGCCGAGATGCGTGATCTCTGCCCGGGGTTCAAGGCATACGTAATATTTTCCGGTCGCGCGGATCTTGGCCCCCAGGATATCTTCCTCATGATACAGGAAAACCTTTTCGTCGAGATAGCCGATCTGCCGTAAAAGATCGGTCCGGATCAGGAAGCAACAACCCGAGACCATGCCGCTCGGATATAGCCGCCCGGTATAATCATACCCGTGGCAGGTGTATTTCTTTTCCAGCCCGAACCAATCGAAAAGGCGGAACCCGCGTTTGCGCAAAACCATCGTGGCGGGAGTCAGAATATTTTTATTGCAGTTCTGCACCGAGCCGTCGTCACAGTAGACCTTGGGTCCGACCACGCCGCAGGATTCGTCCTCGGCGGCGGTTTCCAGCATGATCCGGATGCTGTCTTTCCAAAAGATCACGTCGGGATTTGTGCAGAGGATAAAATCGCACCCGTCGGCCTCCGCCATCCGGAAGCCGATATTGTTTCCGGCCGAGAAGCCCCGGTTTTCCGGCGCCTGCGAGAGACGGACAAAGTCCTTGTCCCGGCAGAAGTCCGCGAGCTTTTCGTAAGAGCCGTCGGCGGAGAGATTGTCGATGAGATATACCCGGTAGGGATGATCGCCGAGGGCGTCGGGGATACTGGCGATACAGTC
>CASDOQ010000049.1 GCA_949282345.1 uncultured bacterium | reverse complement strand
AGTCAAATTTGGGAATTAATTCCAAATAACTGGCACCTTGCATAAAGAAACACTCGTTATTCCAAAAGAACGGCGAGTGTTTTTGTTAATCCATAACATAAGGCTGAGCCAAAAAATCAATTTGACTCAGCCCCTTATTTTTTGCCGGAACGAATCCACAGGGAGCGACGCGCTTTTCCCCCGGCGCCGCTTCGAGGGAAATCCCGAGCACTTCGCAAAGATCCTTTTCGTTTCTTCGCACTTGACAAAAAGCAATAAGTTTAGTTTACAAATTCAAACTCAAAGTCATAGATGTTGACAAAATCGCCCTCTTCGATCCCCTTCTTTCGAAGGAGGTCGATCACGCCCTCTTTGAGAAGGATCCGCTGGAAAAATGCGATCGACTCGCGGTCGTCGAAATTGACCTGTCCCAAAAGATTGCGGAGCCACTCGCCCTCCACAAAGAAGGTGCGGTTCTCCTGACGGACGGTGGTCGTCCGCTCTCCGGCTCCGCGGGTCGTGCGTTCCTCCGCACTGACTTCGGGAGCATAAACCGCCGTGCCGGGCAATTCCGCGAGATGGGTGGATACGCCCCGCATCAGTTCGGGAAGTCCCTCGCCGGTCGCGGCGCTGACAAAATAGAGTTCCCGCCCGAGAGAGGCAACATACTCCCGGAAACGCGCAATGCTCTCCTCCTCCCCGCTCACGGCGTCGCATTTGTTCGCCACCACGATCTGCGGACGCGAGGCAAGAACTTCACTGTAACGCGACAGCTCCCCATCGATCTTCCGAAGGTCATCGCAGGGGTCGCGTCCCTCGGAGCCCGAGATATCCACCACGTGCAAAAGCAGGCGGCAGCGATCCACGTGTCGCAGGAAGGAGTGGCCGAGGCCGGCGCCGTCCGCCGCACCCTCGATCAGCCCGGGGATATCCGCCAGCACAAAACCGTGCCCCTCTCCGCCCTCAGAAACTACCCCGAGATTCGGCGCCAGAGTAGTAAAATGATAATTGGCGATCTTCGGCCGGGCGGCAGAGACGCGCGCAAGGATCGATGATTTTCCGACGTTCGGGAAGCCGATCAGGCCGACATCCGCGATCATCTTCAGTTCCAGCAGGACTTCTCTCTCTTCCCCGGCTGTCCCGCTTTTGGCAAAGCGCGGGATCTGGCGGGTCGGGGTAGCAAAATGCCGGTTCCCCCAACCGCCGCGCCCGCCGCGGCAGATCACAAAATCCCCGCCCTCGGACATATCGTGGATGATACGCCCGCTTTCGGATTCGCGTATCAGCGTCCCCGCAGGCAAAAGAATGACCAGGGGTTCGCCGCTCTTCCCGTGGAATTTTTCTCCCTTGCCGTTTTCCCCGGACATCGCGACAAATTTGCGCTTATAACGGAAAGCCAGCAGGGTATTGGCTCCCGGATCGACGCGGAAGACGATATTCCCGCCGTTCCCGCCGTCCCCGCCGTCCGGTCCACCGGCGGCCACATATTTCTCGCGCCGGAAGGAAACGGCCCCGTTCCCGCCGTCTCCCGCTTTCAGATAGATCTTGATCGAATCAATAAACATGGTACACCTCAGAGTTTGTCGGGCATTTCTTCCCCGCGTTGACGGATCACGATGCGGATGGGAGTCCCCTCAAAGCCGTACGCCGTGCGCAGACAGTTTTCAATATACCGCTGATAGGAAAAATGAAAAAGCGCGGCGCTGTTGCAGAAAATGACAAAGGTCGGCGGGGCCACCGAGGTCTCGGTCATATAGTAGATCTTCAGGCGCTTTCCCTTATCGGACGGCGGCTGAACACGTGTGATGGCATCGTTCAGAAGGTCGTTCAGCATCCCGGTGGTCACACGGCGGCGGGAGGACTCGTAGACCGCAAGCAGCTTTTCAAAGATCTGATTGGTACGCTGTCCCGTCAGGGCGGAAACGTAGAGGATCGGTGCGTAAGGCATATAGGCCAACGCCGTGCGGATCTTCGTGTTGAACTCGTTCACCGTGCTGTTGTCCTTTTCGATCAGGTCCCACTTGTTCACGAGAATGATCGTGGCCTTTCCTGCCTCGTGCGCGATCCCGGCGATTTTTTCATCCTGCTCGGTGATCCCCTCGACCGCATCGATCACAAGGAGGCAAACGTCCGCGCGTTCCACCGCCATTTTGGCGCGCAGAACGCTGTATTTCTCTATCTTATCCTCGACGCGGCTCTGCCGGCGGATCCCTGCCGTGTCAATAAAGGTAAACTTCCCGTACCCGTTGCAAAAGGAGGTATCCACCGCATCCCGGGTAGTGCCGGGGATATCCGAAACGATCTGCCGTTCTTCCCCGATGAGGCGATTGACCATTGAAGACTTGCCGGCATTCGGCTTGCCTATGACCGCCACGGCCACCGTCCCATCCCCTTCTTCTTCCTCTTCCTCGGGCGGCAATGCGGCTACCACTTCGTCGAGAAGATCGCCGGTTCCGGTTCCGTGAATCGAGGAGAGCGCAACGGGATCCCGGTCAAAACCGAGTTCGTAAAACTCATAGAATTCATAGGGAGTCGCCCCGACCGAATCGACCTTGTTGACCCCCACGATGACCGGCTTGCCGCTCTTTTTCAGCAAAACGGCAATATCGCGGTCGTCGGCAGTGAGACCCGCACGCACGTCGCACAAAAACACGATCACGTCCGCCGTATCGATGGCGATCTGCGCCTGCATCCGCATCTGGCGCAGGAGGATATCGTCGGTGCGCGGCTCAATACCGCCGGTGTCGATCAGGAGGAAGCGCCGCCCGTTCCACTCGGCATCGGCGTAGATGCGGTCGCGCGTGACCCCAGGGGTATCCTCCACGATCGAACGTCTCTCGCCGATGATCTTATTGAAAAAGGTACTTTTCCCGACATTCGGCCGTCCGACAACGGCCACCACAGGTCTGCTCATACTTCATTTTCTCCCTTCCCGAGAAGTGCATCCACGAATTCCGCGCCGTCCTCCCCGATAAACGTCAGCGGCACCCCGAGCTTCTTTGAAAGTTCCGCCGGGGTCATGCCGCACAAAAACAGATCGCCGCCTGCCCGCAGGGTCGTCCGGGAAAGCAAAAGTGCCTCTCCGAGATCTTCCCCGGCCAGTTGCTCCGCAATGTCGTGCCCGGTCAAAAGGCCCGCCACCGTGATCTGTTCACCGAACCATTTATTCCGGATCGTGTAAACTTTACATGACATTTCCGGATGTTTTTCGCATACTTCTTCTACAATTTTTTTCAACATAGGTGCCGCCGCGACGCCGGTCGCCAGGGAAATACGGCGTTTTCGGCGGCAGGGTTCCCCGCCATCCGCCCCCGGGCGGCAGTCTTTGACGGTGTTCGCCGCCTCCTGCGTTTTTTTGCTCCCGATCGGGGAATCGACGGCATTCTCCACGGCGTGACGGGCCTCCTCATAAAACGACCGAAGCATCCCGACGCCGTTTTCGATCTGCGGGTAGTCCTCGTATGCCTCCTCGGGCGGAATCGGCAGCCCGGCCTGCAAATAGAACTCGTCCGCCACAAAGATCAGACGGCTTCCCGTCTTTTCCGCGTGTGCTGCGGAAAAGACCTCGACTTGCCGTACGACCGCGGCCGCCTCCTCTTTTGTGAAAGGGGTCAGCGGATAGAGCCCCTCCCGGTGATCGGTCAGCCCCGCAGGAACTACCGAAACGCTGTCGAGCGACGGATAGAGCCGAGCAAGGTCGCGCATGGTACGGTCAAGCGCCGCACCGTCGTTCACCCCCCGGCATAAAACGATCTGCCCCCGGAGCGTAATGCCGCCTGCGGCCAAGCGGTCGAGATAGGAAAGTACCGCCCCGGCACGCTTGTTGCCCATCATGCGGACGCGCAGTTCGGGGTCGGTCGTGTGGATCGATACGTTGATGGGGGAGATATGCATGGTGAGGATCCGATCAATGTCGGCATCGGTCAGATTCGTCAGCGTGATATAATTGCCGTGCAGGAAGGAAAGCCGCGCGTCGTCATCTTTGAAATAGAGGCTTTCCCGCATTCCCTTCGGGAGTTGATCGATAAAGCAGAAAATACATTTGTTCCGGCAGGACTGTTTTTTATCCATTAAGGCGGTCTCAAAACCGAGGCCGATATCGTCATAGGTCTGCTTGCGGATCTTTTTCACAAGGTCTTTCTCCCCGCGCCGCAGCGTGACCGTCAGCCTTTCCTCCGCCAGATAGAACCGATAGTCCAGCACGTCCGCGATTGGATGGCCGTTCAGCGCGAGCAATACGTCGCCGGCGCGGATCCCCGCGCGGGCGGCACGCGAATGCTTTTCCACTTCCTTGATTGTAACCATAATTTCCCCCGGATATCGCACAGTATATCAGTTTATTATAGCATATTTTCCCCCGTTTTTCAAGTACGCAACAAAAAAGCTCGCCTCCCGGGAAAGTTCTTCCGCGCCACCCGACCGAGGCGGGGGGCGTTCGCCCGCCTGACGCCAAAAAAAGAAAAAGGCTCCGCCAAGACAGGCCGGGGAGCCTCATTTCAAAAAAGCAGAGAAACAAGATAAAGAGGCGCCCCCCGGCGGCTTACTGTGCGTAAGTCGTGGGGGGAGCCGAGGAGTAACGCAGTGATGCGGCGTTTTCCTAAGGCCGTCAGCGTTCCTCACGGAAGTAGTTCAAACCGAGGCTGGCCGGCGGCTGATTCTCACGTTTTTTGCGGATACTGATCAGCACCAGCACCACCACGGTGACCACGTAAGGGAGCATCTGCAAGATCGGCTGCAGTTGCATACTGACGTGCAGATAGTTATCCAGGATGTACAATCCACCGAAGAGATAGGAGGCCGGGATCGCCAGGGCGGGACGCCAGATCGCAAAGATTACCAGCGCGATAGCCAGCCATCCGCGATCGCCGAAGCCGTTATTCGACCATACCCCGTTGGTATAGTCCATCACGTAGTAGAGACCGCCAAGCCCTGCTATCATTCCCCCGATGCAGGTCGCGCAATAGCGATATTTCGTCACGTTGATCCCGGCAGCATCGGCGGTTGCGGGATTTTCCCCCACGGCACGCAGATGCAGGCCGATGCGCGTCTTGTTCAGCACGAAGGCCGCTATCACGGCAAGAATAATCGCCAAATAGACCATGAAGCCGTAATTCAGGAAAAGTTCCCCGAAGATACCGAGCTGCTTGGCAAAGGGAAGCGAAGTCTTGAAGACCTTGGCAACCCGGGTCAGGGCAATGGACGGCACATCTGCGCCCGACAGTTTGATGAGCGAACCGCCGAAGAAATTGCCGAATCCGATGCCGAAGGTGGTCAGCGCAAGCCCCGTGACGTTCTGATTGGCACGCAGGGTGATCGTCAGAAAGCAATACAAGAGCGAGGCGAGCAATGAACCGACGAGAGAGCAAAGGAGCGGAATAAAGATTGCAAGGAAGGGATTTACCGAGATCGTGGAATTCTGATAAAAAAATCCGCCGATGACGCCGGAGATCGCGCCGATATACATGATGCCGGGGATACCGAGATTCAGGTTCCCCGATTTTTCGGTAATGATCTCCCCGGTCGAACCGAAGAGCAGCGGAGTTCCCTGCAAGATGGCACGATGCAGAAATGCGATCACGATATTCATTGCACCTGTTCCTCCTGCGTCTGTTTTTTGGCAAAGAATTTATGCTCCCGGTTGGGGATCAGCTGATACCGGATAAAGAATTCGCATCCGATGATAAAGAAGAGCAGGATGCCGGTCACGATGTCGGAAAACGATTGGTTAAGGCCGGCGACCGTGGAAACCTCGCCTGCGCCGCGCTGCAAAAATACGATCAGGAGCGAAGCGAAAGTCATCACAAGCGGATTGAACTGGGCCAGCCAGGCAACCATGATCCCCGTGAAGCCGTATCCGCCGGCCAGGTTCGTGTCGATCGAATGCGAGGTCGCGCCGACCAGCATCAGACCGACAAAGCCGCATATCCCGCCGGAAAGGGCCATGGTACGCAGGATGACCCGCTTGACGTTCACACCGATATACCGGGCGGTATTTTCACTCTCGCCGACGACGGAAATTTCATATCCGTGCTTGCTGTACTTGAGATAGATATACATCAGCACCGTCAAAACGGCGACGAGAAGAATGTTCAGGAGGTATTTTTCCCCGAACAAGGCGGGGATCCATCCGTGGCTGAGAAGGTTGGGACCCACGGTATTGGAGCCGCTCTTATCCGCGACCTTCAGGAAGAATTCGACAAACTGAATGGCGATGTAGTTCATCATCAGGGTGAAGAGCGTCTCATTGGCGCCGAAACGCGCCTTGAAGATCGCAGGGATCAACCCCCAGAGAATGCCGGCCCCGATGGCGGCAACCGTCATGATCATGATGAGAAGCCAATCGGGCAGCTTACCGCCGAGAGTAAACATACAGGTCGCCGTAGCCAGACATCCGATCAGCACCTGCCCTTCCCCGCCAGTGTTCCAGAAGCGCATTTTGAAAGCGGGGGTCAGCGCCAGGGAGATGCACAGCAGGACGGCTACGTTCTGAAACGTCACCCACGTCCGAAGCGAATTTCCAAAGGCCCCGTCAAACATGATCGCGGCAATGCGGATGGGATCCTTCCCGGTGAACAGAAGGGTCAGGATCCCGGTGAATACGAAAGCGAGCAGGATCGCCGCCGCGCGGATCGCCACAGAATGCCAGAGCGGAAGCGAATTCCGCTTGATCATGTGGAAGAGAGGCTGGCGCTTTTTCTGCTCTGCCTGTCCTTGCATATTCTGTTCAGGCATGACGGTTTTCTCCTTCCGAATGTGTCATCAGATAACCGACCTGCTCTTTCGTCGCGGTACGGGCATCCAGAATGCCGGAAACGGCGCCTCCGCAGAGTACCGCCACGCGGTCGCAAAGCGCGAGAAGAACGTCGATATCTTCGCCGACGAAGATAACGGCAACGCCTTTCTGCTTCTGTTCGTTCAGCAGGCGGTAGATCATATACGAGGAATTGATGTCGAGTCCGCGCACGGGATACGCCGTCATCAGGACGATGGGGGCCGCGGCGATCTCGCGTCCAACCAGCACCTTCTGGACGTTTCCGCCCGAAAGTTTCCGCACGGCGGTGTGAGGACCGGGCGTTGCCACCTGCAGATCTCCTATGATGCGGTCGGCAAGGTCGGCCGGATTCTTCCGGTCAAGGAAAACGCCGTGACCGTGCCGGTAACTGCGAAGCATCATGTTATCCACAATGTCCATGTTTCCGACGAGCCCCATCCCAAGCCTGTCCTCCGGCACGAAGGAAAGACGGACCCCCATCTCCCGGATCTGCACCGGCGTATGGTCGCGGAGATCGCAGACCTTCCCGGTCTTTGGATTGTGATAGATGATCTCGCCCTTATCGAGCCGGACGAGCCCGGCGATCGATTCGAGCAACTCACGCTGCCCCGAGCCGGCGATGCCTGCGATCCCGAGGATCTCGCCCGAGCAGACGTGCAGATTGACGTCACGAAGAAGCGGAAGCCCCTCGGGCCCCGTGCAACTGATATGCCGGAGTTCGAGCCGCGGAAGATCAGTGAGCGGATCGGAGCGGTCAATGTTCAGTTCGACCTTTTTTCCGACCATCAGTTCGGTCAGTTCACTCTCGGTGGTTTCGGCAGTATTCACCGTTGTGATATACTCGCCCTTGCGCAGAATGGCAACCCGGTCGGAAATGCTGAGCACCTCATGCAGTTTGTGCGTAATAATGATGATCGACTTCCCGGCATCCCGCATCCGGCGCACCACGGAAAAGAGTTTGGTCGCCTCCTGCGGAGTGAGCACGGCGGTCGGTTCATCGAGTATCAGAATGTCGGCCCCGCGGTAAAGCACCTTGATGATCTCAACGGTCTGTTTTTCGGAAACCGACATATCGTAGATCTTCTTATCGGGGTCTATATCAAAGCCGTAACGCGAGGAGATCTCCTTCACGCGGGCGGAAATTTCACGGATATCGTATTTTCCTTCATCCTGCATACCGAGGGCAATATTCTCGGCAGCAGTAAAAATATCCACCAGTTTGAAGTGCTGATGGACCATGCCTATTTTGTAGCGGAAGGCATCCACGGGAGAAGCGATGACGACCGGCTTCCCATCAATATAGATCTCGCCTTCATCCGGAAAGTAAATGCCGCAGATCATGTTCATCAGGGTCGTCTTTCCGCTCCCGTTTTCCCCGAGAAGCGCAAGGATCTCCCCGCGACGCAAAGTAAGATTTACATTCCGATTGGCTTTTATGTCTCCGAAGTGCTTGGAGACGCCTTTCATTTCGAGGGCGTATGCTTCGTTCAAGATATGGCCTCCTGTCGGTCTTCAAAAAATGGAGAGGAGGCGGGGCAATAATTTGCTCCGCCTTTCTCCGCCTGAAAATCAGAATTTGCTGTTCAATTCAGTGATCCCGTCGATGCACATATTGAAGTAAGGTGCAGACCGCTCGGTAGATTCAGAGAAGTAGTAGCCGTTCGTGGCATCGCCCTTGATGACGGCGGTGTCAGCCGTGTAAGCCGCATCGGTATCCACGTCAGCCATGTAATCCGCGGGAAGCTGCTGACCGTTCACCGTGAAGGTGTTCAGCGCGAAGACGTGCAGGGTGCCGGCGCGGAACTGCGCGATCACTTCATCGAGTTTCGCCTTGGTACCGTCGGCAACGGCATCCTGGTTCAGCCCGGAAAGGACCACGGCCCCCTCGGCAATGCCGCCGCACCAGTCATGGGCGATGGCGGTACCGTTCGCAACGCACTTGGCGATGTACAGGAAGTAGGGAGTCCAGTTGATAGCGGAGGAAACGAGGAAGGTGTCGGGAGCCGCCGCGTAGGTGCTGCCGTTGTAGGAGACGTTCGGAACACCGGCAACCTCACAGGCAGAGGGGGCGCCCATCGAGTCCGCATGCTGCGAGATCAGGACGCAACCGGCATTGATCAGCGCGTTGGCAGCTTCCTGTTCTTTTCCTTCATCGTACCAGGAGCCGGTGTACTGCACCTTCATGGTAGCGGTGGGGCAAACAGAGCGGGCGCCGAGGAAGAAGGAGGTCAGACCCGAACGGACTTCGGCGTAGGTAAAGGCACCGACGTATCCGATGACAGCCTCATCATTCGTGATCTTCCCTTCGGCGATCATGGCGTTGAGCTTCAGCCCGGCCACGACACCGGCCAGATAACGGCCTTCATAAATCGAGGCAAACGCATTGTGGAAGTTCGGCAGATCCTTGGTATGAGCCATCGTACCGGTTGCATGGCAGAACTGAACGTTCGAGAACTCTCTGGCCGCCTGCAGCAGAAAGGGTTCGTGACCGAAGGAATCGGCAAAAACGATCTTGCATCCCTGACCGGCAAGGTCCGCCGCCGCCGTATAGCACTCGTCGCCTTCCGGAATGTTGGTCTTCATGATGACCTGCTCATCGGTCAGGCCGAGAGCCGTCTTCATACGGTTGGCCGCATCGATGAAGTTCTTATCGTAGGTGGAGTTTTCATCGTGCAGGAAGATAAAGCCGATCTTGAAGTCGGCGTCGACCGTAAAGTCGGGCGTGGGGGTGTTGATGGGGAGAATGTCCTCCGTCATGCCTTTGCGTTCGGTTTCGCCGCAGGATGCGAACACGAGGCAACTGCCTGCCAGCAACGCCAGCATCAGGACCAGGGAAAGGATCTTTTTCATTGGGGTTTCCTCCGCTTAAATTTTATTTATTACAGGGATGCTTCCCTTGTAACCGTAAAAAATGGGATCGGGGACGGGCGGTTGTCGGTTCAGTCGGCAAACCTGACGCCTTCCGTCTCGCTCATGGAGACAATGCGCGCAAGCGATTCAATGCGGATGCCGCGGGCCCGGAGCTTGTCCCCGCCGCCCTGAAACTGCTTTTCGATCGCGATCGCCACCCCGGCGATCTCGCAACCGGCCTGCTCCAGGAGAGAGATCATGCCGTTCAGCGCTTCTCCGTTGGCGAGAAAGTCATCCACGATCAGGACGCGCTCGCCGGCGGGCAGATATTCGGCCCCCACCGTAGCGAAATAATCGTTGCCGTGGGTGTAAGAGTGGACCTTTGCCTTTAAAAGTGCCCCGTTCTGATTGATGGCGGGATGCTTTTTGGCAAATACAAAGGGGACGCCCATTTCGATCGCCGCAGCCGTGGCAATGGCGATCCCGGAGGATTCCATCGTCAGAATACGGGTCACACCGGCGTCCCGATATAAACGCGCAATCTCGCGCCCGATCTCGCAGAGAAATGCCGTGTCGATCTGCTGGTTGAGAAAATTGCCCACTTTGAGAATGTTTCCGGGCAGAATCTGTCCTTCGCGACAAATTTTTTCTTCCAGTGCTCTCATACATCCTCCAAAAGCAAAAAAGTGCAGATATCACCGGCGATCCGGGATGATCCGCACACAAAACAAATAGTCTTCCCATACGAAAAAGGGGGAAACCAATAGTCGCATCTATGGCGTGCGGTAGAGACGTCCGGGCCGATCCTTCCGGACTTATATTGGCGAGGGTTATTTACTTTACGTCCATAGTTTACACTATTTTCGGCAAAAAAGCAAGCCCTATATCGGTCAAATTAAAAAGTTTTTTTCGGAGTATTTTGTGCAATCTGCCGATTTTCCTTGAAAAGGCGCAAAAAGTGCTTCCGAAAGCGGAAAAGCGCCTGTGAAGGCGAAAGCGATCGGACAGAGATCACTCATCAAAAAGAAAATACTCCGCGAAGAAAGGAAAAGAAAAGAAGCGAAGCGATCCGGGGAAAATTCCGCTTATTCCTCGGGCGGGATCCGGCGCGCCAGCGATGCGTTCCGATAGGCCCCCTCCCCGCTCACCTCGCGGATCACCGAAAGCCACCCGGGAACCGAAAATGCCGCTTCGGCATCCGGCAGTTCGATCTCCAGAACAGCCGTTTTCTCCCAAAAAGGATAAATGTCGATCTCCAGAAGTCTTTCGCCATAGGGGATGCTGTACCGCGTTTTGAGGATCGGGCGGCGGTCGGGATCTGCCCGCGAAAGAAGAAAGCGATATTCCTCCTCGGTGATCTCCCGCTCGAATTCCTCGCAGGTCAGATCGTTCAGGCGGCGTTTGCGGGTCTCGGTATACCCGACCTCCCCATTTTCGCGCTCCCGGCGACGCACCCGCGCGCTCTCGCCTTCCCCGCCGGTCAGATAGACCTGCATGATCGCATCGCGCCGCGCCCCCGGCTGTGCAGACAAAAGAGCGATGTCCGGCATCCGGATCAGAAACTTGCGTTCGGTCTCCAGCGGGGCCGCAGATCTTTTTTCTTCCTTATTATACATTTTTCTCTGCCCCCGTATATTTTTTCGGCGTTCTTACCTGCCGCTTTGCCGTCTTCCGCCCGTCAGGCATCCGGCACGGCGTTTTCTTTCCCCGTTCGCAGTGAGGCTTTTTCTCTTTTTGGATCGAGATGGCACTGACCCCCACCATCCGAAGAAGGATAAAGAAGAGTCCGATCAAATGGTAGACGTACAGCTTCTCATGCCCAAACACGACACCGACTGCGATCGTGACCAACGTGGAAATGCCTCCGAACGCCGCCATCGTCGAAAGCTGGATTCTGGAAAGCGCAAAATTTCCCATGGCAACGGCCACCACCGTCGAAACGACGCTGAGGAAAAGAAAGGCCGGAATGTTGGCAGGATCCAGATACGGATCGAAATAATGCAGAATATCCCCGGTAAAAAGATGCCGGACAACGTTGACTGCATTGAAGACCAGCGCCCCCAGCATACAGGAGAAGTAAGTGATCTCCAGCGAGGAGAAACCGGCTGATGACTTTCTGGAAAAGGCCGAATACAGCGAACCGGAACAGACGCAAAGGAAGAGAAACAGGATCCCGGCGATGCTGTTCGCGCCGTCCCCCGTTTCGGTATTGAACGCAATATACAGAACGCCGAAAATTCCGCAGGCAAGAAAGATCTTCTGCAAAACGGTGGATTTTTCTTTAAGAAGAGTCTCTTCAATGATACAACTGGAGATCGGGGCGAGCGAGGTGATGACCGCCGCCGTGATATTCGTCGTCAGCGCCACGCCGGCCGTCTCGAAAAACATATACAGAACCGGTTCAAAGAGTGCGGCGAGAAAAAGATTCTTCATAGGACGCGCGCCCGGTCTCCTTGAGAAAAGATCGCGGATCCCCACATGGATCTTCCAGACTCGCGCCGTCTTCAGAATCCACATGACGAAAAAGCTGAGCAAAAAGCGAAGCGCCAAAAGATCCAGGACGTCGATGCTCCGGACCAGTCTTGACGTAAAAAAGATCGTGGTCCCGTAAATGATGCATTTCAACACGGCGCAAAGATAAGCCAAAAAAAGCATAGACGCCTCTCTGATCGATTTTGAATTTACCCGTATTGTAGCACACTTCGGGGGGCTTTTCAATAGTCCGCACAAGAATATTTGATCCGCTGAAAAACGCCTGACAGGAAAACGACCGTTTGCTATAATAAAGGTGAACGATCGTTTACTAATGTGAGGGGAATATGCAAGATACCGGCAGATCCCGTGATGCGGAGGTCGTCACGGTGGAGGAAATGGAAAGCAACGAAGAGGTGTGGGCGGACTGGCTGAAACAGGAGAACGAATACGCTGTAGGGGATCGCAAATCCATGGAAGCGGGCGGCGGAAAATATCTGAATTTCATCAAGATCGTTTTGCGTAAAAAATAAACCGCCTGTCAAAACAAGCCTTTTGCAGATCCCGGCTTGCACCGGGGAAATCTAAAAAAGAGCGGAGCCGCGGCTTCGCTCTTTTGTGTTTTACAAGGGGATCCCGACCGCGGCGGAAGCAACGGACGAAAATCTCACCTTTCCATGATCTCGGTGCGAAAATTTTCTGTGAAATTAAAAACATAGTACGGAATATGCAGACGGCAGGCAACACTTCTGGCATCCTCAACGTCTTCCAGAGAACAGCAGGTATGATCCTTCGGGATCCCGATGTCCTCATTGGCGTAGAGCTTCATTGTACAGCCGATACAGTCTTAGCCTTCTTTTTGAAGCAGATAGGCGGCGACAGAAGAATCCACGCCTCCCTCATAGCGACCAATAGCTTTTTGCCCATCGCATATCACCCTTGGTAACCCGCCAAAATCTCCCTTACCGCGATAGATGCGCCGAAGAAAGGATCTTCCACGCGCTTTTTCGTACTTTTATGCAAGATCCTCATCATACACGGCTCTTGCGCCGCCGACGTATTTCGGCCTGGTTCTGGCGGCGATCAAAACTGCTTCTCCGACGCGATCGCTCGAAAGCCTTACCGGAACGGCAACTCTTTTTAAGTGCATTCCGATCAGCGTCCCGCCGATATCAAGCCCTGCATCGGCACGGACCGTCTCGACGAGCACGGGATCTTCAAAGCCCCGATAGGCGGCGGTGGCAAAGGAGCCGCCCGCTTTCGGTTGCGGAACGGCGTTGACGATCTCCAGATCATGGGCCTTGGCATAGGCCCGCTCGACGACGAGCGCCCGGTTCAGATGCTCACAGCACTGCGCCGCCAGAAAAATTCCTTTTTCTTTCAAGAGATCATAAATGCCCGAAAAAACTTCTCTTGCCGTTTCGGGCTTTGAATCGGTCCCGATCGTCGCACCTGTGATTTCACTGGAGGAACATCCTACGACAAGAAGATCTCCTTTTTCCAGTTTTGCGACGGATAAAAGTTCCTCGGTCGCCCGTTTTACCTCTTCATAAAGCCCGTCCATTTGATTTTTCCTTTCATGAAAGATCTGTCGTCCTTTTCCGGCACCGCTTTTCCCGTCAGCCTCCACGGGGGCGCGAGAGCCGATCCTGTAGCGTCAGGATCCGCGAAAATCCCCGTTGCGCGCTCCCCGCGCCGTCCCTTTTCCTTTTCCGAGCCCGGCATCGGTTTTCAGATGCCGGACGTTTTCAGTCGGCAAACAATGCAGTGGAAAGATATCTGTCCCCCGTATCGGGAAGGAGAACAACAATGGTTTTTCCTTCATTCTCCGGGCGCTTGGCAAGTTCGATCGCGGCAAAAGCCGCGGCCCCCGAAGAAATGCCGACCAGAACGCCTTCATTCTTTCCGATGGCCTTCCCGGTAGCGAAAGCGTCTTCATTGGAAACGGGAATGATCTCGTCGTAGACCTTCGTATTGAGCACCTCGGGTACAAATCCCGCGCCGATCCCCTGGATCTTGTGCGGCCCGGCAACCCCGGTGGAAAGCACGGCGGAGGTGACCGGTTCTACGGCTACGACCCGAACGTCGGGATTTTTGGATTTCAGGTATTCCCCCACGCCGGTCAAGGTTCCGCCCGTACCGACGCCGGCAACAAAGATATCGACTTTCCCATCGGTATCTTCCCAGATTTCAGGGCCGGTATGCTCTCGGTGAGCCGTCGGATTGGCAGGATTGACAAACTGCCCGGGAATAAAACTGTTCGGGATCTCGGCGGCAAGCTCGTTTGCCTTCGCGATCGCGCCTTTCATTCCTTTTGCTCCTTCGGTAAGGACGATCTCGGCGCCGTATGCCTTGATGAGCTGACGGCGTTCTACCGACATCGTCTCGGGCATTGTCAGAATCATACGGTATCCTCTTGCCGCCGCCACGGATGCAAGACCGATCCCCGTGTTGCCCGAAGTGGGTTCAATAATGACCGAGCCCTCTTTCAGTTTGCCGGATGCTTCGGCTTCATCGATCATGGCTTTGGCAATTCTGTCTTTTACCGAGCCCGCCGGGTTAAAGTATTCGAGTTTCGCAACGATTTTGGCTTTGAGACCGAATTTCTTTTCAAGATGTGTAAGTTCCAGAAGCGGAGTTTTTCCGATCAACTGATCGGCAGACGTATAAATCTTAGACATAAAATCATTCCTTTCAAATACGATTTTCCATGTTATTCAGCGTTATTCGGCGATCTTTTCTGTTTTCCGCGAACGCAAACATCGAAAATCCAGTCCCGTTTTCATAGCGCTCCCCTCACATGATCGCTTCAAAGCCCTGCGCAAGGTCGGCGATGATATCGTCGACATGCTCGGTTCCGATGGAAAGGCGGACGGTTGTCGGCGTGATCTCCGACGCCAGCAGTTCCTTTTCATCGAGTTGACTGTGTGTGGTGGAAGCCGGATGAATGACCTGCGATTTGACATCGGCAACATTGGCAAGGAGCGAGAAGAGTTTCAGACTCTCGGTAAACTTCTTGGCATCTTCTGCCGTTCCCTTGACTTCAAAAGTGAAGATCGAAGCCGCGCCGTTCGGGAAATAAGCGTCATACAGCTCTTTGGCCCGCCCCGTCGCAAGCGAGGGATGGTTGACCTTGTCGACCTGCGGATGATTCTTCAGGTAGTCAACCACTTTCAGGGCATTCTCGGTATGGCGTTCTACCCGAAGTGAAAGCGTTTCAAGCCCCTGCAAAAGAAGGAAAGAATTGAACGGCGAGATCGTTGCGCCCTGATCCCGGAGAAGCGTGGTCCTGATCTTGATGATATAGGCGAGATTTCCGACCGCTTGCGTGAAAACAACGCCGTGATAGGAAGGATTCGGCTTGGAAAGACCGGGGAATTTATCGTTCTGTGCCCAATCGAATTTTCCTGCATCTACGATCACACCACCCATTACCGTTCCGTGCCCGCCAATGAATTTCGTCGCGGAATGTACAACTACATCGACGCCGTATTCGATCGGACGAAGCAAAAACGGGGTGGCAAACGCGTTGTCCACGATCAACGGAATCCCGTGCTTGTGCGCAATATCCGCGATAGCTCTCAGAACCATTACGTTGGAATTGGGATTGCCGAGCGTCTCGGCGTAGAGAAGCTTGGTATTCGGCTTTGTCAATAGGTTTTATAAGAATTTTGAATTTTAATTTTTTTTGGGAGGCAGTGTTTTGCCTCCCGATCATCTATATTAAATATTGTAGTTATTGCCCGCTTCTTCCGATTGTCTGTCCAAGATGTCTTGCAACGTAATACTGTTCAGGTAAGCTGTTTCGACCCTTTGCAGACCTTCCCACACAAATAATGTGGTGCATTCGCCGCATCTCGGACAGAGATTCGTTTCTCCTTCCAGGCAGGATACGGGAGCAAGGCTTCCTTCGGTAGCGAGCAGGATCTCTCCGACCGTGTACTCCCTAGGTTCTTGCTGAAAAATTTCCTTATCGGAAATATTGAACGGCCGACTCAAACATCCTGATGTCATAGTTACCGGGAACATTCCGGTAAAGACCCGCGCCAATGCGCTCGCTGTGTCCCATTTTTCCAAAGACTCTGCCGTCCGGGGAGGTAATTCCCTCGATGGCGAAGGCGGAATCATTGGGATTGAAGCGGATGTCATTGCTCGCTCTCCCGTCGGGATCGACATACTGCGTTGCGATCTGACCGTTGGCGGCCAGCGCCCGGATCAAGCTTTCATCCGCAAGGAATCTTCCCTCTCCGTGGGAAATCGGAACATGGATGATCTCGCCGACCTGCGTCAGCGCCAGCCACGGAGATTTGTTGGAGGCAATCCGCGTGCGCACGATTTTCGACTGGTGGCGCGCAATGGTATTATAGGTCAGCGTAGGACAGCCGGCATCGGTATCGATGATTTTTCCGTAGGGAACCAGCCCCAGCTTGATCAGTGCCTGGAATCCGTTACAGATCCCGCACATCAGCCCGTCCCGGTGATCCAAGAGATCGGAAACAGCCTCCCGGATCTCCGGATTTCGGAAAAAGGCGGTAATGAATTTTCCGCTGCCGTCCGGCTCGTCTCCGCCGGAGAAGCCGCCGGGAAGAAAGACGATCTGCGACTGCCTCAGCTTGCGGGCGATCTCTTCAATACTTCTTCCGATGTCGCCGGCACTGCGGTTGTTGATCACGGCAATTTCAGGCAGCGCGCCCGCGTCCGCAACCGCCTTTGCGGAATCATACTCGCAATTGGTGCCCGGAAAGACAGGAATCAGCACACGCGGTTTGGCGATTCTGACGGCAGGGGCCGGTCGGTCTTCCGCAGAGAAAGAGAATGTCTCAGGTACGGCTCCGCTATTCTGTATGTTACACGGATAAACATCCTCCAGCTTTTCCTCGTAGTTCCGGAGCAACCGGGAGAGCGGAATTTCGCTGTCCTGATATCGGATTTCCGGCGCGTCCGTGATCCGACCGATCAGAAGATACTCCGGCAGCGGCTCTGTAACCTCCAGAAGGAAGCCGGCATAGCAATAACCGAAAATTTCCTCCGGCGTCAGCGTATCGGAAAAGCTGAATCCCCATCCGTTTCCGAAGCACATCTTCATCACCGCTTCGGCAATTCCGCCCATGCCGGGAGTATAGCAAGCGACCGCTTTCCCCGTCCGAAGAAGCTCCGATACCGTGGAAAATACCGAAAGCAGGGACGGGGTCTTCGGCAGATGATCCGGCGTCTGCTCGGGTTTTATCAGGATGACGCTGTGCCCGGCGGCCTTGAATTCGGGAGACACGATGCGATCGGTTTTTGAGGTCGTGACCGCAAAGGAGACCAGCGTGGGAGGAACGTCCAGATCTTCAAAAGTACCGCTCATCGAGTCTTTTCCGCCGATCGCGGCAATGCCAAGCTCCAGTTGTGCCTTCATGGCGCCGAGCAGAGCGCTCAGGGGTTCTCCCCAGCGTTCGCCGTCTTTCCCCGGGTGCTTGAAATACTCCTGAAAGGTCAGATAGACGTCCCGGAAATCCGCGCCCGAAGCGATCAGCTTGCAGACCGATTCGACAACCGCGAGATACGCACCGTGATACGGGCTTTTTTCCGCGATCAAAGGATTATATCCGTAGGCCATCAGCGAGCAGTCGTCGGTATGCTTCCGCTCTGTCGGGATCTTTTGCACCATCGCCTGAATCGGCGTCAGCTGATTGCTTCCGCCAAAGGGCATGAGCACCGTTCCGGCTCCGATGGTGGAATCAAAGCGTTCGGAAAGACCGCGCTTGGAACAGATGTTCAGATCTGCGGCAAGTTTCTCATAGTTTTCGGAAAAGCTTCCGCATAGCGTTTTTTCCGCGATCACGGGGCGAGCCGTTCGGATGCGGATATGCTTTTCGGCGCCGTTGGAGTTCAGAAAATCGCGGCGAATGTCGACAATTCTCTGCCCGTTCCAATCCATCACGAGCCTCGGCTCCGCAATGACCTTTGCCACCGGCGTTGCCGACAGATTTTCGGCATGGGCAAGCTCTAAGAAGCCATCGACGTCCCCTGCCTCCACCACGACCGCCATTCGTTCCTGGCTTTCGCTGATGGCGAGCTCGGTGCCGTCCAGACCCTCGTATTTTTTCGGGACCCTGTCCAGCTGTATTTCGAGTCCATCCGCCAATTCGCCGATTGCAACCGAAACGCCGCCGGCGCCGAAGTCATTGCATCTTTTGATCATCCGGCACGCTTCGGGATTGCGGAACAGACGCTGCAATTTGCGCTCTTCCGGCGCATTTCCCTTCTGCACCTCCGCACCGCAGGTTTCCAGTGATTTTTCGGTGTGCGATTTGGAGGAGCCGGTTGCCCCGCCGCAACCGTCGCGTCCGGTGGCTCCGCCGAGCAGAATGACCACGTCGTTCGGAGCGGGCGTCTCCCGCCGGACATTGCAGGCGGGAGACGCGGCGATCACGGCGCCGATCTCCATATGCTTTGCCGCATATCCGGGATGATAGATCTCATCTACTATGCCGGTCGCAAGACCGATCTGGTTGCCGTAGGAGGAATACCCGGCGGCGGCGCCCGTCACGATCTTACGCTGCGGCAGCTTCCCCCGGATGGTGCTGTCGATCGGAGCGGTCGGATCGGCGGCGCCGGTAATACGCATGGCACCGTAAACATACGAGCGACCCGAAAGAGGGTCACGGATGGCGCCGCCGATGCAGGTGGCCGCGCCCCCGAACGGTTCGATCTCCGTCGGATGATTGTGCGTCTCATTCTTGAAGAGCAGAAGCCACGGTTCCTTGACTCCATCCGCCTCGACCTCAATTTTCACGGTGCAGGCATTGATCTCATCACTTTCATCCAAGCGTTCCAGTTTTCCGCGGTTTTGCAGCTCCTTGACGGCAATGGTAGCGATGTCCATTAGGCAAACCGGCTTTTTCCTTCCGAGCTTTTCCCGGAGGGAGAGGTATTCTTCATAGGTCTTTTGAAGCAGGGGATCCGCAAAGGTTACGCTGTCAATGACCGTGAGGAAGGTGGTATGCCTGCAATGATCCGACCAATAGGTATCGATCATCCGAATTTCGGTAACGGTCGGATCCCGCTTTTCCGACGCAAAATAGTCGCGGCAGAAGAGAAGATCGTCAAGATCCATCGCCAGCGCATAGTCGCGGAGAAAGGCTTCCAGCTCCGTGCGGCCGAGCTTTGTGAAGCCGGTCAGCACCTTGACCTCTCCCGGGGCGGGATCGCTGACCTTCAGCGTTGCGGGGAGTGCAAACGACGCTTCTCTTGCCTCCACCGGATTGATGACGTATTTTTTGATTTTTGCAACATCGGATTCGGAAAGCGAGCCGTAAAGAATATAAATTTTTGCGGTGCGGATGATCGGGCGTTCGGATTTGGAGATCAGCTGGATGCACTGCGCCGCCGAATCGGCACGCTGGTCAAACTGTCCCGGAAGATATTCTACGGCAAAAGCGATACCGTCGCCGGGATCAAAATCCTCTGTGACCGTGTCCAGTTGCGGCTCGGAAAAAACAGTTTTTCGGGCATAGGAGAACAACTCCTCCGAAATATTCTCCGCGTCATACCGATTCAGAATTCTGACCCTCTGCAGCCCGGAAACCCCCAAAAAGGAAACGGCCTCTTTGTACAGACTGTCGGCTTCCTGAGCAAGTCCCGGCTTTTTTTCTACATAGATCCTGTAAATCACCTTATACCTCCGTGTATGTCAGGGCTTTTTTTCCGATATCTTTTCTGTAATAGGCGTTTTGAAAAGAAATCTCCGACAGCTTCCGATATGCCGTCAAGACGGCTTTCCGGAGGGTATCCTCCACGGCAGTGACGCCCAGTACTCTGCCTCCGCCGGTCAGCAGCTTTCCGTCCCGCAGGGTGGCGCCTGAAACAAAGACCGAATCGGTCAGCGCGGTCGGGAGATGAATTTCAAATCCCTTCTCATAGGAACGCGGATAGCCTTTGGAAGCCATCACGACACAACAGGAGGCGCCGGTGCTGAAGCGGACCTCGGTATCTGCAAGCGTTCCGGCGGAGGTTGCCTGCATCACGGTCAGCAGATCGCTCTCCAGAAGAGGAAGCACCGCCTGTGTTTCGGGATCCCCGAAACGGCAATTGTATTCGATGACCTTCGGGCCGTTCGGGGTCAGCATCAGACCGAAATACAGGCATCCGCGGAAGGGACGCCCCTCCGCGTTCATGGCGGCAACGGTCGGCAGGAAGATTTCCCGCAGACACCGCTCCGCAATTTCCGGCGTATAGAAGGGATTCGGCGCAATGGCGCCCATGCCGCCCGTGTTCGGACCCGAGTCATTTTCTCCGATCCGTTTGTGATCCATGGAGGAAACCATCGGCTTGACGGTCTTTCCGTCTGTAAAGGCAAGCACCGATACCTCCGGCCCCTCGAGAAATTCTTCTATGACGATCCGCTCGCCGCTACTGCCGAACTTTTTGTCCTGCATGGCTTCCCGGACAGCGCCTCTTGCCTCTTCCCTTGTCATGGCAACGGTGACCCCTTTCCCGAGCGCCAGCCCATCCGCCTTGATGACGGTGGGCAAAGGAGCGGTTTCGACATATGCGAGCGCCTGCTCCATGCTGTCAAATACTTCATAGGCGGCCGTCGGAATGCCGTACTTCTTCATCAGATCTTTGGCAAAAATTTTACTTCCTTCAATCACTGCCGCGTTCGCACGGGGACCAAAGCAGGGGATTCCCGCATCCTCCAGCCTGTCCACACATCCGAGTACCAGGGGGTCGTCCGGCGATACGACGGCAAAATCGATCTTTGATGTGACGGCAAACTCCACGATCCGGTCGATCTCACAGGCGCCGATGGGAATACAGACGGCATCCGATGCGATGCCGCCGTTTCCGGGAAGTGCATAAACGGTTGTTACCGACGCATTTTCCTTCAGTTTTCGGATGATGGCGTGCTCGCGCCCGCCGCCGCCGACCACAAGTATCTTCATTTTCAGATCCTGCCTTTCGTTATGTTACAGATAAAAGAATGCAAACCGGGCCGATCGGCTCCCCTCTTCGGACGGTTTTTTGCCGGTCGGCGGTTTCCCGTGCCGCGGCAAGCGGATCAGTGATGGAAAAGCCGCACCCCGGTGAATGCCATCACCATGCCGTACCGATTACAGCAATCGATCACAGCGTCGTCGCGGATAGAGCCGCCCGGCTCCGCAACATACCGCACGCCACTGCGTTTGGCGCGTTCAATATTGTCGCTGAACGGAAAAAAGGCATCTGAACCGAGGGACACACCGTCAATACCGGCAAGATACTCTCTGCACTCCTCTGCCGTCAGCGGCTCCGGCCGGCTGGTAAAATACTTTTGCCAGTTGCCGTCCGCGCAAACATCCTCTTCGTTTTTATTGATATAGCCGTCAATGACATTGTCCCGATCCGGGCGACTAAGATCCGGGCGGAAAGGAAGGGCCAAAACCTTACTGTGCTGGCGCAAAAACCAGGTGTCGGCTTTTCCGCCCGCCAGGCGGGTGCAGTGAATTCTGGATTGCTGTCCGGCACCGACTCCGATGGCCTGACCGCCATAGGCGTAACAAACCGAGTTGGACTGCGTGTACTTCAGTGTAATGAGCGACAGGAGCAGGTCGCGCACCGCGCTTTCCGGCAGGCTTTTATTTTCGGTCACGATATCGGAAAGAAGAGAACGATCGATCCGCAGGGTATTTCTGCCTTGCTCAAAGGTGATACCGAAGACCTGCTTGCGCTCTGTTTCTTCCGGAACATAATCGGGATCGATCCGAACGATGTTGTATCCGCCCTTGCGCTTACTTTTGAGAATCTCCAGTGCTTCCGGCGTATATCCGGGTGCAATGATTCCGTCAGATACCTCCCGCTTGATCATGAGCGCGGTGGTTTCGTCACAGACGTCGGACAGGGCCACCCAGTCTCCGAAAGAGCACATGCGGTCGGTTCCGCGTGCTCTTGCGTAGGCGCAGGCCAGAGGGGAATCGTCCAGTCCTGCAACGTCATCTGCAAAACATGCCTTTTTTAACTGCTCGGGAAGCGGAATGCCGACTGCGGCGGAGGTGGGACTGACGTGTTTGAAGGAAGCAGCTGCGGGAAGACCGATCGCGTTCTTCAGCTCCCGGACCAGCTGCCAGGAATTCAAGGCGTCCAAAAAATTGATGTATCCCGGCTTTCCGTTCAGAATTTCAATCGGGAGATCATCGCGGTTCTGCATCAGAATTCTTGCAGGCTTCTGATTGGGATTGCAGCCGTATTTCAGTTCAAATTCTTTCATATTGTTTCTCCTTACCGGTTTTTGTTGATCAGACGGTTGGTCTCTTTTCCCGTTCGAAGGTCGGTATAACGGACATAAAGAGAGATGCGGTTCTCCGCATCCAGTGCGTTCCAGAGCGCGTCGGTAAACCGGTCGATGTCATCAGGAACCGAAACCCGCTCCGGCTCGCCCTGAAAGGTGGGGAGCGGTGTACCGTCTCCCGCATAGGTATGGAGAAAATGACCGACTCCGGGAAGCGCCGCATAGGAAAAAAGATAGCGGTTGCAAGCGCTTCCCTTCGCGTCCGCACTTTTCAGAATGCTCATCTGATACGAAAGATCGCCGTTTTTGAAGGTCAGCAGTCCGCTGATGCGGGGGGTAAAGTTCGGCGCATCCGGCTCAAAGCTACGCGACTCCAAAGCCTCGGCAAAGGTTTTTCCCGCCGTCAGCCCCTCATATACGGTATCGGTCTGATCCCCGTTTGTGACGATCAGCATATTTTGAACTTTCCGTTGCGCCGCGTAAATAATGAGGCTCGGATCCTCTACCCGGGAGGCATCGTACGGCTCGGTATACAGAACGCCGTCCCGCTCGGTAAAGACCCGGTTGCGGCTGTTGGCGCTTCTTCCCATAATGAAATACGCCGAGCACGCGTGCTTTTGATCCGGCGTTTTTCCGATGACAATGCCGCGGCCGACATAGCTGTTGCCGCGGAGCAGATCGGAAATATCGCAGACATCATAAATGCTCATGGTTTGTTTTCCTCGTTCAGAATTTTTAATGAAACCGCTTCGGCAGCGGCGGGAAGGATCTTCCATTCCGCCTGGCGCATCACGCGCTTCTGGAGGCTTTCCGGCGTATCGCTGTCCAGCACCCGGACCGCCTTCTGCAGAATAATATCTCCTCCGTCGGGAATTTCGTTGACAAAATGGACGGTCGCTCCCGTGATTCTGACCCCTCGCTTCAGGACAGCCTCATGCACATGAAGGCCGTAAAAGCCGACGCCGCAAAATGCGGGGATCAGGGAGGGATGAATGTTCAGGATGCGGTGATCGTAGCGGGAGGTAAAGTCCCGGCTGAGAATGCTCATGAACCCGGCAAGAACGATCAGGTCGACCGCATAAGTATCTAAGAGCTGAAGAATGCGCGCTTCCGCCCCTTCCCGCCCCAGCGCTTTTGCGCAGGCAACGGCAGTGGGAATTCCGGCCTTTTCCGCCCGTTTCAGCGCGTATGCATCGGGGTTCCCGGAAATCACCAGCACAATTTTTCCGCTGTGCAGAATCCCGCTCTCCTGTGCGTCGATCAGCGCTTGCAGATTGGTTCCGCCGCCTGAGACGAGTACGGCGATATTGATCTTATTTCTTTTCATGGTTTCCTCCGGCTTTTCCGAGAAGGGCAACGGCAGACTTCCCATCACGATTCTCGCACGTATCTCAGCATATTCTGATCTTTTCCTCGGAACGGACGATCTTTCCGATGATGTATGCGTCCTCGCCGTTGCTCCGCAAAACCGAAAGCGCGTGCTCCGCCTCGTCCTTCGGCACCACGACGCACATACCGACTCCCATATTGAAGGTGTTGAACATATCGCGTTCACTGATATTTCCGGTCTTTGCGATCAGATCGAAAATCGGAAGAACCCGGATCGACGCACGGTCGATCAGAGCGCCGAACCCGTCCGGGATGCTGCGCGGAATATTTTCGTAGAATCCGCCGCCCGTGATGTGAGAAATTCCTCTGACCGAAACCTCTTCCAGCAGAGAAAGAACGGCTTTGACATAGATTTTTGTCGGCGTCAGCAGTGTCTCGCCAAGCGTTTTTCCGCCCAGCGCTTCGAGGGGGACGGTCAGATCCCGGTTCTCCACATCAAACACCGTGCGCACCAGGGAGAATCCGTTGGAGTGCACCCCGCTGGAAGGAAGGGCAATGAGGATATCCCCCTCTTCGGTTTTTTTGTTGTCAATGATTTTTTCGCGGTCGACCACGCCGGTGCAGTAGCCGGCAAGGTCATATTCGTCGATCGGATAAAATCCCGGCATTTCGGCGGTTTCCCCGCCGATGAGCGCCGCGCCCGCCTGTACGCAACCATCGCAGATACCCTTTACGATATCTGCAATCCGCTCCGGGAGATTTTTGCCGCAGGCAATATAGTCAAGGAAAAAGAGCGGCTTTGCCCCGCAGCAGATGATGTCATTGACGCACATCGCAACACAATCCACGCCGACCGTGTCGTGCTTGTCCATGAGAAATGCAAGTCTGAGCTTTGTTCCGACGCCGTCGGTGCCGCTGACAAGAATCGGATGGCGGATTCCGCAAAGGTCAAGGGCAAAAAGTCCGCCGAACCCCCCGATGTCGGAACAGACACCGGGAGTCTGCGTGGTGGCAATATGCTTCTTCATCAGTTCCACTGCGCGGTATCCGGCGGTGATATCAACGCCGGCACGGGCGTATGCTTCCGAATGCGATCGAGTCATGTCCTACTCCTTATTCTCGTGTATTTTGGTTTCAAAACGGTTTTTCGTGGGGGCCGCCGGGATCTCGGTCGGATACTGCCCGTCAAAACAGGCGGTGCAGTAGCCGCTTCCGTGAATTCCCTTTGCAATCTGCTTTACGCTTTCAACACTCAGATATCCGAGGGTGTCAACCCCTATCTTTTTTGCGATTTCCTCCTGCGTATATTGGCAGGCGATCAGGTTTTCGCGGGAATCAATATCGGTGCCGTAGTAGCAGGGATTCAGAAAAGGCGGAGCCGATACGCGCATGTGGATCTCCCGGGCCCCGGCATTCCGCAACAGCTTCACAATACGTGCGCTGGTGGTGCCGCGGACGATCGAGTCGTCAATCATCACCACGCGCTTGCCGCGGACGGCGGAGGAGATCGGATTCAGTTTGATGCGCACCTGATCCTCCCGGCTTTGCTGACCGGGCGCGATAAACGTGCGGCCGATGTATTTGTTCTTGATAAAACCCGGTTCATAGGGGATGCCGGACTGCTTGGCATATCCGATGGCGGCATCGATCCCGCTGTCCGGGACACCGATCACAACATCTGCCTGTACCGGATGCTCAAGAGCAAGAAATGCGCCTGCGCGCATCCGTGCGGAATGAACACCGCATCCATCGATGACCGAATCGGGACGGGCAAAATATATATATTCAAAGACGCAAAGCGAACACGGAACCTTCTGGCAATGCGTTTCCATCGAACGGACCCCGTCCTTGCTGAAGACCAAAATCTCGCCGGGTCGGATATCCCGGATGAATTCTGCTCCCACAGCATCCAGCGCACAGCTTTCGGAGGCGACAACATATCTTCCGTCAGCGGTTTTCCCATAGCACAAGGGGCGGAATCCATTTTCGTCGCGCACCGCAATCAGCTTTGCGGGAGACATGATGACCAAGGAATATGCCCCGCGGATGCGATCCATGGCACGGCTGACGGCTTCCTCAATCGAAGGGGCGTTCAGCCGTTCCTTGGTAATGATGTAGGAGATGGCTTCGGTATCACTGGTGGTATGGAAGATCGAGCCCTGCAATTCCAGCTCATGGCGAAGCTCTTCCGAGTTTACCAGATTGCCGTTATGCGCCAAGGCAATTTTCCCTTTGATGTGATTGACCACAATAGGCTGCGCATTGTTTCTGTCGTTGGTGCCGGTGGTACCGTAGCGGACATGTCCGACGGCAATATTGCCTTTTCCCAGTCGGTTCAGAATTTCCGGGGTAAACACATCGTTGACAAGCCCGGTGTCCTTGTAGCAGTTGAACACGCCGTCATCGTTGACCGCAATGCCGCAGGATTCCTGCCCACGGTGTTGCAGAGCGAACAGACCGTAGTATACCGTATGGGCCATATCGTCCGATGCCCCCGGCGAATAGATCCCGAACACACCGCATTCTTCTCTCAGATTACTCATATCGCCTCCGGGGATCAACCGAATACGCGCTTCATCATTTCCCGGTATGCCTCTTCCACCCCGCCCATATCGCGGCGGAAACGGTCCTTGTCGAGCTTTTCGTTGGTGGTGGCATCCCAGAAGCGGCAGGTGTCCGGTGATATTTCATCGGCGAGCACAATTTTCCCGTCCGGCAGTCTGCCGAATTCCAGCTTGAAATCCACAAGACGGACGTTCAGACCGAGAAAATAGGCTTTCAGAATTTCATTGACCCGGAACGCCATGGACTGAATGGTATCGATCTCCTCCTTGGAGGCAAGACCGAGCGCCAGGGCATGATACGAATTGATCAGGGGATCGTGCAGCGCATCGTTTTTATACGAAAATTCAATGGTCGGCTCCGCAAAAACGATGCCCTCCTCCACGCCGTATCGCTTGGCAAAGGAGCCGGCGGAAATATTGCGGATAATGACCTCCAGAGGAACGATAGACACTTTTTTCACCAGCGCCTCACGGTCGTTCAGTTCTTTGACAAAATGCGTGGGAATACCCTCTTTTTCCAAAAGCGAAAACAGGAAGTCGGACATTTTATTGTTGACCGCTCCCTTCCCCGCAATGCTTCCCTTCTTCAGACCGTCCAGCGCGGTTGCGTCATCCTTGTAGGATACAATGACAAGCGCGGGATCCTCGGTCGCAAACACCTTTTTGGCTTTTCCTTCGTAGAGCTGCTCTGTTTTCCGCATTCTATTTTCCTCCGTATTCATTGATGAAATTCCGCCTGAACGGCATCGTTTTTTTCCCGTATTCTTTCCGCGTCTTCCAGGCGCTTCTGCATCAGCTTTTGTGCCAGCTCCGCCTCTCCCAGCGCAAGGATCTGTATGGCAAGCAGAGCGGCATTGACTCCTCCGTTGATCGCAACCGTTGCCACCGGGATCCCGGAGGGCATCTGTACGGTAGACAGGAGAGCGTCAAGGCCGCTGAAGCTGTTGGATTGGCAGGGGATCCCGATCACCGGGAGAACGGTATGCGCCGCAACGGCACCCGCAAGATGGGCTGCCATTCCTGCGGCGGCGATCAGAACGCCGAACCCGTTTTGTCCAGCGGCCCCGGCAAATTCCGCAACTTCAGCAGGGGTTCTGTGTGCGGAGAGAATGTGGACTTCGTAGGGAACGCCAAAAGCCCGAAGCGTTTCTGCCGCCTTTCGGACGATCGGCAGGTCGCTGTCGCTGCCCATGATGATTCCGACTTTTTTCATGATGAACTCCTTTCAAAAAAACAAAAAGAGCGCAGTTAAGCTATCGAAAAATCTTAACTGTGCCCAGACGGCCGGCGGGTATTATTCTTTGCTTCCGTGCAGTGCTCTGCCAGTCCGTCAGTCACAAAGAACCTCTTTTTACGCAATTATTCTATCATACCGCGCGGAAAAAGTCAAGTGGATTTTATCCATAAAACCGGGCCGAAAATGATAGAATCTGTTCGGAGAGATAAAACGAGAAGATCGGCTTCCGCCGAAACATTGTCGATACGACCTGCCATGCAAAGTCTATCGGCGGCGCGCACAATGAGGGCGGCGGAATCATGAAAAGATTTTGTATTTTATACAAAAGATTCTTTGGAGGAAGCCATTGACTTTACCAATGGAGTGTGATAAAATGGTAAAGTGATAAAAGATCGCAAACCAACCGCCCGGGGGGCATATGACTTTGAAGAAAGGAAATTCAAAGGATGAACATCCATTCTGCATCTATCGACCGACTTTTCAAGACCATTCTTCAGCTCGGTTCAATACAGGAGTGTTACAGGTATTTTGAAGATCTGTGTACGATCAAGGAGATCCAGTCCATGGCGCAAAGACTGGACGCGGCGATCTTGCTTTCCGAGGGGGTCAGTTACCAAAAGATCGCGGAACAGGTGACTATCAGTTCGGCCACGATATGTCGGGTCAACAGATGTCTGCATTACGGCGAGGGTGGCTACCGTACCGCCATCGAAAAACTCAAAAAGGAGGAATCGGGAGAGAATGACACAGCCACTTCGTGATATCGGTGAATCGATCCTGTTTTCTTTGCGCTCGCTGTACGGTCTGCATGGTTATTCCCATTATAAAATGAACAAATTTGAGGAATATGACCTCTATGCCCGCAATAAGGATTTTTTGATTTCCGACAGCGTCATCACTTTTACCGACGGGAACGGGAAGCTCCTTGCCCTGAAGCCCGACGTGACCCTTTCGATCGTCAAGAACTCAAAGGACCGTTCCGATACGCTCGAAAAGCTCTATTATAACGAAAATGTCTACCGTATGTCAAAGGGAAGCCGCCATTTCAAGGAGATCATGCAGGTCGGACTGGAATGTATCGGTAAGGTCGACGACTACTGTATTTATGAAGTGCTGACTCTGGCACAAAAAAGCCTGGACGCCATCAGCCGCAACCATGTGCTCAGCGTATCGCATCTCGGAATCCTGTCCGAGGTGATGGAGAAAATCGCTGTTCCCGACGGGAGCCGGGCCGCGGTGCTTCACCTGATCGGGGAAAAGAATCTGCACGAGCTCGGCTCGTTACTCGCCGGCCTCGGCGTCTGTGACGAAGGCATTGCCCTGCTTCGCCGTCTTCTGAGTATCCGGGGCCGGACGGACGAAGTGCTCAAGACGACCGGAGAACTGCTCCGCGGGGTCGTCAGCGACGATACCATGACCCGCTTTACAAGCGTGCTTTCGGCCCTTGCGTCGGAGGAAAATCTTCATATAGATTTCTCTGTCGTAGGCGACATTCACTACTATAACGGCTTCGTCTTCAAGGGATTTGTCGAGGGCATCCCCACAAGTCTGCTGTCGGGCGGCGAGTATAATATGCTCATGAAAAAAATGGGGCGGTCGTCGGAAGCGATCGGCTTTGCGGTCTATCTTGACATGATAGAGCAGTATATCCGTAAGCCCGAAAAATATGATGTCGATGTCGTGCTGCTCTACGACGATACCAGTTCGCTCCCGCAGATCGGCAACGAGGTACAACGCCTGACAGACGGCGGCGAAAGCGTGCTTTCGGGCAGCGTTCTCCCCGAGCAGATCAAGTACAGAAAATTAATGAAAATGCGGAACGGGAGGGTAGATATCATTGAAACCGATGCTTAATATTGCCCTGCCGAAAGGACGGCTCGGCGAGAAGGTCTACGCGATGTTCGAGACAGCCGGATTCCCCTGCCCCGCGATCAGGGAAAACAACCGGAAACTGGTTTTTGAGAACGAAGAGGCCGGCGTGCGCTATTTTTGGGTCAAGCCGTCCGATGTGGCGATTTATGTCGAGCGCGGCGCGGCGGATATCGGCGTTGCCGGAAAGGATATTCTCTTGGAATATGAGCCGGACATTTTCGAACTTCTTGATCTTAAGATCGGAAAGTGCCGTATGGCCGTGGCGGCAAAGAAGGACTTTCGGGACGACGCGGGTAGAACGCTCCGTGTGGCGACAAAATTTTCCAATATCGCCGAGAACTACTATCTTTCCTGCGGGCGGGACATTGATATTATCCATCTAAACGGCTCGATCGAGATCGCCCCGATCCTGGGACTTTCGGATGTGATCGTGGATATCGTGGAGACCGGAACGACACTGCGCGAAAACAATCTGGTGGTCATTGACACCGTTGTGCCGATCAGCGCCCGTCTCATAGCCAACAAATCCAGTTATAAATTCAAAGGAGAAGCCATTGACAGGATCGTTTCCGAAATGGCAAAACAGGTGGAGGAATCGGTATGATCCGGATTTTAAAATACGGAGAGGTCGCAAATTCCGACATTTTTGCACGGGCAGTACCGGCTGTAAATGTTGAGGCGATCGTTTCCGAGATCATTGCAAACGTAAAAGAGCGAAAAGACGCAGCACTTTTTGAATACTGCCAAAAGTTCGACAAGGCAGCGCTTACATCGCTCCAGGTATCTGAGCAGGAAACCGAAGAGGCGATGGCAACCGTCTCACCCGAACTGATCGAAATCATGAAAAAAGCCGCCGCCAATATCCGCAGATTTCACGAGCGGCAGGTTCGCAACAGCTTTATGATCAACAACGAGGACGGGATCGTGGTAGGCCAGAAGATCATTCCGGTCGACCGCGCCGGACTTTACGTTCCGGGAGGCACAGCCGCCTATCCCTCGACCGTATTGATGGATGCGATCCCCGCGAAGATCGCGGGATGCCGCGAGGTAGTCATCACGACTCCGCCGGGAGCGGACGGAAAAGTCAATCCGGCGATCCTCGCCGCCGCCCGTATTGCCGGAGTGGACAGGATCTTCAAAGTCGGAGGCGCTCAGGCGATCGCCGCGCTGGCATACGGAACCGAGACGGTTCCCAAGGTGGATAAGATCGTAGGGCCCGGCAATGCGTTTGTCGCCGAGGCGAAAAAGCAGGTTTTCGGAGTGGTCTCGATCGATATGATCGCGGGACCGAGTGAAATTCTGATCGTGGCCGACGGCAAAACTTCTCCCCGCTTCGCCGCCGCCGACCTGCTCTCGCAGGCCGAGCACGACAAAATGGCAAGCGCGGTCCTCGTCACCGATTCCATGGAACTGGCGGAAGCGGTGCAAAAAGAACTCGAGATACAGATCCCCCTGCTGGCGCGTGCGGAAATCGCACGGGCGTCCATTGATCATAACGGCAAGATCATCGTTGCCGATACGCTGGACAAAGCCATCGAGATCGCAAACGAGATCGCGCCCGAGCATCTGGAACTTTGTGTCGACTCGCCGTTTGATTATCTCGACAAGATCCGTCACGCCGGATCGATCTTTATGGGAAGGAACTGCCCGGAGGCTCTCGGCGATTATTTTGCAGGCCCGAATCATACGCTTCCCACCAGCGGCACGGCAAAATTCTCCAGTCCCTTATCCGTAGATGATTTCATCAAAAAGACGCAATATACCTATTACACGCACGATGCCCTGTGTAAGGTCGCCAACAAGGTTGCCGCTTTTGCCGAAGCCGAAGGTCTTACCGCTCACGCCAAAAGCGCGGTCATCCGCACAGAGGAGAAAGCAAAGTGAGCCGCTTTTTCAGTGAAAAATACAAAAAATTGACGCCGTATACACCGGGTGAGCAGCCGAGGGGGCAACAGTATATCAAACTCAATACCAACGAATCCCCTTTCCCGCCTTCGGCCGAGGCTCAGAGGCTCGCCGCCGCCGAGTCGGCAAGGCTTGCGCTTTATTCCGACCCGGAATGCCGGGATCTGGTTGCCGCCGCCTCGGAAATACTGGGGGTTTCCCCAGACGAGATCCTGTTTACCAACGGCTCGGACGAGATATTGAATTTCGCCTTTATGGCCTTCTGTGACAAGGACCATCCGGCTGTTTTCCCCGACATCACCTACGGATTTTATTCCGTGTTTGCCGAGTTGAACCGTGTTCCGTACACCCGGATACCGCTGAATCCCGATTTCACGATCCGCGTCGAGGATTATGTCGGAGTTGGCAAGACGGTTTTTCTTGCCAATCCGAATGCCCCGACAGGCATCGCCCTCCCGCTCTCCGATATCGAAAATATCGTTCGGAGCAACCCGGATCACGTAGTCGTCATCGACGAGGCTTATGTCGATTTCGGGGCGCAGAGCGCGGTCGGACTCACTCGCAAATACGAGAATCTCCTTGTAACGCAAACCTTTTCCAAGTCCCGGTCTTTGGCGGGAGCGCGCCTCGGCTTCGGCATCGGATGCCCTTCTCTGATCCGCGACCTGAACACCCTCAAGTATTCCACAAATCCCTATAATGTCAATCGCATGACGATGGCGGCAGGGATCGGTGCGCTCACCGACCGCGAATACTTCCTGAAAAACTGCCGCGCGACGGAGCGGACCCGTGCATGGACGACGGAGGCATTGAAGACGCTCGGTTTTACCGTTCTCGATTCCAAAGCAAACTTTGTTTTTGCCGCACACAGCAAGATTTCCGGAAAGCTGCTTTACCAAAAACTCAAAGGATCCGGCATTCTTGTCCGGCATTTTGATTCCGAACGGCTGACCGATTTCAACCGTATCACCATCGGGAACATGGAGCAAATGCAGACGCTTATCAACACGATCAAAATAATTCTGGGGGATCTATCATGAGAAATGCCGAAATCAAACGCAAGACCGCCGAGACCGATATTCAGATATCGCTGTCGCTTGACGGCGGCGGACGCAGTGTGATCGCAACCGGGTGCAGTTTTCTGGATCATATGCTGACACTTTTCGCAAAACACGGCGGATTCGATCTGAACGTTTCCTGTCACGGCGATACACAGATCGACTATCACCACACGGTTGAGGATATCGGGATCGCGCTGGGGACGGCGTTTGCCAAAGCGCTCGGCGACAAGCGCGGGATCGTCCGTTACGGCGACACCACGCTTCCCATGGATGAAGCGCTCATTCTTTCGGCCGTGGATTTATCCGGGCGGAGTTATCTCGGCTATGCCGTTTCCGTCCCCACCGAAAAGGTCGGCGACTTCGACACGGAACTGGCCGAAGAATTCTGGCTCGGATTTGTGCGCAGCGCCGCCTGCACGCTCCATATCCGCATGCTTTCCGGCACAAATTCCCACCACATCATAGAGGGATGCTTCAAGTCGGTGGCGCGGAGCCTCTGTCAAGCGGTGCGCGTGGACGAACAGCACGCCGACGAAATTCCGTCTACCAAAGGGGTTTTATAATGGTCGCCATTATAGATTACGGGGTCGGCAACCTCTTTTCTCTGAAGAGTTCCTTTGAGGCGATCGGTGCGGATGTCACGGTTACGGCGGACCGCGAAACCATCGCGCGTGCCGACAGGATCATACTTCCCGGCGTCGGCGCATTTGAAGATGCGGCAAAAAAACTCCGTTCATCGGGACTTGCGGACTTTATTTGCGAGCAGGCGGAGCTCGGAAAGCCGCTGATGGGTATCTGCCTCGGGATGCAGTTGCTTTTTGACAAAAGCTATGAATACGGCGTGCATGAGGGGCTTGGACTGATCCACGGGACGATACGTCCGATTGCCGACGTGGTTCCGGCGGGCTATAAAATTCCTCACATCGGTTGGAACGCCCTGCATTTTACAAGACCCGACAGGCTTTTTGCCGATCTCCGGGAGGGAGACTGCGTGTATTTCGTCCATTCCTATTACGCAACCGATTGCCCTGCGGCCGTTACCGCAACGACCGAATACGGAGCGCCTCTTACCGCCGCCGTGGCATCCGGGAACCTGCTCGGATGTCAGTTTCATCCCGAAAAGAGCGGAAACGTGGGGCTGAAAATCCTCAAGGCGTTTTGTAAAATGAAAGGGGAGCGTCATGCTGATCTATCCCGCCATTGATTTATACGAAGGAAAGGCAGTTCGTCTGTTCAAAGGCGACTATGCCCAAATGACGGTCTACAGCTATGACCCGCCTGCCCTTGCCGAAAGATTTGCCGGATGCGGTGCCACACATATGCATATCGTCGACCTTGAGGGGGCAAAAACCGGCGGGACCCCAAACATGAAAAGCATTCTCGCCATCAAGGAGCGCGGCGGGCTTTTCTGCCAGGTCGGCGGCGGCATACGCAGCATGGAAGTCATCGACCGTTATCTGCGTGCGGGACTTGACCGCGTCATTCTCGGTACCGCCGCGGTGACGGAGAGCGGCTTTGTCGAGAGAGCGGTCGAAAAGTACGGCGAAAAAATTGCCGTGGGGATTGACATCAGGGATGGCTTTGTAGCCATCCGCGGTTGGACAGAAAAGTCGGATTGGGATGCCTTTGACTTCTGCCGTAAGATGCAGAGGGCCGGCGTGAAAACCCTGATCTGCACCGACATTTCCCGGGACGGTGCCATGCGCGGCACCAATCACGGGCTTTATGACACGTTGAAGCCTTGCTTTGACATGAATATCATCGCGTCGGGCGGCGTTTCTTCCCTCGAGGACATCAAGAGGCTTGCCGATGCCGGACTTTACGGCGCTATCGTCGGAAAAGCGTACTATACCGGGGCAATCGACCTCGGCAAGGCTATAGAGGTGGCAAAATGATCACAAAAAGGATTATTCCCTGTTTGGACGTGAGAGACGGCAGAGTTGTCAAGGGCGTCAATTTCCAAGGGCTTCGGGATGTTTCCTCCCCGGTCGCTCTGGCGGAATATTACAGTGCCTGCGGTGCGGACGAGTTGGTTTTTTATGACATCACCGCTTCCTCCGACGGACGGAAAATTTTTACCGATATTCTCACCGAGACCGCGAAAAAAGTCTTTATCCCGCTTACGGTCGGCGGCGGCATCAACACGGTGGAGGATTTTGACCGGGTGTTAAAATGCGGAGCCGACAAGGTCAGCGTCAATTCGGGTGCCATTCGGAATCCGTCGCTGATCTATGAGGCGGCAAAGCGCTACGGCAATCAGTGCGTGGTGCTTTCCGCAGACGTGAAGAGGGTGGACGGAAGATTTCATGTTTTTGCCAAGGGAGGCCGTGAGGACACGGGCATGGAGGCGATCGGCTGGATTCGCCGTTGCGTCGAAAACGGGGCCGGCGAGGTCGTTGTCAATTCGATCGATACCGACGGCGTAAAGACCGGGTTTGACCTCGAAATGCTGCATGCTGTGTGTGAAGCCGTAGCCGTTCCTGTGATCGCATCGGGCGGTGCCGGAAAGATACAGGATTTCATTCGGCTTTTCCGATCCATCCCCGGTGTAGATGCCGGTCTTGCCGCATCAATTTTCCATTTCGGTGAGGTTCAGATCGCCGATCTGAAACGAGAAATGCTGAAAAGCAATATTCCAACAAGAATGAACGGAGATATGTCATGATCAACATGGACGAACTGAAATTTGACGAAAAGGGTCTGATTCCCGCCATCGTCGTGGATTCTGTCAGCAAGCGCGTCTTGACGCTTGCATATATGAATCGTGAAAGTCTGGAAATTTCACTGGAAAAACAGCTCACCTGCTTCTTTAGCCGTTCCCGGCAGAAGCTGTGGCTCAAAGGAGAAACCAGCGGGCATTTCCAGCATATTGTGTCGATCACCGCGGATTGCGACAAGGACGCGCTTCTGGTCGTGGTAGAGCCGGACGGAGCGGCATGCCATCTCGGCAGCTTTTCCTGCTTCGAATACCCGGTCTTTCAGAGCGAGGAACGTCATGAATTCTCCTATGAAGGATTGATGCGGCTGATCGAAGGGCGGAAGATCGAGAAAAAGGAAGGCTCATACACCTCCTATCTCTTTGAAAAGGGGCTTGATAAAATCCTCAAAAAAATCGGTGAGGAAAGTACCGAGGTCATTATTGCCGGGAAGGCTGAGGACAGGAAAGAAACTGTCTATGAGATCGCAGATCTTGCCTATCATGTCATGGTGCTTATGGTGGAAGCAGGGATCAGCCTGGAAGATATCCACCGGGAGCTGGCATCCAGACACGTCATTGACCACAAGGTCAAGCAGGAAAAAATGACAACGTGATGTTTGATCTTCACACACACACAACCTTCAGCGACGGCAGAAACAGTCCTGAGGAAATGGTGCTTTCGGCGATCGACAGGGGGCTTTCTGTTCTCGGTATCTCCGACCACTCGTACACCTCTTTTGACGAGCGCTATTGCATTCCGCGCGCAAGACTTGAAGAGTACAAGACCTGCATTCATTCGTTGCGGGAAAAATACCGCAACCGCATCGAAATCGGTCTGGGACTTGAGAAGGACTACTATTCCGACACCGTCGATGACGGTTACGATTATCTCATCGGTTCGGTCCACTATATTAAGCTCGGCGGGGAATACATTCCGGTGGACGAGTCGGCACAGATCCTGATCGATGCGGCGGTACGTCACTGCGGCGGAGATCTCTACAGCCTTGCGGAAATCTACTACAACACCGTATCGGATGTTATCCATCGCACAAATGCCGATATAATCGGTCATTTTGACCTTTTCAAGAAGTTCAACCGAGACGGATCGCTTTTCGACGAGAGGGCGCCGCGATACAAGAAAGCGGTCATCGACGCGACAGACCGGTTGCTTGCCTTCGATGTCCCGTTTGAGGTCAATACCGGCGCGATCTCGCGGGGATACCGGGACGATCCGTATCCGTCACCCGAAATCATCGGGTACATCAAAGCTCGCGGCGGAAAGTTGATCCTGTCCTCCGACAGCCACGCGGCAAACAGCCTGTGTTTTGCGTTCGGGCAGTTTGCGGATAGTATCCAACCGAAAAATCCAAAGGATTTCAAGTGAAATATCCGGCTGACGCCGGATGTGAAATAATCTGCTGGCGCAGATCGTGAAATATGGCTCCTTCGCCGCCATGTGAAATGAATCCAAATCGCCATGCGGGATTGAAGCGGCATATTACGAAAGTGTAACGGCATAACAAAGAGCAACTCCCGATTATAAAAGGCGAGAGCACCTATTTCTTAACGGAGAAACAGATGCTCTCTTTTTTCTGTTTAAAAGCGTAGCAAAGGGGAACTCTTTTTGGAAGTGTTCCCAAAGTCGTTCCCCCCGCACGTTACTCTTTCGGCTTTTATTTTTTCAGCCGGGCCGCGCGCTTTGCGGCAAAGATCGAATCGCGCTCCCGGTTGCGGATACGGGCAAACGCCTCGCAGGTGCGCGCCCAGGTTACCGGTGCGTTTTCAGCGCGGTAATCGTTGGATTCACTGCCGTAATACCCCCAGGCAAGAATCGTCCGTGCGCCGGCGTCATACGCCGCCTCGACCGCTTCAACGATGTCCTCTTCGGCTCCGCGCGGATTAGCGTAGGTCTGGATCCATATGTTATGCTCCTTGCCGAACCGCTCGCATACCTCGAGGTTCTGCCGTGCGCCTTTATAAACAAAATCATAGACGTCAAAGGCCTCGTCCTTTTTCTTTTGGTGGACCCAATAGGGGTCGGAGCCTATATTGTCCATAAAGGGGAGCGCACAGATACGGTCAGCACTGTCAAGACTGACGGCATATGTGCCGAGCATGACGCAAACCGAATTGACCATACCCTTTCCGTGGCTGTATGCGGTGGCCTCGGCGAAATAATCTGCAATGGTGGAGACGGCAAAGTCCGCCACATCCGCATCGGAGACCGATGGCATCGGGCGGCCGTATCTCTCTTCAAAAAGCTTACGGCAACGCGGACAGGCGCAGGTGTAATAAGTCGTACCGTCGACATTTTTTGTGGGCAGGTACGGCTCATCCCAGAATATTGTCCTGCCGCCGATATACTCTACCGCGTCGATCCATTCCTTCGTGAATTGACGGAATTCCGGACTGTTCAGGCAGGGGTAAATGCCTGCGTGTTCGCCGTTGGAATAGACGGCGTGCGCCTCGGGATAATAAGCAAGAAAATGTGAGGTATCGCCCGGCGAGCCGGCAAGCCCCCAGTTATCTATCCAGGGCTCCAGCCCGGCGTCCATCGACCTCTCCACAAGCTCCTTCATGACCTGCAAATGTCGACGCCAATCGGTATGCGACAGCATATGGACAACTATATCCATGCCGTGCACGGCCATATCTTCAAAATCCTTCTGCGCATGATGAGGCATCCGGTTGCCGTGATAAGCGGCACCGAGACGTAAAGGCGTATATTCCATCTGTTTTCCTGCCCTTTCCTAATAATTATACCGGAATTATACCTCTTGGGCGGCTTTTTGTCAATAGGACTCTCCAAAAGAGCGTCATGCATCATTTTACCCGAAAAATGAGCGTTTTTAGATCTGCACCGATTTTGCAGAGGGTACAATAACCCCTTGGCGATGATGGAGGTTAAAAGCTTCCGCGACCTACCGGACTTTTAACGCCATGCTTGCAAACGGCTCCTATGTATTTATTTTTTCAGCGGAACAAAGAACTCAGAATTACGCAGACTATCAAACTGTGCTTCTTCATGGATTTCATAATAGCGTTCTCCTTTGAGAAAGTATTCCGTTCCGGCTCGGTGATTATATTATACCGAAAAATGTTGCGAAAACAATAACGCATTTTTTGAACCAAACTCGAATTTGAAGTGAGTAAAGATTTCGTCAGTTCAAATCTGTCCAAAACTTCTTTGCATTTATGGCTTTGTAAATAAATTTTGAACGGGAAGGATTTTTGAAAGGCTTCGGAAAGTGTGTGGCGGTTCGAATCTGTCGAGGGACCCGAAAAGATGCGCAAAGCGCAGAAATGCATCTACAAAATATCGAAAACAACAGAGTCGAAAAATGAAGCATTCGCTTTGCGAATATGAAGCACAA
>CASDOQ010000048.1 GCA_949282345.1 uncultured bacterium | reverse complement strand
AGTCAAATTTGGGAATTAATTCCAAATAACTGGCACCTTGCATAAAGAAACACTCGTTATTCCAAAAGAACGGCGAGTGTTTTTGTTAATCCATAACATAAGGCTGAGCCAAAAAATCAATTTGACTCAGCCCCTTTTTTTCACTATGACCGCCAAAAAAAGGAGAAGCCGGATCAATCGTGAACACAAAATCGGAAGAGGCGGAAGTCAAACCCTTCCAACGAAACGGGGTCGGTGACGACCTCGCCCGATTCGGCATCCCTGACCGGGCATCCGAAGGCGACGCTGCCATGCTGATCTGCCGAAATGCCGGCCACAACGGCGAGGAAGTTTCCTTCCTTTTTATAGTAGCTGATGTGAACGTCCCCGTCGGTCTTTACCGGGAAAGGAGGGTCGGATTCCTCCCAATACGGATGAAAGACGGCTTCCCCGACGCCGAAGTCCTCGGCAATATCCCAAATAGAGGCCATCAATTCCAAAGGCTCGGCAATATCCACCGGCTTCGGGAAAGAGCCGTGCAAAAGCGCGAGGGCGGTAGCGTTCCGGAAGGTCCAGACCGGCGGAGCCGAATAGCAGAGCGAAAAGACCGGAACGCCGGTGTTATACCCCGTGAACATGGCGCGGAGCAATCCCTCCGGCATTTTTTTGACCTCGCCGTGGAGCATTTTCGTCTGAAACGTTTCCCCGTCCCATGCAGAGCCGAAAGTCGAAAGCGCCGGCAGGTTGAGGGTACCGTTGACGTGTACGTTCAGAATCAGATCGTTTTCCCGGCAATACGCGCCGAGTTTCCGCATCAGCGCACGGATCTCCCAGATCGGCACGGTAGGATGGATTTCTCCGTCCCTTTCGTATCCGCAACCGTGCCGGCGGTTTTTGCAGGGGTGGGGGCAGGCCGTCCCGTCGAGATAAAATCCATCAAACCCGTACGCCTTCTGCAGGGCGGTCACGCCTTCATAAAAAATGTCGGCCCATTGGCTTCCCATGCAGATCGGCAGATCGCGCTGATAGGGATAGCGGTACCACTGACCACCGCGCGTCGGCCGTTCGGAAATCCGGACGATGTCCATGCCGTGCTTCGCAAAGAGCGGGGAAAGCGATGCGACCTCATAGCCGAAATAGGGTACCACGCGGATCCCTCTGGCGTGGCATTCGGCAATGATCGTGCGCAGACGGGCATCGGTCTTATCGGTCAGCTGCGGGTTATTCTGCAGATCGTTCCATTTTTCATGAAGGTAAAGCACCTGTATGCCGAGGCGTTTCAGCCGGTCATAACCGATCTCGGCACTGCCTTCGCAAACCGGCGCGGAAAGAAAATCCTCATAATTTCCGGCGATCTTATGGTAGCAATCGATATGCAGATTGCGTTCCAGTGCGGTCTTCGGATCCCAGTCGCGCACCGGGAGCGTTTGCAGACCGAAACGGAAGGTAAGCGGAAAAAAGCCGCGCTCGCGCAGATAATCCGGGATATCCCAGACGTCGGGCTTGCGGTCGAGCAGATGAATCCGAAGCAGGGTGACTTCTCCCTGCCGTTCGATCTCCACGGCGCGGTCGGGGTCGGAAAGCGTCATCGGCTCGTCACTGCCGAAGAAAAGACCGAAGCCGCAAGCGTCGCCGAGGAGCAGAACCTGCTCCTTGAAACCGCAATGTAGTTCTTTTTCGGGCAAAAGGTCGGCGGCGTGGATCGGTTCCCAGTTATGATACACGCCGTCCGAAACATAGAGCCCGTGCGGATAGAGCTGAAAATATTGCAGATTTTCCGACCGGAGGGGGACCTCCAACGCGAGATAGGTCACGTCAAAAGGAATCGGCTTCTCTTTGGAAAAGCCGAAGACCTCCGCAACCGTCTTTCCGCGCGGACAGATCGAAAGCGAAATGTCGGTGCATCCGTCGTCCTCGGTGCGGAGAACGCTGTTGGCGATTACCGCCCCCTTCTCCGCCGTGGTCGAGATCGTCACGCTGTCGCGGCTTTCGTCCAACACGCGAAAATGCATCGCGTCCCCGAAGACGAATCGCTCTCCGGCGTTTTCACAGACGAGGCGGATCGGGGCGGCCAGCAATTCTTTCCCTATCGATTCGATCTTTGAAAACAGAGGGCTCTCTTTTCCCAGCGTATAGGAACGCCGTCCGACGCGGATCTCGTATCCATCCGCCGTTTTTTCTATCATCTCGTTCATTTTTTTCTCCTTATTTCATGCGGAAATCGAGCGCGTAGGGGAGCGGATGCGCCGCCAGGACCTGCCCGTCATCGGGAGCGGCGATCCCCTCACGTTCCATCACCAGCCGGTAATAGTCGGTGTAAATACGCGAAACGGCGTATTCGCCCTCGCGCAGATCGGGAACGACCAGTTCTTCATTCAGAAATTGCGGCACGGCCTCAAGTTCCCCCAGAGCGACGTACGCCATGGCAAGATACATCCGGATGCGCCCGTACTGCCGGATCTCTTCCGGGAAGGTCGGATAGGCGTTGACCAATTCACGCTCGCGTCCGGCACGCAGGCAGATCTCAGCATACAGGCGGGCGGTATCGCGTGTGAAAGAGCGAGCCGCCGCGATCGGCGCCAACAGTGCAAGGGCGCCTACATGGTTCTTCCGAATACGCGTTTCAAAACAGGCGGCCGCCGCCAGGACGGTGTCATCCGCCCCGGCCTGCACGGCCTTTTCGAGATACCGCCCGGTCGCATCATGATCCCCGCTGCAGAAAGCGATCACCGCGGCAAGGAGCCATGCCTGCGCATTGTTCCCGGGATTTTTGAGGATCAGCGGCAGAAGTTCCGGGTGATTGACATATTCGCTCTTTTCCGTCGCGTGGGCCGGGCGGCCGTCCAGCAGGTCGAGATAAAACGCATAGGCCGCGCGATCTTCTCCGAATGAAAAATCGGCAAGCGCGGTAAGCGGACGACCGTAGAGTTTTGCGGCCAGCGCGCCCCGGCCGCTCCCATACTGAACCGGAAAGAAGTGCTCCTCCCCGGGAAAGGCGGGAATCTTTCGGATCTCCTCTTTGGCCGCGCGCCCGATCTTCTCCGCCGCTTCCTTATAAGCGGCGGGAAGCCCCGGAAAGTCAGCCGGGTAATAGACCTCGCTCCACCGCACGGTATCGTGCGCGCCGAGCGTGAGATACTCAAACTGCGTGCGGGCCAGCCCCGCCTGGATTTCCAGATACGGGTCGCTCCCGTCCTCCTGCGTCAGCCAGGCGTTCCAGTGCCGGCCGCCGTTCTGATTGCCCCAAAGGAACATCTTCCGTCCGATCAGTTCGCGGGTGGAAAGATGCAGAAGACCGCGCCCCGTGGCGGTATCCAGCGAGCAGATCCACTTTTCCTCGCCGTCGGGGATATCGAAGAAATAGTCGATGGCACGGGGTCCCACCGCCGGATAGGAGACGTCGCTCCCGTCGCCCTCCGGGTCGGGGATCGGTTTGCGCGAGACCCGATAGCCGCCCTCGGCATACGAGGTGATATACGAATGGTCGGTCGGTACCAGGACGCGTGTGGTCGGCTTTTGCGCCACCGCGATATTCGACCACCAATAAAGGTCTGTCGGCCGGTCGGTCACATTTTCGACCGCAAAGGAGGCGAGGAGACGTTCCTCCTCCAATGTAAAATACATGACGTAAACAAGACCGCGGATCGGCTCGTATTCGTACATTTTGAGATATTCCCGGCCGTCACGGCCGATCGCACGCCCGGCAAAGAGCGGACGGTTGGTCAGCGGCGAATGACCTTTGATGCCGAGGTTCCATTCGACCCCGCCGGCGAACCATGCGTTGCAAAGAGCGAGATTGCCGAAACGGATCTCCTTGTTTTCATAAATCACGTCCTCGCCCCGCCGCTTATCGTAGAGCGAAAAAAGGCGACCGCCGAGTTCGGGCAGAAAAACGGCGCGCAGGCAGTCGTTTTCCAGCACTGCGGCACGGTAAGTGCGCGGGACGGGCGTACGGTCATACCCGGTCTGCATTTTCCAGGGCAGAACGCTGGCGATCATTCTCTTGCCGATGCGGTCGCGCTCGGGTCCCGTGATACTTTCGTCACAAATAAAATAAGGGATGCTGTCGGGGGCGGCAAAATCGGGGATGCGGCTGTCTTCCCCCAACGTGGCAGTCGGAATTGAAAGATCCTCCCAAGTGATCATACGGATGCTCCTTCCTCTATTTGAGACCAGTATAGCATGCGCCCCGGGACAAGGCAATGAACGCATCGCACGTCTTTTTGTACAAAACGATTGATTTTTTCCTTTTCCCGTGCTATACTGAACGCAGAAAGAACCGCGCGGGAAGAGATTTTGGACGGCCGGAGGGACGCTATGCGCTTCAACGTAGAAGAAATCTATACGGTCATCAGAAAAAGCGAGCCAGAGCGCTTTGATTTTGAATGCCGATGCCGGGCATGGGACGGCTTCGTGTGCTTTACGCAGGGAGAAGGAAGCATCCTGCTCAATGCGCGCGCCTACCCAATCCACCCGGGCACCGCGGTGCTTCTCCGCCGCGGAGACTCTTACCGCTTCTCGGTCGGGGCGCCCTGCACGTATATCACCTCTGCATTTGTATTATCCGCCTGCAAGGAACTCGACGATCTGCCCCGTATCGCGGAGCCGGGGCCTGCCCTGCTCTCTCTGCTTGAAGAGGCGGAATCCTTCTGGCAGCAGCAATCCGAGGACGGCTATATGCAGACCCTCTGGCGCGTCCTCTGCCTCTATACCACCCTGATCGGGAAGACGCGGGAGGGGGGATCCGTGCGCGTATCCGACAGTTATCGGGCAGCGGTCTGCTTTCTGCGCAAAAATTATGACCGCGGCTTTACGGTCAGCGAACTGGCGGCCGCCTGCAATCTCAGCCCGTCGCGCCTGCGCGCCCTCTTCCGCGAAAAGAGCGGGATGAGCGTGCTGGCCTACCGCGACCTTCTGCGGATACGCCGGGCGCAGGAACTCCTCTCTTTCTCGGAGGATCCGATCGAGGAGATCGCCGTATCGCTCGGCTATTGCGACGTCTATTATTTTTCGCGCGCCTTCCGCCGGCTCTGCGGTATCCCGCCGGGCGAATACCGCCGCCGGCAAATTTCCCCGCCGCAAGAGCCTGCCGACCGATGATTGCCCCGCCACAAGAGCCTGCCGACCGATGATTGCCCCGCTACCGTCAAAAAACCGCCGCGGATAGCGGCGGTTTTGCTTTGCAAAGGCTCTTCAGGATTCTTTTTTATGCGTTCTGCCGGAGGGCGTGTATCCCATCAGTTTTTTATATGTGCGTGAAAAATAGGAAAGGCTGTCAAATCCGCAGGCGCTTGCCGCCTCTGTGACCGACATACCGCGCATCAGATATTCTTCCGCTTTTTTGCATCGGAGCGTGTTGATATAGGTAAACAGCGTTTGCCCCATATAATGCCCGGCCCGGCGCGCCAGATGATATTTCGTCACCCCGCAATATGCGGCAAGCGAATCGAGCGTAATTTCCTCGGCGATATGGTCGTTGATATACTCCAACGCCTTTCGGACGCACGCGCCGGAAGAGCTGTCGGCAGAGGGCGGAGCCTCCGATGCCGGAATGGCATGTTCGGTACAGAGATTGATCAGAACCGCCAGCACGGCAACGCGGAGTCTTGCGGCCTGCAGGCCTGTCGGCTCCCGCCGGTATTCTTCCATCTGGGTCTTGACGGCGAGACAGAGTTTTTCGGTCTTTTCATCACGGAAGAAACTCTCAAACCGATATTCGTCGGGTTTTATGCCGTTTTCCGCGCAAAACCCCTCGTCAAAAATCAGGCAGTGATAATCGACCGCCGTTTCACTGTAAAGGCGGTGAATGGTCTCGGAGTTCACCACCGCCAGATCATGCGCCGAAAGCGCGGCGTTTTCCCGCCCGCATTGCACGCGGCAGTTCCCCGCTTCCACTATCAGGATTTCAAGGTTCCGGTGCCAGTTGCAAACGAATTCGCGCTGATTTTTCAGTACCGAATACTTGAAAGGGCAAAGGGCGTCCCCTTTCAGATCCGTATGATGTTCATACCGTTGAACCACCCTCGTTCCTCCATAATATCAATATATTGAAAATATCGGGCAAGATAATGCTTGCCTTCCCCTCTCCTTTTATTATATACTGCAAACAGGGAAACGTCAACCGCCCCTCTTTACGGCGGAAAAAAGACAAAAAAGGAGAAAAAATCATGAAAGCTGCAATCATCGGGAACGGCTACATCAGCAAAAATCATCGGGAAGGTTTTGCGCAACTGAAGCAGGAAGGCTCCGATATCGAATTGGTTGCCTTGTGCGACATCCGCCCCGAAATGCTCGAGAAAAACTCCGGAGAACGGCTTTATACCAATCTGGATGAAATGCTGGCGGCCGAAAAAGATCTGGATTTTGTCGTCATCTGTCTCCCCACTTTCCTGCACGCGGAATACGCAATCAAGTGTATGCGCGCCGGGTTACATGTCCTTTGCGAAAAGCCGATGGCCCTGACCGTGACGGAAGCCGAAGCCATGCTTGCCTGCGCGAAAGAAACCGGCAAAAAGCTGATGGTGGCGCATTGCTGTCGTTTTGACAACGAGCGGCTTGCCGTCAAGGAATTCGTTGATGCGGGAAGTTTCGGGAAACCGGTTTCCGCCGTCTTTACCGCAACCGGCGGTCAGCCGCGCTGGGGGTATGAAAACTGGTTCGCGGACGAGAAGCGTTCCGGTGCCTGTATGCTGGATTTGCAGGCGCACAACCTTGACCTTATCAACTGGTTCTTCGGCGTTCCCGACAGCACCTGCACCATGGCAAAGCAGTGTTGCCCGGACTTCACGGGATACGGCACCGTCTATTCCAATCTTGCCTATGATAACGGATTGATTGTCTTTTCGTACTGCGACTGGGGCGTTCCGGTGAACAAAAACCAGGCCCGCGTTCTCCGGATCAATTTTGAAAAGGGATATATCTATCTTGACCGTGCCATCAGCCCGCAGGTCACAGCCGTGGGGTATGACGGAAGCGTGACGGAGATCAAAACGTCTCATCCCTTCCCGAGCAACCAGCAGTTCCGCTGTGAGATCGAATACTTTGCCAACTGCATCAAAAAAGATATTCACCCCGATTTCTGCCCGCCCGAAGCATCCGAAATGGCAGTCGCCGTCATGCGGGCGCAGGAAGCATCCGCCGACGGAAAAGGTACGCTCGTCCGGATCGAAAAATAAGCCGGACGGGTCAGAAAACATACGAAGGAGTTTATGATGAAAACCTGTATCAGCCTTTACAGTTATTGGAAACTTGTCAAGGAAAACAAAATGAACCATTATGAAGTCATGGACGAGATCAGCCGGCTCGGGTGCGACGCAGTAGAATTTCAGATTTTTGATGCCTCCGTTCCCGAAGGAAAAACCATGGCCGACTACATACGCGATCTGCACGCCTATGCCGTCAAACTCGGTCTTGACGTGCCGATGCTCACGATGCAGGCAAATCTGTACGGTCCGAAAGCGGAAGAAGATTTCAACCGTCTTTGCGGCCTGCTGGATGTGGCCTCGGAATGCGGGATCCGGTTTCTGCGCTTCGACGTGACTTACAGTTTTTTGGGGACCGAGCCCTGCCCCTCCTATAAAGCGATCATTCAATCGGTCGCGCCGCATATCCGGCGGCTGGCAGACTACGCCGAAGAAAAGGGGGTCACAATCTGTTCCGAAAACCACGGAAGAATTCTACAAGACAGTTACCGGATGGAAGAGCTTTTCTTTGCGGTCAATCACCGGAATTATAAGCTCTTATGCGACATCGGCAATTTCGGCGGAGCCGATGAAAATTCGGCTGTTGCCGTTTCAAAACTCCTGCCCCATATCTGCTTCGTCCATGCCAAGGACTCGATCCTGCGGGACGGTATGATGTACGACCCCGGCCGGGGGTTCGGCCGTTCGAGAGGCGGCGAATATCGCCGTGCTACGATTTTCGGTCATGGAAACGTACCGACCTATCAGATTCTGCGCGCGATCGGTACTTCGGGATACGACGGCTATGTTTCTTTGGAATTTGAAGGAATCGAGGAACCGAAGATGGCGGTCGAAATCAGCATGGAAAATCTGCAACGTATGCTGGCCGACATCGGAAAATAATCTTTCTCCCGCGTGAAAAAGTCCGCCCTCTGCACAGAGGGCGGATTTTTGCTGAAATGTTTCTGTTTTTCAAGCGTCTGCTTGATAGAATTCTATCCAAAGAGCCGGCGCGCGGGTTTTTCTTTTCAGAATCAGCCGACCGGGGTCGGGAGAAGGTCTTCTTCCTGGTTCCGGCCGGCGAGGGCGGCATACAAGCCGCCTTTTTCATCAGCTCTTCATGCGTGCCACGTTCGCGGATCCCGTCTTTATCTATATACAGGATCTCATCGGCGCGGCGCACGGTCGAGAGGCGATGCGCCACCACGATGACCGTCCGGCCGTCGGACAGTTCCGCAAGACTCTTCTGGATCATCTGTTCCGTGATGTTGTCAAGCGCGCTGGTGGCTTCATCCAGGATCAGCACCGGCGGGTTTTTCAGGAAAGCGCGGGCGATGGCAATGCGCTGCTTCTGCCCGCCGGAAAGTTTCACGCCCCGCTCTCCGACGATGGTATGATACCCCTCCGGCAAAGAAGAGGCGTATTCGTCAATATCGGCCAGCCGCGCGGCGCGGCGCACTTCTTCATCGGTGGCGTCAGGCTTGCCGTAGCGGATATTGTCGGCAATATCGGCATTGAAAAGGAAAACGTCTTGCGAAACAATCCCGATATTCCGGCGCAAAGATTCCCGCGTGACCGAGCGGATGTCCTGCCCGTCCAGAAGGATCCGGCCGCCCGACAACTCGTAAAACCGGGGGAGCAGATGGCAAAGCGTGGTTTTCCCTCCGCCGGAAGGACCGACCAGCGCCAGCGTTTTCCCTGCCGGGATCCGGACCGAAATATCGTGCAAAACCTCGTCTTCCCCATAGGAAAAGCTCACGTTCTGAAATTCGATCTCTCCCTTCACCGGGCCGAGAACGGCGGCGCCATCACTGTCTGCCTCCGGCGGCGTGTCCATGATCTCAACAAACCGGGTGAAGCCGGTCATTCCGTCTTCCAGTTGTTCTGAAAAGTTGATGAGCTTGGTGATCGGTTGAACAAATATGTTCACATAGAGTAAGAACGCGACAAGGTCGCCGTAATTGATTCTTCCGTTCAGGACAAACAGCGCGCCCGCCAGCAGAACGATCACATTGAGAAGATCGGTGCAGAGCCCGAGTCCTGCGTGGTATTCCGCCATGGCGTCATAGGCCGTCTTGCGTGAAGAGAGGAAACGGCCGTTGGCTTCATCGAATTTCTTTTCCTCGGTAGCAACCGAAGTGAATGCGCGGCTCACGCGGATGCCGGAAATGCTGTTTTCGATCTCGGCGTTCACCTCCGCGATCTCCTCCCGGCTCCGGCGGAAAGCCTTGCGCATTTTGCTCCGACGCGACGTAGCAAAGAGCACCATCACCGGCACGATCGCCATGCTGATACAGGCCAGCGGGAGATTGATCCCCGCCATCAAGATAAAAGAACCGATAAAAAGGAGGACCGAGACCAAGAGATCCTCCGGGCCGTGGTGCGCCAGTTCCGAAATGTCAAACAGGTCGTTGGTGATCCGCGACATCAGACTCCCGGTCTTGTTGTTGTCAAAGAAAGAAAACGGGAGTTTTTCCATATGGCGGAAGAGGTCGCGCCGCATATCCGCCTGCATTTCGGCTCCCACGTAATGCCCGAAACGCGAAACGAAATAAGTAAGACCGGTCTTGGCGAGATAGACCGTCAGCAGAAGTCCCGCAAACAAAAAGATCATGCGCAGGTTGCCGTTTGGAATATACACGTTGATGATCGAGCGCGAAAAGATCGGATAGACGAGGTTACATGCCGAAAGAAGCACGGCGGCGAGAAGATCGAGGAAAAAAAGCCGTCGGTAGGGCGCGTAATATCCGAAAAAACGGCGTATCAATGGCCACTTCATTTTTTCTTTTCCCCCTTCTTTCCGCGGCGCGCGGCGGAAAAGCCGAACTTTCCGAGAAATTTGCCGAGGGCGTAATATTCCCCGTGCGCATAGGCGCAAAGCCCGGCGCGCTCCAGGCAGAGCCGCCCGCGCTCGTCAAAAAGTTCGGGCCGCGCCGTCACCGACACGATGTCCGAGAGGAACATATCGTGAGAACCGAGCGGGAGGATCTCGCGGACGCGGCATTCGAGCGCCAGCGGCGCCTCTTCGAGCGTAGGGGCCGCCACCGCGCGCGACGGAATCGGATGCAGACCGCATTTCTCAAATTTATTGACCTTGGCGCCGGTGTAGATCCCGCAGTAGTCGACCGCGCGGCAGAGCGCCGCCGTCGTCAGATGCAGGACGAATTCCCGGCTCTCTTTCAGCATGGGGTAGGAATGGCGTTCCGGGCGAACCGAAATATAGGTCATCGGCGGGTGGGAATTTACGATCCCGCACCAGGCAACGGTCAAAAGATTCTCTTCTTCTCCGCACCGCACGCTGACGAGAGCCGCCGGGGCGGGCGCCAGCAGCGTGGACGGCTGAAGCAGTATTCGTTCGTTTTTTTCTTCCATCATGTACTCCTGTGGTCTTTCCCGGGGTCGATCCCCGTCTCTGCACTCAAGGATACCACACCGCTCGCGCTTTGTCAACAAAAAAAGCCGCCGAGCGGCGACATACGGCGGGCAAACATGATTTTTCTCTTTCCTTCTTTGCGTTTTTCGTCTCGTCTTATCCCGCCTTTCGCTTCTTTTCGTCATTCCTCTCTTTTCTCGCCTCCCCGTAAAAGGCGCGCCGGTCAGAAGATTGGAAAGGTTTTTTCTTCGGTTTCGGCCACGTGGTCGAAAACGGGAGTGATCGCCGCCGGGTCAAAAAGCAGAAGACCGTCCTCGTAGTTCATCCGCAGGCTGATGCGGTCAAGGTTATAACTTCCGCCAAGGACGGCGCAGCGGTCGATCAGAATGAGTTTTTCGTGCAAAAAGCCGCCGCGATAAGCGCGCAGGCGCACTCCCGCCGCCAAAAGAGGACGGTACCACGAACGGCTGAGCAGCGCCCCGGGGAGGATATCGTAACGGGCAGGCAGGATCAGCCGGACATTCACGCCTCGTCGCACAGCGCGGTACAACGCCTCGCGGACAGGCTTCGTCGGGAAAAGATAGGGCGTCAGGATCGTGACCGATTCGCGCGCGGCATCAAAAAGAGACACCATGACCCGCTCCCCGATCGGCGCACGGGGCCCCCCGCCGAAGAGATAGCCGCAGGGAGAGGGGGATTTGCGGACGGGGAGACGGCCGGAGGCCGCCGGATACGGGAAGAGTTCCCCGCCGCTCTCGGTCTGCAGGATCGGGGCAAGCCGAACCCCCGCCATGCGCCCCGCCCGGAAGGCCGACCCGATAGCCGGGGCGGGCTCGGTCTTTGCACGGTCGCGCCGTCTTTCCCGAAGGTTCGGCAGCTCTCCCGAAAAATCCGGCACATCCGCGCTTTCCCGCCGGAAAGCGGACAGATCGGCCCGCGCCCACCGTCGGAGGAAGAGCCACTCGGCGGCCACGGCCCCTTCCCCCCGAAGGCAGAAAGCCGCATCGCGGATCTTATCGGGGGAGAAATATTCATCCGCCAGATTGAATCCGCCGAGAAAAGCGATCCGCCCGTCAACGACCGCGATCTTCCGATGGTCGCGTGCTAAGAAGGAGCCGCCCTGATGGTATCCAAACCTGACCTCCGCCCCGGCCGCACGCAGGGCACGTATATCCTCCCGTCCCATGGCAGGGCGTGAGCCGAAGGCATCGCAACTGACGCATACCCGGACGCCGGCTTTTGCCCGGTCGAGGAGCAGGGGAAGGAGCATCTGCCAGGCCCTGCCGCCCCGGATGCGATAATATTCGAGATATACGCTCCGGCGCGCCGTGCGGACCGCCTCCAGGATCCCGAGGAATCCGACCGTGGCCGGATAAAAGGACGGCGGAGAAAAGAGCGGCGCGCCTCCCGCCCGCAGGACCTCCCCGCAAAGAGCGCAAAAACGCCCGTCCTCTTGCCCGACGTCCTCCCGGAGTGTCCGTTCGCCCTTCCCGATTTTTTCCGATACCGCCATACTTATACCCCTTATTCCTTTCCTCGTATTGTTTTATGGAATTCTGTCCGCGCGGTTGCGTCTTCATACAGACTCTTTTGTTTTTTTGACCAAAAAACGCTTTCGGTTTTTATGAAAGAAGCATAGACTTTCCCCACCGGGAAAAAAAGTATTGACAAAGCCGAGGGTGAGATGGTATAATTCATATGGAAAACAATATTCTTTCGAATGAGGTAGACCCATGAAAAAACTCACTGTATTTGTTTTGATTCTTGCGCTTCTGCTTTCCATGGCCGTGTTCATGGGTTCGTGCGACTGTACCGGCGACACCGCAACCACAACCGCTGTCACTACAAAAGCCCTGAAGGATCCCACCGTCCCGCCCACGACCACGGCGAGTACGCCTGCCGGAGATCCCGATCCCGACCAATCGGAATGGAAAGGCGTTGACGACTGAACCCTTCGCGCCAACCGATCGATAGCAAAATAAAAACCCGTTGTTTCCCAACGGGTTTTTGCATATCCTGCCAGGGAGGTATCATGCTTCTTTGCCGTTTAGCGGATATTCCGCTCCGTCTTGAGAATCGATATCCGCATACAGAACTCCTTTATGCCCCGTTTGCCGGGGACGCTCCCGACGCCATCCCCCTGCAGGTGAGTGAAGAAGAGATCCTTGCCGAAGAGGCGGCCGGCGGTCTGCCGAGCGACAAAACGGCGCGCCTCGGATATCTGGAAGCACTCGCGCTCTATCGGAAGATCTCCCACCTGCTGGTGCAAAAGGGGGGATTTCTCTTCCATGCCGCCTTTTTCACACTGGCGGGGGCGGGGATTGCCTACGCCGCGCCGAGCGGCACCGGAAAAAGCACGCAGGCCGAGCTGATGCGCGCCGCCTATCCCGAGATCTTCCGCTATATCAACGGCGATAAACCGCTCGTCCGGCGGCGGGGGGAGAGTTTTTACGGTTACGGGACCCCCTTCTGCGGGAAAGAGCGACACGGGTCGGTCGGTTCTGCCCCGGTGCGCGCCGTCTGCTTTTTGGAGCGGAGCGACCGTGACTGCCTCCTTCCCCTGCGGGCGGAGGAAGCCTTCCCCCTGCTCTTCTCCTCTGTGCAGGCGCCGCTCGATCCGGGCGAACTTTCCGCCCTCCTGCCCCTGCTTTCCTCGTTTCTCGAGACCCTGCCCGTCTACCGCTTTCTCTGCACCAAAAGGCCCGAGGCCGCACAGTGCGCCTATGACACTTTCGTAAAGGATGGTATCGTACCGTGAAGATCAAAAACGGATTTCAGTTGCACCGCATCGGGAAAGAAACCTACGCCGTTGCCGCCGCACCCGAACTGGCCAAACTCGGCTCGATGATCCGGCTGAATGAAACTGCCGAATTTCTCTTCCGCCTGCTCAGCGAGGATACGACGGAGGAGGCGTTGACGGCGGCTCTGCTCCGCGAATACGACATCACGGAGGAGGCCGCGGCGGCCGACGTAGCCGCCTTCTGTGCCCGCTTGCGGGAAGGCGGGTTCCTCGCCGGATGAGTGCCCCTTTGCCCGGGGAAAGCCCCCAAGATCACCCCTTTGACGGAACCGAAGGATCAACAGCAGGGAAAAAAGTGCCCGCGCCCCCGAAAGAACTTGAGAAGCGCTCACTCGACGAATTGATGCCGCTGATCTCTGAAGTCCTGAACGCCGGCGGATGCTTCCGCCTTTGGCCGCGCGGAGTCAGTATGCTCCCACTCCTGCGCGAGGGAAAAGACTCGGTCCTGCTCCGACGCTGTGAGACCGTCCGACGCGGCGATATCGTGCTGGCAAAAATCCCGAACGGCTCTTATATCCTGCACCGGGTGATCGGAAAAAAAGACGGGCTTTTCCTCCTGCACGGAGACGCCCACGCCTCCTCCGATACCGAAACCGTCTGCCGGGAAGAGATCCTCGCCACGGCCGTCTGCCTCTTTCGGGGAGAAAAAAAGCTTTCCCGCCCGCACGCCGCGCTCCTTCGCCTCGCTTTCCCCGCGCGCCGGAGAGCCGCATCGATCACGCGCCGTCTGCAAAAAAAATAAAACCGGCCGTTCGCCCTGGCGATATCGGCCGTTTTTTATCGAAAAATCTATACGTTTGCAACAAAAAATTAAAAGATATTCATAAAAAACTGTTTATTTTTACTCGAAAAAATGCTATAATAAAAGCGTAAGGAGGAAATCCTCCGAAAATTCAAGTAAAGGCGGTAACACTATGAAGATCACAACGGTTGCACGACAAATGAACGTCCGGGATTCGCTTCTGGAACTGACGGAAAAGAAGCTCGCCAAGTTCGATCGCTATTTCGGCGCGGACACGACCGCGTACGTCACCTTCAAAACGCGGCGGCAGGACAAGATCGTGGAAATTACGATAAATTACGGCGGAACCCTCTATCGGAGCGAAGAAGAGGACGAGACCTTCCAGAACGCGCTGGACCGCGCCGTTGAGACCTTGGAAGGGCAGATACGGAAAAACAAGACCCGGCTCGAAAGACGGATCCGCGAGGGCGCGTTCGTCCGTTCGCTCGGAGAAGCCGAAGAGGAGATCGAGGAGGAACTGCCCCTGATCCGCCGGAAGACCTTTTCCCTGAAGCCGATGACGGTGGAGGAAGCCATTCTCCAAATGAATCTGCTGGAACACCAATTTTTCGTCTTTTCGGACGCCGATAGCGGAAAAGTCGGCGTTGTCTATAAACGGTGCGATCAGGGGTACGGGCTGATCCTGCCGGAATAACTCCAAACGATTTCAAAAGCCGGTGCAGACTCTGCACCGGCTTTTTGCCGCAAATGCGCGCTTCGAAAAGCGTCTGACTTCCGAAGACGATCGCTTTGCGTCTTTTTGTTTCAGACTGGTCTACGTTCCGCCGCTCTTTGCGGCCTTTCTTTCCCAAAAACCCGCTGTCCGCCCTCGTCGGGCGGGGGATCAATCGTAACGGTGTGCTTTTTCGCGCAGGATCTTATAGAGTTCGCAATAACTCTCATGCCGGGATGCCGGGATCTTTTGGTCCCGGACGGCCTGCGCCACGCCGCATTCGCGTTCTCCTGTATGCGTGCAGTCGGCATACCTGCACTCCCGGTAGAAGGGCAAAAACTCGGGAAACGTGGACGGCAGATCGTCGAGCGTAAAGAAATCAAAGCGCAGAAAATCCAGCATACTGAAACCGGGCGTATCGGCTAAAAAACCGGCTTGCTCGCCGTCCCCGATCTCGTAGAGCTTCGCGCTGCGGGTCGTGTGCCGGCCGCGCTCGATCTTACGGCTGACTTCTCCGGTGGTCAGAGAAAGATGCGGAAAAAGGCGGTTCATGAGCGTGGACTTTCCAACTCCGGAAGCCCCGGCGAAGGCGGCGCACACGCCGTCCCGGACCGTTCCGGCAATATACGCGGAAAGCGTCGAAATATCGCCGCCGGCCGCTACCGAAAAGACCGGGAACCCGGCACTGCGGTATATGGCTTCAGTCCTTTCGGTCAGTTCGGCCGAAAGGTCTGCTTTCGTCACGACCACCACCGGCCGGATGCCGTTATGGACGGCAATGGCCGTCAGCTTATCGATCGTGGAATACGAAGGGGCCGGGCTGGTTGCCGCCGTCACAAGGAAAAGAAAATCCAGATTGGCAAGCGGCGGCCGGATCAGGCTGTTTTTCCGCGGGAGGCAGGCGTCGATCACCGCCTCGCCGTTCTCCTCCGAGACGCGCACCGTGTCCCCGCACAGGAGCCTGCCGTCATTTTTTTTGAGGGAACCGCGTGCGCGGCAAAAGATATGCTCGGGCAGACCCTCCCGCACAAGACGCACTTCGTACAGCCCGCCGACCCCGCAAAGGATCCGTCCCTCAAAGGTCATAGAGTCACTCCCCGCAAAAAGGCCGATGCGTCCCGGGTCGCCGTGAACAGGCGATGACCGGCGCCAAGTGCTACGGCCTCCGCGCCGTCCGCCCGAAAAACGCCCGGATTTCTCCCGGCGTCGGTCAGAGATTCCGGATCCGCCGACGGCAGAACCGAGGCAACGGACTGCCCCGGCGAAGAGACACCGGCGGCTCTTTCCTTCGAGGCATTGACGGCGATTGAAACCACGAGGATGAGCAAGAGCACGGCGGCCGCCACCAAAGCCAGTATTTCATACGGACGGCCGTCTCCCGCAACCGAACTCGGCTTTTTCCCGGACGGGCGGCTCTTTCCCGGGGAGGGGGTCGCCTCTTTTTTCTCCCGGCCGGGAAAATGCCCGTCGTCCCCCCGCTGTCGGGCCTCGGGAGCGGCGGCATTTCTCACTTTCAACGTTTCCCGGCGGGGTTGTTCCCCGGGTGCCTCGCCGGCGTTTTTCTGCCCCCCGATCGGAACTCTTTGCAGAGGAGAAAAATCATCGGTATATGCCTCGGCGGTACGGGCGGAAGAGGAAAGATTCATGATATCCACCGTGTCGTGCGCCGTGAAAGAAGCAAGAACGTCACGTTCCGCATACGGTGCGGCAGAGGGCTCCGAGGCCGCCAGCTTCTCGGCAAATTCGCGTTTCTTCTCCTCTTTTTTCGCGGTATTCCGGGCAGGGGAAACCACAGGGCGCGAAAGCGGTACTTCCCCCACCAGCGGCACCTTCCCGACCGGCACCTTCTTTTCGGGGATGGTACGGCGGTTTCCGAGAACGCGGGGCAGGTCGTGTTCGGTGCTTTCATTATTCTTTTCTGTCATCCGGCGATAGGCCGAGGTGTCGGCCACCAACGGACGGACAGCCCCGGTGAGCGAATGTCCGGGGAGCTTGTCTAAAAGCCGGATCATTTCGGCCGCGCTGTCAAAGCGGGCGGCCGGATCCTTTTCGAGCGCGCAGAGGATGATCTTTTCAACCTCGCCGGGGATATCGGGATTCAGACAGGTAGGCGGTGTCGGACGGGCCGTCCTCTGCATCGAAAGGACCTCGGCGGGGTCGGCCGCTTCAAAGGGGCGGCGGCCGGTCAGCATCTCATAGAGCACGATCCCGAGAGAATACAGGTCGCTCCGCTCGTCCACACTGCCGCCGGCGGCCTGCTCGGGGCTGATATAATGCACCGTCCCTACCGTGCGGTCGGGCATCAGGAAGCTGTCCTTGCCCGGCAGACGGGCAATCCCGAAGTCGGTCACCTTGATGCGCCCTTCTGTGGTGATCAGAATATTTCCCGGTTTGATATCACGGTGAACGATCCCATGGCTGTGCGCGGCGTTCAGCGCGGCGAGAACCTGTCGGGCGCAGCTGATGCTCTCCTTTACCGACAGATGCCCATGATGATCGAGATATTCGCGCAACGTGATCCCGTAAATATATTCCATGATGATATACTTTTCATCCGAGGTGTCCAGGATGTCATACACGTTGACGATATTCGGGTGAGAAAGGACGGCCGCCGCCCGTGACTCGACGGAAAAGCCGCGGGCCGACAGACGGGCGTTGTCCTTATCCAGTATTTTGATGGCAACGGTACGGTTCATCAGCGCGTCCCGCGCACGGTAAACCGAGGAAGTACCCCCGCTTCCGAGAAGGCCGGTAATCGTATAATGGCCCGCCACGGTGGTACCGGGTTGATAGCGATGCATAGTCTCTCCTTTCGGTAAAGTATCTTTTACATTCGTATAAGTACGGCCGTGATGTTGTCCTCTCCGCCGTTTTCGTTGGCGGCGGCGATCAGATATCCCACGGTTTCCGCCGGAGGAAGGTTCTGGGCCAGGATGCGGCCGATGCGCTCATCTTCCACCATTCCGTGCAGTCCGTCCGTACATAAAAGCAGACTGTCCCCGGGAAAAAGCCGGAACCGATGCGGCGTGACGGCTCCCCCGTCCAGCGCGCCGACGGCGCGGGTAATCACGTGACGGCGCGGATGGATGCGGGCGGCGTCGGGCGTAAGTATCCCGCTCTCCACGAGCATTTCCACGTAGGAATCGTCCCGCGTGAGGCGGCGAAGCCCCCCTGCGCCGAAAAGGTACGCGCGGCTGTCCCCGATATTCAGGATGTCGGCCGATCCGCCGTCGAGAATCGCGGCGGTAACCGTCGTTCCCATCCCGGCAAGAGCAGGGTTTTTGGTCGCCGCCTCTTTGATCGCAAGGTCGGCCCTTGTCACCGCACGGTAGAGGAGCGCCGTATTCTCTTCCTGCGCCGCCCCGCGCATCACGTCAAGGAACGAGTCGGCGGCGGTCCGCGCCGCCACTTCTCCGCCCCGGGCGCCGCCCATCCCGTCAAAGACCGCGAAAAAGAAACGGCCGTCCGGCAGGGTATGACTGAGGTATGTATCTTCGTTTCCCAGGCGGCAAAGGCCGGGATCGCTGTTGGCAAAAAAATGCATTATTGTCCGGCCTCCTCCCGGCGTTGGCGCGACCGGCGAAGCTGACCGCAGGCGGCGTTCACGTCGCTACCGAGGCGGCGGCGCACCGTAGCGGTGATCCCGAGCGAGGTCAGACGGGCGGCAAACGCATTGGCTTCGGCGACCCCGGTACCCGAAAAGCCGGTTTCTTCCACCCGGTTGGCGCGGATCAGATTCACGTGGATCGGAGCATCCTCCGCCCCCACGGTACGCCGCAGAAGCGCGGCCAGCGTCGCGGCATCCTCCGCGCTGTCATTCTGCCCGGCGATCAAGGTATATTCAAAAGAAATGCGGCGGCCGGTCGCACGGTAATAGGCGCGGCAGGCATCCATCAGTTCGGCGATTGGGTAGCGGCGGTTCACCGGCATGATGGCCGAGCGCTTTTCATCGGTCGCGGCGTGCAGGGAGATCGAAAGCGTGATCGGAAGATTCTCCTCCGCCAGACGGCGGATGCCGTCCGCCAGCCCGCAGGTGGAAAGCGAAATATGGCGGTATCCAATCGAAAGCCCGTCCGGCCGATTGACAAGGCGAAGGAAGCGAAGTACGTTGTCGTAATTGTCGAGTGGCTCTCCGATCCCCATCATCACGATATGGGAGATGCGCTCCCCGCTCTCGCGGGTGGCGGCAATCACCTGGCCGAGGATCTCAGAAGCGTAGAGATCGCGTACCCGACCACCGAGGGTCGAAGCGCAGAAACGGCATCCCATCCGGCATCCTACCTGACTTGAAACGCAGAGGGTGTTTCCGTGATGATAGCGCATCAGGACGCTTTCCACACATTCCCCGTCAAAGAGACGGAAAAGATATTTCACGGTTCCGTCGATACGCGAAGAGAGTTTTTCTTCCACCGAAGGCAAGCGCCATGAAAATTCGTTTTCGATCCGCGTGCGGAGAGCCTTCGGCAGGGTCGTCATCGCCGAGGGGCGGTCTCCCGCCGTCACGTGGCGGAATATCTGTGCGGCGCGGAAGGAGGGCTCCCCCCATTCGCGCATGATCGCCCCGATCTCTTCGGGGAAAAGCGCCAGTAAGTCCTGCATCTCAGATTCTCCTTAGTTTTGCAAGAAAAAAGCCGTCGGTATGATGAATATGCGGCCAGAGCGTCAGCATCCCGCCCGAGGACGTCAGCCCTCCGACCGAAAAATCCTCTGCCGAAAAATCCGGGCGGGAGGAGAGAAAGAATGCGACCGCCTCCTCATTCTCTTCCTGCGTCAGGGTGCAGGTCGAATAGACCAGCACGCCCCCCGGGCGAACGGCCCTCGCCGCGTTCTCCAGAATACGGCGCTGAACGGCAATCAGTTCTTCCTGTCCCGAAAAGCCGCGATAACGTAGGTCGGGCTTCTTCGCCAGCACGCCGAGCCCCGAACAAGGAACGTCGCAGATCACACGGTCAAACGCCCCGGTATCGGCCGGGTCGCTCTGCGTGGCATCAGACTCCTTGGTATGTACGGCGGTAAGCCCCAGCCGTTCGGCCCCCGTGCGAATCAGCGGGAGTTTGCTGGCATGAAGATCGCGGGCTTCCACGCGCCCGTCGTCCCGCATCTCGATCGCCGCGCCGAAGGATTTTCCCCCGGGGCAGGCGCAGAGGTCGAGGATCTTTTCCCCGGGGAGCGGAGCCAATACCGCCCCTTCCAACTGGGAGGCGGTATCCTGTACGAAAAAAAGTCCCTCGGGATATCCCGGCAGTTCGGCAGGGGCGGCCGGACCGACGAGTTCTATCCCGTATGCCGAAAGCGGGTCGGGATGGGCCTCGTAGCCGGCGGCCGTCAGCCGTTCAAGAAATTCCCGTCGGCCGATGCGCAGGGTATTGACCCGCAAAGAGAGCGGCGGTTTGCGGTTACAGGCCGCCAAAAAAGCCTCGCATTCCTTCTCGCCGAGCCGACCGAGAAAATACTTCACCGTCGGGCGCGGGATCGAGTACGCGATCGAAAGATGGCGACAGAGGTCGCGCGTGCGGGGCGGAGGACCGAGTGCCGCCGCCTCCCGGAGGGCACGCCGCAAGGCCGCATTGACGAGGGCGGCTTCCCCGGGATTTTCAGCAAGAGCAACCGTCTCGTATACCGCCGCATGCGGGGGAATGCCCCCCATATAAAGGAGCTGATAGAGCCCCATCTGTACGAGGATAGCCGTGTGAGCCGACAGTGCGTCGGGAGAACGCGCCGTGAGGACTCCCGTATAATATTCAAGCGTCAGGCGGCGTTCGGTCACGCCGTAAAAAAGCGCCGTTGCAAAGGCGCGCTCCCGCGGCGGGAGCGCCGTCATTTCTTCTCCCTGCACGGCCAGATTGGCATACCCGCCATTTTCTCGCCCCTGCAAAAGAAGCGAAAGTACCGACCGGCGCGGGTCCTTACCCGCGGCGGTCATTGGCGTGGCTGACGATCAGGATCAGCCGGAGAAGCTGTGCAAAGGCAACGGCCAGTGCCGCTACGTAGGTCATGGCGGCGGCGCGGAGAACGCGCCCCGCCCCGCTCTCTTCCTCGCGGGTCATCAATCCGCTTTCCCGCAGGGCGACCATCGCACGGCGGGAGGCATTGAACTCTACCGGCAACGTCACGAGCTGAAAGAGTACGGTCATCGAAAAAAGAAGGATCCCGACGTAGGCAAGGTAACCGATGAAAGTATTGGCAAAGATCAGACCGATGAGGATCAGATAGATGCCGGCGGAAGAGGCGATATTGGTGGCCGGAACGATACTGAGGCGTATCTTGGCCGGCAGGTATTCCTCGGCGTACTGCACGGCGTGCCCCGCCTCGTGCGCGGCGACGCCGCAAGCGGCGGCGCTCCGGCTGTCGTAAACCTCTTCGGAAAGATAGATCGCATTGTCTTTCGGATTATAATGGTCGGTGAGCTTTCCCGAAACGCGGCGGATCTCCACCCCGCTCACCCCGTTCCGCTCCAAGACCATGCGGGCCGCTTCGGCGCCGGTGATGCCGCGCACCGTCGGGATCCGGCTGTAACGATTGAAGGTGCTCCTCACCCGTGCGGATGCGATCAGGGAAAGAATGACGAAAGGCAGAACGATGATCAGATAATAGATATCGAAAAACATAAAACCTCCTTCGGGATCAGCCCAGCCGATCCCCGACAGCGATCCTGCGCCCCCGGATAAAATCGGCGGCGTTCATGGTTGTTTTCCCCTCCGGCAAAAGGCGGAGAAGACGCAGGCTTCCCGCTCCGCAGGCGACTGTAACGGCTCCGATCCCCGCCGTATCCAGCGCCAGTACGGTCCCCGGCTCGCCTGCCGCCGTCTCCGGGGAGAGCAACCGGCCGTAGGCATCCTCGCCCTCTCCCGGCGCGGCCGAGACGACCTTCAGGCTCCGACCGTCCGGCAGACGGGTACAGGCCAGCGGGGCGGGCGACAGCCCGCGTATTTTGCAGAGCAGCTCCTCCGCCGTGCGCGAAAAATCGAGTATACAGTCTTCTTTCGTGATCTTGGCGGCATAACTGGCTCCCTCGGCGGGCTGAGGCACGCGCGGGGCGTTCCCGGCCTCCAGTGCGGCCAGGGCTTCGAGCAGTTTCTCCGCGCCGATGGCGGCAGAGCGTTCGCAGACCCGACCGAAGTCGTCCTCCGGCCCGATGGGGAAGCGGGTCAGCGAGAGGATATCCCCCGTGTCCAGTCCCTCATCCATATACATCACAGAGACGCCGGTCTCGCGTTCTCCGGCCATAATGGCGCGTTGCATCGGGGCGGCGCCGCGATAACGCGGCAGGAGCGATACGTGCAGATTGAGACATCCGTAACGCGGATATTGCAGTACCTCGGGCGGCAGGATCTTTCCATATGCCACCACGATGCAAACGTCCGGACGGGTCGCATCGAGGATCGGCAGGGCAGCCCCGTCCCGAAGAGTGGCCGGCTGAAAGACCGGGATCCCCAGTTCCTCCGCCCGCACCTTGACCGGCGGCGGCGTGAGGACCTGCCGGCGACCAACGGGTTTATCAGGCTGACAGAGCACGCCGACGATCGTGTGACCGCCGCCCGCCAGCACATCGAGGCAGGTACGCGCGATCTCCGGCGTCCCCATGAACAGGATCCTCATTCGGTCTCTACCTCATCCGCCCGGACGCGGCGGATCATGCAGTCGGTAAACAGTTTTCCGTCCAAATGGTCAAGTTCGTGGCAAAAGGCACGGGCGAGGAGTCCGTGGCCGGTATACTCGACCTCATTCCCGTTGCGGTCAAGCGCACGGACGGTCACGGCCGAGGGGCGACGGGTAATGCCCCACACGCCGGGGATAGACAGGCATCCCTCACACTCCTCCTGCTCTCCGGCATACGCCACGATCCGGGGATTGATCAGTTCGTACAGACGCCCGTCCCCGTCCTCAATCACCACCACACGGCGGAGCACTCCCACCTGCACGGCGGCCAGACCGCATCCGTTCGCCTTATGCATGGTTTCGGTCATATCGTCCAAAAGCGTCAGGATCCGCGGGGTGATCTCCTCCACGGGGCGGCTGACCTTGCGCAGCATCGGGTCTCCATCTTTGACGATTCTGAGTATTGCCATATTTCCTCCTTACAAGTCGGTCGGGTTGAGATCGACCGAAAGTACCGCACCGCCTTTTTGCGGGAATTCACGCAGAATTCTGCTAAAAAGTGCGCGTGTTGTACGGTTAAGTTTACATTTTATGATCATGCGGAGACGGTATTTCCCCTCCGAGCGATAAATGCGTGCCTCGAACGGGCCGTAGATCACCATCGGCTCTTTCGGGCAGTCCTGCCGCACGCAGGCCTCCAAAAAAGAGGCCAGCTCCCGTGACGCGGCTCTGAGTTTTTCCTCCTGCATGCCACTCTGGCTGATCTGCACTATATCGCAGAAAGGCGGAAAAAGCAGCTCGCGCCGCAGGGCGATCTCCCGGCGGTAAAAGGTCTCGTAATCCTGTAGGCAGGCCAGCCGGATGATGTCGTTTTCGGGCGTATAGGTCTGTATGACGGCGTGTCCCGCCCTGTCGGCCCGTCCGGCGCGGCCGATCACCTGTGTGAGGAGCGAAAAGGTCCTCTCCGCCGCACGGAAATCCGGAAGATGCAGGGAGATGTCCGCGAGGAGTACCCCGGAAAGCGTGACCCGGGGAAAATCATGCCCCTTCGTCACCATCTGGGTGCCGAGCAGAACGTCTGCCTCCCCGGCGCGGAAAGCCTCGAGCATCGATTCGTAGGACGCCTTCGTCGAGGTCGTGTCCGCATCCATGCGCATCACGCGGAGCGTCGGGAATCGGGTAGAGAGTTCCCCCTCGGCGCGCTGGGTACCCGCCCCGAGAAAACTGATGCTCGCCGCACCGCATTCCGGGCATTTTCCCGGTAAGGGTTCCCGGTGACCGCAGGTATGGCAAAGCAGATATTCTCCCCGGGCCTCGCTGTGATGCGTCATGGAAACACTGCAGTTCGGACATTCAAAAATGTGTCCGCAGTTTCGGCAATGAAGCACCGCGTGATATCCCCGGCGATTCAGAAAGAGGATGGCCTGTTCCCCCGCCTCCGGAAGGCAGGAAAGTTCCTCGGCCAACCGCGCGCTGATGGGCGAGGTATTGCCCGCGCGCAGTTCACTGCGCATATCGACGATCTCGGCATCGGGAAGCCGTTTTCCTCCGAAACGCTCCCGGAGCGGAACCAAGGTATAGATCCCCTTTTCGGCCTTATAAAAACTCTCGAGAGAGGGAGTTGCGGAGGCGAAGATCACCAGCGCGCGGTGGTACGCCGCGCGGTGCGCCGCCACATCCCTCGCGTGATACTTCGGATCGGCATCGGATTTGTAGGTATGCTCATGCTCCTCATCCAACAGGATCAGCCCGATATCGGGAAGCGGGGCAAAGACCGCACTGCGCGTTCCGATCACCAGATCGACCAGGCCCTCGCGGCAGCGCCGCCACGCATCGAAACGTTCCCCGTCCGAGAGCGAGGAATGGATAACGGCTACCCGCTCCCCGTACCGGCGGCAGAAGATCCCGACCGTCTGCGGGGTGAGCGCGATCTCGGGGACCATCAGGATGACCTGCCGTTTGGCGGCGATCACCTCATCCATCAATTTCATCATCACGCGGGTCTTTCCGCTTCCCGTGACGCCGAAAAGCAGAGCGGCCGACGCGGTATGCCGGCGGTAAAGCCGCAAAAGCGCGGCATACGCCTCTTGCTGCGCCCGGGAGAGGGCGATCGCCTCTTTCACGCCCTCGCGGTATCCGGCATACGGATTCCGGAATTCCTCCTCGCGCTCGACCGTCAGCCAGCCATGCTTCACCATGGCCGAGAGCTGGGCAGGGCTTACCCCGAGCGAAGCCGCTTCTCTGCCCCCGAGCGAGGGATGCTCCGAAAGATATTCCAGCACCTGTCGGTAGGCACGACTGCGGAGGGACGAGGCAAGCAACGCCGGGATCGCGCCGGCATCGGCCGGGCGGTAGCGCGGCAGGGTGCGGATATGCGACGCCGCCCCGCCCGACAAGAGCGCAGGCGGCAAAATGGCCCGCACGGCGTCTCCGAACGGGCAAAGCGTATGCTCCCGCAGAAAAAGAGCAAGCGAAAAAAGTTCCTCCGTCAGCGAGAAACGATCCTCCTCGACCGAAAGGACGGCTTTCAGCCCCTCGGTATCCTCCCGCTCGCAAAGAGACGCGACGACGGCGGGATAACGACGGTTTCCACGGCCGAAAGGCACCGTGACAAGGCTGCCGCGGCGCACGGAGGCAAGAGAATCGCAAAGGATATAATCATATCGCCTGTCAGCGCAGTACGGCACGCCGACAGGATAGACCCCGGCGACTCTCACGCCGGATCATTCTCCGTCCTTTTTGGGTTCGGCGCGATACATGGTATACCGCCCCGAAGCCAGCCGGTTGATCGCAATCTTGACGGCCTTCTGGTCGCGGTATTCGCTGTCGATCAGCGAAGCGAGCGGCTTGTCGGTCTCGCGGTTGGCCACCATGCGGTCGGCGCGGGCGCGCTGTTCCACATATTCATCGGTCACGCGGCGGGCGCATTTGGCCGCGCCGATGACCAGTTCGTAGCGGTTGAATTTTCCTTGGGTAAGTTCAGCGATGGAAGGTTTGATCATATTTTTTCTTCTTTCTATGGAATTTCCGTAGGGATAATGGATCGTATGGAAAAATCTCGGGGTTAAAGCCGCCGTCCGGTCGGAAAGCCGATCCCAAAGCGAAGCGATCGAAAAGCGTCCGTCTGCCCGGAGTCGGTGAAAAACGGTAGCGGCGAAAGACGCGCCGGGACAGCGGCACGCAGATCCGGCGGTAGCTCCCCAGCAGATAGGAGGGGGGTCAAGCTCTCTCTCCTCCGTTGAGCTGTTCCGCAAGCGCTTCCGGGGTCAGGGCGGAAAGGAGGATCAGATCACTGTCGGTGATCAGAACGGAGCGGGTCTTTTGCCCGCAGGAAACGTCCACGGCGCGGCCGTCGTCCTTGGCCTCCTGCACCAACCGCTTGATGGGAGCGGTCTCGGGCGAGGCGACCGTGAGGATCCTCTCGGCCGCCGCGTAATTGCCGAAGCCTATATCGATAAAGGTCATGCTTTCGATTCCTCTTTTTTGATTTTTCCGGCGCGGTCTGCCCGCCCGGCAAACGGCAGGTCTTATTCGATATTCTGCACCTGCTCCCGGATCTTTTCAAGTTCGCCCTTCATAGCAACGACCCGATGCGCGATCTCCGAATTATTGGCTTTACTGCCGATGGTGTTGGTCTCGCGGTTCAGCTCCTGCATCAGAAAGTCGAGCCGACGGCCCGACGGTTCCACCGAGGCGGCGATCTCCGAGAAGGCCACGAAGTGACTGCGCAGGCGCGCCAGTTCCTCGTCAATGGCGATCCGGTCGGCAAAGACGGCGACCTCGGTCAGAAGGCGTCCCTCGTCCGGCGTGACGCGGGCATCGGCCAGGGCCGCGCGGATCCTGGCTTCCAGTTTATCGTGATAGCCGTTTTTATCGGCTTCCGAGATCTTTTCGACCTCGTCGGCCAAGGCGGCCACGCGGCCGAGTTTTTCGCGGATGTCGCGCTCGGTCCGTTCCCCTTCGGCTCTCCGGCGCGAAGAGAATTCGGCCGCCGCGGCGCGCAGGACCGGGAAGAGGCGCTCCCATTCGGCCTCCTCATCGACCTCGGGGCTCGCATAAGTAAAGAGATCGCGGTTCCCGGCGACCCGCATGACGCTGATGTCATCCGGCAGGGAGAATGCCTCGGCCATGCGGCGCAAGGCATCGATATATCCGCGGGTCAGCGCCGGGTCAAAATCGACACGGACGGCGGCAGACTCATGCTGAACGACCGTAACGAAAACGTCGACCTTTCCGCGCGAGACGACCTCCTTCTGCAAAAAAGTTTTGATCTTCTCTTCAAAGGGGAGATAGAGATGCGGCGCTTTTACCGTACAGTCGAAATAGCGGCTGTTGACCGAGCGGATCTCCACGACAATATCCTTGTCTGCCGCTTCGGAGCGCGCGCGGCCGAAGGCCGTCATACTCCGGATCATTCTTTTTTCTCCTCCCGGGAAGCGGCGGCTTCCTCCTGTGAGATCACGCTGCGGATCTCGTCAAGAAAGGTGCCGACGTCCTTGAATTCACGATAGACCGAGGCAAAACGGACGTAGGCAACGGCGTCGGTCCGCCGGAGTTCTTCCATGACCATCTCCCCGATCTCACGGGTGCTGATCTCGGCGCTCATGCGGTTGACGAGTTCGGCCTCCACGGCCGCGGCGATGGCGTGCCCGTCCACCGGGCGTTTCTCGCAGGCCTTGAGGATCCCGGACTCCAACTTGAAACGGTCGAATATCTCGTGGCTTCCGTCCTTTTTCACGACCGTCATCGGCACGGTATCCACCACTTCATAGGTCGTAAAACGCTTTCCGCAGGCCGGGCATTCGCGGCGGCGGCGGATACTGTTGTTTTCTTCTACGGGGCGGCTGTCAAGCACGCGGCTGTCTGGCGCACCGCAAACAGGACAATTCATCGTTCGTCCCCTGCCTTTCCGGGTTACAGACTTTTCCGGCCGCGCGCCCGCCGTCAGGCTGCAAAACGCGCAGAACGGCCGGAAACAAAATTTCCGATAATAGTATAACATAAAAATAGAGATAAGTAAAGCCTTTTCAGGATTTTTTTCCCGCCTTCCCGTTCCGCGGTATCATCGGATAAAATTCATAGTTTTATTTACACTATCTCCTTTTTTAAACGGATTTTGGCGGTTTTTTCACGGATATTCCGTCCTCATTCCCGAAAATTCCCCGCTTTTTGCAAATGTGACCGCGCCGTAAAAATTCTGTGACCGACCTTTTCCGACCGGTTTGTACCGCGCCCGACGGAAAGCGACGGAACTCGCCTATCATCCCGCTTGACAAAACACCGCAAAAACGCTATAATCGTGGTGCAGACCAAGGGAAAGGGGGGTGCCGATGAGCGATTTGCTGACTTCGGAAGAAGAGCGCGAACTGGAGGAAATACTGGGAGAACTGCGCGCGCACCCGCTGGTGCTTTCCATGCGAAATTATATCCAGCACGGAACCACCACGACGCTCGATCATGTCGAGCGCGTGACGAGGCTCGCCTTCCGCCTTTCGCGCGGCGTGCGCGGGATCCGTCTTGCTCCGCTCCTCCGGGCGGCCTACCTGCATGATTTCTATCTGTACGACTGGCATATTCCCGACCCCGTCCGTCCGCATCGCCTGCACGGCTACCGCCACGCCGACCGGGCCTGTGAAAACGCTGTTCGCGTGTTCGGCATCGGGGAGTTGGAACAAAGCATCATCCGCTCGCATATGTGGCCGTTGAACATCACCCGCCTGCCCCGGTCCCGCGAGGCATGGATCCTGACGCTGGCCGATAAATGCTGTTCTTTGGCGGAGATGCTTCATCCCCGCAAAAAATCCGGCGACCAGGGCAAAAATACCGCCCCGCCGGGATCAGCGCGCCGGGAAGACGAGCCGCTCCGCTCACCCTGTTCCGCAAGCACCGCCCCGGGTATCGGCGCTGATGCGCCAAACGCCGAAAGCCCCGGGAAAGAACCGGACGGGACCGTCCCGCCGGAAAGATGAGCCGCTCTCCCCGCGGAAAAAGAACGGACGACACCCGATCGGAAGACCTCCGCACAGGCGAGCGGTCGAATTTTCAGAAGCAGACCGGCGGCATGATAAAATGCCGGGCATCCTCGTTGGATTGCCGTCCTCCAAAAAAGAAAAGCGATGGGATCTCCACCGCTTTTTATATTTGTCTTTCCTGGCCTTCTTCGGCAAAGATCGGTTCCCGGTCGTTTCTCCGCCGGCTCTCGTCTCTTTGCTCCAGATCCTGCGCGCTCTCGCGCTCGTACGTAGGCACGCGACGGGCGCGCGTTTTCCGACGAAGTTTTACGAAGTGCCACCTGTAAAATCCGGAAAATTTTCTCTCTTTCACAAAGTCCGACGTTTTTTCGTAAATCTTTTCGGGATTCATCCTTCTTTTCCGTCGGTCTCCGTCCCGTCGCCAAACAGGAGGAAGGCCTCCTCGTCGGGCAACGCCTCCCGGAAAGAGAGTTTTTTCCCCGTGACGGGATGCGGGAAAGACAAAGCGCGGGCAAAAAGCCCGAGCGGCGCCCGCTCGCGCCCGCCGTAGCGGCCATCCCCGTACAACGGCATCCCCCGCCCGGCAAACTGCGCGCGGATCTGGTGGGTGCGCCCCGTGCCGAGGCGGACGGCGACCAGGGAAAAGTTCCCGTCCGGCGTTCTGACGGTCGCCTCGGTGCGATAGGTGAGCAGAGCCTCACGCACGCCGCGGCGCGGACGCGTGACGAGATAGGTCTTGTTGGCGGCGGCATCGCGGTAGAGCAGATCCCGGTACTCGCCTTCCGGCGGATCGGGGATGCCATGCACCACCGCCGCGTATTCCTTCCCGAAACGGCCGGCCTGCAACGCCGCGCTGAGCGCCCCGGCCGCACGCGCCTGCCGTGCAAAGACCATCAGCCCCGCCGTCTCGCGGTCGAGCCGATGCACGGAACGGAATTCCCCGCCGCAGGCCTCGCGCAGCAGTTCCGGCATTCCGCCGGAGTCGCTCCCCTCCGAAAGAACGCCGCGCGGCTTGAGCGCGACGGCAATATATTCATCCACATAGACGATCTTCAGCATTTCACACCGCCAAATGCCGTTCTGCCGTAACGCTCCGACATTTTCTTTGCCGGTACGGCAGACGCGGTTTTCAGTTTTTCCCAGTATAACAGATTTTCATTCAAAATACAAGCCCGACAGAGCCGCCCGCCCCGTTTTTTGTCTTCCCCGTCCCTTTTCCGGCAGAAAGTGACGGAATTCCGTAAATTCCCGCCCGCCGACACTTGACAAGCAGCAGCCTATATGATAATATATATAGATGGTTCGTACACGGCATCGTCCGTGCTTAATCTGCGGCATAAGCCGCGCGAAACAAGGAGGAACTTCATGGCTCATCTCAACGAGGCGGCTGTATGTAAGATCCGGGAGATCTGCGACAGATATGCCGACGAAAACACCCCCCTGATGATGATTCTCAGCGACATTCAGACGGAATACGGCTATATTCCCGTCGAAGTGCAGGAGATCGTCTCGGAAAAGACCGGGATCTCGGTTGCGGAGATCTACGGCGTTGTCACCTTTTATTCGTTCTTCTCGCTGAAACCGAAGGGAAAGTACATCATCGGTTGCTGTCTCGGAACGGCCTGCTACGTCAAGGGAGCCCAGCAGATCATCGATAAGTTCTGCGAGCTGCTCGGCGTTGCCCCCGGCGAAACGACCGAGGACGGGATGTTCACCATCGACGCGCTCCGTTGCATCGGGGCCTGCGGCATTGCGCCGGCCGTTTCCATCAACGGAAAAGTCTACCCCAAGATGACGGTTTCCGCCGTGGCAGGGGTGATCGAAGAATATAAAAAACTCGGAGGTGCGGAAGCATGAATAAGATTACATCCGGCGCAGAGCTTGACAAAAAGATCTGTGCCTGCACCGAAGCACTGAAAGACAAGTTCGCCGGCAAGGACGGCCACCGTGCCGTCGTGCTCTGCGGCGGAACGGGATGCCTTTCCTCCCACTCCGCAGAGATCAAGGAAAAGTTTGAAAAACTGATCGCCGAACGCGGGCTGGAAGAGCGCGTGAGCGTCAACCAGGTCGGCTGCTTCGGTTTCTGCTCGCAGGGGCCGTTCGTCAAGATCTTCCCGGAGGATACGCTCTACCGTCTCGTCAAACTCGAGGACGTGGAGGAGATCGTTGAGAAGGATCTGATCGGCGGCGAGGTCGTGGAGCGCCTGCTCTTTGTGGATCCCGCCACGAAGGAAAAGGTCGCCCGGCAGGACGACATCAACTTCTACAAGAAGCAGCGGCGTATCGCCCTGCACGGCTGCGGCGTGATCAACCCCGAGAGCATCGATGAAGCGCTCGGCTACGGCGCTTACAGCGGTCTGCGCCGCGCCCTGTCAATGGATCGGACCGATGTGATCAAGGAAGTGCTCGACAGCGGTCTGCGCGGCCGTGGCGGCGGCGGATTCCCCACCGGGCGGAAATGGCAGTTTGCCTACGCGCAAGAGAACGATGAAAAGTACGTGGTCTGTAACGGCGACGAGGGCGACCCCGGCGCGTTCATGGACCGCTCGATCCTCGAAGGCAACCCGCTGGCCGTCATCGAAGGTATGGCCATCGCCGGCTATGCCATCGGGGCCAAGAACGGTTACTTCTACGTCCGTGCCGAATATCCGACGGCCGTCCGCCGTCTGCGCATCGCCATCCGCCAGGCCAATGAGCTCGGTCTGCTCGGCGATAACATCTTCGGCTCGGGATTTTCCTTCCAGGCGCATATCCGTCTCGGCGCCGGCGCGTTCGTCTGCGGCGAAGAGACTGCGCTTCTGAACTCGATCGAAGGTCAGCGCGGTATGCCCCGCCCCCGTCCGCCCTTCCCGGCGGTCAAGGGTCTGTGGCAGAAGCCGACCATCGTGAACAATGTGGAAACGCTTGCCTGCGTACCGTACATCCTGCGTGAAGGCGCGGCCAAGTTCGCCGAATGCGGCACCGAAAAATCCAAGGGCACCAAGGTTTTTGCTCTCGGCGGAAAGGTCAACAATGTCGGCCTTGTGGAAGTTCCGATGGGTACCACCCTGCGCGAGCTGATCTACGACATCGGCGGCGGCATCCCGAACGGGAAAAAGTTCAAGGCGATCCAGACGGGCGGCCCCTCGGGCGGATGCCTGACCGAGGAATACCTCGACGAACCGATCGACTTCGATAACCTCGTCGCCAAGGGCTCGATGATGGGCTCCGGCGGTGCCATCGTCATGGACGAAGACAACTGCATGGTCGACGTGGCAAAGTTCTACATGGAATTCATCTGTGACGAATCCTGCGGGAAGTGTTCTCCCTGCCGTATCGGCACCAAGCGGATGCTCGAACTGCTGACCCGGATCACCGACGGCAAGGGAACCATGAAGGATCTGGAAGAGCTGAAGGCTCTCGGCCGGACCGTAAAGACCAACTCGCTCTGCGCGCTGGGTCAGACGGCCGCCAACCCGATCCTCTCCACGCTGGCGCATTTTGAGGACGAATACATCGCCCATATCGTAGACAAGAAGTGCCCCGCACACGTCTGCAAGAACCTGATGAAGTATACCATCGACCGCGATACCTGTATCGGATGCGGCCTCTGCGAACGGCAGTGCCCCGTCGGCGCGATTTCGAGAACCGACTATGTCGCCCCGGGTCATAAGCTGCCCTCCCGCGTGATCGATCCGGACAAGTGCATCAAATGCGGCCTCTGCATGGCATCCTGCAAATTCAAGGCCATCAGCAAAGAGTGAAGGAGAGAAAAACAATGGCAAAAGTAAATATCAAGATCGAAGGCCAGCCCTATCAGGTAGAAGAGGGCCTGACCATTTTGGAAGCCGCCCGGATCTGCGGCTATGTGATCCCCTCGCTCTGCGCCTTCAACCACGGGCAATGCTCCCGCGGCTCCTGCCGTGTGTGTCTGGTAGAAGCGACCGGCGCGCGCGGACTGGTCGCCTCCTGCGTGTATCCGGTAGCGGAGGGCATGGAGATCCGCATCTCCTCTCCGAAAGCGACGGAAGCCCGCCGTGCCTCGGTGGAACTCCTCCTCTCCAACCATAACAAGAACTGCCAGCAGTGCTCCAAAAACGGGAACTGCGAACTGCTTCACGTCGCCCGGTTGACCGGCGCACGCGAAGGGATGTTTGAGGGTGCCAAGACCCCGGTAACGGTCGACCGTCTGACCCCCTCGATCCAGCGCGATACCTCCAAGTGCATCCTCTGCGGCCGTTGCGTGGAGCGTTGCAAGAACGCACACGGCCTCGGCGTCCTCGGATTTGAGAACCGCGGCTTTGCCACCATCGTGGCCCCGGCCGGAAACCGTTCTTTCGCCGATTCTCCCTGTATCCTGTGCGGCCAGTGCGTCAGCGTCTGCCCGACCGGCGCGCTGTCGGAAGTCTCTGAGATCGACCGTGTGGATGCGGCCATGGCCGCCGGCAAGCACGTCATCGTGCAGACGGCTCCCGCCGTCCGTGCCGCCCTCGGGGAAGAATTCGGCATGAAGATCGGTACTCCCGTCACCGGGAAGATGGTCGCGGCTCTCCGCCGTCTCGGCTTTGAAAAGGTCTACGACACCAACTTCAGTGCCGATCTGACCATCATGGAAGAAGCCGGCGAACTGCTGAACCGCGTCAAAAACGGCGGTGTTCTCCCGATGATCACCTCCTGCTCTCCGGGATGGATCAACTACGCCGAATACTACTACGGCGACCTGCTCGGCCACCTCTCTTCCTGCAAATCCCCCCACGAAATGGAAGGCGCTATCATCAAATCCTACTACGCCGAAAAGAAGGGCATCGACCCGAAGGACATCTTCGTCGTCTCGATCATGCCCTGCACGGCCAAGAAGTTTGAGAAAGATCGTCCCCAGCTTCAGCACGACGGGATCAAGGACGTTGATGCCGTGCTGACCACCCGTGAACTCGGCAAACTGATCAAGCGCTCTGGTATCAACTTCCTGATGCTTCCCGACGAGGAATTCGATCAGGATCTTCTGGGCGATTACACCGGTGCCGGCGTGATCTTCGGCGTGACCGGCGGCGTGATGGAAGCGGCTCTCCGTACCGCTTACTATGCCCTGGAAGGCAAGGAATACGAAGCGATCGAATTCACGGCCGTCCGCGGCTTTGAAGGCATCCGGGAAGCCACCGTTCACATGGGCGGCATGGACGTCCGCGTGGCGGTCGCCCACGGCATGAAGAATGCCAAGCCCCTCTTGGACGACATCCGCGCCGGCAAGTCTCCCTATACTTTCATTGAGATCATGGGTTGCCCCGGCGGCTGCGTCAACGGCGGCGGCCAGCCCTTCGTCCGTCCCGCCCTCCTGCCGAACGAGGATCCCGACATTCTGGATACCTATCGGCAAAAGCGCGCAGATGCCCTGTACAGTGAGGATGAACGGCTGACCATCCGTCAATCCCACAACAATCCCCAGATCAAGCTTCTGTACGCCGACTATCTCGGCGAACCGAACTCCCATCTGGCGCACGAACTTCTGCACACCTCTTACGAGGCGCGGCCGGAGCGTTTCCGCTGATGAACAAGTGCCGCCGAAAAAGTCCGGCGGCACTTACTTTATTGACCGCGCAAGGAGAATGCTATGAAACGTATCGTAACCATTCAGGATATTTCCTGCATCGGAAAGTGTTCGCTGACCGTGGCTCTTCCGATCCTTTCTGCCATGGGACTGGAGTGCGCCATCCTGCCGACGGCCGTCCTCTCGACCCACACCATGTTCCGCGGCTACACTTTCCGCGATCTGACCGACGATCTGACCGGCATTGCCGCGCACTGGGAGGCGGAAGGACTGGATTTTGCAGCCATTTACACCGGCTATCTCGGTTCCGCCCGCCAACTTGAAATCGTGGAGGATTTCTTTGCCCGATTCGGGAGATCGGCCAAGATCGTCGTTGACCCAGTCATGGCTGACAACGGAAAACTCTATCCCGGCTTCACCGAAGAATTTGCGGCGCGGATGGCCTCGCTCTGCGCCCATGCCGATATCATTCTGCCGAACCTGACCGAGGCCTCCTTCCTCCTCGGCATCCCCTACCCGGGCGACCGCTATACGCGTGCGGATATCGAAGTGATCCTGCGCCGTCTTGCGGCTCTCGGCCCGCGCGTCTCGGTGCTGACCGGGGTCAGTTTTGAGCCCGGCCGCCTCGGCGTGATGGCCTATGACAGAGAAGACGACCGCTTCTTTGAATACTATCGCGAGCATCTCCCGGCCTCTTTCCACGGTACCGGCGATATCTTTGCCTCCGCCTTCACCGGGGCGCTGTCGCGCGGCAGGAGCGCGGAAGAGGCAATCCGCGTGGCGGCCGACTATACGGTCTTTTGCATCGACCTGACCCTCCGCGACCCCGACCACCGCACCTACGGTGTCAACTTCGAGGAGGCACTCCCGGTTCTGTGCGCTGAGTTCGCCCCCGAAAAATTACCGGGGGGGCGATCTTCATCCGAAAAATTACCGGGGCGATCTTAAAAAGAAAAAACGGCATCCGCAGGGATCTTTCCGGAATGCCGTTTTTTATGAAGCCGTTTACGAAAAAAAGCTGTTTATTTATCCTTGTTGTTCCGCATCGCGGCGGACAGCTTGGTGAGCAGAACCATGGAAAGAATGATCACGCCCGTCACGATAAAGATCCCGGCCATCCCCTTTGCCATAATGGGGAGCGTATTCAGAAAAGCCTCAAAATTCATACCGTCACCTCATCCTATCAGATTCAGGATCAACCCGCCGGCGATCACCGAGGCGATCTGCCCCGAAACGTTCACGCCGATCGATTGCATCAGCAAAAAGTTCTCGGGATCTTCCTGCAATCCCATCTTATGCACTACCCGGGCCGACATCGGGAAGGCCGAGATCCCGGCCGCGCCGATCATCGGATTGATCTTTTTGTCTTTCGGCAGGAAGAGGTTGATCAATTTGGCAAACAGAACGCCGCCCGCCGTATCGAAGATGAAGGCGACAAGGCCAAGCCCGAGGATCAGGAGCGTTTCGGGTCTCAGGAAATCCTCTGCTTTCATCCGAGCGGCAATCGTGATCCCGAGGAAGAGCGTCACGAGGTTGGAAAGCACCTTTTGCGCCGTTTCGGAAAGCGAATCGAGCACGCCGCACTCCCGGATCAGATTTCCGAACATCAGGAAACCGACGAGCGCCACGCTGTGCGGGGAGACAAGCCCCGTGATCACCGTAATGACGATCGGGAAAAGGATCTTGGTGGTTTTGGAAATGCTATGCTGCTGATAGCGCATCCGGATCCGCCGTTCGTTTTTGGTGGTCAGGAGGCGGATGACCGGGGGCTGTACCAACGGCACGAGCGCCATATACGAATAGGCCGCTACCATGATGGCCCCAAGATACTTGGAATTCAGATAGTTTGCCACAAAAATCGAAGTCGGGCCGTCCGCCGCGCCGATAATGCCGATCGAAGCGGCATCCTTGAGATCAAAACCGAAGAGCGCCGCCATACTGAGGGTGAAGAAAATGCCGAACTGGGCCGCCGCCCCGAAGATCATCAGCTTCGGATTGGTGAGGAGCGGCTCAAAGTCGATCATCGCGCCGATCCCGACAAAGAGCAAATGCGGAAATAGTTCGTTCGCCACACCGGCATTAAACAATACGGTCAGCACGCCGTCCTCGCCTACCGCTCCGGAAAGCGGAAGGTTCACAAGGATCGCACCGAAGCCGAGCGGGAGTAAGAGCGTCGGTTCCATTCCTTTTTTAATTGCCAGATAGATCAGGAGTCCGCCGATGAGACACATTACCGCCTGTTGCCAGGTGATATTGGTCACATTTGAGAATAACTCTGCCATAAATCCTCCGTATAAAATGATAGAAGTGTACAAAAGAGAGCCTACCCTCTTGCTATGTCGGCGCAACCGTGGTATACTCTGTAAGGAAAACCCGCTCGTCGCCCGATCCCGGTAGACCGATCCGCACGATGCCGGTTGCGTACCGCATTATTGTAGCACATCCTCGCTGCTTTTTCAAGCGCAAAAGCAAGAAAGACGAAATCTTAACCACTTCTTAACCTTGTTTTATGTTATAATAGAAAAGAATGGCGGTTTGCTTACAAGGAGCCGGATCGGCAACCGTCCACGCGAAGTCGCGTTACGGTCTTTGAGGGCAGGCGGGAGTGCCGTACCATTTATTTGATTGCGAGCGGCCTGCCGCAGGATCGAAGCAAGCCGAACGCCGATAAGATCACGACGTGTGCACCGGGGGCACAGGGCCCCGGCCGTTCAGCCCGGACGGCTGAACCCCGAGAGGTCTATGAGCAACAACAAGTATAAGGTGCTGATCATCGAGGACGATGCCGTCACACGGGGGAGCGTCTCTTCCCTGCTGCTTTCAAGCGGGTATCAGGTCCTGGAGGCCGAAAACGCCACCCTCGGGAAAATGCTCTTATCCTCCCATCTGCCCGATCTGCTGATCCTGGATCTCGGCCTTCCCGATGCGGATGGGAACGATCTGATCGGCTTCGTCCGCAAGAAATCCGCCATGCCGATCGTCGTGCTCTCCTCGCGCACCGGGGAAGCCGACAAGATCCGCGCGCTTGACCTCGGCGCCAACGATTACGTCACCAAGCCATACAACCCCGGAGAATTCATGGCGCGAGTCCGCGCCTCGCTCCGGTCGGGGCGGCGCAATGCCCAAGAGGACGAGCTGCCGGGCGGCAGCTTTACCCTGCACGATCTGTCGATCGACTACGGCAGACGGCGCGTCACCGTCGGCGGACGGGATATCCGCCTCACGCAAACCGAATACAACATTCTCTCCCTGCTCTCTGAGCACGCGGGAAAGGTGCTGACCTATACCACCATCATTCGTGCCATCTGGGGCGTGATAGACTCAGGAAGCACGAAAAAATTACAGGTCAATATGGTCAACATCCGCAAAAAATGCGGAAAAAGCCCGGAGAATGAGGAATATATTACCAACCAACCAGGGGTCGGATACTGCATGGCCTCCGACACCGCATTCTGAACGGAGAAATTATGTCATTCAGCGAGATTTTACTTTTTATCGTCAAGGTACTGGCAGGAACCGGCGTATTCCTCATCGGCGTTCACCTGCTGACCTCCAACATTGAACAGCTTGCCACCGGGAAGATCAAAGCCCTCTTCGGAAAAACGGCGGACAAGCGTCTTGTCAACGTCGGCATCGGAGCGGCGACCACCGCCCTGATACAAAGTTCCGGCGTGACGACTGTGCTGATCGTCGGTTTCGTCAACGTCGGCATCATGAACCTGTATCAGGCCACCGCCATGATCATGGGCGCCAACATCGGTACCACCATTACCGCACAGATCGCCGCGCTCAGCGCCTTCCCGCTCACCACGTACATCCAGATACTCGTTTTTATCGGCGTCATGATGAGCATGATCTGCCGGCGCGAAACGGTCAAGCGGACCGGGCTGATCCTGGCCGGTCTTGGGCTGATCTTCATCGGTCTTTCCCTGATGTCCGAATCGATGAGCACAAACCGCGACGCCATTCAGAAGATCTTTGAAGTCGTACAAAATCCCTTCCTGCTCTTTACCATCGGGGCCGTGCTGACCGCGCTGGTACAATCGAGTTCGGCCACCACCTCGATCATCATCGCCATGTCCGTGGCGGGGCTGACCGTCGGTACCGGCGGAAACGAAACTCTCTTCATCATCCTCGGTACCAACGTCGGCTCCTGCGTCACGGCGCTGATGTCCTCGCTGGGGGCCGGGACCAATGCCAAACGCGCCAGTCTGATCCATCTGCTCTTTAACCTCTTCGGTTCGTTCATCTTCTTCATCCTGTTTCTCCTGTGGCCCTCCTTTATGGACGCCACCTTGCGGCAATGGTTCAGCGAGCCGGCTACGCAGATCGCTATGTTCCATACCGCCTTCAACGTGATTTCCACCGTTCTCTTTCTCCCCTTCTGCAATCTCTTCGTCGCTCTCTCGAAAATCATCATTTCGGAAAAAGAAAGCGAGGCCGAAACGACGTTTCTCGACGATCGTATGCTTTCTTCCGCCTCTTTGGCCATCTCGCAGATCGAAAAAGAGACGGTTCGCCTTTCCGAAGTGGCCATGGATGCCTTCCGCGCGGGTTACCGTTCCTTCATCACCCGCGACCGCGAACTGATCCCGAAAACGCAAAAACTCATCGGAAAGGCCAACACCATCAGTTGCGCCATCGTGAATTATATGATCCGTCTTTCGGCACAAAGCAGCCTGCCGGAGGAAGAGCATATTTCGGATCTGCGGAGCAACGTCGGGGACGTCATGCGTATTGCCGAGATCGCCGACAATTTCACCAAATACACCCAGCGCTCGATCGACGATGATTTGAGCTTTTCCGACCACGTGAAAGCAGAGATCAACGCCATGGTCGGCCGTGTGGAGGATCTGTACGCCGCCACCGTGCAGCTTCTTGAAAGCCATGACCTTGCGCTGATGCCGATCATCGACGGCGCGGAGAACGATATTGACGCCTATCGGAAAAACCTCATCGACAACCACGTGAAGCGGCTGAACAACGGGGAATGCAAACCCGAATGCAGCAGCATCTTCATCAATCTCGTCTCCAACCTGGAGCGTCTCGGCGACCACCTGACCTATATCGCCTACACGGTCAAAAGCCCTGCCGGCGCGCGGTAAGACCGCCCCCCTTAGGGGAGGATCCTCCCGTAGGGAAAGCGGGCGCGTGCGGGAAAAATTCCGAAATCCATAGCCGCTTTCTGTCTATTCTGCCCTGAAAACGTTGATTCCGTTCTGAAAATGTTGATTCCGTTCTGAAAAGCGGCAAAACAAAACCCGAACCGCCCCCTTGGAAAGGGGGCGGTTCGGGTTTCTCCGGGCGACTTAACCGCCGATATATTCTCCGCGTGCGCCCGGATACGATGTCGATATTCGGTTTAAGTGCTTGGTGGGTTTATACCAGGTATTAGAATTGTTCTATCTATGTCCGCATCATGATCTGCGCCGGTTGCTTTAAAGTTGACTATCAGGCAACCGTCTCGATCGGACGCATATTCTGTTACTGTAATTTTGATACCTTGTAGAAAAGCAAGTCAATATTTTTATTTGCGGACGATCTTGCCTGTGCATTGTCAAATCAGATGCGATCTGTTTTCCCGATCCTGTTTCCTTACGATTTTGCAGTTATTCCGGTTTCCGAGGAGCGCCCGCTTGCCCTTCCTCTGCACCCGGAGAAATTTCAAAGGGTGTTACTCCTCCCGCTCCCAGGCGGGATATGCCTCTTCCAGCAACCGGGCAGAAAGCGCACGGATCGTTTCCGCCGCCCGGCCGAGCCGGGAGAGCGCGCGTTCGACCGCCCGGTAGCCTCCGCGGGGAACGCCGTGCAGATCGCTCCCGAGGGCGGCAATCTCCCCGCGTTCGGCCATCGAGCGAAAAAAACGACGGCGGCCGAACGAAAGCAAAGCTTCCGGGTTCAGTTGAAAGAGTGCTTCTTCAAAATCAAAGAAACAGGAAAGCTGTTCCGGGCCGTATCGGTCTATATGCGCAAAAAGCGGAACGAATCCCCGCCGGATGATGGCATCGACCGTATCCAACACCTCGTAGGTAAAAGGGGTGTAGGGCATTTCGAGAAGGAGCACGCGGCTTCCTCCGATGCAAAGCGATTCCAACCCCGGCAGATTTTCAATTCCCGGAAAGACCAGTACTTCCGCCCCGAGATACAGGGGAGGATGCGTCTCTCCCTCCGGCCATGCCGCACGCAGAGCGCCAAGCGAGGCTTCGCGCCGGGAAAGAAAATCCTGCACCGAAGAAAAGATCTGCGCATAAAAATGAGAGGTCGAAACCACGGCGGCGACCCCCGCTTCGGAAAGGAGGCGCATCTGCCGCAAGGAGGTACCGACGTCCGAAGAGCCATGGTCAAGTCCCGGCAAAATATGCGTGTGAAAGTCGATAAATCCGTCCGTGCGCGGCGTTTTCATCAGTTTCTCCCCGTGGAGCCAAATCCCCCGACCCCCCGCGCCGTATCGTCCAAGGCCTCCACCGGCAAAAAATCCGCCGTAAGACAGGGAAGGATCAGCAGTTGGGCGATCCGTTCCCCCGGCTCAATGACGGCAGGAACCGCCGCATGGTTATGTAAAGAGACAAGGAGTTCGCCGCGGTAATCGGCATCGATCACGCCGACTTTGTTGGCCGGGGCAAGCCCGCGCTTGGTGGCAAGTCCGCTCCGGGCGCAGATCAGCCCCACCGTCCCCGCCGGAAGCGCGATGGCAAGCCCGGTGCGGATCAGTCGGGTCTCCCCGGGGGCAAACGTCAGGGGAGCATCCAGCAGCGCATAGAGATCGGCTCCGGCGGCCGCTTCACTGCCGTAGGTCGGCAAAACCGCCCGGCTGTCCAGTTTTCGTATCAGAATCTTTTCTTTCATGCTTTTCCCCTGCTTTTTTCTTTTTTCGCAACCGCCCTGCGATCGCCTGCCTTTTTATTTATTGTAACACAGTCGCGTAGCTTTTGCAAGAAGATTTTCTCTGCGGGAAGAACCTGCGGGAAGAACCTGCGGGAAGAACGAAAAAGGCATCAGGCGCGGCTTCGCGCCAAAAAAGCGGCAGGCGCCGGCAAGAATCCCGCCGATCGCTCGGGCTTTCACCCTGCAAAAATTCCACCGAAAAAGCGCGCAAAACGCATTCGCCCGCCCCGAAAGAAAAAACGGAGGCAGGTATTCGGTATTACCTGTCCCCGTTCCAGAAACGGCGGAGATATTCACGGAGCGAGCGTTCGTCTCCTACGTAAGTCAAGCCGCGCCAATGCGCCGGGAAGATCCCGCGGTAGACCGGCGTGGCAAAGCGATCGTCGATCAGAACGACCACGCCCCGATCCTCCTCCGATCGGATGACCCGGCCGGCGGCCTGCAAGACCCGGTTCATACCAGGATAGATATAGGCATATTCCATGCCGTTCTCGCTCTTTTCGGAAAAGTAGCGGGCGGTCTCCTCGCGGAGCAGGTCGGGGCCCGGCAGACCGACCCCGATGACCACCGCGCCGATCAGACGGCGCCCCGAAAGGTCGACCCCTTCCCCGTAGATGCCGCCGAGAACGCAAAGTCCCAACACCGTACTATCCTCGCGGAACTCGCGCAAAAAAGCGGTGCGTGCCTCGGCATCCATCCGCCGTTCCTGCCGCAGGATTTTCATCCCCGGGCAGAGGGACGGGAGCAGAGGTGCCAGCGCATCGAGATACGCAAAAGACGGGCAAAAGACCATATAGTTCCCGGGGCGCGCCGTGACGGTCGTGCGGATGGCCGAGAGAACCGCCGAAAGGCTCTCCTCGCGGTCGGCATAGCGGGTACTGAGTTTATCCATGACGGCAATGGCAAGGTTGTCGCGTTCAAAAGGAGAAGGCAGTTCCAGCATCCGGGAGGATGCATCCCCGCCCAACAGATCGCGGTAGAACGGGAGCGGCAAGAGCGTCGCGGAAAAAAGGACGGCCCCCCGGCCGAACGAAAGGGCACGGGCGATGATCCCAGAAGGATCGGGACAGAGCGTGCGGAAGAATACGCCTTTTTTTCGCTTACCGACCAGCAGACGAAAGCCCGGGTCGTAGCAGGAAAGAATGTAAAGTATCGTTTTCAATTTATAGGAAAATATGCGGATCTGCACGCGGGATCCCTGTGGTAAGCGTTCGTCCTTGAGTCGGGCACGTCGCTCGGCGGCCGTATAAAGACGCGTCAGGTACTCCGGGAGCTCCTCCGGCAACGTGCGGCGGATGCTCCCCCCTTCTCCGTCCGCCCGGCTCTTTTCTTCCCCCGCCAATGGCCCGAGCACCGCGGAAAAATACGCAGCCGTCTCGGCAAGCGCGGCGGCATAGGCGTCGGGGCGGTCGGTCGGCGGCGGGAGAAGCGCGGCCTGAGCGGAAAGTTCCGCGTCGGTCAGTTCCTCGCTGTACATATCGCGCACCCGGTCGGCCAGGTTATGCGCCTCGTCGATCAGGAATCCCCATTTTCCCGGCAGGGAAAAATAGCGCTCAAGACGCACAACGGGGTCAAAAAGATAGTTATAGTCACAGATGACGAGATCGCAGAAGAAACTGACGCGCAACGAAAGTTCATGCGGACAGACCCGCCGCTCTGCCGCCGCCCGGGCGATCTTTTCCGGAGTCACGACCGGACCGGCCTGTGCGCACAGATCGAGGGCGGCCTCTTCCAGTCTCCCCTCCGGGGTCTTACGAAGCGGACAGATCCCGCCGTTCCGGCAGGGGATCCCGTGTTCCGGACAGAGCCGCTCCTTGGAAGCCAACAGGATCGCCCGCAAAGCCCCCGTGCGGCCGAGAAGCGCCGCCGTGTCGGCCGCCATCCGCGCCCCAGTCGCCTTTCCCGTCAGATAGAAAACCTTTTCGCATTTCCCCTGCCCCATGGCGCGCAGGGCGGGATAGAGCGTGGAAACCGTTTTCCCTGTCCCCGTCGGGGCGCAGGCGTAGAGCCGTCCGCCGGCGGAGAGCGCATGGTAAACGGCCTTCATGAGTTCCTCCTGCCCTTCCCGCACGTCGGGATACGGGAAGGCCAGACGCCGCATCGCGGGGAGACGGACGCGGACGCGTCTGATCTCGGGGGCCGCATAGAGTGCCACCGCCGCGGCCGACCGGGCGAAAAAGCGATCGAGCGCATGGGCGGTCGGCGTTTCGGTCCTCCGGGACAGGCGGCCGGTCGAAGGCTCGTACAGGTTGATCTCCAAACGGTTGGAAAAGCCGCGCCTTGCCGCCATCGCCGCAAGCAGATAGGCTTCCCCCCGACAGACCTTCAGGGTCTTTTCTCCCGGGGCTTCCGGGTCGGCATCGACTGCAAAAAAGACGCGTAGCACGACCGTGCGTCCTTCGGTCTCGCATCCGTCCGCTTCCCCGGTCATAACGAAGCGGTGTTCCCCTTCTTCAAAGCTCCGTTCAAGAAGAACGCCCTCTCCGAGACCGAGGCTCCGGCGCTCGGCCGCGTTCAGCCGGCGGCAGGGATATGCCTCCTCCGCGCCGAAGCCGGTATACCGTAAAAGCGAAAAGGAGATCGCCTCCTGCGTTTTGAGAGCGATCTGATCTTCCTCTTCCAGATACTTCACAGGAGCACCTCCTTTGCAGGCTCGGATCTTCCCGAACTTTTTGTCTTTCATTGTAGCATATCCGCCCGTGCCTGTCAAGAAACGCGAAGGCGCGAAGAACCGACCGGGAAGCAGGCAAAAAACCGATGACGAAGCGGGTCTTGACAGACTTCGACTCTTCTGATACAATATATCGATGTTATAGTTTTGCTTTGATTTATAAGGAAAAATGCTATGAATACCGAAAGCAGAAAAAACCAGTTCCGGGGGAGCTTACTCCTCCTTCTCACCGCCATAATATGGGGTTTCGGCTTTGCCGCGCAAAGCAAAGTGTCCGAGCATCTCGGCACGTTCAGCTGCGGATTCGTCCGTTTTCTGATCGCCGGCTTCGCGCTGATCCCCGTTGTCGTTTTCTTTGACAAAGCCGGAAAGACCGGCCGTTCGCTCTTCTCGCGCCGCAAATCCCCGCTGAAGAAAAAAGAACTGCTCGGCGGTCTGATCTGCGGAGCGGCGTTAGCCGCCGCCTCAGCCACCCAACAGGCAGCCATCGGCGGTTCCGGGGCCGGAAAAGCGGCTTTCATCACCACGCTCTACGTCGTCCTCGTGCCGCTGGCGGGCGTGATCCTTTTCCGGCGGCGGCTCTCGCCTCTCCTTGTGCTTTCGGTCCTGCTTGCGCTGACCGGCGTCGGGCTGATCACCGTCAAAGAGGGGCTTGCCTTTGCCCCGTCCGATCTGCTTCTTTTCCTTTCCTCGCTCTGCTGGTGCACGCATATCATGACGGTCGACGCGGTGTCCGAAGGATGCGACGGAGTGCGGATCTCTCTCGTGCAGATGCTGACCACCAGTCTTTTGAATCTTCTCCTCGCCCTGATCTTTGAAGACCTTGCGTGGGTCAACGTGCAGGCCGCTCTCCTGCCGCTCCTCTACCTCGGAATCGGTTCGGGCGCGCTGGCCTTCACCCTCCAGATCCTCGGACAAAAGGAATGCCCGCCGGCCGCCGCCTCGATCATCATGAGTACCGAGTCTCTCTTCGGCGCTCTCGGCGGCGCTATCTTCACGGGGGAGATCCTGACCACACAGGAATATATCGGGTGCGCCGTGGTCTTTGCTGCCGTCCTGCTTTCTCAGTCAACCGATGCGATCCTCGCTCTCCGCACCCGCCTCGCGGCCCGGAAAGCCGGAAAAGAAGGCGGGGAAAAGAACTGACTTCAAAAAGCCGCGCCGGAGAACGACTGTGATGATCTGTCCCGGACAAGGCCTCAAAAAGCCATGTCGGACAAACCGCAAAAGGCCGGAGGAAATTCCGATTCGGAACGCCTCCGGTCTTTTCTTTCCGATGCCGTCTGCCGGCCATTTGTTCGCATCCGCACCGTCTTTTCTGTCGCCGGACGGATCTTGGCATCCGTACCCGCCGGCGGAAAACCGGTCAGAAAACCGGGGAAAATCCTCCCGGGGAGGGGATCACGCAAAAGAACCGGGGCAGCGGCAACGTGTCCTGTCCCGGATATGTCACGAATACAGCGCATCCACGGCGGCGCGATATGCGGCTTGCAGTTCCTCCTCCCCGGGGGCGCGTTCTATATAATTCCGGATCATGTTTCTCATATACTTGTCGCTCGGCGTATCTGCGGTCAACTTTTCCGCCTCCGCCTGCCAATAGGCGATCCGGGCAGAGAGATCCATGTCAGGGCAACGTCTCGCCTGATGCGGATAGATAAAAGCGATGTCCGCAAGATTCGCCCCGCGCCGGCAAAGATCAGAGAGTTCCGGCGAAAAAGCCGGTTCGCGGTACCCTTCGGCAAAATCCTCCGCCGTCGGGAGCAGGACGGGAAGTCCCTGCCCCGCCAGAAAGATACGCGCCATCATCTCCTGCCCGAGAGCGTTCGGATGGGTGCGGTCGGGCTGAAAGAGCGAGGGGAGGCCGCGCGCAACGCACGCCTGTTGCAAAGCCTGAAACGGCGTGCGGTAATCCACGGTGTTTTTCAGCCCCGGGATGACCTGCCGGTTTTCGGCATAGGCCAGCGCGAGCGCATCGCTCATGCCGGCGGCATTCTCCACTTCGTCGGTCTCCCCGGGCGTGAAGCCGTCCCGGCCTACGCCCGAGCAAAGCGTCACGGGCAGACCGCGTTCCGAAAGGAGCCGCACGAGTTTGGCCATATTCTCGGTGTGGCGGTGGCGGATGGCCAGGTTCTTTTCAAGCTGCTCGGGGGAAGCATCAGGCCGGTAATACCCGGCGTGCAGGTCGTTCACTCCGAACATGATAACGACCTCGGTGGGCTCACACATATGCAGGGAATAATCGATCCGCTCGATGCATCCGGCGGCCGTATCCCCGCCGATGCCGCAGTTATAGACCTTTACCTTCCGTTCCGGGAAATGCTCAAGGTAATACTTCTGAATACAGGTCACGGCGCGTCCTGCGTGCGTGATCGAATCCCCGAGGAAGGCGACCCGCGCCCCGGGGGCAAACAGTTTTTCGTTCATATCTTCTTCCCTCCCGACATCTTTCATGGATCATGCCGCCGTCCGGCTTTCCCGGACGTGCATTTTTTCCTTCTCTCCCATTATAGCCGTAAAAAGTGAAAAGTCAAGTCCCCGCGTCCGATCGATCGGAAAACGCTTGTTTTTTTGTCTTTTTCGGTGTATGATAAAGAGAGAACGGCCATGCCGATCCCGAAAGCCTCGGAATCCTGAGAAAAGATGCATACGAAGCGCGAACGCCGTCAACCGGCAGGATCGCAAAATATAAAGGCCGGGGCAGGTGGCCGAAAAACCGAAGGCCCGATCGCCGAACGTGCGGGGGCGGGAAAGCACCATAAAAGAAGGCGAGAAAAAACGAGAAAAAGACGAAAAAAGAAAGGAGCCGATCATGAAAAGAAAACTCTCTTCTTTTTCTCTTCTTTTGCTTTTATGCGTTCTTCTTCTGACGTTTTCTTCCTTCCTGCCCTCCCCGCTCCTGCGCCGGTGCGGTACGGTATTCTCCTTTCTTTTTTGCTCGCTTTCGACTTTTTTCCTCCCGGCTTCGTTCAGGCTTCGACCCGACGCCAAAGACATTCCTGTCTTTCCGCAAAGACAGCGCTCGGCGGCTCTTTTGCTCCTTTTGCCGGCCTTTGTCCTGCTGATCGCTGCCCTCTCGCTCTTCACCGCACAGCTCTTTTCGTCGCTCGGCGTGCCGCTCCCCCGGCAGGAACCGCTCGCCTCGCTTTTCCTCACGATCCTTTTTGACGTGGCGCTGGCCGCCTTTACCGAAGAACTTTTCTTTCGGGGGGCCCTCTATTCCCTGCTTGCCCCGTACGGCGACCTCCCCGCCATCCTCGGCACTTCTCTTGCCTTTTCTCTCCTGCACGGAAATCTCTATCAGATCCCCTATGCCCTGGCCGCCGGCATCCTCCTCGGCTTTCTGCGGCTTTATTCCGGCTCTCTTTTCCTGCCGTTTCTCTTCCATCTTACCAACAACCTCGTCTCACTCCTTTGCCGCGACCTGCCAATCGACCTCTTCTTTCTTCTTTCGGGGACGGGAACGCTCCTTGGCCTTCTCCTCTTTTTTCTGAACGAAAGAAAGCGCCCCCTCCTTTTTGCGCCGGCGCCAGGGGACCCTCGTTTTTTCCGGGATCTCGTCTTGTCGCCCTTCCCCGTCTTTGCGGCGCTTATGCTCCTCGCCACGATCTTGTGAAAGGAAAATACCATGAAGAGTCTTACCGAAAAAACGCCCTGTTCCGGCGAAGAAGCCGAAGCCGTGACCGCCGCCCTCCCGGAAAATGACGACGCCGCGAAGACCGCCGCAGGCATGACCGACAGAGAGCCTGCCCGGCAAACCGCCGTCACCGAAGAAGATCTTGCCTATATGCGGGAGGCGCTCCGTCTGGCGCAGGAGGCGGCCGAGGCGGACGAAGCGCCGGTCGGGGCCTGCATCGTGCAAAACGGACGTCTGATCGCCGCCGCGCGCAACCGCCGGGAATCGGATAAATGCGCCACGCACCACGCCGAAATCCTCGCCATTGAAGAGGCCTGCCGCACCCTCGGCGGCTGGCGGCTCCCGGGTTGCACCCTCTACGTCACGCTGGAACCCTGCCCGATGTGCGGCGGGGCCATCGTCAACGCACGGATCCCGCGCGTTGTGTTCGGCGCCTATGACGAAAAAGCCGGGGTCTTCGGTTCCGCGACCGATTTCAACGCGCTCACCTTCAACCATAAGCCCGCCGTCACGGGAGGCGTATTGGCAGAAGAATCCCGCGCGATCCTCTCCGCATATTTTAAGGGAAAGAGGAAAAACTGACGGTATCACGCCACGGAAGGAGCCGCCATGCGCATTCTCCATTTTCTGACCGACGGAAACGTCGGCGGGGCGGGCGTACAGCTTTCCTATCTTTTGCCCGAACTTGAGCCGTTGACCGCCGCTGTTGCGCTTCCCGCCAAAAGCGCCTTGATCCCCCGGTTGATAAAAAAAGGTATAACGACAATAAAACTTGACATTCCGGTTGACAGAGACAGCCCTGTTGACCTTTTTACTATCCAAAAGGCGATCCGCGCCTTTTCGCCGGACATCCTGCATACGCACGCCTGTCCCACGGCGCGGCTGGCGGGGCGGTTGCTCGGTGTTCCCGTCATTTTGGCAAGCCGCCATTGCGACACCTCCCCGGCGTGGCAGAAAGATCCCGTGCGGCGTGCGATATACCGCGCGCTGACCGATATGACCGTAGCCACCTCCCGGAACTCTCTGCGCGATCTGCTCCGCCACCGGATCCCTGCCGTCTGCATTGAGAACGGTGTCCCGCCACAGCCGAAGTTCCAAGGGGAAGAGCGCCTGCGCCGCCGACGCGCCGCCGGGCTCGGAGACCGGGATCTCGTCCTTGCTGTCTGTGCCCGGCTTGCCGACGTTAAGGCGATCGACACCGCCCTGCGGGCGCTGGCGCTCCTGCCCGGAACGGTACGCCTCTTGCTCATCGGGGACGGTCCGCTTCGCCGCGAACTGCACGCACTGGCCGCACGGCTCGGCATTCTACCGCGCGTTTCCTTTCTCGGCCAGGTCAACGAAGTCGCCGGGATCCTCTCGCTTGCCGATCTGCTCGTCTGCCCGTCGGTCGGATCAGAAACCTCCCCCCTCGTCATTTCGGAAGCGGCCTCGCTCGGGATCCCCGCGTTGCTTTCCGATATTCCCGGCCACCGGGAGGTTGCCGCCGAGGGCGGGGCGCTCCTCTTTCCGGCACGCAATGCCGCGGCACTTGCCGGATGCGTGCGCCGCCTTTCGGCGGCCCCCTCTCTGCTTGCGGGGCTCGGTGCGGCCGCCGGGGCGCGGTACCGCCGTTTTGGTACCGCCCGGCAAATGGGAGAACGCTACCGCGCGCTCTACGCCTCGCTCTTAGAAAAAGCTCTTGAAAGATCGGGTCGGGCATGGTATAATTGAGTATACGAACTGACAGGAAGAAGCAGAGATATGAAGCTCGACTTTTTGGAATGCGGAAAGCTCCTCTCCCCCCACGGCGTCCGTGGGGAGATCAGAATGGAATGCTACACCGATACGCCCGCCGTGGCCGCCGCCCTGCCCGCGCTTTTCTTTCGGAATGAGGACGGCTCCTATTTTCCCCGGCGGCTCCTTTCGGCCCGGCCGTACCGCGAGGGCCTGCTTGTCCTTTTCGAAGCGATCAGCACACCCGAGGAAGCCCGCCTCCTTTCGGGAAATACCGTCTTTGCCCGGCGGTGCGATCTTGACCCGGAAGGAAAGAAGGTCTTTCTCGCCGAACTTCCGGGACTGCCGCTCATCGACGCGAAAACCGGCGTGCAATACGGCAGGGTGCGCGAGGTCGACGTTTCGCGCAAGACCCCGCTCTATATCGTGGACACTCCCCACGGCGAGGTGCTTTTCCCGGCGGTGAACGAATTCATAAAGGAAATTGACATCGGGCGGCATATCCTTGTCTGCCCGATACCGGGTATCTTCGATGAGATTTGAGATCATGACGCTCTTTCCCGAGGTTTTGGAAACGTTTCTCTCCTCCAGCATCCTCGGTCGCGCCGTAAAAAACGGCTGCTTTACATATGCCTGCCATAATATCCGCGATTATTCCGAAAGCAAACATAAAAACGTCGATGACACGCCCTACGGCGGCGGGTGCGGGATGCTGATGGCGGCGCCGCCGATCCTCCGCTGTTTTGAAGCCGTCCTCCGTTCTCATCCGGCCGGGGAAAAACGGCGGGTCATTTATCTCTCCCCCCGGGGAAAGCATCTGACGCAGACTCTGGCGGAGGAACTGGCGACCTGTGACTCGCTGATCCTCCTTTGCGGTCATTACGAGGGGGTCGACCAACGTGCGCTCGACCTGATGGCGGCCGAGGAGATCTCAATCGGGGATTTCGTGCTGACGGGCGGGGAATTGCCCGCCTGTGCGCTGATCGATGCGGTGGCGCGCCTCCTACCAGGCGTTCTGGCGGAACCCGACTGTTACCGCGACGAAAGCATCGCCTCAGGTCTTCTCGAATACCCACAGTACACGCGCCCGCCCGTGGTGGAAGGATGTAAGGTTCCCGATGTCCTCCTTTCCGGCGACCATAAAATGATCGACGCGTGGCGGCTGGCGCAGTCGCTCGCCCTGACCGAAGAACGCCGCCCCGACCTGTACGAGGCGTATCTTGCGCTTCACCCGGCACCCCCGCCGAAAAAAGCCAAAAAGATGTGCCGAACCCCGAAAGAGCGCGAAGAATAAAAACCGCGGCCGAAAACGAGTGCCGCAGAAAGGAGCCGTATGAAAGCAGAAAACGAGAGCGGTGCGCCGTCGTCATGCCCGGGGCGGCTCCGCGCATTTTTCAGGCGGGTGAAGGAGAATATCCTTGCTTCCCGCATCTATGCCTTTCTCACCGGTTATGAGGCAGGGAACGCCTGCTATCGGCAAAGCGATTTTGAAGAAGCGAGACGCATCCGCGAGGAAGATACCCGCGCACGCATTCTCCGCCGGATGGAAGGCCTCGGAAAAAGACCTTTCCGCCGCTTTTATCTCGCTGTTGCAGAAGCGGCTATGCAAACAAAACTTTCCGTATATTCGCTTTTCCTCTTCCCTGTCGGCATAGTTTCGATCTTCCGTTATCTGATCCTCCCTCTCTTTCAAAACGACTATGTGACCTCGGTGCCGGACGGGATCGCGGGGGCGATCTTCCTCTTTTTCGCTTTGCTCTTTCTCTTTTTCGCACAGCCCCTTGCCACGGTCGTGACGCGCGACGCAGGCCTTGCGCATTTCCTTTTTGAAGTGCTTTCCCTGCCGCGGCCGCATACGCCCGATCCCGCGCGGCGACCACTGCCCGCCATGCTTCTTCTTTTACTCGGCGCGGGGCTCGGAGCGGTCTCCTATCACGTATCGCCACTCCTGCTTCTTTGCATACTGTCAGGGGCGTTCTATACACTTCTCACCCTGGCAAGCCCTGAATTCTCGCTCATCTTCCTCGCCTTTTTCTTTCCGTTTTCGACCCTGTTCCCGCACCCGATCCCACTCCTTTGCATTCTCCTCGGCGTAACCACCCTCTCCTATTTCAGAAAATGGCTTTTCGGAAAGCGCGGTTTTTCCTTCGAGGCCCTTGACCTGTTCGTCCTCCTGTTTTCGGTCTTCTGCCTTTTCAGTGGGATCTTTGCGCTCGGCTCGGGCACGGAGGCTTTCTTCCGTTCTCTGGCTTCGGCGTGTTTTCTCCTCTGCGGCTATTTTCTGGCTGCCAACCTGCTCTCCTCCTCCCGCCTCCTGCTCGCCTTTCTCCATTCGCTCCTTTCTTCCGCCGCCATTCTCTCCGCCATCGGGATCTATCAGGCCATTACCGGTCTTGCCCGCCCCGACTGGCTGGATTCAGCCGCGGCCGCCTATATCGACGGACGCATCACCTCGATCCTCGGCAATCCGAATATCTTTGCCGCCTATCTCTGTCTCTGCCTGCCCGTCCTTCTCTCGGTCCTGCCAGGAAAAAAGAAGAGAAAATTCTGGCAGATCCCGGCATTTCTCCTCCTCTTTGCCGCGATGATCTTCACCTGGTCGCGCGGGGCTTGGATCGGGACGCTCGTCGCACTCTTCTTCTTTATTCTTCTCGCCTGTCGGAAGCGGGCCAGGATCTTCTTTTTCCTGCTTGCGCTCCTGCCGAATCTTCTCCTCTTTGCGCCCGACGCGCTGGCATGCCGCATTGCTTCGATCTTCTCCTTCCTCGGCGGCGGGGTCGATTCCTCGGTCTATTACCGCTTTCAGGTATGGCGCGCAAGCCTCTCGCTCTTTGCCGACCATCTGCTCGGGGGGATTGGCGCCTCCTCGGAGAATTTCCGCCGGGTCTACGCCGGCTATGCCGTCAGCGGGGCGGAAGCGGCTCTGCATTCGCATAACCTCTATCTACAGATCGGAATTGAAATGGGCATCTTTGCGCTCTTTGCCTTTCTTCTTCTTTTGCTCTCGGCTCTCCGCCGTGCCGTCTCGCTTCGGAATCTTGTACCCGAGGACAGCGTATGTATCCCCGGGATCGGCGCATTCTGCAGTATTCTTGCCCTGCTCGTCTTCGGGATCACCGACTATGTTTTTTATGACCTGCGCGTTTTCTTCCTCTTCTTTCTTCTCCTTGGGATTATCACCGCAAACGGACGCATTGCCCGCGGCGAGTACGGTGAATCGACTCAGGAACCGCCCGACAGGAGTTATGCCGCGGCGGAGATCCCGATCCGGAAATAAGAAAGGCACTCCCGCATGAAACACCCGAACCTCACGGATGCCGTCCTCCTATTGTGCGGCATCCTCTTTTTTTCGCTCTGTACCGCTTTTTCGCGGATACTGGTCGCGCCGCCGACCGGCGATACCCCGCTGACCTACACGGTTGCGCTCGATCCCGTCCTGCCCGAGTCGGCAGAGGCTCTCGCCGTCGGTGACGCGGTTTTAGATGCCATTGGAAAATACCCGCTCGGCTCGGTGACGGCCTGCACGGGAAGCGAGCGCGGCGGTTGGACTTACCTGACCCTGACGGTACGCGTGACCGGAAAGAGCACGGCAGACGGCTTTTTTGCCGGCGGCTTTCTCCTCCGCCCGGGGCGCGACGTGGATATCCGCCTCCCGGGATTCCGGGGGACGGGACGCATCACGGCGGTTTTCCCCGACACGGTAACGGCGGAGGAACCGGCATGAGCGCGCACCGTATCGATCTCTTCGGGTCGAAAAACCCCTACGACCGTCTGGTTCTCCTCTTTCTTTTTCTTCTGCTCTTTTCCCTGCTCGGCCGCGGCGTGACGCTCTGCCGAGAGACAAGCCGCGAAACCTCCTTCCGTCTACTCCTCCTCTTTGAAGGCGACGTTCCGCCCGCCGAAGAGATCTTCTGGGAGGGACTTCCGATCACCCTGCTGCCGGCCGACCGGGTCGGGAGCGGGAAGGAGGAAGCAGAACTCCCCGACCGCAAAAGGTCGGGGGCCGAAGATCTTTCCACGGAAAATTCCGGGAGCGGAGGGGCGGACACCGGAAAAATCCCGACGGAGCCCGCGTCGCCCCCCGGAAAGATCCCGTCCGCCAAAAAAGAAGAAAAAACGCCTCCGAGCGGGTTCCGGGTCGAGGCGATGGCAACAGGGCGCCGCCTGGACGGCGGCTTTTTCATCGGCGGTATACGGTATCTCGGAGCAAACATGACGCTCACCCTTACGTCAGAGGGAAAGACCTATCGGGCAATCCTGCTCTCCCTCCGGGAAGAAATATAGGTTTTTTGAAGAAATCTATTGCTTTTGGATCGAATACCTGCTATAATTCTTTTAAAGGATTGAATTCTTTCAGAGAGGTGAACCGTATGGTATCTCGCAACGTAACCGTCAAAAACAGTCAGGGACTGCACGCTCGTCCCGCCACTTTCTTTATTCAGAAAGCGAACGCTTATAAATCCTCGGTATGGGTGGAAAAAGGTGACCGGCGCGTAAATGCCAAAAGCCTTTTGGGCGTTCTTTCCCTCGCGGTAACGCAGGGCATGGAGATCACGCTGATTGCCGATGGGCAGGATGAAACCGGCGCATTGGAAGGCCTCACGGAGCTTTTGGAAAACGGGTTGACCGACTGACGCCGGGGGAATCTCCGCCGATCGGGAAGTCCCCATACGAACGGCGGCACCGCGGTGCCGCCGTTTCTCATTTTCCCGCCGGAATCTCCTGCTTTTCCCGCGTCCCGGATCTTTCGTATTCGGGAAGGATCGATTGCCTATCCCGAGAAAGGAGCCACGATGACAGAAGAAACGTTTCTCTCCCTGCGGCGGCGGGCAGCCGACCTGCCTGCCGAGCCGGGAGTCTATATCATGAAAGATAAAAACGGCGCCATCCTGTACGTCGGAAAGTCGCGCCGCCTGCGTAACCGGGTAAGCAGTTATTTCGTAGGGACGCATAACCGCAAGACCGAGCGGATGATCAGCCGGGTAGCCGATTTCGATACCGTCCTCTGTCATACCGAGATCGAGGCCCTGACGCTCGAAAACATTCTGATCAAAAAGCATACCCCGCCCTATAACATCCGGCTGAAAGATGCCAAATCCTATCCGTATATCAAGATTACCGATGAAGAGTACCCACGCCTTATCGTGACCCGGAATCGTGGGGAGGACGGAAGCTATTTCGGCCCCTATACCGGCATGAGCGACGCCTATGCGGCGCAGGAAGCCGTGAGCCGGATCTTCCGCCTGCCGACCTGCCGTCGGAAATTTCCCGAAGATACCGGCCGCGGTCGTCCCTGTCTGTATGCCGACATGGGACGTTGTATGGCGCTCTGCCGCTCCCTGCCCCCGGTCGAAGAGTACGCCGCCAGGATCCGCGACGTACGGCGCGTGCTGGACGGACACATCGGTGCCACCGTGGCCGAAATTGAAGAAAAAATGCGGGCGGCAGCCGAAGAAGAGCATTTTGAAGAGGCCGCCCGTCTGCGCGATAGCGCCGCCGCACTGCGCAAGCTCCGCGGCAAACAGCGCGTCGTTTCCTCGCCCTCGGTCTCGCTCGATGCGATAGCCCTCTATGCGGGAGAGACCGCCTCGGTCCTCTCTCTCCTCTCGGTCCGGGAAGGAATGCTCGGAAACAAACGCGACTTTCTCTTTTCGGCGGATGCGCTGACCGACCCGGCCGCGCTTTTCGCCTTTCTCACCGGGATCTACGAGACCGCTTGCATTCCCCGCCTGATCCTGCTTGATTTTCCGGCGGAAGAGGAGGAAATCGCCGAATTTTCAGATACACTCGCCTCGCTTGCGGGTCAGCGTATTGAAGTCGCGATCCCCCGGCGCGGAGAAAAAAAGAAGCTCTGCGAGATGGCGGCGGCCAATGCGCGCCATCGCTACGAACGCCACACGGCGGAAGAAGAACGTGACGATAAAAACTGCCTCCGCCTGGCTTCTCTGCTCGGTCTTGAGGTCGTCCCCGAGCGCATAGAGGCCTACGACATCTCGGAGTGGGGGAACGAATATATCACCGCCTCGATGGTCGTGGCCCGCTCGGGTCGGATGCGCCCCTCGGAATACCGTCTGTTCCGCATCCGCACGACCGACGGCATGGACGATTACGGAGCGATGCGCGAGGCTCTTTTGCGCCGCGCCGCCCATATCGGGGACGGTTCCCCCTCGCTCGGAGAAGCCCCCGACCTCATCCTCACCGACGGTGGACGGGGACAGGTACACGCCGCCGAGGAGGCGCTCTCGCAGGCGGGGGTCAGCATCCCGGTCTTCGGCATGGTGAAAGACGACTATCACAAGACCCGCGCCCTGACCGACGGCGAGGGAGATATCAGCATCGCCAAAGAGCAGGGTCTGTATAGTTTTATTTACAAAATACAGGAGGAGGCGCATCGGTTCGCCGTCAAAAGCGTGCAATCTGCCAAGAGAAAGACCCTGCACCACTCTTCGCTCGAGGAGATCCCGGGGATCGGCCCGAAAAAAGCGCGGCTCCTGCTCTCGCATTTCGGCAGCCTTTCCGGGATCAGCGAACTGAGCGCGGAGGAACTGACCGCCCTGCGCGGCATCCGTGCGACCGACGCCGAGGCGATCGTCGGTTATTTCAGAAAGAAGAAGGAGAAAAAGACATGATGCGTATTATCACAGGGAGCGCCCGCGGTACCCGGCTGACCACGCTGGAAGGGAACGAGACCCGCCCGACCAGCGAACGGGTCAAGGCGGCGATCTTCTCCTCCCTGCAATTCGTTCTGGAAGGGCGGCGCGTCCTTGACCTCTTTGCCGGATGCGGTCAACTGGGGCTGGAGGCGCTTTCGCGCGGCGCGGCCTCCGCCACTTTTACCGACGCCTCGCAGGATGCGATGGCCGTGATCAAGGAGAACGCCACCCGCACCGGTTTTTTTGAAAAATCGCACTTTTTGTGTAGTGATTATCGGAACGTCATCCGCAAATACGCAGGGCGGGAGACATACGACCTGATCTTCATCGACCCCCCCTACGCCCTGCACGCCGCCGCGGATGCGCTTCTGCGCGCACTGCGGGCAGGGCTCGCCGCGCCGGGATGCATTATCGTCACCGAAAGCGGCTAGGAAGAGATTCTCCCGCCCGACACCCCGGAACTGTCGCGCCTCCGCCTTCTGAAATCGGCACGCTACTCGGTCAGTTATATCCACATCTACGAGGTTCTCTCATGAAAGTACTGATTCCCGGCAGTTACGATCCCTGTACGCGCGGGCACCTCGATCTCATCGAACGGGCCGCCGCCCGCTATGAAGAGGTCATTGCCGCCGTTTTCATCAATCCCGAAAAATCCGGGCTTTTCCCGTATCGGGAACGGGTGAATTTCCTGCGGTTGGCTACCGCCCACCTGCCGAACGTGACCGTGACCTTCTCGGACGGGATGGTGGCCGATTACGTCCGCGAGAATGCGATCGATCAGATCGTGAAGGGGTACAGGGACGAACGCGACCTGCAATACGAAAAGACCATGGCCGACTATAACCTTGCCCACAGCGGGGTCGGAACCGAATTGCTCCCCGCCGCTCCCGCATACGTCTCGGTCAGTTCCACAGCCGTCCGCGAGGCCCTTGCATCGGGGCGCGGGATCGAAACGCTCGTCCCCCTCGAAGCCGCCCCGGCCATCCGGGCAGCCTACGAAAAAGTTAGGAAATCCTCGAAAATGGATAAAGTAACAAAAATCGATGGCGGGACCTTGAAAGAAAGAATACAAGAAATGAAAGATTTTTTTGGACTTGATGAAAAACAATCGTTCCAAGATCTTGATGTAGACAATGAAAAATCCTGTGAAAAAGATAGGGAGTCCTGAGAAAACATGGGAAATTCTGAAAACATAAGGAATCCTGAAAAGAATAGGGAATCCCGGAAAAACCCTTTCTGAACCCCGGCAGACCGTAGCCAACGACCGAGGAGGCACACCACCTCTTGCAATCGGTATGCTGTTGTGCTACAATAAGGATATCGTTCGAGCGGCGGCATTACGCCGCGCTCGCCCGCCCGGCATCGCGCAAATCGCGTAACAGGAGAAAATGCATGAAAAGCAAAGAAACAGACCGCAGTTTGGAGGAGTCTTTCGTCAGTCGCGAAGAGATCTTCCACGGAAAGATCGTTCACCTTGTGCGCGATACCGTCACCCTTCCGAACCGGAATACTGCCACCCGGGAGGTCGTGCTTCACCTCGGGGCGGTGGTGATCGTCCCGCTGTTTTCGGACGGGACCGTGCTGATGGAACGGCAGTATCGGTATGCGCAGGGGCGCGTCATGTACGAGCTCCCCGCCGGAAAACTCGACAGCGCCGGGGAAGACCCGCAGGAGGCCGCCATCCGCGAATTGCGCGAAGAAACCGGTCTGCGCGCCGGAAAAATGACCCCTCTCGGATATTACATTCCCTCACCCGCCGTCCTCGGCGAGCGGATTGGCGTTTTTCTGGCCGAGGAACTGACCGAGGGAGAGATCAGCCTTGACCCGGACGAATTTCTGCATACCGAACGCCGTCCGCTCACCGAACTGGTGGAGGAGATCCTGCGCGGGGAGATCGAGGACGGAAAGACCCAGTCCGCCCTGCTCCGCGTCTATCTTCTCAAAGAGCGCGGACTTCTCTGAAAGTACAGACCGCCGCGCACAGCCGAAACACACAAAGGAGCCAAAGCCACTATGAAAGAGTATCTTTTCCCCGCCGGCGGACAATTCTACAAAGCCAATCTGCACGCCCACAGCACGGTTTCGGACGGGGCGGCAACGCCGGAAGAGATCCGGGATGCCTACCGGGCGGCCGGCTATTCGGTCGTCGCCTTTACCGATCACGAGGTCATGGTGGATCACAGCGAACTTTCGACCTCCGATTTTCTGGCTCTCCGGGGATACGAGATACGGGTCGATGACCGCACCGAACGGTTTGCATCCCGCAAGACCTATCATATCGGGCTGATCGCTCGTTCGCCGGACGTTACGCATCAGGTCTTTTTCAATCCACACGGCCACTTCACCGGGAACGCCGCCTCCTATGCGAAGGAGGTGCTCTGCCGCGAACCCGTCTATCAATTTACCTATTCTCCGATCTTTATGAACCGCCTTCTGCGGGCGGCGCGCGCCGAAGGATTTCTGCCGATCTACAACCACCCGCACTGGTCGCTCCACACCGAGGAGGATTATCTGCCGCTGGAAGGGCTTTTCGGGATCGAGGTCGTGAACGGCACCTGCTCCGCCCTGCGCGCCTCGGCCGACACCGGGAGCGATATTTTCGAACGGATGCTCCGCGCCGGAAAGACTTCCCTCATTCCGATCGCGGCGGACGATAACCACAATGCCGGCGGTTTCAGCGGACCGGGGAGCGATTCCTTCGTGGGCTTTACCATGATCAAGGCTCCTTCGCTTCGCTACGGGGATATTATCGCCGCCCTGGAAGCCGGGGACTGCTATGCCTCCGCAGGCCCGCTGATCCATGCGCTGTACCGGGAGGGAGAGACCCTGACCGTTGAGACCTCCCCCGCCCGCGAGATCCTGTTTTTGACCGACGGCCGCGATGGCATCCGCCGCACCGATATCCGCCCGCTGACGGGCGCCGCCTTCCGCATCCCCGACGGATGCGCATGGTTCCGGCTCGAGATCGTGGACGAAGCCGGTCACCGGGCTTTCACCAAAGCATATCCGACAAAGCACCGATAAATTGATATTGTTTGTAAAGTATACTTTCCATATTTTCGTTTTTCCCCCGGCGTCCCGTGCGCAACCGATAAGAAAGCATCGCTGAAAAGGGCGGGCGGCTACTTTCTGCCATCCGCCCTTTTCTTATGCCCTTGCTGCTTCCGCCGGAATGAAATTATGATTGCGGATCCCGGTCGCTTAAAAAAAGAGACACCTGCCAAAAGACCGGCAGATGTCTCTTTTCGTTTCCTTTTTCCTGGTTCTTTCGTCGGAGAAACCGCTCCGCGCGGCGGGGGTATTCTCGGCTTTCCGCAGGGATCCCGGCTTTGCCGCAGAACAATCAGGGATTCAGCCGGTTCGGGCCGCGGAAGAGGAACATCGCGTCCTTGATCGGCAACCCGGTCAGGAGCATGGTCAGGCGATCGACTCCGAGACCGAAGCCGCCGTGCGGCGGACAGCCGTAGCGGAAGAATTCGAGATAGAAACGGACGTCCTCGCCAAGCCCCTTCTCCTCAGCCTGCTTTTTGAGGATCTCATAGCGGTGTTCCCGCTGGGCGCCGGTCGTGATTTCCACGCCGCGCCAGATGAGGTCGTACCCCTGCGGCACGCCGTTTTCATCCCGCATATGGTAGAATGCACGCTTCTCAGCGGAATAGTCGGTGATAAAGAGGAATTCGTGACCGAATTTTTCTTTGGCCAGCCGGGCGGTCAGGCGTTCGGCATCGGTCGTCAGGTCTCCCATCTCGGAGGCGGGGCACTCATAGCCATAGCGTTCACGCAGTTCGGCGTATACATCGGCCAGTTTCATCCGCGGGAAGGGTTTTTCGGGAACGATCACCGGCAGGCCGAAAAGTTCTTCGATCTTCTCACCGTATTCTTGCTTGACACGGCTGAGCGCATAGGTCAGAAGATCCTCTTCCATCTGCATCACGTCCTCAAAAGAGGTGATGTAGCTGAACTCGAGGTCAAAACCGGTAAACTCGGTGGTGTGCTTGTTGGTGAAGGATTTTTCCGCGCGGAAGACCGGCCCGCTCTCAAAGATCCGCTCAAAGCCGGCGGCCATGGCCATCTGCTTATAGAACTGCGGGCTCTGCGCTAAGTACGCCTTCCGATCGAAATATTTCAGTTCAAACACGTCGGCCCCGCTCTCGCTGGCCGCGCCGATCAGCTTAGGCGTATGAATTTCACTGAAATTGTTTTCCAGCAGGTATTGCCGCATGGCTCCCACGAAGCAGGTCTGCACACGGAACATCAGGAGATTCTTCTCGGTGCGGAGGTCGATCCAGCGGTAGTCAAGGCGCGTGTCAATATTGGCGTCGGGCCCGAGCGGAAGCGCCTCGGCGTGTGACTCCACGGTAATACTCTCGGGGATCATTTCACGGCCTCCGAGTTTGACGTATTCGTTTTCTATCACGGTTCCCGTCACCGTAATGACCGATTCAAGCGTCAGGGTGTCAACGATCGCCGCCAGTTCAGGAGCCTTTTCCTTTTCCACCGTAAGTTGCAGTTTCCCGGTCACGTCACGCACGACCAAAAAAGCCATCGTCCGCTTGTTCCGCAGATTTTCAATAAAACCGCTGACGGTGCAGGGAGTGCCCGGAACGATATCCTTGATGTAAGTACGTTTCATTTCATCCTCCGAAATCTCTGTCTTTTCTTTTGCATTTCCCGATACCGAAGCAGGGATCTCTCCATCCGGATCCGGCGGGGAAAGTTTTCCGATTCTTTTCTATTGTATTCTTTTTTTTTCTCAAAATCAAGAGGGGCGGATGCATTTTCGATTTTATACCCGGGCGGAAGCAGAGGCTCACGTCATGCCGAACAGCGTGCCGGCAGAGGAAAGAAAAGCCTCGAGGGCTTCCGCAAACGTCATTCCCGAAAAAGAACATCCGGCCGCCCGCCGATGGCCACCTCCGCCGAACCGGGCGCAGTAAGCCGCCGCATCCACTCCCGTCGTGCGGAGAGAAAGACGGATCGTCCCGTCCTGCCGCTCGCGCAGAAAGGCCGCGACCTCGGCGCCGCCGAAGGAACGCACCACGTCAATGGCAGTCTCAAAGTCCTCGTCCTCACAGGAAAGTTCGCTAAAGACCGAGCGGTCGAGCGCAAGATAGGCCAACCGCCCCTCAAACGCGGTCTTGATATGCAGAGCGGCATATCCCTCTGCCCGTAGTTGTCCCTCGCTTTTGGAGTCGAACAGGCGGTGGTTGATGTCGGCCGCATCGATCCCGGTTGCGATCAGCGCCGCGGCCGCGCGGTGCGTGGCCGGCGTGGCATTGGAAAAGCGGAAGCACCCGGTATCCGAGGAGAGCGCAGCGTAGAGAGCCGTGGCGATTTCCCGGGAGAGGCTCTCGCCGTCCTGCGTGAAAACGCCGTACAGAACCTCGCCCGTAGCGGCCGCATCAGGGATCGTGCAGTTCGGGGCGAAGGGCGTGGAGAGCGCATGGTGATCGACAGACAAAACCTGTTCAGCCTCGCCGATCAGCGGAGCAAGATTGCCGAGCAGGGAAAGAGAAGCCACGTCCGCCGTTACGATAAAGCGGGCGGGGCCGGTATGCATCGGGATGCCCTCGCATAAAAAGGCCAGCCTGCGCGGAATCGGATCGGAACAAAAGAGCGACGCAGGAATGCCGTGCGCCGTGAGAAAACGGCAGAGGGCGGCGCCGCTCCCCACGCAGTCCCCGTCCGGCGAACGGTGGATAAAGACAGCGGCTTGCGGCCAGGAAAGGATCCGGGCACGGAATTCTTTCGGGCTGAGCCGGACAAACGGCTCCATCACCCTTCTCCCCCTTCCGCGCTTCCGGCTTTTCCGTCAGTCGGGGTCGTCTCGGCCGGATCTTCATTCCCGGGAACCGCATCCCCGGAGTCTTTTTTCCCGGAGTCCTCAAGCCCGAGATCCGAAAGGATCTTCGCAATGCGGGCCCCGTGCGCGATCGAGCCGTCCGCATAAAACAAAAGTTCCGGCGTGATACGCATATTCAGCGTCATGGCAAGATGCCGCCGGAGCATTGGGGCGGCGGCACGCATTCCTTCTCCTGCCGCGGCGCTGTCGCCGAGAGCAGAATAGTATATCCGCGCGACCTTCAGATCGGGAGCGACTTCTGCCCGCGTTACCGAAACGAAATTCTCAAGGATGCGCGGATCACGCGCATCCCGGAGCGCAACGGCCAGTTCCTCGGCCACCGCATCGTTGATCCTTCCTCTTCTGTATTTTGACATATTTATTCCTTCCTTTCGGATTTTTTACACGTTTCTCCCGCTTTTGCAAAGCGGCTTTTCCGGCCGGCGTTTTCTCTTCGCCCGGTCATTCGGCAGGCGGAACCTCAAAAAACTCCCCCTCCGGCACCCGGCCGGATACGGCGCGTGCCGCGCGCTGAAAAGCGGCCGCACTGTCGGTAATATAAAAACAGGTCTTTCCCTGCCCGGCAGGGAAACGGAGACGAAGCGAAAGCGCACGGGCGGCCGCCGCACCGCAATCGATCAGCGCCGCATCGGGAAAAAGCGGAGAGATCAGCGAGGAGAGCCACGGGAAGTGCGTACAGCCGAGGAGGATCGCCTCGGGGGGATTGGAAAGCAGGGGGGCAAGGGTCCGTGCCACCGCCAGCCGGGCGATCGGGTCATCGGGACGGTTCATCCCGCTCTCGGCCAGAAAGACGAACATCGGGCAGGCAAGGCAGGTCAGAACGGCGTCGGGGCGGCGGGCCAGTATCATCCGGGAAAAGACGCCTGTCCGGATCGTTGCCTCGGTCCCGAGAACCGCGATCCGCCCATGCGGCGCGGCGGCCAACGCCGCCGCCGTTCCCGCCTCCGCAATGCCGAAGACCGGGAAGCGATAGCCCTCCGCAAGTTTCGGCAGGCAGACCGTGCTGACCGTACCGCAGGCAACCAACACCGCCTCCGGCGAGAGTGCCGCCAATGTGGAGACAGCCGCCGTGGCGTAATGCATGATCGTCCCCTCGGAACGGCTCCCGTAGGGCAGATGCGCCGTATCTCCGAAGTAGGCAACGTCGCAGAGCGGGCAGAAACGGCGGAGCGCGGCCAGCGCGGTCAATCCGCCCACCCCGCTATCAAAAATGCCAACCATACTTTACGAGATGGCATCTTTCAGCAAGACGTCAAGTACTTCCGGCAAAGAAAGCCCCTCAAAATGCATTAGCATCGGGTACATACTGATGTCGGTGAACCCCGGCATCGTATTGATCTCGTTGAACACGACCTCCCCGTTTTCCCGGACGAAGAAATCCAGGCGGGAAAGCCCCCGGCAGCCGAGCAGATGAAAAAGACGCCTGCCGTATTCGCGCACTTTGGCCATGGCGCGCGAGCCGACTCGCGCCGGGATGAAGATCCGGGAGGAATGGCTCTTATATTTGGCGTCGTAATCGTAAAACACGGCGTCCGGATCTATTTCTCCGACGGTATTGCCGATGAGCTGTCCGTCGCGTTCGAGAAGCGCGTACTCGACTTCGGCTCCGCGGATCAGTTCCTCACAGATCGCCCGGCCGCCGAAGGCGCAGGCCGCGCGAAGCGCGGGGATCAGTTCCTCACGGTTCCCTACCCGGCCGCTCCCGCGCGAAGAACCCGAAAGCACGGGTTTGACAAAGAGCGGATAGGCGAGGAGCTCCTCTACCCGCGCGACGGTCCGGGGGTCGCAGAGCTCCCCGGCGCGGACCTCGAGTCCGCGCGCCACCGGAACGCCTGCGGAGGCGGCCAGCGTCTTCACGGCTGATTTATCCATCCCCAACGCGCCGGTCCGCGTCCCGCAACCGACGTAGGGGATCCCGAGGATATCGAGAAGCCCCTGTACGCGCCCGTCCTCTCCGTTCGTCCCATGCAGAAGGGGAAATACGCAATCGGCAAAGACCCGATTCCCGTCAAAAAGAAAAGATGAGCCGTTCGGGTCAAAGGTCACGGGAAAGAGTTTCCCCTCCTGCCAGCGGTCCTCGCGGATCGTTTCTGCCGATGCCTCCGGGCAGGCGTACCACTTTCCCTCACGGGTGATCCCCACGGGGAAGGGTGTATGCCCGGATCGAAGTGCCGGGAGAATGGCGGCGGCACTGCGGAGCGAGATCTCGTATTCCTCACTCTTTCCGCCGAAAAGAAGTATGACTTTCATGCTATCACCTCGGTTCAGTATATGCCGAGAGATGCCTTTTGCCCCGCAAAGCGGCAGAAAAGCAGGAAAGCCGAAAAAGCAAACAAACCGAAAATAAGGATGAATCAAAAACCGGTCAACCGAACCGATCGACCGTAACAAGTAGCCAAAAACACGCCGTACGGAAGCAGGTCGAAACGCCGTCAGCCCCGGCGCAGGAGCGCCACGCGGAAGTTCTTTCCGTAATCGCGGTACGCAGTAAAGGAAAATCCCCGCTCCCGCGCCAGCTCCGCGATTTTTTCCTCCTCGTCGTAGCCGCACTCGAAGAGGAAGAATCCCCCCGCCCGCAAATGCGGCGTAAAGCCGAGGAAACGGCGGTAAAAGGTCATGCCGTCCGCACCGCCGTCCAGTGCGCCGGCCGGCTCGTGTCCCACCTCGGGCGAAAGCCCCGCCAGGTCGCCCGTGGGGATATACGGCGGGTTCGAAAGGATCGCATCGTAGATCCCGGTCGGTTCAGATCGGAGCAGGTCGGCACGGACGAGCGAGAAGCGTTCCTCCATCCCGTATTTTTTCCGGTTCAGGCGCGCGTATTCCAGCGATTCCTCCGAAAGTTCAAAACCGGCGGCCGTCGTATCGCCGCGATCGCAGAGAACAGAGAGCGCCACCGTGCCGATCCCGGTACAAAGGTCGGCAAAGTGCGCGCCGGCGGGCAGAAGGCTCACCGCAAGTTCCACCAGCCGTTCGGTATCCGGGCGGGGGATCAGGCATCCCGGGCCCACCGCATAGCGCTGTCGATAAAAATCAGCCTGTCCGAGGATATACGCGAGCGGCTCGCGTTGCAGGCGGCGGGTCAGCGCGGCTTCCAGGGCAGGAAGGGCGCAGTCGGGATCGATACCGTATAAAGCCGACAGCGGGCATCCCGAAAAATGCGAAAAGAGCAGGCGCGCCTCATTCTCGGCTTCCTCGATCCCCGCCCCCGCCAACGCGGCACGCAGCGCGGAAAATTTCATATGGTACGGTTCTCCGGCGGTTCCGGCCCGGCCTCATTTTCTTCCCGGGGCGACGCATCGGCTCCGGGGAGGCTTTCGTCCGAGGTTTTTGCGCTTTCGGTCTTTAGAGTTTTTTCCGTGTTTTCGGCAGGAGCGGCTTCGGAATCTACGGCAGGGTCTTCACAGCCGGCCTCTTGCTTCTGCCCAGCGGGATCATTCTTCCCGTCCTTTCCGTCAAAGGGAGCCGGACGGTAAGCCGCGCGGTCAAGTTCCGGGAATTCCTCGGAAAGTGCAAAACGGATCGAAAGAAGTGCGACTTCCAGCTGACCGTCATCCGGCTCGCGCGTGGTGATGCGCTGCAACCACAGGCCGGGGGCGGAAAGGACGCGCGTCAAGAAATTTTCGTGCCGGCCGGCATACAGGATGAATTCAAATCCCAACCCAACAACGACCGGGAGGAGGAGAATTCGGATCCCGGTGTAAAGTAAGGTTGGCATTCCCGGGAAAACGGCATTGACGAAAAATCCCAAGATCACACCGAGAAGGATCATCACGAACATAAACGAGGTGCCGCACCGGGGATGGAAGCGGGTGTGCCGACGTGCATATTCGGGGGTCATTGGGTCGCCCGCCTCATAGCAGGCAATGCTTTTATGTTCCGCCCCGTGATACGCAAAGGTGCGGCGGATGTCCTTGAAGAGCGAGACGAGCCAGAGATAGAGGATGAAGATCACGACCTTCAGCCCGCCCTCCACGGCGCTTTTCCAGACGCCGAGCGAGACCCCGGTCAGCGATTCGATCCAGCGAGCGACTTCGCGCGGCAGAGCCAGAAAAAGACCGACGGCCAGCACCACGCCGAGCACGGCGGCGATCACCGTCAGCACGTGGAAAAAGGCAACGCCGAGATGACGGCGGAACCACTTTTCAAACGCGCTCTCTTCGGTTTCCCCTCCTATGACATCGGCGGAGACCGAGAGGCATTGATAGCTGAGCGTCAGCGATTCGATAAAGGAAACGACGCCGCGCACAAGGGGAAGATTCAGGATTTTATGTTTTTTCCGCAACGAAACGAAGCGCCTTTCCCGGACGGCCAGACTGCCGTCCTCACGCCGGCAGACGATGGCGCAGCGTTCTCCGGCGCGCATCATCACGCCCTCCAGCACGGCTTCCCCGCCCACCTTGCCGAGCCGCGGATTTTTTTCTTTCTGTTCGGTCTTCACGTTTTTTCCTCCTGTTCGTATTAGAATAGTATACCACACCGACAGAAAAAAAGAAAGGTCTTTCGCAAAAAAACAGAAAGTCGTCCTCAGCCCCGCCGCCGGAGAAGAGTTGCCGCCGAAAGTCCCTGCAAAAACATGAGTTCCGCAAAAACCGAAGAAGAAAGAAAAAACCTGAAGCAAAAAAGCAAGCCGGGACCGCCGGAAAAGCGAAAAGGCGGATGCACGGGGCATCCGCCTGTCTCATCGATACAAAACACGCAAAACCGAAAACCGGGATCAGAAGGAGGGGTATTCGCCGTCCTCGTGCTTTTTCCGCATGGCGGCACGCACGCTTTCAGCATCCTCCGGGTAGGTCACGCCGTACCAACGCTCCGGCGTGCGCAGAACGCGGAACCGCGCCCCCTCGTTCCGGATCATGGAATCGACCACAAAGGGGAGATAGAACTCATCCTTCATCGGATTTTTCATCGTGCGGAGAAATTCCGTGAAGTCGCGTTCCAGCGTTGCGAAAATACGGGGAGAAAAGCCCCAAAGGTTCATCGAAACGATCGTATCGAGCGGAATGCCGCTATTTTTATCCAGCGCCGTGTGCTCGGTAACCGAACGGAGAAGACCGTCCTCGATCCGGCAGACGCCGCGGCTGACCGTTCCGCTCTCGGTAAGGGTCTTTCCGAGTTCAAATCCGACCATGCATTCCGGCTCTTCGCCGATCAGCGTTTCATGGATCAGCTGATAGGAAGCACGGCCGTAAAAATCATCCGCGTTGATGACGGCAAAGGGCATCTCCCCGACCGCCTCCCGCGCAGAAAGTACGGCATGACCCGTCCCCCACGGCTTGGTACGCCCTTCGGGAAGCAAAAATCCGGCCGGAAGTGCGTCGGGACGCTGAAAGACGTATTCCACGTCGATCAGCTTCTCGATCCGGCGGCCAGCCACCGCACGGAAATCCTCTTCGTTTTCTTTTTTGATAATGAGGACGGCCTTATCAAAGCCCGCCCGCACCGCATCGAATACCGAGTAATCAATGATGATCTGTCCGTCAGGACCCAAAGGGGCGATCTGCTTCATCCCGCCGAAGCGGCTCCCCATGCCCGCCGCCATGACCACGAGTGCAGTTTTTTTCATATACGTAACGCTTTCCGCCGGGATCCCGGCTTAAAAGTTTCCCGCAGGTAAACTGCGGTACTCCCAGTGTACTATGTTTTTCCACGCTTTGCAAGGATATTTTTTCCATGTCAGTGTCGGTAATTATTCACAAGCTGTTCAAAGAATCCGCTTGACAAAAAAGGATATTTTGATTATAATACTAATAGAGATAGAATATATCTCTAACAATCGTGCGCCTGCGCACATTATTTTCACGAAAGGATACTTGCTTATGAAAAAAATTCTGCGCATTCTCTGCCTCGTTCTGGCGCTTTCTTTCGTGGTAACGGCCTTTGCCGCCTGTGGTGACAAACCCGCCGAAACGACCACGAAAAGGCCGCAAGACGACGATGTCCCCGACAAATGGGCAAACGTCAACTTTGAGGGTGAAAAGCTCCGCATCTGGATCAATGACTACATGGGGGATGCCGATGCGAAAGCCGCCGGTGCCGACTCCTGTCTTGACTATATGCGCGGCGTCGATGAAGACGACGATTCCGGCAGCAATACCGTCCTGGTCGAAGCCAATGACCGGTATGAAAAAGTCCTGAGCATCCTCGGCCTTGAAAACGGAGACGTGGAGTACACCATGGCCGGATGGGATGGCAACTGCGACTCCATCCTGCCGGATATCCAGGCGCTGAACGCTGCCAACGCCAAAGACGGCCCGAGCATCCTCATCCATGAAAACTACGGGTTGGTGCGCGCCGGGATCACCGGGCTTCTCTACAACGTGTACGACAACGACCAGACCAACTATTTTGACCTGACCGACAAGGGTTGGTATCTGGATATGATGGAAGAGAACACCATCGACAAGAGCAAGATCTACATGCTCTTCGGAGACTTCTTTATCGACCAGTTCCGTATGGCCTACGGCGTGTTGGCCAACACGACGCTGATCGAGGAAAGATACCGTCCGGAAAACGGCGGGAGCGGTATAGACGCCCTCTTTGACCATGTACTGGACGGCACTTGGACCTACGATACCATGATATCGATTGCGGATGCCTGCCGTCAGGATACCGGCGGTAACTGGGACAGCGCCAGCATCATGGGCGTGATCGGTTCGCAGTGGTGCGTCCGTTCCTTCTTCGCGACCTCGGGGCTTGATGTCTTCCAAAAGGATGCAAGCGGCAAGGTCTCCTACATCACTGACATCACCGAGGTGCACGACTGGGTAGATAAGTTTATCAGTATGGAAAATGAGCCCTGGTTCTCTTATAACTGGCAGGATACGACGAACAGCAGCAGCAAAAGCGTCAACCCGAACCGTGATACGGCTTCGGTCACCTTTACCGACGGACGCGCCGCATTTGCCATCGGTCAGGCGGTCGTCACCTTCGAGAGTGCTCTCGTTCAGAATATGTCGGACGACTGCGCGCTGCTTCCGAACCCGCGTTATTACACCGACGTGGAAAGCACCGAGTTTGAAGACGTCAAAAAACTCTACGGCGCTCTGACTTCCGATAACGCCAATAGCGGCGGGATCCTGATCAACGCCAAGGCAAACGAATTCACGCTGGCTTCCGCTTTCCTTCAGCTCATGGCTGAAAACAGCGAGAACTTCATGAAAGAGTATTACGAAACCAACCTGATGATCAAGGTCAACCAGTCCGACTCTCAGCAACAGATCCAGATGATCCAGATCATCCACGACGGGATCTGCTCCCCGATGTCGATGCTCTACGACAACTACTGCTCCAAGAGCCTCGGCGACCCGGATACATATATGACCTACGCCTATGTCATGTATAAATCTCTGAATTCCAAGTCCAACACCTTCGCTTCCGACTGGGCAGCGCAAGTCAACGCAAAGATCGCACAGTGGAACAGGATCGTTGCCAACTTCGGGAATATGTCCTGAGCCGAAAAAACAAACGATCGATCATGATGGGCACCCCTTTCCGGGGTGCCCTTTTCATCGGAAAATTTCCCAAAAGGCTTGACATCCCACGCTGTGGCAAGTATACTGTAATTGCATAAAACTCTACCATTATATACTTATAGGGAGGCTCTTTTATGAACCACGATCCGCAGATACTGCATCATGAGGCCTTGCTTGCCTTGAAGCCCTCCATGCGCTATGACGGGAGCATTCCTCTTTCGGAATGGCAGAAGGCTGCGCGGGAAAAACTTGCCGCTCTCACCGGGCTGGATAAGATCACGCCGGCGGCGGACGACCTCTTTCAGATCGAATCCGAGACCGAGTGCGAGACCCACACCGAATACCGCATCAGCTTCCAGAGCGAAGAAAACTATTTTGTGATCTGCCATCTTTGGATTCCGAAGGGAAAAGAAGGCAAGATCCCGATGATCATCTGCCTGCAGGGGCACTCCACGGGTTGCCATATCTCGCTCGGCCGGCCGAAATTCCCCGGGGATGAGGATACCATCAACGGAGGCGACCGTGATTTTGCCCGTCAGATCATCCGGGAAGGCTACTGTTCCCTGGCGATTGAACAGCGTTGCTTCGGCGAATGCGGCGGGACCGAGCGCGGCCCGGGATGCCCCGTCCCCTCGCTTTCCGCCCTGCTCTACGGCCGCACCACGATCGGGGAGCGTGTCTTCGATATTCAGCGCGCCATTGATCTTATCCCGGCGCATTTCGACAAGGTCGATGCTGACCGTATCGCCTGCATGGGGAACTCCGGCGGCGGAACGGCCACAATTTACGCCACCGCACTCGAGCCTCGCATCAGCCTGGCCATGCCCTCCTGCGCGCTCTGCACCTACAAGGATTCGATCGGTGCGATGCATCACTGCGTCTGCAATTTCATCCCCAATATCGCACTTACCTTTGACATGGGGGATCTTTGCGGTCTGATCGCCCCCCACAAGCTGATCGCTGTCTCGGGGGCTACCGATTCGATCTTCCCGCATCACGGAGTGGCCGAATGCATGGAAGTCCTGCAAAAGTATTATGATGCGGCCGGCGCCTCGGATAACTGCACGTGGGTCGAAGGGCCGGAAGGCCACCGCTTCTACGCCGCCCTGTCCTGGCCGATCTTCCATCGGATGTTCGACTGATCCGGCAAGATCCCGCAAAGAAATCAGACAGCCTGTGACTCAGGCTGTCTTTTCCTTTCAAAAAACCGAAAAGCGAAAGGCAGTCCGGAAAACGGACTGCCTTTTGATCGAAGCGGAAGAAGGATACCGGATCTTCCGGCATGGAACGTCATCCGATCGCTCACACCCGATCCAACGTAACGATGCGGCTGGAAAAATCGTTCCGCGCGCACTCGTGAAGCCCCACGTTCATCAGGTAACTTCCGGAATAAAGGTTTCCGACGACGTCGCGGTACCGGGCGTCGGGATCCAGACCGGCCAGGCGGATGACGGTAAAGGGCGCGTTCGGCGTGGCCAGCACGTTATAGATCGCCACCACAATACGGGAGCCGTCCTTTTCCACAAACTGCACGGCCGTAAAATTCCCGTCGAAGGGCGAGGCGAGGCGGTAGATATCCCCGGTATGAACCGTATGCCGGATATCTTTATAGATTTCTATCGCCTGACGGCAGACGGCCAGGTCGGCCTCGCTCTCACGGGTCAGATCCAGTTCAAAGCCGAATTGACCGATTACCGCGACGTCACAGCGCATCTTCATCGGAGTATTCCGATGGACAACGCAGTTCGGGCAGGCCGAGACGTGAGAGCCCTGCGTTTCGGGCGGGAAGGCCAGCGAAGTCCCGTAATGGATATGGAGACGCTCTACGGCGTCGGTATCGTCACTCGTCCAGATCTGCGGCGTGTAGTAAAGCTGACCCGCATCAAAGCGCGCGCCGCCCGAGGCGCACCCCTCAAAGAGGATGTCGGGATAGCGGCTTGTGAGCTGTTCCAGCATATAGTAATATCCAAGCATATACCGGTGCGGCACCTCCGCCTGTCTTTCCCTCGGGAGGGCAGGAGAGCCGATATTGCAGATCGAACGGTTCATATCCCATTTGATATAGGAGATCTTTGCCCCGTCCAGTACCCGATACATGAGGCCGAGCATATAATCGCAGACATCCCGGCGGGAAAGGTCAAGCGTCAGTTGCCAGCGCGACTCCAGCCGTGTGCGACCGGGGGTATGAATACACCAGTCGGGATGGGCACGGTAGAGGTCGGAATCGGGAGAGATCATTTCGGGCTCGAACCATAAGCCGAACTTCATACCCATCTTTTCGATCTTCAGGGCCAGACCGTCGATCCCGTCGGGAAGTTTGTTTTTGGCAACGTACCAGTCCCCCAGAGAGGACTTAGGATCGTCTCGCTTGCCGAACCACCCGTCATCCAGCACCATAAGATCCACGCCGAGCGCACGGCCGCCTTCGGCGATCGAGAGGATCTTTTCCTCGTCAAAGGTAAAGTTGGTCGCCTCCCAGTTGTTGAGCAGGACCGGGCGCGGTGAATGCGCATATTTCCCCCGCACAAGGTGCGCCCGGTAAAGATCGTGGAAGTTCCGGCTCATGCCGGAAAGTCCTTCGGTCGAATAGACCATGGCCACCTCGGGAGCATCAAAGCGCTCACCGGGCTCCAGCCTCCAGTTGAAATCAAAGGAGTTCAGTCCCATATACATTCTGGCGGTATGCGTGATATCCCCATATACCCCGGCGGCAAAGTTCCCGCTGTAAATGAAACTCATACCGTACGCTTCGCCCGAAAGTTCGGTCGTTTCGGGGCGAACCAAGGCCAGGAAAGGACTTTGGTGTGCACTGGAATGGCCGCGCTTGCTGTCAAAGGTGATGTCCCCCCGGCCGATCGGCTGGCGCTGCAGGTTGCGCTCGTTCGCCCATCCGCCGAACAGCGAGATCGCCTCAAAATCCAGGGAAGGCAGATCGACGCTGGCGCTCATGATCCGGCGGATATTGATGACTTCCCCGCCGCGGTTCTCCACGCGGACGCTCCGTGTGATGGCATCCACGTCCGAAAAGGCCGTATAGAGCAGGAAAACATGGAGGCCGGTCTTCGGGTCGGCAAGCTCGAGCGTCAGGGTTTCGGCCTCGCCCTCCGAAGCAAAAGTGGCCGGCAAGCCGGGCAGACTCGGCTTTCCCGGCGTCACCGTGTGCCCGACGTAGAGGAGTTCGGTCTCGCGGGAGCCGTCCTCGTACTCCGCATGGAAGGCCGGCTCGCGGAAGTCGCCGGTCCCGTACACGGGATATTCCTGCCGCATACAGTCCCGCGTGAGCCAAGAACCGGGTTCGCTCGTCCCCATGGAACTGCCTAACATCTGCGCAATATACGCAAGCCCGGGCGTGGGCGCCAGTTCCCGAAGGGAGGGGCCCCAATATCCGTGTAGCAGGAATTTCTGATAAAGCCCGAAAACATAGGACGTATGCGGCGTATGAAGGTAAAAGAGTTTGCTTTGCTCATCAAATACGATTGACATATGTGTCTCCTTATTTCAGCGGTGATAGACCCGCGAATTTACAGATAGCACTCCAGATTGCTACGCAGGACGAGTTCGGGACGTATCGGAATCAGTCCGACCGCCTTTTTGCCGAAAAACCAGTTCTGCACTGCCCGGACGGCTTCCTCAAGCTGGCGTTCCGGCGACATATAGAGAAGCGCAGCCACCTGCCCCGACCGCAGGGCTTCGGTCGCGGGGGCAGAAAAATCGGCTCCGATGATCGTATATTTCTTTTTGGCTTCGGCCGTAGCGGCAAGCACAGCGGGAATCAGGGGGGAAGGAACGAACAGCGTCCGAAGGCGCGGCATCTCATCGCTCAGACGGCGGAGTTCCGCGGCGGTCTGCCGGGCGCTTTCCCCGCACTCCGCAATTCCGGCAAAAGGAAGCGAAAGGCGGGTCGCGATCTCACGGAAGCCGCGTATCATCTCCTCGCCTGCGTAGGTCCCGCGCCGGGAGATCAGAATGGCGCAGGCGGCGCCCGACGTGGCAAAAGCCGAAAACTGCGCCGCCAGACGACCGGCGATCCGATAATCGGGGACCGCTTCCGCGACCGGGGAAAGAAGCGACGAACGGGCGTGCAGAAGCACCGCGGGAATATCGGCGGCAGCCTCCCCCACGCGGCCGATGACCGAGGAAGGAAGGATCATGGCGTCGGGCTTTTCGCGCCCGGCAAAAGGAGCCTGACTCCCGGCGGGCAAAGCGAGGATCTCGCCCTCCATACCGAAAGCAGAAAGCGCAGGCAGAAGGCGTTCCGCCGTGCGGATATATCGGATCGTCTCCCAGCTTTCCTCTTCAGGAAGCAGGATCGCCATGCGCCGTCGGCGCGCGGAAAGCGCACGTGCCGCCCCGGAGCCGACGTAGCCCATCTCCCGGGCGATGCGCCGGATACGCTCCGCCGTCTCGTCTCCGATCCGATCGCTGCGATTGAGCGCCTTGGACACCGTACCGATGCTGACGCCGCATTTCTCAGCGACATCCCGGATCCCGATCGTCTCCTTCATATCTTCCTCCGTTCACATAGCCATCCGTCCGCCGTATCAGGTGGGTGCGGGACGCTTGATTTCAAAGCTGTTTTCCGTATTCAGTATACCAAGAAAAAGAGCGCTTGTCAACCGCTCTTCCCATAAAGTCGGCTCCGCGCGGTTGTTCTTTTAGCCGTTTTCTCTACAAAGAGGCCCCTGCGAAATTGCAGGGGCCTCCGAAAATTTTGTTCGGGAAAATAGATCACTCAGCGCTCGATTCGGCCGGGGCGCGATATTTCCGTACCATGGTAAAGCCTTCCGGCAGGTAGATCACGTCGCCGCTCTCGGAGGCGCTGGCCGTGGCGATGATCTCAGCGAAGAGATCGATGAGATTCTGCGCGTCTCTCTGGTCGTTATACCAGAGATAGAGGTTCCCGTTCTGTACGGTGACGCCGTAATAACGACCGGTATAGATCGTATCCATCGAGCCGATAAACATGATCCCCCGACCGGCGCCCTGTGCGGCCTCGGTGGCAAAGACAGAGCCGGTGTAATCACGCATGAGTGCGTTCAGGGTTGCCAGCGTGTCGATATCGAGCGTATCCGCGCTGACTCTCAGGTCGGAAATGCTGTGATTGCCGAACACGGCGGGCAGATATTCGTAGTCGTCCAGAGTCTCTGCAAGCACGGCGTGGATCGTCTCGTAGGACCAGTTCCGGCGGCCCTGTGCATAGATCGAGATATCCGCCATGGAATAAGAGTCTTTCACGCTGTTGCGGAGGTGGCTTCTGAGCGTGTACACGATATCCTCTTCTCCGTTCTTGGAGAGAATGACGAAGCCGACCGACGCATATTTGGCGATATAGTTCTCGGAATCGGGATAGATCTCTTCCGCAAAGGTGTACCCTTCAACGACAGGCGCGGCATAGAATCTCATGCCGAGAGCGTCCACTTCTTCCTCAGAGCTTGCGAAAGCCGTTCCGTCGTAGACGAGCGACACATGGGAGCCGTCAGGTCCCGTCACCGTGTCGCCATTCAGGCTGACGGTAACGTTGTTGCCGTTTCCAAGTACGGTCACGACCCCGGCACGAACGGTATACCCGCGCGCCTTCATGAGGTCGATCATGCCCTGGCTGACCGTGAAGCGCGCCCGCATAGCCGGGTCGTTCTTCGTGCGCAGTTCCCATCCGTTGAATCGGATCAGGTTATGGATGGTGGCCTCTGCATAATGCAGATAGAGCTCGTTTGTCACTTCTTCTTCCAGCATTTTCTGCAGGATCGCCGTGAAATTCCGGGCGGACGGGTCGACCGAGGCGAAGGCCTCAAAAACGCGCTCACGGCTGGTGGGGGAAAGGCTGAGAAGCGAATTGATATCCAACGAGAAGGTCTTGCAGATCTGCAGGAAGTGATTGGCGGCTTCGGTATCGCTCCCCAGCGTATAGAGGATCTCGGAAAGCGCTTCCTTATAGCGCGCATTGGCCGCTTCGTGGTCGCCGCCGAGCGAAAGCGAGGTGAGCGCGTTGTAAAGTTCGGCGCGCTGAGAGTCGTTCAGCAGTTCGAAGAAGGTGAGGTCAAACCGGTAATATCCTGCCAGGTCGGCAAAGTGATTCTGCCGGATCTCCTCCGCCGTCAGTACGCAGTCGTAGGTGCGGATCGCATAGATCTTCAATGCGGCCCCGTTACCGATACTGCCGACTTCGTTGTTCTGATACGGCAGGTCGGGATACGAATAGCAGAGGTTTCCATCCGCATAGGCGGAGAAGGTCATACGGCCGTAATACGAGATCGGACCGAAGACGCCGTCATCGTTCAGGTTCTCGTAAACTTCCTGAATCTTGTCGTTGTTGATGAAATTGGTGACGAAATTCACCTGAATGCCGGCGGCATCGGTGTAAACGGTTTTGACACCGTCGTCCTCCGCCTTGACCCATGCGTTCCCTTTGGGGCTCTTATAGAGGACGGTGCCATTCTCCTGCGGATAGGGATAGAAATAGTCATTCAGCGCGGTGGTGATGTTATTCAAGCGATACGTGAGGTAATAGACCGTTTCGGTCTTCGATTCGCTGACGGCACGGTTGCCGCGCCTCAGATAGAGGGCATCGGCCTCTTCGGCTTCCACACCCGAGCCAAACACGCGCCCGTCGATCGGTTCCTGATTCTTGTAGCGGTAGACCGTGGTGGAGCCGAGCTTTCTTTCTTCAAAGAGCGAAGCGAACTCACCCGCCTCTTTCAGTGCCTTGACGTCAGCCTCGGTCAGATAGAATTTGCAGGCGATGCGGCCGTCTGCATCCTGGTCGTATTCCACGCGGTAATAGTGCCCGGCGTCGGTACCGACGCGCTTATCGATCGTCAGCGTGACGTCCTTGGAGCCGATCACGGTTCCGAGGCTGTTCGTATCCCCGGGACGTGGCGTTGCCGTCAGGATGGCGGCGTTGTTGGGAGCGACCGCCGAGCGGTCAGCCGACCAACCGCCGAAACTATAGTAGTTCGGATAGGCAATGGTGCCCGCATTGTTTGACTTTCTCCGGGTGAAAGAAGAGCGGAAACCGTCGAGCTGAAAAGAAGCAGACTCGGAGGCCTTGTCGGGATCGATATCCATCACGAACTGATACGTGACGTCGCTGTCGGATCCGGGAGATCTGACCATCAGAGAGTTATTCTTGCCGCAATCGAGGAATCCGTCCCCATATGCGCGGATATTGGTATGTGCCCATCCGGCGTCGATAATGTCGTACAGGCTGAAGGCCTGGTCGACGTTTTTATAAACGTACTTGGAGAACATCTCCATGTCGTTTCTGGCGGGCGTAGTCGTGTTGGAGTAGCTGATTGTGTTCCGGTCCTCCTTGGCATTATTGGCCGTCTCATCGGGATACGAAACGTCGGTATAAATATTTCCGTCTATCGCGCGGGCAGCGAAGAAGTCGATCCACACATGCAGACGATCCTTGCGGACGTAAAGATCTTTATACGTGAGCGTTGAGTTTAGGATGTAATCTTTATAATAACGATTGATGATCGAATTGATGGCCTCCTGAATGACGGCGTTGACGCGCTCCGTGGTGTATTCACCGCTCATCGAGAGAACGGCGCTGTACACGTCGGTACGGTGTTCGACCGGGAGAGAGAGAAGCTGGTCGATATCGGCATCATACCGCTGGGCAATGAGACGGAAGCTCTCGCACAGCGCGCTCGTATCCTCTACGCAAAGGGCGTCGTAATAGATCTCCTTCACCGTGGCGGTCAGTTCGGCCTGAAGCGCCGCACGGAGGGCCTCTCTTTCCTCGGCCGTGGCGGCGGTCTCGCCGACCTGCACGTCACTCATGATCGCCGCAGCCTGTACGCGTTCATCGGCAGAGAGCGAGGTGTACATACCGGGATTCAGGCGATACCACTTGCAGATGTCGGCAAAGTGGTTCAAAAGGATCTCGTCATCCGTGAGCGAACGGTCGTAGATACGCAACGCGTATACCGAGGCGTTGGTCGACTGGGAGTAGTTGATGATCGAAGTACCGAGCACCGTGTTTGTGGGATTTTTGTAGGTGATCGGGGCGGAGAAGACCCGCTCCTCGTTGTAGCGCATCGAGATCGCCCCGGGGGCCGTGCCGTCCACGGCGGCCGGATGCGTGACTTCCAGGGTGAAAGCCGCTACCGCATCGGACCGGAAGCTGACGGCCGAAGGCACCTCGCTCTCCCAGCTGAGCAGATTATTGTTGTAGGTACCGGGGATCAGCGTGTATTCGCCCGCCGTCTCGGCATTGGCGAGTTGTACCGAAGTGCCGCGGAAGAGAAACAGATTGTTGTCGACCCTGGTTCCGGGAGCCATCACGTACTGGACCGTGCGCGTGCCGCTCAGATCACTCGCAGCGCCGTAGGTCAGATAAATGTTGCTGTGGAGTTCGGGAGCAAACTGGATATATCCGTCGCGGATCAAGTAGTTGGTGTCCGCGTAAATACCGGTGCTGTCGTTCCAGCTGTTGGGGCCGGCTCCCGGCGTATAGTGGGTCGGGCGATACGCGCCCGTGCGCAGGGATACCCCTCTGTTCAGCACCTCGTCGACATAGGTGCGGTACGCATTGGCCGCCGCACTGAATGCCGGCGTGAAAGAAACGGTCTGGCCTCCCGAAGCATTGGTGCCGGTGACAACGCGGTCGCTTTCTTCGGGAAAGAGCAACGCATCCCACTGCGGGTCGGTCTCCTCCGTCGGGAAAACGATCCCCTGCGCGGTCAGCGCCGACTGGGCATACTGTGCACCGTCCCGGTAGGTCCATTCATGGACCGCCTTCGGGAAGGCATAGGTCTTGCCGGCACCGGCGTCCGCCCAGAAGGCGTTACTGTCGTAATAATCCATCAAAAGCATCAGCCCGCCCTTGACATAGAGGCTGTTGTAATCGAAGACGGTCTCCGCCTCGGTTTCACTTCCGGAGGGTTCGCCCGCCAGCGCGGTCAGCGCAAAGAGCGGGAACGCCGTGAGAAGCATCACTGCGGCGAGTATCAGAGAGAGGACACGTTTTTTCATAGTTTTCTCCTTACAGAATATATCGGGGTTTGTATAACACAAAAAAGAGCCTAAACACCATCTTCATTTTATCATACCCCGCGTAAAAATTCAAGTGGAGTCATGCGTTTTTTACATATCCGCCAAAAGCAAAGGTTCGGGATTGTCATGGCTGACAAAAAAGCCTCCTTTTCACACAACGGGGGAAAAGATTTCTCGACTTTTCACGCCCCGATCCCGATTTTCCTCCTCTTTATTCCGTCTTTGCGTCCCCCGGATCGGCCGGCAAAAAGGGTTGCCGTGGACGTAACGTCCAGGCAACCCGGAAAATATCGGTTCTGGCCACCGGTATCGCGGTCGAAGAGATGCGTTCTTCAGTACTTCGGATCCATCCCGATCTCCCCCGACCGACGCAGAGCGAATTTGGTGATGGCCGGGCCCAAAAGTTCGTAGACCAGCGTAGCGCAAAGAACCACCGCGCGGATCTCCGCGGCATGTGCCGGCGCGGCCGCTGCGGCGGCAAGAGAAAGGCCGATGGCTACCCCCGCCTGCGGCAGAAGGGCCAGGCCGAGATATTTCTTCACGCTCGGTTGCGTATGGCAGAGAATGCCGCCAAGGGAAGCCCCGGCGATCTTGCCGACCACGCGGAAGACGATATACAGCACGCCGACAAGCCCGACCGTCGGCAGGACCGAAAGACGCAGATCAGCACCCGAAGCCACGAAGAAGAGCATGAACATCGGCGGCGTCACCCCGTCGCAAAGGTCCATGAGCGCATCCACGTCCGGAGAAAAGTTTGCCACCACTGCCCCCATCGCCATGCACAGGAGCAGACCGGAAAGGCCGAGCCATTCGGAAATTCCGAGCCCCGCAAAAACGAAGGCAAAGATCAGAGAAAGGCGGTTGCCGCTTTTTTTGAAATAGCGGAGCGGGATCAGGAAGAGCAAACCGAGAACCGCGCCGACAAGGAGCGCCCCGCCGATCTCTTTGAGCGGCGAAAGGATCGCGTCCGCGCCGATGGCCGCCCCGCCGATCACACCGGCGAGCGTCGTGCAGAGCGAAAACAGGATCAGCGCCGTCGCGTCGTCGATCGCCACGACCGAAAGAAGCGTCTCGGTCATGGGCCCTTTGGCGCGATACTGCTTGATGACCATGATCGTGGCCGCGGGCGCGGTGGCTGCCGCGATGGCAGAAAGCACCAGCGCGAAGGAAAGATCCTCCCCGAAAAGCAGAAGCGCCGACAGCACGCACAAAACGGCCAGAAGAGACTCCAGGCAGGCAATGATGATCGGGGTGGCTCCGACGCGCCGGAAGTAAGAGATCTTGAATTCGTTTCCGATGGAAAAGGCGATAAATCCGAGCGAAACGTCGGAGATGATGGAAATAGAAGAAAGGAAATCCTGCGAAAGAAGACCGAGGACACTCGGGCCGATGAGAAGTCCGGCAACCAAATACCCGGTCACGTTCGGCAATCGGAGATGCTTGGCCATCCGGCCGAAAAACATCCCCGCAAAGATCATGATCGCAAGGTCGTTCAGCGTGTTCAGCATGGTCAGTCCGGAAGCCCCTCCGTATACGAAAGCGGCATGGCGAAAAGAATGCCGGTGTTGGGATTCTGCAGTCCTCCCATGACCTCATTGGCCACGCGTGAGACGACCGGGATCATTTCGTCTTTTACGATTGTAAAAATAACTTTGCTTTCCTTGCGTTCCGACGCGAACAATGAGCGCAAAGATCCGAGGAAACGGAACTCGTTATGCTCCGCCAGTTCCTTGGCCATTCCGCGGCTGTCGAGGAAGGTGGCATCGGGTACGCCCGCTTCATGCAGATGATGCAGCAGTTCATCCAGTTTTTCCACACGGTTCAATACGATAAAAACGATCTGCATAGAAACACCTCATGCCCATGCCATCTTGCCGGGCTTTTCACTGTTCAGGAGCAACGGACGAAGGAAAGCGACCGCCTTGGCCAGCCCTTCATCGATCGAAAGCAGGCTGTCTTCGTGCTCGATCGACATCACGCGGTCATAGCCCACAAGACGCAAGTCGGATACGATGCCGCGCCAGTAATCCTCCCCGTGGCCGTAGCCGACCGTGCGGAAGATCCACGAGCGGTGCAATTCATCGCCGTAATGCTTGGTGTCCAGCACGCCGTGCGCGGCGGTGTTCTGCGGGTCGATGCGCGTGTCCTTGGCGTGAAAGTGATAGATCGCCTCTCCCAGTTCCCGGATAACGGCCGATACGTCGCACCCCTGCCAGACCAGGTGAGAGGGGTCGAGGTTTGCCCCGACGACCGGGCCGACCGCGGCACGCAGGCGGAGCAGGGTCTCGGAATTGTAGACGCAGAAGCCGGGATGCATCTCAAAAGCGACCCGCACCCCGTGTTCCTTCAAAAACTCCCCGGTCTTCTGCCAGTAGGGGATCAGCACGTCGTTCCACTGATATTCGAGCACCCGCAGAAAATCGTCGGGCCACGGACAGGTCACCCAGTTCGGATACAGGGCGCCGGGATGATCGCCGGGGCATCCCGAGAAACCGACAACGGTGTCGACCCCCAGTTCCTCCGCCAAAAGCACCGCCTCCCGGAACTGGCGGTCGTATTCCGCGGCCGTCTCGGCGTCGGGATGTACGGGGTTGCCGTGGGCGGCAAGAGCCGCAACCGTCATGCCACGGTCGGAGAGCGCGCGGCGAAAATCCGCAAGAGCCGACCGATCGGCCAGCAGAACCGAGGGGTCGCAGTGCGCGCGGCCGGGATATCCGCCGGCACCGATCTCCAGCGTATCCACACCGAGAGCGGCCAGTTTATCCAGCGCCTCGCCAAACGGCAGACCGGCATACAGGTTTTCCAATACACAGAGCTTCATAAAAGCCTCCTAAAACCAAAATATTTTCTTTATTTAGAATAGCACTCTTTCGGGCGGGTTGCAAGAGGGGAAAAGAAAAAAGTATAACTTTTTGAAAAAATGGCACACGAAAAAGAAAAAAGTAAAAGGAGAGGACTATGAAGGAAGACACAAAGAATCTGCTCCGCGAATGTAATGCGGGCTGTAAGATCGCCGTCAACAGTCTGGAGACCGCCCTGCTCTATTCCAAGGACCCGGAAATGCGCGCGGTACTCGAACGCTGCCGGGAGCGGCACGAAACCCTCGGGGAGGAATGCGGCCGGATGCTGCACGCCGAGGGAGACAGCGGAGCCGAGCCGCATCCCATGGCGCGTGTCATGAGTAAACTCGGCACCCGGATGCGTCTCTCGGTGCAGAATTCAAACGCTCGTATTTCCTCGCTGATGGCCGACGGCTGTGCCATGGGCATCCGCTCCGTGGGGAAATACAAAAACCGGTATGCCGCCGCCTCGCCGGAGAGCCGCGCGCTGGCCGACAGCATCATCTCGGCAGAGGAAGAGACGCTACGCGATATGGTTCCCTTCTTCTGACGCCCGGCAGATCTCTAAGATCTCATCGACCGACTGCGGCAGGTAGATCTCGGGATTGACGACCGGTAAAAGCAGCGCTTTGTCAATTCCCAAAGACCGATTCTTTTCCAAGAGCTCTTCGGGATCCAGGAATCTCGTGACGAACGGATAGGGATATTTGTAGCAATGCGAATGAATATCGATAATCATGTTCTTTTCCTTTCCCTCGGCGTATGATCCTCCCGCGTTTTGCAGCTCATCCGCAGACCTATGGCTCGCTGTCGGTGATCAGGCGGACGTGCGGGCAGGGGATATACTCCCGATACGTCGGGGCGAGAAAACGCACCGCATTCCGGATCGGTGCACGTATCAATATTTTTCTCAATCCTCCGCTTTGCGATTTTCTGATACCATTATATCGGGAGGGGGAAGAAAATACAATAATATTTCGAAAATAACGCGAACAATCGTCCCGCGTCTGAAGAGAAAGGCGGTACCGATCCACGGCACCGCCTTCTTGCAGAGCAGTTTTTGAGGACAAATTTCCAAAAAGCAGATTCTTCCAAAGGCTTGAGCCGGACGGTTCAGAATCCGTTCATATGAGACAGGACCGCCGGGGTAGCCGCCTGCTGCCAGCAGGGGATCAGCGCCGTCGCGCCGGTCGCGCCGTAAGGAAGCAGCTCCTCTTCAAGTTCGGGGATCGAATCGGTCTTCCCTTCCAGATATTCCGTCAGGATGCGGCGGCAATCGGCCATGCGGCGTGCAAGCCCTCCAAGACGGAACTGCTGGATCTCAAAGCCGTCCTGCTTCTTTTCCTTCGCCCACATATCGCGGAAGGCCTCGTAGAAGATCTCCAACCGCTTTTCCGCGCGCCGGATGTCCTCCGCGCAACCAGCCAGTGCCTCGCGGTCGCCGGCGCGGTAGGCGCGGCGCAACCGGACGCCCAGCTCAAATTTGACTTCCAGCAGACTGCAGAGTTTGGCCTCGGTATCGTAGAGATAGGCGAACTCCCCGCCCTGGCGGGCATACCGGCGCAAGCGCGCGGCAAACCGACCGTAGATCGCGCCGTCCCCCTCCCGCACCGTGGAGTCGGTAATCCCGCGGAAGAGGTCGTTATACAGCCCGTATTTGGCCGGATTGTGATAGGTGAAAGGCTTTTTTCCGATCTCGTTGGGCAGATCGAGCGCCTTCATCTTATCGAAATCTTCCCCGATGACTTCGCGGAACTTCTTTTTGATCTCGGAGATCTTCGTGTTCCCGCGGGCAAACTCGGCCGCATAGAAGAGAGAAGGCAACACCGCATAATACGAGCATTCCGCCCCGTCGTCCCCCCACATGGTGATAAAGATATCGCGCACCCCGTGCTTTTTGCAGGCGGTCAACGCGGCGCGGGTGGTACGGATACTGAATTCATTGTGCGGCACGACCCCGCCCCAGGTCCATGCGCCTCCGGCAAAGATTGTCTCGTTGCTTTTGTCGAACTGCCGATAGCCCTTGATCATCATCTCGTATTCCGAAACTTTTTCATGATAATAGTCCCAATACACAAGATCGAGGTTTTTGGGCACCATCGCGCGGGCCTCGTCGGTCATCTTGAGCGGCTTATAATACTCGCCGTTGTTGGCGATGCGGTAGAACATATCGCCCCACATCATCGGGCGAAAACCGTACTTTTCCGCGATTTCGCAGACCCGCTCAAGATGCTCGCACAGGATCTTCTGCCGGCTCACATAGCCGTGCTTGTCGAGATATTTTCCGCGGCCGAGATCGTGCGCCTCGTCCATCCCGATATGCACGCGGCGGGAGGTGAAATTCTTTGCCAACGTGGCAAACATCCGGTCGATCAGCTCATACGTGCGCTCTTCCCCGACGAGGAGAACGTCCTTCTGATCGCGGCAGGCGTTGTAGGGCCACCAACGGAAGATCCCGTTCAGATGCGCCAGGGTCTGAATGCAGGGGATCAGTTCGATCCCGCGGCTTTTGGCATACGCGTCGATCCGCCGGATCTCTTCCCCGGTGAAGCGGCCGCGCAGATAGCCGAAATAGGGCTCCTCGGGAATCTCATAGGTGTCCTCGGTATAGAGTTGCAGCATATTGTAGCCCATTTTGGCTAAAAGGTCAATGAAATGCTCCAGCTCCTCCGGGCGGGGAACGGCGTTGCGCGAGCAATCGAGCATCACGCCGAGTGTACGGATCTCCTCCATAAAAATCTCCTTTTTGATTACTTTAAATTTTTGTTTGATTGCTTTTAATTTTTGGTTTTTTCAAAGAATCATGGAACGGACAAGATTCATATTTTCGTCCACGAGAATAAACTCGGCGTCGTATCCGACGCGCAACTGCCCCTTCTTCATGCCGAGGAGCGCCGCCGGCGTCGCCGAAGCCATTTTCAGGGCGTCGGCCTTCGGGATCCCGAACTCAATCGCCTTTTTCACACAGTCAAAGAGCGTGGAGGTCGATCCGGCGAGGTTGCCCGCTTCGATACGGGCCACGCCGTCACGGACGATGATTTTCTGCCCGCCGAACAGGAACTCCCCGTCGCCAAGGCCGGTAGCCCGCAGCGAATCGCTGATGAAAATCAGCCGATCGGGGCCGAAGGCGCGGTAGAGGGTCAGGATGGCGGCGCGCGAGACGTGCAGTCCGTCGCAGATGACCTCGGCGTAGATATCCTTTTCGATCGCGGCGCCAATGGGACCCGGGTCGCGGTGGTGAAGCGGCGGCATCGCGTTGAAGGTATGGGTCAGGCAGGTGGCCCCGTTGTCGATGGCGTCCACGGCGGTCGCATAATCGGTGGCGCTGTGCCCGATCGAAACGACGCAGCCGGTCTTGGCCACGCACTCCCGGATAAAGTCCACGCATCCGGCAAGTTCGGGGGCAAGCGTGACGATGCGGATATTCTGCAGGGTGCAAAACTCCTCCATGGTGGGAGATTTGATGAACGCGCCGTTCTGCGCGCCCTTGTATTTATCGGCGATGTAAGGGCCTTCCATGTGGAAGCCCTCGATCTTCGCCCCGCCGGGAATCTTCGGCAAGGGGCGGTTGACCACGCGGCGGATCGTATCCATATCCATCGTCATGGTGGTGGGGAGCCAGCTCGTGATCCCGTGCTCGAATTCAAAGCGGCACATCTCCTCCAGTCCACCGTCAAAGATCTCCATGGTATCACGCCCGACGCAACCGTGGGAATGGATGTCGAAAAGTCCCGGGTACAGGTCGTACCCGCCGCAATCCTCGCCCGCCTTATCGGTCTTCCCGATCGACGCGATCTTCCCGTCCTTTGCGACAAGATCGGTCAGACGTCCGTCGATCCGGACGTTCTTCAGTACCGCCTCAGCCATGGTACGCCTCCCGGTCGCAGATGACGACGACGTCGCGGTGCAGGGCAAGCAGGGTCGCGGGAACGGCGGTGGTGATCCGCCCTTCCTTCATGGCTTCCACAGCCGCGTGTTTGTTCTTTCCGTTGGCCAGCAGGATGATCTTCCGGGCGGCCATGATCGTGCCCATGCCCATGGTCATGGCGCGGGTCGGCACTTCGTCGACCGAGGCAAAGAAGCGCGCATTGGCCTCGATGGTGTTCTGCGTAAGGCCGGTCACGTGCGTGGCGGCATAGAGTTTTTCCTCGGGTTCATTGAAGGCGATATGCCCGTTCTGCCCGATGCCCAGCACCTGAATATCAGCTCCGCCGGTGGCCTGATATTCGGCTTCATAGGCGGCGCAGGCGGCATCCGGGTCAGCGGCCGAGCCGTCCGGCACGTGCGTGTTTTCCTTTTTGATGTTTACATGATCGAAAAGATTGTGATTCATGAAATACCGATAACTCTGTTCATTCTCGGGGCTGATGGGATAGTATTCGTCCAGATTGTAGGTGCGCACGGCGGAAAAATCGATCTCTCCGGCCTCATGGAGCCGGATCAGTTCCCGGTACATCCCGACGGGCGTCGAACCGGTCGCAAGTCCCAAAAGGCAATCCGGCTTCTTCTTCATCAGTTCCGCAATGATTGCGGCACCCTCGCGGGACATCTCTTCATAAGAATCACAGACAATGAATTTCATATTTGCCTCCAAAATGTATTTCTATTTATTTTATTTCGATTTATTCTTATTGGTTGCAGATCCGAAAGAGACCTTCGGTCCCCGCCTCTGCGGTCAGACTTTTCCCCCGGCCACTTGCTTCTGCCGCCGGGCGGTTTCGCGCTCGGTGCTCGGCGCACAGCCGTACAGCCGGCGGTAACACTTGGAAAAATAGGAAGGATCGGTGAATCCGCAGGCAGAACTGGCTTCGGTCACCGAGGAACCGGCCGCCATCATCTCGCGCGCCCGGTTCAGCCGGATACGCATTAAGGAAGCCGAAACCGTCTCCCCGTATTTTTTCTTGTACGTGGCAGTCATGGTGGCGCGACAGCAGTGGAAACGACGGCAGAGCGTATCGATCGTCACTTTCTCGCCGTAATGGTTCTCGATATATTGCCGGGCCGCCTCGGCCGGGGATTCCCCGTTCGCGCGCAGAAGGTCGGACATGGCAATATACCCGGCGCAGGCCGTCATGATCTTGGAAAAGGCCTCGAGAGCCGTCCGGCTGATCGCCGGGATGCGGCCGACCAGCGCCCTGGCCGTCTTGGCGGAATCGGGATCGAGTTTCCGGATAGCTTCCTGAAGGCATTCGCGCGCGCCCGGGGTGTCCTCCAGCACCTGTCCCATCATGAGATACCCCATCAGCACGCCGTCCTGTATGATCGGGCTGACCGCCTCGCAAAGCCCCATGTAGCAACGGTAAATATAGAGTTTTCCGGTTGCCTTGGCGGCGGAGAACGCCACCGCGTCGCATTGCATACAGCGGCGGTAGAGCGCCTCTTTCATATGGACGCAGGAGCAGAAATCCGACGCTCCTTCGGGATAGGCGGCGATCTCGCCGAACGACGCGTCGTGCAGAGAAAGCCGGAACCCGGAAGCTTCGTTCAGCGCGCGTAAAAGGGCAGTGATCTCCTCGCGGTGGATCATAGCGGCCTCCTTTATTTGTAATTTCTCTCTGAATATCCGATTTTACTTATTATTATACGATTTTCCATTGAAATGTCAAGCCCTTTTGTGTATAATTTATGTATGCTTTTCACAAACGGAGGTTTATTATGGCTACACGTGAAGAACTCTGCGCAAAAAAAGAAGAGGCCATTGCGGCCTTTGCCCTTACCGGCACGCCCGTATCGAGTGAACTCTACGGAAGCGGACATATCAACGATACCCACCTCTTGATCTGCCGGGAAGAAAACGGTCGCGAGCACCGATACATCCTGCAGCGTATCAATCATTTCGTTTTTCCGCATCCCGAAGAGGTCATGGAGAACATCCTGCGCGTCACCTCCTATCTGCGCCAGCATATCCTGGCCCGCGGCGGGGATCCCGACCGGGAGACGCTGACCGTCGTTCCCACCCGGGAAGGCGCTCCCTATTACCGCGATTCGATCGGGAGTTATTGGCGCGTGTATCTTTTCGTGGAGGACAACCTCAGCCTGGATAAAGTCGAAACGCCCGAGCAGTTCCACAGCAGTGCCGTTGCCTTCGGCCGTTTCCAGTACGAGTTGGCCGACTTCCCTGCCGAGACGCTTCACGAACCGATCGTCAATTTCCATAACACCCCCGTCCGGTACGACAATCTGATGAAGGCGGTCGCGGCCGACAAGTGCGGACGGCTTGCAAAAGTCGGGGCGGAGGTCGAATTCGTGCGCGCGCGGCGTGATTTTACCGAGGAACTTTACCGTGCCTACCGTGCCGGGAAACTGCCCCTGCGCGTCACGCATAACGACACGAAACTCAACAACATCCTCTTTGATGCAAAGAGCGGAAAGCCGATCTGCGTGATCGACCTCGATACCATCATGCCCGGCTTCTCGGTCAACGATTTCGGCGATTCGATCCGGTTCGGTGCAACGACCGCATCGGAGGACGAAACCGGTCTTGATAAGATCCGCATCGACCTCGCTCTCTACGAAACCTACGCGCGCGGCTTTATCGAAGGGTGCGGTGGCAAACTTACCCCGGAGGAGATCGCGCTCCTGCCGGTCGGTGCCAAGATGATGACGCTGGAATGCGGGATGCGCTTCCTGACCGATTATCTGGAGGGAGACACCTACTTCCGCATCCATTACCCCACCCACAACCTCGACCGTGCGCGCAACCAGTTCCGCCTGGTGGAAAGCATGGAGGAAAACTGGGAAGAGATGCAGCGCATCGTGGCCGAGATCGCCGGTCACTGAACCTCGCCCTCCGAAGGAACCGAGAAAGATCAATCGAGTAGGTAGAAATCAATCCACCTCTCACACCACCGTACGTGCCGTTCGGCATACGGCGGTTCAATTCAAATTAAATACGTGCTACCTTTAGGTAGTAATCGGAAAGACTGACTAAGCCTCGCTTGGTCAGTTTT
>CASDOQ010000047.1 GCA_949282345.1 uncultured bacterium | reverse complement strand
AAGCGCGCCGTCACCCTGACCACGTCCTGGAATGCCGACGGATACTATTTGGTGCCCAAGGAAGATCCCGGCCATCCGATGGTGGAGATGTACGCGGTCGAAAAGGATCAGCCCCTCTTCTCGGTCGGCTACGCCAACCTCCGTCCGGATGTCTTCTACGCCTCGGCCGATTGTTACACAGAGAACCCCGCCTGGAAGGAAGGCGACCCGCTGGCGAATAAATATATTCCGAAAGAGGGCGCGCAGCAGGCGCTTCTCGTCAACGATATCCCAAGCGCCACCGCCATGGTCGGCTACCAGTCATCGCTGCAGGGCGACGTTTACGCGATCCGCCAGTATAACCGGGTGCTGAGCCGGCAGGAGAGCTGGCAGAACCACTTTGCCGACCTGGCCAAGTACTTCCGGATCAATCTCGGAGATTTCGGCGCTTTCATGGCGGCCAAGAGCGCGGAAGAAAAAGAGGAATTCTACAAAGCGTTCCGCGATCTCGATCTGGCGACGGCGACCCGCTTTGAGGTCCAGAGCCTCTACACCTCGCTGACCCGTGGCGACCTGCACGACGCACCCTACGACGCGCTGATCGCGGAGGATCCGGCTCACGCGGCGTTTTATGCGGTTGCCAAGAGCTATGCGCTGGACGCCGCCTACCTCAGGACCGTTGTTCTGGGTTCTTCCTTCGACCTTTCCTACGTCTTTGCCAACGTGACCAAAGAGAGTCTTCTCGGCAAGAGTGCGGCAGAGGCTCAGCAGCTCTTAGAGAATGCCGTATCCCTGGCGAAGAATTACTATAGCCTGATCCCCGAGGGCGATACGGCTACCGAGGAATTCGTGAATGCCGCCGCTGCGGCGGGGCTCGATATCTCCGCCCTGATGCGTCTGCCGAGGAGCGACCGCGCCGACGCTTACGCCACGCTTACCACGCAGGCGGCGATCGACGCCTACGTTGCCGAAAAGATGGAAGTCTACGGCACCGGCAGGGAATACACGAAAGAGGACTATAACGCCCTCTACGTGACGGACGGTCTCCTTCTGGCGGCCGACTGGTTCGGGTATAATTCCTATTGGGGCGAGGCTCTTCCCGAGCTCCCCATACCGCCCTATGAGTGGACATACGGGTATGCTTTTGCGCAGACGGCTCTTGCGGGGGTCGTGGACTTTACCGGCAAGGATGACGCCACGCTGATCTTCCCGAATAAAGAAGACCGCGTGCTCACCAATGAAGCCGGCGAGACGACCGGGGCGACCCCGGCCTATAACAAAGCGCTCACGGCGTACAAGGATGCCTATCAGCAGGTGCTGAGCGATGCCGTCTTCATGAAGGCAACCAATGCGCAACTTTATCTGAACCTCGTCTCGGTCAACAAGAACGTCTGGAATGATCAGGACGGAACGCAACAGAAAGCCGTCTTTACGCTGCAGAACGGATATATTCAACTCACCACCGGGGCGTCCGACGATACGTTTTTGTCTCTCTCGCCGAACACGACGTTCGGTATGACGCGCACGGTACAGCAGGTGCTGCGGCCGGGCGCAACGACCGACGACAACGCTTTTCTGGTCACGGCGGGCATTTCGACCAAGATGACCTCCGCCGGGAACGGGCGGTATCAGTTCGCCTGGTCGAGTTATCAGGGACACAAATACAACGTGCCCGAAACGCCGCTCGTGACCTTCTCGAACACGGCCGTCGGGGACTTCACGACGTCGGCGACGCATCCCGCCGCTCTTTCGACCGGATCCTATCTCGAAGGCAGTAACTATTCGGTCCGGTATAACGGGCAGTACGCCATTCCCAACACGCAGATCCAGTACGTAGCCACCACGTCGGGCAGCATTCAGAACACGATCTTCGGATACAACCGATCCTCCTCGGCCGAGATGTACGCCCTGCGGTATTACGACAGAGATATCACGAACGGAGAGATCGCGCAGAACCACTTTGCCGATCTGGCCAAGTACTACCGCCTCGATCTCCGCGGATACGAGGAACTCAGCGCGGTGGAAAAAGCCGGCCTGTATACGGCGATGGCCGATCTGACGGTCGGCTCGGAGATCCGCGAGCAGGTACAGGCGGCATACAACGCGTATATGCGTGAGTCTTTCCACTCGAAATACGACGCCATGTTTACCGATGCCGCTGAAGAGGAAAAGAAGATCTATGCGCTGGCACTTTCCTCGGATATCGATCCTGTAAACTTTGTGGCTCTCCCGGGTACCGCGCGCACCGCGGTGGCGGAAAAGATGATGGAGGTCTTCTCGGGCAACGTGCTGACGACGGGCGAGATCTTTGAAACCATCCTTGCCCGTGAGACCGAGGCCCTCTATCCCCAGCCGACCGAAGAGAAGTTCACGCAGGAGGACTACAACAAGCTCTATGCCCGGCAGGATCATATGACCCTGTGGGTCGACTTCTTCTCGGCGACCGAGGAGATGAAGGACGCGGGCCTGGCCGTGACCGGCAAGCAGAACGAGCTGATCACCACCGGCGAGTTCCTGGCCGAGAACGAGCACAGTGTACTCCGCCGCGTCTTCCGCGTGGGGTCTTTGGAGTTCCAAAATAACTCATATGAAGGCACCATACGCGGAGAGAACCTCGGCGACCGTGCCTTCCACGACGGATATTTCAGCACGAAGGGTCATGCGTGTCTTGTCCAGGGCTATGGAGCCGGTATCGCGGCCACGGCTACTGAAATGCTTTTCTCGGACGTGACGTATGAGTTCGTTTACAGCGATCCCACCATCAGCGGCGCCGAGAGCTTCCAGCTCGATATCCGGCCGCACGTGCTGTATACCGCCAACGGGGGTTATTCGACCGACGACTGGTCGATCCAGACGCCCCGTATCACGGCGACCAAAGCCGGGGATGGCAGCTACTCCGCCGTTCTGACGAATCCGAAAAGCCCCACGTCGGTCTCCAGCTGGCAGAGCGCAGGCTATCAGTCTGTCAGCGGTGCCGACGGCAACAGTGCCGCGACCCTCTTCGTGCGGGTCGATAAGGACTTCAGCGTCCAGCCGATCCAATACTATAAGGTGACGTCGAAAGACGGAAAAGATTATAGCGATCCCGGGCGCTATTCGCCGATCACCGAGAGCGAGGCGCGCGCGCTGTACGGCGAAAGCTTCGATGACGACTTTGCCGGTCTGGAGGCGCTCTCTCCGCTTGAAGCGCGCATCCTGCCTTGTCCGGAAGCGACGACCGCGTACGTGAACAACATGCCGGTCTTCGTGGTGGCGATCCGTGCCCAGGGAAGCGTCCAGTACAACTGGGGGATCGAACAGAAGGTGGCGTATGCCAGCGGTACTCCCGACGCCTATTATTACAACTCCAACATGATGTCGTTGGCTTCCCAGTCGGATTACAACTGGTATTCGATCCGCCGGTATGACGTTGTGCTCACCGATGATGAAATGGCGCAGAACCACTTTGTGGACCTTGCCAAGTTCTATCGTCTGGATATCACGCACTATCTTGAACTCGGCGAAGCGGGACGCAGGATCGTGCATAACGCCATGAAGGATATCACGATCGTTTCGGTTCAGGCGAGAGAAGCGGGATATTACGACGCGTACGAGAAACTGGCGCTGGACGCCTATTTTGCCGCGATGAACGAGGCCTACTACGCGGCTCTCAAGGTCGACGGCGAGGCGGCGTATAACCACCTCATCGACCTGGCCGGGAAGTACGGGCTGGATCTCTCGGCGTTTGTGAACCGTCCGCTGGCCGTGCGGTTGCAGTATGCCAATATCCTGGCAGACGTGGACACCGTCTTCGATTACGACCTCAACATCATCCGCATCCTCTACAAAAACGCGCTGAACGCCGTGCAAAAGCCGGCGGAGACCGTCGAGGAGATGGCGGCGAGACTGATCAGCTTCTCGGGTTACTCGGCCCGTATATCCAGCAGTTACAACGCCGATCAGGAGCAGAAGATCGGCGTGCGTTCGACCTACGTGATCGACGAGGCGCTGCTCGCGGATCTCAAGGCGCTTCTGGACGCAGAAGGGAAGACGCTGGAATTCGGCGCACGGCAGAATAACCACGAGACCCCGATCTACAAGTCCACCGAGGTAGACCCGTACGTCGGCAAGACCTTCGTGCGTGGGGAGACGGGAGAAAAGTGCTTCACCGTGGCGGTGACCTATGAGGACGCGACCTACGAATCGCATCACGCGACCGGGATCGCCTACGGATGGTATGTGAAGCTGGGCGACACGACCTACACCTTTGACTGTGACTCGGCCCTCTTCGGCAAAAGCGTCAGCGCCGAGGCGATCTATCGCTACTTCTTTGAGAAAGGCAAGCCCTCGGAGATCGAGGATTCGCTGATCAAGAAGGCGGTTACGAGCCTCGGTTACGGAACGGCCGGTATGACGGTGAACGGCGTGGGCAAAAATCCGGTGGATATCCGGAACTTCAAGATCGTGTACGACGAGACCTACTACGACGCCGCCGAGGCGCAGGCCGTTGCCGAAGCGATCGAGGCGAAGACCGGGATCCGTCTGCCGGTGCTGGAGAGCGGTGCGTTGATCACTTCCACCAAAATGGATTATACCATCTGGCTGGCCATGCCGCAGCAGGTCTCCAACCTGAACGTGCCCGATTCGTATGCGATGTATATGCAACAGGATCATCAGAGCCAGATGAGCCTCTGGATCTTACAGAGAGACGTGACCGCCGGCGGCGCTGGGTTAGGAGAGGCGTTTGCCGCGTATCTGAATACCCTCGTGCCCGAGGACGGTGTCTATCGGTTTGTGGTGCAGAATTATCCGACGTCTATCGTTTCCAAAACGCCGGAAGCATAAGACCGAACAGGCAAATTCCCATTCAATAGCCTTTTGGCGGACAGCCGGGAGAGATCCCGGCTGTCCTTTTTTCTTTCCGGGCAGAGCAGGGGCAGCAGGAGAGGACGGGCGGCAGGCGGCAAGGAGGGAGAGCGGGGCGGGGAAAAGGAAACGGCGTGGAGAAAAGAACGGGCAAGGGAGAAAAGAACGGGCAAGGGGGGCGGGAACGCCCTTTTTATTTTTTGAGGGTTTATTTTTTGAGGGCGGGCGGCGGATAGAGGGCAGGAAACCGAGGGGAAAGGAGGGGGCGGGCAAGGAAAGAGGAAGAGGAGGCGGGGACGGCGAAAAAAGCGCGGCAACGCCGGTTTTTATTTTCGCGCAGGAGTCAGGAAGCAAAAAGAACCCCGTTTTCAGTGAAAGGGGTGATAGACTGTATCACGGAGGTCGTGAGAGGATGAAGTACAGGAAGGAACTGGCGGAGGAAGTTGTCCGCTATTTCAGTTTTCAGCCCGGGGAGATCCCGCCGACAATGTCGGGATTCCGGGCACGGGCCGGCATCAGTCTTGACGAATTTGCGCGCTTTTCCCGGCGGCGCGATTTTGCGGCGGCACTGCGGGAGGCCTATGCCCGGTATTGCGATACGTTGAAGGTCGGGGCACTGCTCAAACGATACGACGGAGCGGCCGTGCGGCAGATGCTCCTGCCCGAGGAGAGCTTTCTCCCGGCGGAGGCGGGGGATGCGGGATTCTCCGTGGAGGTCCGCGTGGTGGAATGAAACTTGAAATCACAAGCCGGCAGGCGGCTTTCCTCCGGGCGGAGGAAACCGAGGTCCTTTTCGGCGGGGCGGCCGGAGGAGGAAAGTCCTACGGACAGCTCGTGGACGCCCTCCTTTTTGCCCTGCGTTATCCCGGGAGCCGACAGCTCATCCTGCGCCGCACCTTTCCCGAACTCGAACGTTCGCTCATCCGTTCGGCGCGTTCGCTTTTTCCTACCGGGATCTTTGCATACAATGCCACGCAGCATACCGGGAAATTCCCAAACGGTTCCCTGATCGACTTTGGATACTGCGCCGGGGAGAGCGACGTCTATCAGTATCAGTCTGCTGAGTACGACGTGATCCGATTTGACGAACTGACGCATTTCACCAAGTTCCAATACCTTTACCTCATCTCGCGCCTGCGGGGGGCAAACGGCTATCCGAAGCAGGTCAAGTCCTCCACCAACCCCGGCGGTGTGGGGCATGGATGGGTGAAAGAACGCTTCATCGATCCGGCTCCGCCCGATACGCCCTTTACCGGGGCCGACGGCGTGAGGCGCATTTTCCTCCCGGCGAAAATTACGGATAACCGCTTTCTGAGCGCCGCCGACCCCGATTACCGGCGGCGGCTCGAGGCCCTGCCGGAGGCGGAACGGCGCGCCCTGCTGGAGGGAGATTGGAATCTCTTTTCCGGGCAGTTCTTTCCCGAATTTTCGTACGACCGACACACCTGTGCTCCCTTTCCTTTGCCGCCGGGGTGGCGGCGCTACCGTTCGCTCGACTACGGGCTTGACCGGCTGGCGGTCCTCTGGATCGCCGTTTCGCCCGAGGGGCGCGCCTACGTTTACCGCGAACTTTGTGAGAGCGATCTGATCATCAGTGAGGCGGCACGCAGGATCCGGGAGGCTACGCCGCCCGAGGAGTGTATCCATGCAACGCTTGCCCCACCCGATCTTTTCAGCCGGGCGCAGGAGAGCGGAAGGAGCCGTGCGTTGATCTTTGCGGAGAACGGCATCCGTTTTCAAAAGTCCTCCAACGACCGCGAGGCGGGCTGGATGGCGGTCAAGGAACTTCTCGCTCCGGCCTCGGACGGAGTGCCGCGCTTGCAGATCTTCCGGAATTGCGTGGAGCTTTGCCGGTGTCTGCCGATGCTTTTATGCGATCCCGAAAAACCGAATGACGCCGACACCGAGCCGCACGAGATCACGCACGCGCCGGATGCGCTCCGCGGGTTTGCGGTGACCTGGTGCCGTCCGGCACCGGCCGGGGAGGGGGGAGGACAAAAGCGGCCGTGGACCCCTGATATGTGGCAGGATTATTACGCCGCCTCCGAAGAGGAGCGGCACTATCTTATGAAGAAATACGGAGAACCATTATGATACCAGAAAAGAAAGAAGAAAGACTTGCCTACTTCTCGGCTCTCTATGAGGCGGCGCGCGCCGCTCGGGCACCGGAAGAGGAAAAATTGCGGCGGCATATGGAGCAGTATCTCGGCAGCGACGAGATCGACGGCTCGACCGTGCGGGCTACCGCCGTACGGAACATTACGTACGAAATCGTGGAGGGCGAGCTGTCGGCCGAGATCCCTGCTCCCCGGGTCAGTGCCTGCCATTTCGGTGAGCAGGGAGAGCGGAACGCGGAGACGGTGGAGCATTTATGCAACCGGGCGCGGGACGAATTGCCTTTTGAACGGCTGAACGACATGGACGAGCGCTATACGGCGGTCTACGGCGGGTCGGTCTGGCTCGTGGAATGGGATGCCGCCGAGGCGGCAGACGGGAGAAGCGGGATCCGCGTTCACTGCATCTCTCCGCTCGATTTTATCCCGGAGCCCGATATGCCCGAAGTGGAGGACATGGAATACTGCTTTTTGCGGCAGGCAACGCCCCGGCGAGAACTGCCGAGACGTTTCGGCGTAACGGCGGCGGTCGCCGCCGAGGCGCGCGCCGAGGCGGAGGGCGGTTTTGTCGAGGAGGATACGGTGACGGTCGTCACCTGTTTTTACCGGGAGGAAGACGGGCGGATCTCGCGTTTCGTGTTCTCGGGGGACTGCGTGCTTTCCGACCTCTGCGATTACTACGGGCGGAAGATCCCGGTCTGCACGGCCTGCGGCGCACCGCGCGGCGGCTGTGACTGCGGGGCGGAGTTTGATTACCGTACCTCGGAATACGAGGAGGTGCCCCTGCCGAGGCAGGAGGATGACGGGATCGGTATCTGCCGGGTACGTTATTACCGCCCACGCCATTTCCCGGTGGTGATACGCAAAAATGTCTCGCGCGAGGGGAGCTGGATCGGGCAGTCAGACTGTGAGATGATACGCCCCCAGCAACAGCAGATCAATAAACTTGAGTCACGGATCCAGGCCAAACTGATGCGTTCCGCCGTCACGCCCGTGATGCCGGAGGACGCGCATCTTTCGCCCGACAACTCGGTGTTCGGACAAGTGATCCGCCTTCAGCCCGGGGAGAATGCCGGGATGTACGGCGTGATCGACACAACTCCGAACGTCTCGCAGGAGATGACGCAGTCGGATCGGCTCTACGAGCAGGCACGGCGTATCATCGGAATTTCGGATTCCTATGTGGGGCTTGCCGACCATTCCGCTCTTTCGGGTTACGCCAAGAAGCTACAGGTCGAACAGGCGGCCGGACGTCTGGAGTCCAAGAGACGGATGAAGGAGGCGGCCTATGCCGATATTGACCGGCTGATCTTTGAGTTCACGCTGGCGTATGCCGATGAGGTCAAAAGCATTGCCTACCGGGATGCTTACGGACGGTTGCACGAGTCGGTCTTTGACCGCTACGATTTCCTGCTCTACGACCGCACACGCGGGTGCTGGCTTTACGACGACGGATATCTCTTTTCCGCCGACAAGAACGGCGGCGTTGCCCAACAGCGCGAGAGCTTATGGGAGAGAAACCTCGAAAATCTGCGCTCGGGTACGCTCGGAGATCCGAACGATCCCGTCACGCTCCTGCGGTACTGGCAGAACCAGGAGCGGGCGCATTATCCCTACGCACGCGAGAACGTGGAGTATTTTTCCGATGTGCTAAAAAAGCGGGAGGAGGAAACGTATGAAGAACAGATTGACAGATAATGCAAAGAAATATTTACAAACTATTGCCGATCTCAGCGGAGCAAAGAGTTATCGGGAATGGCTGACCGGGAAAATCCGGGACGACGCGGACAGCCGCCGTCAGAGCGCGGCCACCGCGGGAGCGACGCCTGCCGGGTACGGAAAGCAGGGGGAAAACCTCCGGGCGGCGGGTCTTGCGGAGGACGGATATGCCGCGTATCTTGAAAGCGAGCGGCGGAATGCTCTTGCGAAAAGCGAAAAGGCGATCGAGCAAGAGCGGACCGACGGGGTGAAAAAACTGGCGGACGGCTACGCGGACTATCTGCAAAAGGTGCGGGAAGAACGCGGGAACGAACTGATCAGCGGGGCGGAGACGATGCTCTCTCTGCCGGCCGACCGCAACCAGACGGCTGAACAGTATGCCGGGTTGATCGCCAACAACGAGGAACAGAAGCGGGCGTTGCTCGAAGAGTTCCGGAGTTCGGTCAGACTCAGCCCGGCGGTTTCCACGCTGAACACGCTCACGAAGCAACTGCTGAATGAGGGATTCGAATATCAGGGGGCTTACCGATACTGCATCGCGATCGGTCTTTCTGCGAGCGACGCCGACCGCGTTGCGACCTATTGCGGCGAGGTCGCCGGGCAGAAGGCGGAGTATATCGAAAAACTGCGCCAGGAATTTCTGAAGGTCGAGAGAAAATAAGTGGAAGAGCGTCCCCGTTTTCAGTGAAAAATGCGGTAGACTGTTTTGCGGAGGGCGGGAAAGGATGCGACCTTTTCGCGGCCTGAGGGCTTTTTGATACGACCGCCCTCCGAAAAAACCAAAATACGAAAGGAGAGAGAGCATGAAGGACAAAAAGAACCCCTACGCGACCAACGCCATCGGAAAGATCAGCGCGCCGGGGAATCCCGCCGCGGGTGACCCCCGCGCCGTGAAACTGACCGCCAAGGGCAAGGAAGATCTGCGTTGCCGCAAGTAAAAGGAGAAAAGTATGGAAGAAACGAAGAGAAATATCCTGCCGGGGGGCGGGGAAGAAAACGAAGCCCCGGGAGAGACCGGCGCGGCCGATAAGACCGGGGACGCAAAAAGCACCGCAGGGGAAGAACCGGGTGAAGGCCCGGTGACCGGGATCTTGCGGGAGGAGACCGCAGGTTTTGCGGCAGACTCTGCGGCCGACGCTGCGGATCCGCCGGAAGAGATCCCCCTCTGCGGGACGAGCGACCCCACAGAGGAGGTCGCTAAAGACGGGGAGGTCGCCAGCGGCGGGGACCCGGAACCCGACGTCGGTGCCGGAAGCGAGGAAGTCTATCGGCAAAGAGCCGAGGAGGATTATCGACAGATATGCCGTTCATTCCCGGAAGTGCGGGCGGCGGGAGATCTTTTCGGGATCGCCAATCTTTCCCGGTATGCTGAATTGCGGGAGGCGGGGCTTTCGGCTCCCGAGGCGTACGCCGCGGCGCACTATACGCGCATCGGGCGGGCCTCGATGCCTGACAGCCGGGCACATCTCTCCTCCTCTCTCGGACGGGGCGCGGCACCGGCACACGCCGGGATGAGTGCCGGAGAGATGGCCAGCGCACGGGAGCTTTTCCCCACGCTTTCCGACCGGGAGATCGGGGCGCTCTATCTGCGTGCCTCGGGAAACAGAAATAAATAAATTCAAGGAGTAACAACAGAAAATGTCAATTCTTTATTCGGAGACCGGCGGTCTGCATAACGCCGCTATCGGCAAACTCGAAACGCCGATCAAAATGATCATTGAGCATGAGTCCGACCTGCTGACCAAGCGTGGCGGGATCTGCGACTGGCTCTTCAATGTGGAACGCTCCAACCGTTTCGGCGAGACGATCGTCGGGCAGAACGAGTTCGGGGTATTCCATGCGGCTGCCGAAGGCGAGGCCGCCACCGCTGACGGGATGGAGGAGACCTACCGTAAGTTCATCGAACATATCCAGTTCATGAAGGAATTTACCATCACGGCACAGATGATGGAAGACGCCAATTACGGCGTGGCGGCCGACGCGAAGCGCCGGGTCGAAAACTTCACCCGCGCGTATTACAAGACGATGAACCGCATCTGCGAGTACGTGCTGGCAAACGGAACCGACACCACCGGCAGCTTTGCCGGGGCGACGCTTGACCTTACCACCCCGGACGGAAAAGCGCTCTTCTCGAATTCGCACAAGTACGGGAACGCCACGCTGAACGGCACCCAGTCCAACTATTATTATGGCGGTATCCTCGGCAGTACCTCGGAATTTGAGGCGGCGCTCGGCTCGCTTGCTTCGATCCTTCGGAACATGAAGGATGAAAACGGCGACGTGCTGGGCTATACTGCCGACACCATCATTCTGCCCGGTAACCGTCCGAGTGCGGAAATGATCGTCAAGAAGGTCTGCGGGAGCGAAGGCGCGACCGGCAACGGCTACAACGACATCAACCTGCAGTTCGGAAACTGGAATATCGTCGTCATGCCCGACTGGCAGGCGAGCGATGACCGGGTCATGATCATGTCCTCGGAGGCCAACCGCAATCTCGGCGGGAATATGTTTTTCAACCGCGTGCCGTTGACCGTCTCCAACTGGGTGGATCATCACACCGGCAACTATATCTGGAACGGCCGCTGCCGCTTTGGCGTCGGCTTCGGAACCTATAAGCATATCCTGCTGGCCGTGGACAGCGATACGGCCGTCACCGGCGCAACGGCGATCGCCTGAGGAGGCACGCATGACGCTGACGGAGCTGGCCGGCGCGGTCACGCATCTCGGCTTTTCCTCCACGCTGGAGGATAACGAGGCGCTTCTTCGCGAGGCGGCCGAACGCGCACTGTCCGAAATTGCGGCGATGCGTCCCCGTTCTGGGACGGCGGTGATCTATCACTGCCCGCCAAGACCGCTCTTCTTCATCTCCGAAACCCAGAGGACAGGGGAAGAAATCTGCTATACGCTCCCCTTTGCCGGCTCGCTCTTCCTCCGTCTGTACGGGCGGGGGAACGTGCGGGTATCCTTTTCGGGACGCGAGACAACTGAAGAATACGCGGCCCTGCCGCCGGACGCCCCCGCCGTGATCACGCTTCGGGCGGAGCGGGCGGGAAACACGGAGATCCGGATCTGCCCGCAGGGGAGCGATACCGTTCTTCTCTGTCTTTGCGCGTATGCCGAAAACGGCGGGGAGATCCCCGATCCGCTCGGGTCTACCCGGTACGAACTGACGCGGTATGCCGCGGATCTGCAGGCGTTGACAGCGCCCCCGACCGATCAGAACGGCACGCCCTTCCGTGAGGGGGACGGGAGGCTGTACGGCGAGTATATCGCGGAAAGCGGAACGGTGCTCTCTCTCCCCAACCGATACCCGACGGTGCTGACCGTCCGCTATCGGCGGAGGCTGGCGATCGGCGAGGACGAGCAGATCCCGGTCACGCCTGAGGAAGAGCAGATCCTGACTCTCCTCTGCGCCGCCTATGTATGGCTGGATGACGACCCGGATAAGGCAGCTTTTTATTTCGCCCGCGCCCGTGAGGCGGAGAGAAGAATTCCGAGGGCACCGTCGGGCAACGGCGTTTGCAGGATTACCAACGGATGGGGATAATATGGCAAAAAGTAAAAGTTATGTTTACAATATGATCTATCCGGAATTCTGCGGCGCAGATTTCTCGGAAGATCCGTCTCTGATCTCGCCCCGGCACTTTGCGTACCTCGAGAATATGTACCGGGATTACGGCACTACGGCGGTGGCCGGAGCAGAAACCATCCCAGGTTTCAGAAGACTTCGCACCTTCGACGGGCCGATCTACGGTATATATCCGTCCCCGCAGGGGGACGGGCTGACGGTGCACGCCGGGCAGGGGCTTTATCAACTGACACGCGAGGAATTTGACACGGAGAAGGAGCCGCAGGCGCTGACAGCCAAAAACCGAGCCGCGCTTGCCGCCTGCCGGAGTGAGGCTGTTCTGCTCGACCGTCGCCTTCTCCTTTTGGACGGGGAGCATTATCTGATCGCCGACGGGAAGGAATATTCTCCGGCCGAAGAGATTGCCTATCTTCCCACCCTGTATGCCGACGACGTGCGGACAGAGCAGAAAAATCTTCTGACGCGCGAGTATTACGAGGAGAGGCAGCTTTTTGATATCGCTTCTTTCGGGTACGGAACCGCGAAACTCCAATATACGGTGACGTTGGACGGGCTTTGTTATGTGAGCGGTATCTACGGCAGTGACAGCACCGTGGTGATCCCCTCCCGGGTGAAACTCGGCAAACGCGAATATGCGGTGAGCGGGGTGGAGACCGACGCCTTTCGCAACAACGCGACCATAAAGACCCTGATCGTTTCCGCGGGGGTGTGCGATCTGCAGATGCGTGCCTTTTTCGGAATGACGGCGCTCGAGACCGTCGTGCTCCCCGAGGGGATCGTGCGGATTCCCATCCAGTGCTTTTCCGACTGCCCCCTGCTGCAGACGCTCTATTTACCGACGAGTCTTGCTTCGGTCGAAAGTTACGCTTTTTCGGGGACTTCGCTCACCGCCGTCCATTACCGCGGCAGTGCGGAGGAATATGCCTCGATCGAAGGGACGGAGCAGATCTTTCCGCTCAGCAACCCCGGCAACTGCACGCTTTACCCCATGAGCGGGTACGAAAAGGTTTACGCCTGTATTCCGTTACATGAAAAGGCCGAGGCGGTGCTTTCGGTCACGCTGGACGGCGAGACGCTTTTTTCAACCGGGTCAGGCGTCCGATGGGCGATCGAAGCCGATTATACCGGAAAGATCTTCGGTCTTCGCCTGGAGGCAGACAACGAGAGCGCGCTCTATGGTCGCCTCTTGCGGATCCGATTACGCGGGAAGGACGATTTTGCTTCCCAACTTGCCGCCGGCGGATGGAAGTACACGGGGAGTTCGGTGGATGCCATACGCAGATGCAGAAAGATCTGCCGTTTTGACGGACGCATCTTCCTGACCGGGAATCCCGATCTGCCGGGGATGGTCTTTTACAGTCAGCCGACACGAGCAGGGGTCGTTGACCCTACCTATTTCGGGTGTTACAACTATTTTACCGACGGAAACGGCGTGGCCGAGGTGCGCGCGATGACGCCGCTCGGCGCTTTCCTCTTCATTTTTACCGCGGAGTACCCCGGCGAAGCCTCGCTCTTTTGCCATCAGGGGCAGGACGGGCCGTCCGACGTGATGACGAGGATCTATCCCGTGACCGAGGGCATCGGCGATGCGGGATGCAGCGGGGGAGCCACGACTTTCGGGGACGAGGTGGTCTTCCTGTCGCAACGCGGGCTGACGGCGGTCGAATACCACGGCGTTGCCTATGAGCGTTCCCTGACGCACCGCTCAGGAGCGGTCGACCGGCCGCTTTGCGCGGAGGCACTTTCCGAAGCGACGCTTTTCCGCTTCGGTACCTATCTCGGGATCGGGGTGAACGGGCATATTTATCTCGCGGACGGCCGTTGTACCGAGACGCGGGACGGACATACCGAATATACCTGGTATTACCTCTCGGATATCGGGATCTACGAGGGGCAGACAGACCGCTACCGTTATCTTTCGTCTCTCCCCTCAGGACTTATTGGGAAAAAGATCCGGATAGGCGAAGAGGAGCGCGAACCCGCGCTCTCGGAACGCGAGTATTACGCGGACGGAGAAGAGGTATACAGCGTCCGCACGACCGACGGGGAGGCAGAGGTCTTTTACGTTCTTCGCGACGGAACCCCGTATCTTGTCGATACGGACGGAGAAAAGTACGGCGGGGTCTTTCATCCCGCCAGCGTTTTCTGCGGGATCGACGGGCTTTTGTTCTTCGGAACCGACAGCGGTTCCCTGGCGCTTTTCAATACCGATAAACGCGGTGTTGACGGCAGGATCCCCCGTGAGTGGTATACCTTTAACGGGCGCGCCTATTTTTCAGGCTGTGCGACGAGAAGCGAAAACTGTTCTCTCCCGCATCTTGCCAAAAATACGGTGCGGGGATACAGCGTGATCAAACTGAAAAATATGCCGGGAGAGCGGGTGTATGCCCGGGTGCGCACCGACCGGGACGACTGGGAGGACTGCGACGTTTTATACGGGGGAACGACCGAATACGGTGAATACGATTTTTCGGTGACCGATTTCGCTTCCGGGGCGGTAAGGACGGTTCATCTGGACGAAAAAAAGAAACACTGGGCGGAAAAACAATACTATTTCTTTTCCGAGGAATATCAGCGGCCGTTCGGACTCGTTTCGGTCGCATATCGGTACAGTGTTGCAGGGAGGATCAGAATATGATAGAAAAAATTACCGATGCTGAGGTGAAGTCGCTGTGGATACAGCGATTGCCCGACGCACCGAACCGCGGGGGACGGTACGGAACCCGCGGAATGAACGCCGCAGAACTGAAGGCCGCCTACGACGCGCTCTCTTTGCGGATCGTTTCACATTACAACGCGCTGGTCGATTATCTCAACGCCGGCGGGCTCGCCGGGCAACTTCCCGGAGCGCGGGAGGGGACGAACCTTGAAGAGTTCATGGAGGAGATCCGTTCCGGCAGTTTCTCGACCTATCTGACGGTGGACGGCAGTCGCTCGCTTTCGGCCCTCGCCGCCGCTTACGACGCGCACACGCACGATGGGGTATACGCGCCGGCGGAAGAAGTAGAAAAGCTTTCCTCAGCTGTCGAGAGGCTGGAGAGTTCGTCCGGAGGAAACATCATAGGAATCACCGTGAATGGAACCGACCTGCCAGCAGAAGACGGGAAGGTCGCGCTCCCGATCGTGACCGACACGGGGGAGTCGATGGCCACCGGGGATTCATATCTCGGACTCTGCAAGATACCGCCTTTCAGTATGCTATACGCATCCGGCGGAGCCGTAGACATAAAAGAAGCAAACCCATCGGTGATAGCACAACGCCATTCTCCGGCCTTCGACGTCGTTCTCACCGCGCCTTTAGTCAACGACATCGTGAAAGCCGCCCTGACCGATGAGAACCGTATCAGCGGACTGACAAATGCAGAAAAGGAGAACGCTCGTTCCGTAATTGGTGCGGCAAAGGCTTCAAAGTTAGATATTCTATGGAAGCTTAATGAAGGTATATTATACGACTTCTACACGGACAGCGCGGAAGCCTATGAAAAAGCCGTAACATCAGGCGCAAAGTACGGAGCGATTGAAAAAATCGGAGGAAAAACCGTATCGTGGAATCAACTGCACAGG
>CASDOQ010000046.1 GCA_949282345.1 uncultured bacterium | reverse complement strand
GATGCGGCGAGGGGGGAAAAGAAAGGCCGGCGAGGGCGATGCGGCGAGGGGGAAAAAGAAAGGCCGGCGAGGGCGACGCGGCGAGGGGGGAAGGTAAGGCCGGTAAAGACGATACGCCGGAAATGAAAAAATCCCGGCGGGCAAGGCCCGCCGGGGCAAAGAGTCGGAGAAATTTCAGTGCGAGGCAGGGGCGAGATCCTTGAGGATCGATTCAAGATACTGCTTGGCGTGCAGGATGTCGGCCAGTTGTTGAGCGGGGCCGGAGATCTCACGTTCGATGGTCAGGTCAAAGGTATGCCCGTATCCGCAGACCATGGAAAGCAGGGCGGGGAAGTCGACGCATCCCTGTCCGACCGCGACCTCTTTCCCTTTTGGGGCGCCGGGGAGTGGCTTGACGGCGTCCTTGATGTGCATGCTGACCAGGCGCGGCAGGAGGGTATCCATCGCGTCGGTCGGATAGGCGCGGCCGTTGATGATAAAGTTGGCGGGGTCGAAGTTCACGCCGACGTTGGACTCCCCGATCTCGTCCAGCAGGAGCGAGAGCGTCAGGGGGATCATTTCCCCGGTTTCCATGCCGAGGATCAGCCCGAGGCTTTGATATTCTTTCGCGATGCGCCGGATGCCGTCGGCCACGCGGATATGGACGGGATTTTTCGGGTCGTCCGGCATATAACCGAAGTGCGACATGATCTCCGGGATGCCGATCTCGGCGGCGTACCGGCCGCCTGTGATATAGTCGTTGATCCGGATCTCATAGAGTTCCTCGGGGCAGCAGAGACCGAGGGTTTGATACATCTCCGGATAAGCGTAATTGCAGTAACCGCTCCAGGCGGGAACCAGCGCGGTGATGCGGATGCCGTATTCGTCCGCGGCCTTTTTCACATCGGCCGCATCGGGATATACTTCACTTTCTCCGTGAATCCCGGGGACGGAAAGCTGACAACTGTATATGCCGTTTTCCGCCATCGTGGCAAAATTCTTCCGATAATCCCGGATCGACGTCATAATTCCGATCTGCATAAGCTTTTCTCCTTTTCTTTTCTTGGGACTTTTCGCTCTCATTATACAATCTTTGTCTCTTTTTGTAAAGCAATATTCCTGCTGTTTTTCTGCCCAATCCTGCAATTCTCCCAAAACATCCGATCTTTCGTCTAAAAAGGAGGCGAAAAAAGCAGAATCGGACAAAAAAATTTACAGGATTGCTTCTTGTATTCCGAAGCGGAAGAGGCTATAATGGGGGCAAGAGAGCCATCCCGGAATGCGGGCGGCTTTGAAGAGGAGGACGAATATGGTACGGATGGGGATCGTGGGCGTCGGCGCGATGGGGCGCGGACACCTCGGAAACTGTGAAAAGTTAGAGAAGGAAGGAAAATTGCAGGTCGTGGCGCTGGCAGACACCGATCCGGCGGCCTTCGGCGGCGGATACACGAAGAGCGACTATCTCCCGGGGATGGAGAAGGATTCCTACAGATTTTCCAAATACGCGCTGTACGCATCGGCCGAGGAAATGTTGGATAAGGAAAAGCTTGATTTCGTATTGATTGCGGCGCCGACCTATGAGCATGAAAAGCTCGCCTGTCAGGTCATGGAGCGAGGGGTTCACTGTCTTTCCGAAAAGCCGATGGCACTGAATCTTGAACAGTGCGATCGGATGATCGCCTGTTCCGAAAAGAACGGCGTTCATCTGATGATCGGGCAGTGCCTGCGTTTTGCCGGGATCTACCGGGTCGTGAAAAACTATATGGAAAGCGGCGAACTGGGCGAAGCGTGGGGCGGCTTTTACGAACGCGGCGGCTCTAAGCCCGGGAGAGACTGGTTCTTTCGCCGTGAGCTGGGCGGCGGCGGACTCTTTGACCAGCACATCCACGACGTGGACATGGTGCAGTATCTTTATGGGATGCCGCGCGCCGTTTCCACCCGCGGCCGGATCTGTATTCCCGGGAGCGGATACGATATGTGCGTGACGAACTATATTTACGACGCGCCTTACGCCGTCAGCAGTATGAACGACTGGATCAAGGCCGAGCGCGGCTTCGGACGTTCGCTCCGTGCGGAGTTTGAAAAGGGGACGGTTCTTTGTGACGATGTGAAAGGTTTACGCGTGATCAGCCGGGAGGATGGAAAGAATATCACCCCCGAATACGACCCACGCGACTCTCACCTCATTGAAGTGGAATTTTTTTCCGACCTTGTGGCGGGGCGCGTGAAGGAGAACACGATCTGCACGCCGCAGTCTTGCCGGGAGACCATCCGCCTCGCGCTCGCGGAAGCCGAATCGGCTGACAGAGGCGGCGAACTCGTTTCCTTATGAGACGCTTCTCTCGAAGAATCTTTAAAATGTAAAGAATACTTTGTGAATCACCCGTGCGTTCCGCACGGGTGATTTTGCTTCTGCGGGAAAGAAGCGACAGCGGCGGCCCCGCCCCGCCGGGGAAGGAAGTAAAAACGCTTACCGGGGACGGCGGGGGAGAATGGCAGGGAGAGTGGCGGCGCGAGAGGACGCGGGGCGGGAGCAAAGGCTGTTACGGAGTTGGAGCCGGGGCGGCCGCATAAAGACGGGAGAGCCGGGGCGGCGGTGATGCGGGGATGATACGGAGGCGGCGCGGGGGCGAGGGGAGCACGCAGAGAGGCGAGGGAACACGGGGGTACGGGGGAGGCGGTGCTACCGGGCATGCGGGAGATCGGAAGGCGGCCGGAGACTGTTGTTTGGTTGGTGCGGGGTGGCGGCGCGGAAAAGACGAGGCGCTGAGGGGGTCAAGTGGGGCGGTGGGCGAGCGCCCGAGCGGAGAATCGCAGGGGGACGGTTCTTCCGGACGACGATGAGGAGAAGGCATAATCCGGCCGGCGCGCAGACTTCGGGCTTTTTGAAATTTCGCTTTCCGCCGTTGACAAGAGGGCCGAAGTATGATATTCTTAAGGAAGCAAATATGAAAGAGCGGAGAAATGCGATGATACAGATCGAGAAGGTCAGCGTGATGAATCTGGAAAATGCCGTGCGTGGGGCGCGCAATCCGATGAACAGTTGGGCGCGTTCCGACAGTTACTACGACGGGGAAGGGAATTACGTCCTCGGCCCGAACGACCTCGACCTCTGCCATCGGCTTTCGGTGTCGGGGAGCGACCACCGCAAATATCTGCGGCAGATCTTCGTTTCGATGGACATTACCGCGCCGCTTTACTGGTGGAAGGAGTTTGATACCTACAAGGTGGCCACGGTGGCCAATTCCTGCTCCACGATGCACAAGATCCATTCCAAGGAATTTTCACGTGACGATTTCAGCCACGACCGGATGAGCGACGGGGCTCTTGCGGCCCTTGACCGGTTGGTGGCATTCTTGGAGGAGCGGCGGCGCGCTTATCTCGAGACGCGCGACCCGGCTTGCTGGCATGACATGATCCAGCTTTTGCCGAGCAGTTATAACCAACTCCGCACCGTCACGCTGAATTATGAAACGCTGGTCAATATTTATTATGCCCGGCGAAACCATAAACTGGCGGAATGGCATACCCTGTGCGACGTGATCGCATCGCTCCCGTATGCAAAGGAACTGATCCTTGTGCGCGAAAAGGACGCAAACGGGGAAAACTGAGAAAAACAGGCGGCTCGGGTGAGGTCTGCTCCGGTAGACGTCACCCGCTTTGCCGTTTTACGACCGGCGCGGCCGGAAAGGAGAATTATGGCGGATATATTTGAGCTTTTCCGGCGCATCGGCAGCGGAGGAGAGGAAAAAAAGAAGCCGGTCGGCTGGATCCTCGCGGGGCTTGGGAATCCCGGCATGGAATACCGCGGCACCCGGCATAACGCAGGCTTTTGCGCGCTGGATTATATCGCGGAAAAACTTTCGGCCCGGGTAGACAGGGTGCGTTGGCACGCCTTGTGCGGGGAGGCCGAACTCGGCAAAGAGCAGGTCCTGCTCATGAAGCCCGAGACCTTCATGAATGCCTCCGGGGAAGCGGTGGGCGAGGCCGCCGCATTCTACAAGATCCCGCCGGAGCGCGTGATGATCCTGCATGACGACATCAGTTTTGCTCCCGGCCGGGTGCGGATGCGTCGCGCAGGTTCGGCGGGCGGGCACAATGGCCTCAAGAGCATCATTGCCCATCTCGGGAGCGAGAATTTCCCGCGGGTGAAGATCGGTGTGGGCGAAAAGCCGAACCGAGAGTATCCGCTTGCCGACTGGGTGCTCGGCCGCCTTTCCGAAGAAGACCGGCGGGTGATCGAGGCGCGCTATCCCGATATTTTCGATGCGGTTGCCCTCTGGATCGGCGGTGATCCCGAACGCGCCATGAGCCGCCTTTCGCAGGGATCATGAGCATGGTGGTCAAAGCCCTGCTGGAGGCGCGCGAGGCGCGGGACTTCCTTGCGTTGATCGCAGAGCAGGCAAAAAGCAAAAAACCCCTCCCCACGTATCTGTCCGGGCTGCCGGGCGGGGTGCTGGAACTTCTGCTCGGAGAGGCGGCCGCCGTCCTCGGCCGGCCGGGGGCGCCCTGCCTGCTTCTTGCGCCGGATGCCGGCAAGGCCGCGGCGCTCGCGTCGGTCCTCAAAGAGCGCGGGATCCCCGCGGCGATCTACCCCGAAAGAGAACCGATCCTATATAATATCACCGCCTCGCATGATACCGAACGCGCGAGGCTTTCCGTGCTTTCCCGCCTTCTTTCCGGGGAACTTTCGGCTGTGGTCACTACGGCGGCCGCCGCGCTTTCCTATACCGTCCCGCCCGAATGTCTTGCCCGGCGCACGCTCGTCTTCCGCACCGGCGATCCGCTCAGCCCCGACCGGCTGGCCGAAACGCTCGCGGCCTGTGGTTATTACCCGGTGCCCGGTGTGGAGGGGGCCGGACAGTTTGCCCGCCGGGGCGGCATCGTCGATTTCTGGGCTGACGGCGGCGAAGAGCCGGTGCGCGTTGAATTCTTCGGCGATGAGGTCGACAGGATCGGACATTTCGATCCGCTCTCCCAGCGTCTGAGCGAGACCCTGGAGACCGCCTCGGTCTTTCCGGCGCGCGAGGTCATTCCGGATGCAGAGGGACGCGCACGTATCCGCACCGAAATCCTTCAATTGCAAAGAAAACTTGACAATAAAGAATCCGATATCTATGCTTCGGAATTGGCCGCCGTGGACGCGAATGCCGAACTGGCCTTCGCCGATAAGTATATCCGGCTGATCTATCCCGAGGCTTCCTGCCTGCTTTCTTATTTCGCAGGGGCGGTGCGGTGCGTGCCGGTCCTTCTGGAGAATGCGGCGGAGGTCTTTGCCCATCTTGCGTCGGTCATAACGCTCGAAGGCGAGACCGCCTCGGCGATGATCGCAGACCGAAAACTGCCCGGCGGGTATAGCTTCCACGCTCCGCGCGCGGTGCTGGACGCTTTCCTCTCGGAAAACTACGCTGTGTACGGGAATAGCTTTGCGGGACCTCCTCCGGGGATGAATCTCTCGGGGCTTTTCGGCTTTTCCTGCCGTACGACCGTCTTCTACGGCGGGCGGGAGGAACTGCTTTCTTCAGACCTTGCCGATTATCGGGAAAAAAAGTATCGCGTGATCCTACTTTGCCGCAGTGCTTCCGAGATCGCCGAACGGAGCGAATCGCTCGGGAAGGCCGGCTTTTCCTGCCGCGCCGCCGGGGGCGAGGATGCGCTTCCTGCTCCCGGTGAGATCCTGCTCTGTCAGGGGGGTGGAACGGGTTTTGAGATCCCGTCGGCGCGGATCGCCGTACTTTCGACGGCGGAGGATGCCTCTCCCCAGCGGGCCGGCCGGACGCGCCGGGCGCGCTTTTTTGGGGCCAAGAGCGGCGCGGGAGAAAAGATCCTTTCGTACGCCGAACTGAAAGAGGGCGATTATGTTGTTCACGCCATGCACGGGATCGGGCGATTTCTCGGGATGCAGACCCTGACGGTCGACGGAAGCGTACACGACTATATCACCCTGCAATACGCCGGGGAGGAAAAACTCTTTTTGCGTGCCGATAAACTCGATATGGTCTCGCGCTATATCGGTGAGCGGGGTGCGGACGGCAACGTGCGCCTCAATAAGATCGGCGGCGGAGAATGGGGACGCGCCAAGGCGCGAGCCAAGAGCGCGGCGCGAGAGATGGCGCGGGAATTGGTCGCCCTGTACGCCGCGCGCCAGCGCAAGCCGGGCTTTGCCTGCGCTCCCGATAACGACATGGAGCGCGACTTTGCCGCCGCGTTTGAATACGAGGAGACCGTCCCGCAGGCCGAGGCGATCGAAGAGATCAAGGAAGATATGATGCGCCCCGTGCCGATGGACAGACTGCTGTGCGGGGACGTCGGATTCGGCAAGACCGAGGTCGCCATCCGCGCCGCATTCAAGGAAGTGATGAACGGCCGGCAGGTGGCCATTCTCGTCCCCACGACGATCCTCGCTCTTCAGCACTATACCACGCTGACCTCGCGGATGCGCGGCTTTCCTGTGAACATCGAGATGCTGTCGCGCTTCCGCAAACCGGCAGAGCGGCAAAAGATCCTGCGGCGGCTTGCGCGCGGAGAGATCGACATTATCGTGGGAACGCACGCCCTGCTGGGGCAGGGGGTCTCTTTTGCCAAGCTCGGTCTGCTGGTGGTCGACGAGGAACAGCGGTTCGGGGTCGGGCAGAAGGAAAAGATCAAGCAACTGGCGGAAAACATCGACGTGCTGACCCTGACGGCCACGCCGATCCCCCGCACGCTCAACATGGCGATGAACGGCATCCGTGATATGTCGGTGCTGGACGAAGCGCCGCTTGACCGTTCCCCGGTGCAGACCTACGTCATGCCGCACGACGACGGAATGGTGGCCGAGGCCATCCGGCGCGAACTGGCGCGCGGCGGACAGGTACTCTATCTCTATAACCGCATCAGCACGATCTATCGGACGGCGGACAGACTGCAAAGAGAACTGCCGGATGCGCGGATCGCCGTCGCGCACGGGCAGATGGATCGGGAGGAGACCGAAGAGATCTGGCAGTCACTGGTCAACGGGGAGATCGATATCCTCGTCTGTACCACCATCATCGAGACGGGGGTCGATCTGCCGAACGCCAACACGCTGATCATCGAGGACGCCGACCGGCTGGGGCTTGCCCAACTCCATCAGCTCCGCGGTCGGGTCGGGCGGTCTGCCCGGCAGGCTTACGCATACTGTACCTACCGGCCGGGAAAAGAACTGACCGAGATCGCCGAGAAACGTCTTGAGGCGATCCGGGAATATACCGAATTCGGCGCCGGATTCCGGATCGCCCTGCGGGATCTGGAGATCCGGGGAGCCGGGAATCTCCTTGGGGCCGAACAGCATGGGCATATCGACTCCGTGGGGTATGATATGTACGTCCGGCTTCTCTCGGAGGCGGTACTGGAGGAGCAGGGAAAAACGCCCGAGCCGCCCTTCGAGGCGCGGGTCGATCTCGGCGTGAGCGCCTTTATCCCGGAGGAGTATATCGCCTCGACGGGACAGCGGATCGATATGTACAAAAAACTCTCCCTGATCGGCACGCCCGAGGACAGGGACGATGTACTCGATGAATTCTGCGACCGTTTCGGAGAGCCGCCGGAACCCGTGCTGACCCTTCTGAACGTTGCACTCTGCCATGCGCTGGCCGTCCGCGCCCGGATCGAACGGGTGGAACGGCGCGGCGGTGAACTTCGCTTCTGCTTTACGAAACTGTCCCTGGCCGATTGGAGCTGCGCGTTTTCGGCGGTTCCGGGACTGCGGATGTGCGGGAGCGGAGCCAGCGCGTTCGTCGGCTATCGGTTGCGGCAGGGGGAGGACCCGGCCGCGGCGGCCGCACGGATCCTCAGCGCATACGGAAGCGAGAAAAAAGAGGAGGATAAACCATGAGCTCTGAAGAGAAACGAAACGCCGCGCGGCGAAACGACCGAAAAAACGCCGCCAAAGGGCCGGCCGGCCGAGCACGGAAAAAAATCGTCCTTGCGGTGGTCTGTCTTTTCCTGCTGGCATCTCTGACGGCGGGAGGGCTTCTCCTCTTTCTGCCGCGCGGCGAGGTCTATTCGATGGGCGGCGCGGTGCTGGACGGGGAGATGTACAACTTCTGGTTCGCCACGCTGAAGAGCAAATATATGAAACTCTATGGCATCCGGGGGACGCAGGACACCGCCGTGTTCTGGGAAAGCGCCTGTACGCAAGAGGGAGTCGACGCGACATGGGGGGATTTCCTCACCGAAAAGATCGACGGGGAGATCCGTGCCAAGCTGACGGCCGCCGCGCTTTATGACGAGACCGGACAGAGCCTCACGATCGCGGAACGTGCAGAGATCGACACGTATTTTGAACGCGAGGTCGATACCGCCGGGGGAGAGGCGGCGTTTGCCGAACTGGCGAAGCAATACAAAACGAGCGCCGAGGCCGTCAGGAAGTGCGCCCTCCTGGAACTGAAGGCCGACGCACTGTATAGTTATCTTTACAAAAACGATCTTCCCGCCGCGGATAAGGAGGCTTTTTACGCCGCGTTATATACGCGCGTGAAACTTTTGTATTTCAAAAATATTCAGGACGTCTCCAAGGCGCAGCAGGTGAGCGCGGCCAAGAATCTGTTGAATGGAGCGATTGCGGAGGGCGGGAACGTCACGGAAGAGACGTTTGACGGATATCTTTCTCTCTCGGACGACCCGACCCATGCGGAGGACCGCTATCCGAACGGCCTCTATCTCTATCCGGGACTGCAACTTTCCGAAAACGGGGAAGAGACCTACCCGGCGGCGGTGGAAGAAAAACTCTTTTCGCTCCGGGCAGGGGAACTTGTCCGCATTTCTGCCGGGGAGGGCGTATGGTATCTCCTCGGTTATGCGCTCGATGCCGGGGCGTATGACAAGAAGGAGAATGCCGACTTTTTCGGATCCTTTTATTTTGCGGCCGGGCAGTGGTCGTATAACAAATTTATTGCCGGGCGGATGTCCGACGTCCGGGTGAACGAAAGGAACCATGCAGAATTGCCCGGCATTGCCGAACTGCCGTACTGCACGGAGATCCTGCGCTATCTTGACTGACAGAAAAAACTGTAGGGATCAACCGTGGCGTGGGGAGAAGCCACGCAGCGCGGGAACAAGAATAGAAGAAAAGCCGCCCAGCTTTCACCGCAGGCGGCTTTTTCCTATCTGCGCAAACCGCCCCTGAAACTATTGTTTCTTCATTATTTATACCCTTTCTTTCTGAACCGAACCCGGGGGGAAGACGAGGGGTTTCTTTTTTTTCACGGCGGGGCAGGAAACTGAGGGGAAAGGAGGGGGAGGGCAAGGAAAGAGGAAGAGGCAAAAAATTTTTCTCGCATTTTTTTCGGGAGTGGCGTTTTCCCCGCAAATCGGGGGATTTTCGCGGGAGAGTGCGTCGGCGAAAGAAAACGAAGAGGGCGTATAGAAGCGGATTCCGGCAGAGAAAATGTGCAATATGCATAAAAACGAAAAGATTCCTCCGCCGATCTTTTAAAAAGATTCTTGACAGCGAAAAAAATCAGTGATAAAATAATTATGTATAGGTATCCCTTGGAAGGGCTTTCCCGGGGAGCCGGCCGGTGCGGGCGGGATTGCCTCGCTCCGTCAACGTCTTTTGCCGCAGGGCAAAGGCATTCCCCGGTATGCGGATTATCTACACAATATATTCTATTCAAAGTGAGGAGAAGCACGATGAAGAAAACCTACAGCCCTCCGGAACTGGAGGTCATCCGCTTGCAGTCGCAAGACATCATCACATCATCTGCCGGCTGGGAAAACGAAGTCCGGGCGGAAGATCTCTTTAACATGGGTTGAAAGGAGTAAGAACATGAAAAAACGTGTTGCATCTCTTATCCTGGCGGTGCTGATGGTATTCAGCGCACTGCCGGTGTTCGCGCTCCCGGTCTTTGCCGAGGGAGAAGCGAAGACGGGCGAGACCGACCGTACCTACACGGTGGACGACTATAACGCCCTCTACGTGCAGGACGGCCTTCTGTACGCCGTTGACTTCTTCAAATCCAACCAATACTGGAATTTTAAAGGCGAGGATCCGGCGGATTACGTGCAGGCCAGCCCTGCGGTGGCGGCGGCTTCTACGGCGCTCCTCAAAAAGTATATCAGCCTGACGGGCAGCATTTCCAATCCTCAGATTAGTGCCAACGTCGGCGCCAATCCTGAGACGGAGGTCGTGGAGATCGGCTGGGATTATGAGTCCGGGTATATCCAGTTCTTCAAAAACCGCAACGCCAATGCCTATCTGGAGCTTGACCAGTTTGCCTTTGCGGGTGCCTCCACGTTGCAGTTCGTGGCAAAGCCCGGCAGTGTCAGCACCGGCAGTCTCGCCTTCGTCTTCCGCGGAGTTTCCGTCAAGTTCGCGGCGGCAGACAACGGGGAATACAAGGTCATTCCGGGTCGCTATATCATGGGGAACAATGCGGACCTTGTAATGGACGGCTTCACGGACGCGACCTTCCCGGCTGACCGCATCGGAGATTTCACGATCTCGTCGGACGGTCTTTCGAACGCCTCGCCGGCGGTGGAGCCCTTCGAATGGACAACGGGAAAAAGTTATAACGTCTTTGTAAACCCCGAAACGACGAAAACGACCCTTCGCTACGGCACGACCACGCTGATCGACAACGGGAACGTGACCTTTACGGCCGGAACCCGTGATCTCCTGCCCAAGATGACGCACTTTGGGTACAACCAGTCTTCGGATATGAAGATGTATGCGTTTCGTCTCTATAGCGGAACGATCTCGGATGATGCGATCCGGCAGAACCACTTTGCCGACCTGGCCAAGTACTTCCGGCTCAGCCTCAGCTACTTCCTCGCGCTGGACGACGCCGCTAAGACCGCCGTGTATCAGGCGGTGGCCAATTTCACCTTCGACAGCGACCGCGATGAGATCCAGGCGGCCGTCGACGGCGTATATTGCGATCAGTACGCTTCGCTGGGCGATACGGTCAGCGATATCCTTCTGACCAACGCCCGGAAATATCACCTTGACTATTCGATCTTTGAAACCTATCCGCTCGCCTGCCTCTCCGAGACCGTGAAATTCCTGCTCGAGGAGAACCACAGCGGTACGTATGAGGAGATCGTTGCGGCGTATCAGGCCGCACAGGAGGCGGATATCGATGCGTATGCCGCTCTCGACAAGAAAACCGCCGCCGATTTTGACAGTCTCTACGTACGGGACGGCCTGATCGTGCAGGTCGACTTCTTCTCGACCAACCAGTACTGGGACAATCGGTCCTACGATTATACCGGCTCCTACGCCACCCGTTCCAATTACGAAACGATCGGCGCGCTCCGCTATACCGACGCCTCGGCTTCTGTAACAATTGAAAACGGCGGAAAGGTCGAACTGACCGAAGGCGTTATGCGCTTCCCGTCGCTTGTCACCGGCGGAAACGATGTCTTCAATCTTAAGGTCGGCAACGCTTCTTCCGTGGAGACCACCTCGGAGTACGTTCTTAAATACGCTGCAAAACCCGGCGGCTATGCCTTCTATACGCAGGGACGCTGGATATATATCTCGGGGGCAGCCTGGTCGGATACCGAGGGAGCCACGCTCGGCTTC
>CASDOQ010000045.1 GCA_949282345.1 uncultured bacterium | reverse complement strand
AGAGCCCGTCATCCAAAAATCTCCGGGATGATGATGCTCATCGATATGAATTTTAATGTATGTGAACAATTCGGGAGCATACTGCACCTCGTCAATCAATACGGGTGGCTTGTGGATCTGCAGAAAGAGGGCAGGATCGTTTTTTGCCATATCGCGCGTAGTAAGGTCATCAAGCGACACATACTCTCGTCCCTTGTTTTCCTCTTTGGAAAGTGCGCGAAGCATTGTTGTTTTGCCTGACTGACGCGGTCCTGTCAGAAGAATTGCCGAATAAGACTTCGACAGTTCAAGAATTCTGTTTTCCATGTGACGTGCAATATAACTCATAAATACCTCCGTAACGGGTAAATTGCGGCTGATTTTAATTCTGATACTATTATGGCCGAAAAAATCGATTATGTCAATAGAATTTCGGCAGATTTTAAGAAATTATATAAATCTGCCGAAGTAATATTCGCTCCCATTAGAGAAGGGGTAATAGGGATATAATCGCCCGCCGGTTATCTTCGATTTCAGCGGTGCAGATATTTCGCCGTGAGGAGACTTGAAGTATATACAATTTTACGGTATAATCATTATTGCAGACGCGGGAAGTGTCGGGAGGCAATAGGGATATCCATTCTTTGGATCGATTTATTGAGGCGCAGGAACGGATGTACGCGGTTGCGCTTGAGGAGATCAAAAGCGGGCTGAAGCGATCGCATTGGATGTGGTACATTTTCCGCAGTTGCGTGGTCTGGGCACGAGTTCAATGGCGCACGTATACGGCATCGCAGGGCTTTAGAGGCGAGAGCGTACCTTTCTCTCCGGTTTTATCAGCGCGGCTCATGGAAATCTCGGAAGCATTGCTCATGTTAAAAAAGAAAAATCCCGAAGACATCTTCGGGCAGACCGACGCAATGAAGCTGCGGCCGTCAATGACGCTGTTCGCGATTGTGAGCGATGACGGTTCGGGTTTCATGAAGTATTATTGCAATAAACCGCAGTTTTGCGGAATTGTCCCGGAGTCACTCCGCGTTTTTTCTTGAATATATTGCAAAAATAGTGTTCGTCGGTAAAATTCAGCATATCCGATATTTCCTTTACGGAAATTTCCGTGTTTTTAAGAAGATTTTCCGCCGCTCTTATTTTTTGTTCGAGAATATAAGAATAGACCGTTTCACCGTACTCGGCTTTGAATATTCGTCCGAGCTGTGAAACCGAAAATCCCGCATTGCTTGCAACCGATTCGGCGGTCAGCTTTTCGTATATATTGCCGTCGATATAGCTTTTAATTTCAGTTGCCGCGCTTCGGGTAGGATGATTGGTATTAGCCGAAAGCTGTTGCACTATGCGGTGAAAAAGCACCGCGCCCGATTCGTTTATTCTGTTAATATCCGTGGTTAAAGTGCAAAAATCGAAAAACTCGTCAAAAAGTTCACCCACCGAAGTATCGGGAAAATATACCATGTTTTCAATACCGTAGGCGGCGAGAAGTTTTTCGCAAAGCCGCCCCGAAATATTAAACCATTTCTTTGTCCAAGGGTTGGTTTTGTCGGAATAATAGCGGTGTTCTTTTCCTGCGGGGAGAATATATGCGTCACCCTTTTTAATATGATACTCTTTTCCGCCGCATATAACCGTTCCTTCACCGTCGGAAACATACTCCGCCACAAATATATCAGAGCATTTGCGGTACACTTTATAATTCGGATCCGAGTAGGTTATGCCAGCAAGGCTAACCTCAAACGCGGCGCTTTTATGCCCGTTACCCGCAGAAAGAAAAAATATTTTTTCCATATGCTTAAAATCCTCAATTTTATGCTTAAAAAACCTATTTTATTTTCGTTTGGCAATGATATTATATAATAAAAAACAATAAAACGCAAGCAAAGGAAAGAAGCTTATGGAAACAAATATGATTCCCCGCCCCGAGCATCCTCAACCGATGATGCGAAGAGAAAACTGGCAAAATCTTAACGGCGAATGGCTTTTTGAATTTGATTTTGGAGTCTCAGGTGCCGAGCGCGGACTTTTTAAGATCGATAAAGCGGAAGAATACACTAAAAGAATCCGGATTCCGTTCTGTCCCGAAAGCGAGCTTTCGGGAATAGGCTATAAGGATTTTATTCCCGCAGTTTGGTATAAACACAGCATAACCGTGACCGAAGAACAGCTGAAAGGTCGGGTCCTTTTGCACTTCGGCGCGGTGGATTATGAATGCGACGTATACATAAACGGCGAAAAGGCCGGAAATCACTTTGGCGGCTACAGCTCCTTTACGCTCGATATTACCGATTTTTTACATATAGGCGAAAATGACCTTACCGTAAATGCAAGGGACAACGTCCGCTGGGGAAAACAGCCTAAAGGGAAGCAGTCGTCTGCATTTTTTTCACGGGGCTGTGACTATACCCGCACCACGGGGATCTGGCAGACGGTGTGGCTTGAATTTGTACCGACAGGCTACATCAAAACAGCAAAATACTATCCTGACATAGAAGCAGGAGCTTTTGACATTGAATTAACCCTTTCACGAGGAGGAAAGCTGACGGTTGAGGCACTATATGAGGGGAAACATATTGGCGGCTGTACCAAGGAAATCAAGGGCAGATATGCAAGACTTCATCTTCCCCTTGCCGAAAAGCATCTTTGGGAGGTAGGCAAGGGCAGACTGTATGACCTTAAATTCACCCTTGAAACCGAGAGCGGAACAGATGTATTATACAGCTATGCGGGATTAAGAGAGGTCAGGATTGACGGCTTTAAGGTGCTTATTAACGGTAAAAGCGTTTTCCAGCGTACCGTACTCGACCAAGGCTTTTATCCCGACGGTATTTACACCGCCCCGTCCGACGAGGCGCTAAAACACGATATTGAGCTTTCGATGTCGCTCGGCTTTAACGGCGCTCGCCTGCACCAAAAAATGTTTGAACCGCGTTTTCTTTATTTCTGCGATAAGGCGGGCTATCTTGTTTGGGGCGAGCACGCTAACGGGGGGCTTGATATAAATAACGAGTTCGGATTGCTGAACTTTCTCCCCGAATGGAGTGAGACTGTAGAACGCGACTTTAATCACCCCGCAATAATCGGTTGGTGTCCTTTTAACGAGACTTGGAATCAGTTCGGCACAACCGCACGCCGTATAATCAAATCGGTTTATGAGGAAACAAAACGCCTTGACCCAACAAGACCGGTTATAGACACCTCGGGTATGTACCATGTTGTAACCGATCTTTATGATCAGCACGATTATGATCAGAATCCCGAAAGCTTCCGCAAATCATACATTGGCTATAACGGAAACGAAGACAGCTTTCATCTGGCCTATAAAAACGATCAGGTTTATATACCCGGTCTCCCCTTCTTTATGAGCGAATTCGGCGGAATTAAATGGATTCCCGAAAGTAAGCAGAAAGACGCAACGAGCGATTCATGGGGCTACGGCAACGCTCCCACGACTGAGGAAGAATTCTTTACCCGCTATGAGGGACTTGTTTCCGCACTGCTTGAGGCACCTAATATTATGGGGTTCTGCTATACACAGCTTTACGATATTGAGCAGGAGGTAAACGGACTTTATACCTATGACCGTGAAAAGAAATTTGACGATTACTCGCGGATAATAGCCGCAAACAGAAAAAAGGCGGCCATAGAGGAATAAATATCATCCCCCCTCATATCTGAACCGAATGGAATGAATGTGCGAGTTTAGGGTTGTTTTTTCGGTTTTTCTTCTCGAGTCAAAGCGGCAGAGGCATGGCAGCTGTAATCGCCATGATTTTCTTTGTTACAAAGCGGAAGAAATACCGTTATTGAGAGATGCATTGCCCATGTTGCACCGCAAAAAGGAAGGGCTGACCGCTGTGGTCAGCCCTTATTGTTTTTATGTTTGCGGGGAAGAGAGATCCCGCGTTATTCGCAGTCAGACCGTCACTTCGAGATCGTCGGTGGCAAGCGAAACGCGAAGCGGTACCGCTGCTTTGATCAGTTCACAGATCGACGAAAGCCGATAGGAGGCATAGTGATTCAGGATTACACGGCGTAGCTGGCAGGCCCGGAATATCGGAATATAGCGCATCGGGTCGAAATGCACCGCCTCGCAGATCGCCAGATCAAGCGGTTGCTCCTGCGCGCATTGCACGGGGAAATCCTTCTCCGGGTTCGCTCCGTTCAGATCTCCCGTGAACAGCACCCGCTTCCCGTCCCCTTCCACCAAAAAAGCGTACGACGCCAAGGGGAGGCAATGTTGCGTCGCAAATGCGGTCACGCGCAAAGAATCATCCTCGTACGTGACGCCTTCATGAACCGTTCCAAAAACGATTCGATCCGGGGATCCCCCATCCTCCCTCGTCGCCGCGTTCCATGCGAGCAAGGCATCGATCCCCGACTGCTCGGGGAGCAACACGGTGGATACGGTATCCGGGAACGCCCATTCGGACAATTCTACAAGCTGCAATAATCCGTTCGTATGATCGCCGTGCATATGCGTGATCCATACGGCTTTGACAGAATTCAGAGGGATCCCGCGGCTGACCATGTCATCGATCGGAGAACTGCCCATGTCCACAAAATAGCGGTTGCCGTTCTCTAATGTGATCATGGTACAGGAACAACGGCGGTGGGGCTCGGGCTTCCCGTGACTTGTGCCGAAAAATGTGATTTTCATATAGATTCTCCTATTTCCTGAGTGGATTTCCTGGATCTTTTGCGATCCTCTCTGAAAAGATCGGCAGGAAAAACCATGCGGGGCAGAGAGCGATGCCGGGGGAACAAAGAAGATTGTATAGATTTACAAAGAGTATAGCACAGGGCTTTTTCTTTGTCAATGTCAAACGCGCGTTTTTTTCGGGCGTTTTCTGTGATCGGCGCTTTCCCCGCATTCATCCCGGGGCGTTTTTTTCTTGCCTGTCTCAACGCAATTTTTCAGGGGCGGCCCGCCTCGGCCGGCCCTTGACAAATGGGGGGGCGGGAGATATAATGGACGGTGAAAGGGCAATGGCGGCCGGGTGTCGAAACGCGCGGGAATCGAAGCGCCGGGAGAGATCGCAGACCGCCTGCCGACAAGTAAGCCCTCGTGCCGGAAAAGTGCGAGGGATTTTTTGGCGGCTTTTTTCGGATGAGTGATCTTTCCCCGAAGAATGTGCCATCATACAAGGAGAGGGAGGAGAAAGGTCGGCCTTCGCCGGAGGCGGATGCCGATGAAAGAGAAGGGAATGTTGAAAAAAAGAACAGGAACTGCGAGGAACGCGCGCACTTATCGGCTGGACAGGCATTCGATCGATGCACTCTCCGAAAGGACTTCGAAATTGCTCCGCGCCATGAAATACGAAGAAAAAAATATCACGATCATTCGTCTTTCGCTGGAGGAGTATCTTTTACGCTGGCAGGATAGATTTGGGGAAGAAGCAAATCTGCGCTTCTTTTCGGGGCGCCGAATGGGGCGGCCCTATCTTGCCTTCGAGTTGGCCGGCGCGCCGTTCGATCCCACCGAGGGGGCGGACGATGAATCCGATAACTGGAGCAAGCGGATCGTGGCAGAACTCGGAATCTCTCCGATCTATTCTTATACGAATGGGAGAAATCAGTTACGGCTCGATCTCTTCCGGAAAAAGATCAATCCGGTCTTCCGGATCCTGATCGCCATTGCCCTTGCGGTGGTCTGCGGGCTGGCGGCCGGGTTGCTACCGGAGGAAGCGCGCCGCTTTCTTTCCGAGAATATACTGGAACAGCTCAGTGATAGCTTTTTCGGCCTTCTCGGCATGGTGGCGGGGCCGGTCATCTTTTTCTCGATTCTTTTAGGCGTTTGTGGGATTGGAGACGTGGCCACGCTCGGCCGGGTCGGAAAAAGGGTAATCCTCTCTTTCTGCGGATTGACCTTTGGCGCCGCGCTCGTTTGCGGGGGGCTGTTCCCCTTTCTGTTTTCCGTACGGATCGTCGGGCAGAACGATGCGGAAACACAGTTCAATAAAGTTTTTGCGATGCTCCTTGACATCGTTCCCGACAACATCCTCGGCCCCTTCGTAGCCGGAAACACCTTGCAGATCATTCTTCTCGGCATCGCGTTCGGGATTATTTTGCTGATCGTGGGGAAGAAAGCCGAGCGTCTGACCCAGCTTGCCGGGGAGGCCAACGCCGTCCTGCAGATTATGATGGGCTGGGTCTCCTCCCTGCTTCCCTTCATGATTTTTATCGTGATGTTCAAAAGTGTGTTGTCGGGTTCCGGGGAACTTTTCCTCACAATCTGGCAGCCGTTGCTGATCGGCGTTCTGACGATTCTTGTCTTTGGCGGGGGCTATCTCCTTCTTTCGGCCGCCCGCCTGCACGTCTCCCCCCGGCTTCTTCTTTCCAAGGTGATGCCGGTCTTTCTCCTCGGGTTGACGACGGCTTCCTCTACGGCGGCATTCGGGGAGGTCAGTGCCTGCTGCGGAAAGAAAATGGGCGTCAGCCAATCTTTGAACAGTTTTGCCGTTCCGCTGGGTATGATCCTCTGCATGGGAGGATGCGCCATTGACCTGATGGTCTGCTCCCTGTACTGCGCAAGCGTTTATCAGGTAGAACTCTCGTTCGTTTCGATTGCCGTGGCGGTGCTGAGCTCCGGAATGCTTGCCATTGCCAGCCCGCCCGTGCCCGGCGCGCTCCTTGCCTGTTATTCGATCCTCTTTACTCAGCTCGGTCTGCCGGTCGAAGGGCTCGTGATGGCCATGATGCTGAACGTATTTTTCGACTTCTTTGCCACCGCCATGAATGTGACGCTGGTCCCCCTTACGCTGACCGTACAGGCGCAGAAACTCGGTATGGTCGACCGTACGGTTCTGACGGGAAAGGATCCCGAGGCCACCTGATGCCGTAAAATCGGGGAAGAAAACAGACCGAGAGAAACAAACGGGTACCCGGGAAAAACCAAAAAAGAAAGAGCGCGGAACGCCGACAGGCGTTCCGCGTTTTTCGGTTTTTGCGGTTATTTTTGCGGTTATGCGGGGTTCTTGGCTTTGGTAACGGCGGCGTTGTAAGCATCGATGTCGGCCCTGTACTTTTCTTCAAATTTTTCAAAGAAAGCATCTTTGGCGGTGTTTACCTTTCCGTCGATTGTTTCGGCCTTCTCGGTCAGGATGCTTTTGATCTCGGCGGGGAACTCTTTCTCGAGCGCGGTAAGTTGTTCCTCGACCTGTTCCAGCGTCGTTACAAGAAGATCGACGCTTGCGTTGGCGGTGCGGTACGCGGTGTCGAGAGCCGAATCAAATCCGGTCAAGGTCGTTTTTTGAAGTTCGAGCATGGCTTCCGCCGCCGTTTTGGCGGGACCGTCGGTCATGGCGGCTACTTCTTTTTTCTGCTGTTGATAGTCGGCTTTCGCCTCCATCACGGCGGCCAGGGCTTTCTGATAGCTGCTATCGGGGGAGAGCAGATAGGTTCTTCGCGCCTCTTCCACCTTTTCGATTGCAGCGCGGAGCTCCTCGAGCATCCTCCGATAGGCGGCCAGCGCCTCGCTGTATGCGGCGTCCCCCTCATCGATCGCGGCGAGGATGGCTTCGCTCTTGGCCAGTTTCAGGTTGGATTCTTTCATTTTGTAGTAATTTTCACGGATTTCGGCCGAAAGGATCTCCTTGGTTTCCTCGCGGGAAGCGCGGAGAAGGGCGAGCAGTTCTTGATCGGTCTTTTCCGCGGCCTCCTCCTGCGTCAGCCCGGCCGTGCAATGCGCGGCCAAGGCGGCCAGTGCCTCATGGTTCAGGGCTTCGACCTTTTCGGTGACCAGACCGAGCCCGTCTTTCGCGGAGAGCTCCTCGACTCTCTTTTTTACGTCCTCATACAGGCTCTTTGCGACGGCCTCATCGCCCGTGATCCCGATCTTCACGCTCCGGGCGGAAACTTCGGCTTCTCCTTTGACGAGATAGCCCTTATCCGTGCAGATCTGTACCACCGCTTGGGCGGCATCCTCTGCCGTCTTCCCGACGAAAGCCTCGCCGGAGATGATCACGGCTCCGTCATCGTTCAGAGCGGTGACGCTGACGACCTTATTGTTCTGATCCAGCATAAATTCGATCGAGGGATTGATGTCGATCGTCATGCGGGTGGTCTTTTCCTCTTTTTCTCCGCATCCGGCAAGAAGGAAGAGAGGCAGACAGAGCGCCAATACCAGCAAAAAAGAAGCGAATCTTACAAAACTTTTTCTCATATAAACCTCCTGCTTGATTTTTTTTGGGGCTTCCATTTTCAGTATACCCGTTTTTTCGTCCCGTGTCAAGAATCTTTTCGGAGCGACAGGACCGAAAGGCGGGCGCCTCGCTCGGGGAAAAGCCGGGCGGCGGGAAAAGGCGGGCGGCGGGGAAGGCGGGCGGCGGGAAAAAGGAAAAGCCCCGCGGCGGCGGGAAAAGCCGGGCGGCGGGAAAAGCCGGGCGGCGGGAAAAGGCGGGCGGCGGGTAAGGCGGGCGGCGGGGAAAAGCGGGCGGCGG
>CASDOQ010000044.1 GCA_949282345.1 uncultured bacterium | reverse complement strand
AGCGGGCGCCTACGGGATCCAGGGCGGGGCCGGGGCTTTTGTCAGCCGGTTGGACGGCCGGTTCGATAACGTGGTGGGGCTCCCTACCCGCCTGCTTGACCGGCTCTTGTGTGAACTGACCGGGCAGAACGAAAAATAAGCAGACCGGGAACGAAAGTGCAAAAAAAGAGAAAAATGCCGGAAGCCTCCGCGCATTTTGTACGGCGCGGTCGGACGACGAGAAGAAAAAGGCGGGCGATGGCGCCTTGCCAACGAGGAGCGAGTATGGAACGGCAGAAAGAAAAGGAAGAAGCGACGCCCGCCGGCTTCGAAGCGGCGGGAGCCGCAAAGGATGCCGAACTATCGGCCGGTGCGGAAAAGGCGGCCGGTGCGGAAAAGGCAGCCGGCGCGGAAAAGGCGGCCGGCGGGGAAAAGGCAGTCGGCGGGGAAAAGGCAGTCGGCGGGGAAAAGGCAGTCGGCGCGGAAAAGGCAGTCGGTGCGGAAAAGGCAGTCGGTGCGGAAAAGGCGGCCGGCGCGGAAAAGGCGGCCGGCAGCGAAGAGCCGGGCGAGCAAAAAAAACCGAAAAACACGACTCCGGGGCAATCGAAAAGAAGCCGGAAGACCGGGGTCACGGGAAAACCCGCAGGTCGGAAGAGAGCGGGAAGATCGCGAAAAGCGGAAAAGCCGGGGAAAAACCAAGACGCCGCCATGCGGGAGCGGCTCGTCAAGATCGAGGCGATCCTACGCGCGATCTATCCCGAGGCGGCCTGCGCGCTCGAATACGGGAACGACCCGTGGCGGTTGCTGGTGATGGGGCGGCTCTCGGCGCAATGCACTGACGCGCGGGTCAATCTGGTTTCGGGCCCGCTCTTTCGGCGTTATCCCGATGCCGCGGCCATGGCGGAGGCAGACCTTACGGAACTGGAAGGCTATATCCGTTCCTGCGGGCTTTTTCATACGAAGGCGCGCGATCTCTGCGAGGCTTCCCGGATGCTGACCGAGGAGTACGGCGGCGTTCTCCCCTCTGACATGGAGGAATTGCTCCGCTTCCCCGGGGTCGGCCGGAAGATCGCCAATCTGCTCCGCGGGGACATTTTCGGTCTGCCTGCCGTGGTGGCCGATACGCACTGCATCCGCTTGTGCGGTCGGTTCGGCTTCACGCCTCCCGGCAAGCGCGATCCGCTCCTGACCGAGCGCGTGATGACCCCGCTTCTCGAAGGGCTGGATTCCCCGGGGTTTTGCCACCGGGTCGTTCTGTTCGGGCGGCAGGTCTGCACGGCGGTCTCTCCGCACTGTTCTGCATGTCCGCTTCATGAGGCGGGACTCTGCGCGGCTTCCCCGCTGACCCCTGCCTCACCGCAAAAAGCGGGGCGGAAAAAAACCGAAAAGAGAACGAAATGATAAAAACCGGGAAAGCCGGGCGATGCGTTGTGGAAGATCCGAAAAAGCAACGAAGAAGAAAACCCGGGACGTGACCCGGAAGATAAATATCGAAAACCGACAGGATCTCCCGAAACCCGGGAGACGAACAGAAAAGGCGGAAAAGACGAATAGGCGAGGGGCCGCGGCGGCAGAACGCTGTATGGACGGACGTGTCCGGCGGGAGAAAGGGATATGGAGAAACTGAAGATCGCCCTGCCGATTTTGGTGGAGGGGCGTTACGACAAGATCAAACTTGAGAGCCTTCTGGACGCGGAGATCTTAGAGACCGGGGGCTTTTCGGTCTTTCATCGAGACGATCGGATCGCTTTTTTCCGCCGGTTGGCGGCGGGGCGCGGGATCATCGTGCTGACCGACAGCGACGGCGGCGGGCGCATGATCCGCTCCTACCTGGCCGAATGCCTGCCGAAGGAAAAGCTTTTCCATCTCTATATTCCGGCGGTTCCCGGCAAGGAAAAAAGGAAAAAGCGCGCCGGTCGCGCCGGTCTGCTCGGCGTGGAAGCGACCGACGCCGAGACGCTTCGCCGTCTCTTTGCCCCTTTTGCGGGCGAGGCGCCCGCGCGGCGGATGAAACTCACGAAAGCCGATCTTTACGCCGACGGGCTGTCGGGCGGGGAGAATTCCGCGGCGCTGCGGGCGGCTTTCCTGCGCGCGGCCGACCTGCCGCCCGATCTGCCGGCCAATGCCCTTGCAGACGCCGTCAATCTCCTCCTTTCTCCCGAGGAATATCGGGAGATCCTTGAGAAAGTCAGGTGCGAAAGAGGCGGAAAAGAATGCGAAAGTCCCAAAAGCAGGTGCGAAAGAGCGGTTGCGGGGGCTTCGGAAAAGGCGGCCGGGGCGAAAGAACCCGCCGGAGAATGACCCGGCGGGGCGTCGATCGCCCGATACCGGGGGCGGGACGCCGGGAGTCAGGCAAAAGCGCGACCGGGCCGGACGCGGGGGTGGGAAAATGCCGAACCGCGATCGGTGGGGGAGGGCTTGCTTCCCCGTTTGCAGGTGAGCCGACCGGGCAAGAGACGAAAAGATCCGATGAAAAGAGCCGGAAGGGGCGCAAAAGCCAAAAGAGCCGGAGCAAAAGAGCCGGAAAACGGTGTAAAAGCCCAAAAAGCAGGAGCAAAAGAGCCGGAAGGGGCGTGAAAGTCCACAAAGCCGGAGAAAAGAGCCGGGAGAGGGCGCGAAAGCACCGGGAGGGGCGCGGAATGCTCCGCAGACCGAACGGGAGACTGCCGGGAGAATGCGGCGGATCGGCCCGGGAAAAATTCAGAAGAAAAAGAAAGACCGCGAAGGAGAGGGTATGATTCCGGAGGCGTTTTGCAAAAGGATGCAGGATCTGTTGGGGGGTGAATACCCTGACTTTTATCGGGCACTACAGGAGAAGGACACACACGGCCTGCGTGTGAACCGGCAGAAGGCCGAGGAGGAGATCGTCCTGGCAACGCTCGGGTTTTCTCCCACGCCGCTCTCCTTCGTTCCCGGGGGGTATCTTGTCCCGGCGGGGGAACGGCCGGGGGCACTCCCCCAGCATCATGCGGGAATGTATTATTTGCAGGATCCTTCGGCGATGGCGACCGTGGCGGCCGCCCCCGTCGCTCCCGGAATGCGGGTGCTCGACCTTTGCGCCGCCCCCGGGGGAAAGAGCGGCCAGCTTGCCGAGCGGATCGGTCCACGGGGCGTTCTCGTTTCCAATGAGATCGTGCCCGCCCGGGCGCGGGTACTCGTGGGGAATCTTGAGCGGCTCGGCGTGCGGAACACCGTCGTCCTGCACCGCGACCCCGCCGGGATCGCTTCGCTATTTGACCGTTATTTTGATTTCGTACTGGCCGACGCGCCCTGCTCCGGAGAGGGGATGTTCCGCAAATATCCCGAGGCGGGAGAGGAATGGAGCCCGGAGAATGTCCTCCTGTGTGCCGCCCGCCAGCGCGATATTCTGCATGAGGCTTCGAAGACCGTGGCTGAGGGCGGGTATCTCCTCTATTCGACCTGCACCTTTTCCCCGGAGGAGAATGAAGAGAACGTCGTGGCTTTTCTCGCATCACATCCCGACTTCACGCCCGAACCGCTCTCTCCGGCCGTCGAGGCGGTGACGGCTCCGGCCCTGCCGCTTCCGGGGCGCGAGGCGGCTCTGCGTTTCTGCCGCCGCTATTATCCGCACCTGGCTCCCGGCGAAGGGCAGTTCATGGCGCTCTTCCGGCGGACGGCCGGCGGGCGCGGCGAATGCCGCTACCGAGACGCCTCTCTCGCTCTGCCGAAGCGCGACGCGGAAAAGCTCCGCGCCGCCCTGCGCGCCTTGCTGAAAGACCCGCCCGAGGCACGATTGGTGGGAGAGAATCTCGTGGCCGTCCCCGACGGCTTCCCGATTCCGCCCGGGGGCGTTTTCATGGGCGGGGTCTGTCTCGGAAACGTAAACGGGTCGGTCTTTATGCCGCACCATCAATGCTTTTCCGCGTTCGGGAAGGAGATGCCGAACCGGCTGGATCTTTCCCCGGAGGACGGGCGCGTGCAGGCCTATCTGCGCGGGGAGGAGATCCCTGCCCCCGAGGCCGGGGCGGGGTACTGTGCCGTTTTACTTTGCGGGGCGCCGCTGGGCGGCGGGAAGGTGAGCGGCGGCCGGCTGAAAAACCGCTATCCCAAAGGCCTGCGTCTGCCGCCCGCCTGAAACGCCCTTCCCGGCGGAGGAGGCGGTTGCGCCACCGGGGTTGGAAAAACGTGTGACGGGCGGTTGCGCCGCCGGGGTCGGAAAAACGCGCGGCGGGCGGTTGTGCCGCCGGGGTTGGCTTTTATCGCTGATCGTGATCGCCAACACGGCCATGCTGAAAAACCCGAGCTGAAAAAGCCGAAAAAAATCGGGCTGACACTGTCAGCCCTTTTCTTTTACGCTTTTTTCGGAATGCTTCGGGTCATTCGCTCCGAAGGGCGACCACGGGGTCTTTCCGGGCGGCGGCCGCGGCGGGGATCAGGCCCGAGATCAGGGTCAGCACGGTGCTGAGCGCCAGCATCAGGATCGCGTCGTACCACGGCAGGGCGACCGTAACCGTGACGCCGGTCAGCGCGTGCACGAGGAAATTCAGAAGGAGCGAGAGAGCGGCGGTGATCAGGATCCCGATCAGCCCCGCAAGGAATCCGATGATAAAGGTCTCGGCGTTGAAAAGATGGCGCACGTCCTTTTTCCGTCCGCCGAGCGAACGGATCACGCCGATCTCTTTGATGCGCTCCACGACCGAGACGTAGGTGAGAATGCCGATCATCACGGTGGAGACGACCAGCGAAACCGAGGTAAAGGCGATCAGCGCGGTCGAGACCACGTCGATCATCGAATTGATCACGGCGATGATGATCGAAAGCGTATCGGTATATCGGATGGTCGAACGCGAGGCGGCCGGAAGCGTGGTTTCTCCGTAGGAAAGATCGGTCGCTTCTGCGTTCCAGCGGTCGAGCCAGTCGGTGACCGCATCCTTCGAGTCAAAGCTCCGGGGATAGATCGTGATCGAGGAGGGGACCGTTGCCGCGCCGAGGTCGGCCAGGGTCAGTTTCACGGTGGCACTGCCGCCGCTCATACCGATCATATCGGTCATGGAGACCGAACCGACAATGCCGGAGGCGGACTTTTCGACCCCCTTGAAGGTATACTTATAGGTGTAGGGAATATAGGTGCGGGTCTCGGGATCGGTAGTCATTTCAAAGGCGTCCATGTCATGCTCGCCAAGGTAACGCACGATCTCGGAGTCGCGGTTCTGCTCCCGCGCCAGCGTGACAAGATCTTCGGTGTAATAGAAGCCGGACTTCAGACAGCCGAAAGAGGTTTCTTCTTTCGGGCGAAGGATCCCGACGACGCGGATCTCGGTGCCGGCTTCTTCCTCCTCCGGCATCTCGGCACGGTAGTTGAACGGAGCGGCCTTGACCTGCTTTTCGAGGAGGGCGGCCTGTGCGGGCGGCAGGCCCTCGGGCACGGTGTTCTTTTGGTAGATACTGTCGTTCGGATAGAAGCGGAAGGTGCGGCCGAGCACGTCCTCGTAGTTCAGGTATTCACGGAAGAGCGCGGCGTCGTATGCCTCGTCCTCGGTGGCACGGTAGACGATGTTCAGAAATTCCTCCTGCGTATAGTAGCCGAGTTTGGCCAGCAGGATATCGGTCAGGCAGGAATCCGAGTCGAGTACCAGCACGGCCTCGTTCGCCCCCGCCGCCAGTTTGCCCGAGACCACCTCGTACTGCGAGAGGATATAGTCGCTGTTATCGGGAAGCTGCGAGAAAACATTGCCGAAGGAGGAAGCCAGATACGCGTAATCCGCAAATTTGGTCTCGCCGAGGATCGCAGTATAGATCGAGGTCAGCGCCGTGACCGACATACGGTGTGGCTCGGCGTCAGCGTTCTCACGGAAATCGGTATAGATATTGTTTGAAAAATCGATGCCGTACCCGTAGAGGATCGAGGCGTAATTTTCCGCCGGCATTGCGCGGATGAAATCGACGTACTCGGCGGTGATCTCATTCCGTATCATCAGGCGATCGGTCATTTCGCTGGTCTTGGCGATGTATTCTACCAAAGAATTGATGAAGATACGCGGCAGGGTGCGGTCATTTTCGACCTTATTGCCGGTCGACTTCATCATTTCGGTCAAGGCCTCGGTGTCATAGGCTGATTCCGAGATCCTGATCGGATTTCCCGAGAGCATATCGTCCTGCATCGAGGCCACGTACCCCTTGATCCCCGCGGAGATGGCCAGCACCATGGCGATGCCGATGATGCCGATCGAACCGGCAAAGCCGACGAGGAAAGTGCGGCGGCGTTTGGAGATCAGATTGCGCGCCGAAAGACGGAAGGCGGTGAAAAAGGACATTTTCGCTTTTTCTTTCGTCTTTTTCGGTTTTGGCTCTTTATTTCCGGCCGGCTCTTTGGGAGCGGCAGGCCCGGCAGATCCCAGGTACTCGGCGTTTTCCTCCTCCGGGGAATAGGGGTTGGTATCCTCGGTCACGAGGCCGTCCAAAAGACGGATGATCCGGGTGGAGTAACGCTCTGCCAGTTCGGGGTTGTGCGTGACCATGATGACAAGTCGCTCTCCGGCGATTTCCCGGATGAGGTCAAGGATCTGGGCGCTGGTCTTGGTATCCAGCGCGCCGGTCGGTTCATCGGCCAGCAGGATCTCGGGGTCGTTGACCAGTGCGCGCGCAATGGCGACCCGCTGGCATTGACCGCCCGAAAGCTGGTTCGGCCGTTTTTTGTACATCCCCGAAAGCCCCACGCGGTCGAGAGTCCGCTTGGCGCGGGCGACCCGCTCTTCCTTGCTGACGCCGGCGATCGTCAGCGCGAGTTCTACGTTCTCAAGGATCGTCTGATGGGGGATGAGGTTATAGCTCTGGAAGATAAATCCCACGCGGTGGTTGCGGTAAACGTCCCAGTCTTTGTCCGTGAAGTCCGAGGTGTTCCGGCCGCCGATACGCAGTTCTCCCGCGCTGTATCGGTCGAGCCCGCCGATAATGTTCAAAAGAGTGGTCTTCCCGCACCCCGAAGGGCCGAGGATCGAGACGAATTCGTTCGGGCGGAAGGCGAGCGAAATACCGCGCAAAGCCGGTATGACCTCATTGGAGGTGAAATAGGCTTTTTTGATGTTGATGAGCTGAAGCATAGCATCCTCCCTGTGCATGGGATCCTTCGGGATCCCAAACGTGTAGCAGATATATTATACAGAAAAAGGGAGGGAAAATCCCCCCTTCTCTGCAAACAAAATGTAACGATTTTGTGATGACGGTCTGTCAGAGCGGCAAAACCGGGGCCCCCGCAGGGAATGCCCCCGAGAGGCTTTTTGGGATCTCTTCCGCCGCAGGGAGAAGCCCGGCGGTCTCCGCAAAAAGGGCGGTACTCTCCGAAAACGGGGCGGACAGCGCCAGCGCGGCGGCATCGACGGCATTCACGAGCGCGATCAGGAGGATGACGAGCGCGAAGAAGGCCGCAAAGCAAAGCCCGGCCAGCAGGACGCGAAGCGGCGAGACCGGCGCGCGCCCCGCCACCTTTCCGGTCTCTCCGTTCACCATAAAGGGATAGCGTTTCTCTTTATAAGTAAAGGAAGAGATCCAGACGGGCAGCAGGATATGCTTGAAGCGCACGCGGCGGAAATGGTGGGTGTACGTCATGCCCGAATAGGTATCGTATCCGGCTTTTGTGCGGATATAGCTTTCCATATCGCGTTCGATCTGCGGACGGACGGAGGCAAAACCGTCGCCAAGACCGACCGAATAGCGTTCGGCCATGAATCCGGCAAGATACGCGGGATTGTATACGTGCAGGACCTTGAGACTGAAGGGACGGATCTTGCGCAACAGCTCGGTATCCGCGTTTTTGGAAGCGCAGACCGGCATATCGTCAAAATAGCGTTCCTCGTGCCCGCGGATCGGGTACCAGTCGGTCACGGTGCGGGTGCGGACCTGCTTTTTCCCGTTGACCTCGACGGTGTAACTGACGGTGCGGTAACGTCCGCCACGCCCCGAATAATCGCAGGCAAGATCCGAGTCAAAGGTGAAATAAGGGATGTAGACCCCCTGCATACTGTCGCTCTTAGCACTCTTTTTGAAAGCGCGGGGGGCAAAGAGACGCCGCCGGACGTATTCGGTATAGCGGCGGGCGGCTTCCTCCTTTTTCACTGAAAAAGGGATCATGGTCTCCGGGCGGATGACCGGGACATTGGTCTTCGTTTCGTTGACGTACTGAGAGCCGCAGAACGGACAGGTCACGGTCATCGAGAGGGTCTCCTGCACGGTCTCCGCTCCGCAGGCGGGGCAGACGAAAGAGAGATCCCCCGCCTCTTCCCACATCGGCGCGTCCGCTTGGCTGGAATCGGGGTCGAAGCGGTATTCCGGCGCTTCGATCTCCTCGCTCGGGATCGGCTCTTCGGCTTTGCAGTAGGGGCAGAAAAGCGCTCCGCTTCCCGGGGAATAGACCATACGGTTTCCGCAACTTTTGCAGGGGAAACCAAGGGGGGGTGAGGGTTGTTGATCCATAGTCGGCCTCCAGAATAGAAAGAGACCGTTCTACACGGCCTTCTTACTGCATAATGTTAGATGAATTACTTTGCGGCGATGGCTTCGCGGCAATGCCGGCAGATTTTTTTGTTCTGGAATTCCACGAGGTCGTCTCCGCTGCCGCAGAAGAGGCAAAGGGGCGCGTATTTTGCCAGAACGATATGGTCGCCTTCCACAAAGATCTCAAAGGAATCCCCGTCTTCGATCCCCATATTGCGGCGCATCTCCATGGGGATGACTACGCGTCCCAGTTCATCGATTTTACGTACCATTCCAGTAGATTTCATTTTTTCTCCTCCCTTTTTCAAGGACTATATGAATTTTGTAGAGCGGCAATACCGCCTGAGCTTCATTACGATTGTAGCACATAAAACGACTTTTGTCAAGCTCGTATTCCATTTTTAACTTTTTATATACAATTTTTCCAAAATAATTCCAAATATTTGACGTCAGGTCGGGGGGAGTCTGATATGGTAGGGAAAATTTTTGCGTTTTTATGCCTGATTTCGACAGCGGTTGCCGCGTTGACCGGAAATCTTTCGTCACTCGGCGGTGCGGTCTTCGCGGGGGCGGAGAGGGCGGTCACGCTCAGCCTTACGCTCCTCGGAATGCAGTGCCTGTGGTGCGGCGTGCTGGAAGTTTTGCGCGCGGCGGGGGGGATCGGTCTCGTCTCGCGTCTTTTCGCGCCGTTTTTGCGCTTCGCCTTTCCCCATGCGGCCGCGACCGGGGTCGGGCGGGAGGAGATCTGCGCGGCGCTCTCGGCCAATCTCCTGGGGATCGGGAACGCTGCCACGCCCTTCTCTCTGGCCGCCATGCGGAAAATGCGGGAGGAGGACCCCGACGCGACCGACGCGACCGACGATATGGTTACGCTGGCGGTCTTGAACAGTTCTTCCTTTTCGCTCGTGCCGACTACGCTCTTTGCCCTGCGCCGGGCGGCCGGTTCGGTTCGGCCGACGGCCATCCTGCTCCCGGTATTGATGACAAGTTTTGTTTGCAGTTCTCTTTCTGTGATCCTTTGCCGCGTCTGCGCTTTGGCGGCCGGGCGGCGCAGGAGGCGAGGACGAGCGAAAAAAGCCGCCTCGGTTCCGAAAGGAGAAAAGAAAGAGGCGGCTCCCGCAGGCGGTAAAGAGCGGCCGGCCGGGAGGTCCTTCGGATCCCGGGAAGGCGGGTCGCCGGCGAAACTCTTCGGATCCCGGGAAGGCGGGCGGGAGGCGGCTTCGGTCGGTCGGGATGTGCGGGGGAACTTTCCGCCTCCCGGAAGCGAAAAACAGAAAAAGAGTTTCTCTTTTCCCGGAGAAGAAAGGGTGAGGATGGGATGACGGGAGAGATCTTCGGCGCGTTGGCCGTTCCCGCCGCGCTGCTCGCGGTCGCGCTGTTGCTTCTGTTTTCACGGCAGGAGTATTCCGAGCCGCTCTTGCAGGGGATCGAGCAGGGGGGCCGGACGACGCTTTCGGTCTTTCCGGCCCTTTTGCTTCTTTCGGTGGGCGTCTCGATGCTTTCGGCCTCGGGACTGCCCGGGCTTCTTTCGGATTGGCTGGCGCCGGTCGGGGAGGCGCTCGGGATCCCGATCCCGGTACTTCCGCTGGCGGTGCTCCGTCCTTTTTCGGGTAGCGGCTCGGTGGCGCTCCTTTCCGATCTTTTTGCCGATTACGGCCCGGACAGCGCGGCAGGGCTCTGCGCCTCGGTGTTGATGGGCTCCTCGGATACGCTGGTCTACGTCATCTGCCTCTATTTCTCCTCGGTCGGCGTGCGGCGCACCCGCCACGCATTCCCGGTGGCGATCGGGATCACGCTGGTCTGTCTGCTTCTTTCGGCGGCACTCTGCCGGCGTTTCTTTGCGTGAAAGAAAAAATGAAGGGGAGAAAAAACCTTCTCACGGCAGTCGGGGCGGAGGACGGTCGCCGAAGAGAGAATAGGGAAAACGGCGGGGCCGGGAAATATGGAAAACGGCGGATGTCGGGAGTGTGGCGAGAGGCCGGCGGAGGGAGGAAATCGTGACGGACGGGCGAAAGAGAGAAAGCAAGCCGGGCGAGGGCGGCATGACGGTGGGGACAGATGCGCTCCTTTCCCTGCTCCCGCCGCGGGTATGCGATGCGCTTGCCCTGCCGGCACGCAGTCGTCGGGATTTCTGGGGACGGGTCTCCGAAATACGCCTCCGGGTCGGACGGTTTTCCTCGGTCAGTCTCGGCGGAGAGAATATCACGCTCCCGGTCTCCCTGACGCCCGAGGAGGCCGCAGACCTTTTGCGCAGGATGTGCGACGGTTCGGTCTACGCGCACCGGGAAACGCTGGCCGCCGGGTTCGTCACGTTGCGCGGGGGGCTTCGGGTCGGGGTGGCCGGAACGGCGGTCTATGAGGACGGAAAACCTGCGGGACTACGCTCTCCGACGGCGTTCTGTATCCGGATCCCCCACGAGGTGCCGGGGGCGGCCGATACGGCTTACGAGGCTTTTCGGCTTCTCCCGCCGACGGTCGGAATGCTGGTTTTTGCACCGCCGGGGGGCGGAAAGACCACGCTCCTGCGCGCGTTGGCCTGCCGGCTCGCCTGCGCCGGGCGGCGGGTCGTGCTGATCGATCCCGGCGGCGAATTTTCGGGTCTTCCTTTCCCGCGCGGAGCGATGCTGGACGTTCTCTGCGGATACCGTCAGGCAGACGGGCTGGTGCGTGCGGTGCGCACGCTTTCCCCGGAGGTGCTGATCGCCGATGAGATCGCCACGGACGAGGAAGCCGAGGCGATCTCATCGGTGGCGGGATGCGGCGTTCCGCTCGTGGCCTCGACCCACGCCTCCTCACTCGCCGGGGCGCTTTCCCGACCGGCGATCCGGCGGCTTTCGGCCTCCGGGGTCTTTGGTGCCTACGTCGGGATCCGGCGGGAAAAGAACGGCTTTTTCAGCGATCTTTTCTTCGGGGAACGCGGAGAGAGGACGGCCCCTTGCCCGTCGGACGCGGCACTCACCCCTACAGGACAAAAAGACAGCGTTCTGTCGGGGGACGGGATTTCCTCCGCCGTACCCGGGGTCTGATCTTTGTCCCCCGAGCCATCTGTCGGGGCAAAGCCGGTCGGGCGGCAAAAGCCGAAAAAGAAGGAACGCGAAAGCCGGCACCCGAAAAGCGGGAGACGCGGGGAGGAAGCGACGGTCGAAAGAGCGGAAGAAAAGTAAGCGGAAAATGAAAAAGGCAAACGCGAAAAACACAAAAAGGCGAGAGGGGGAGAGCGCGTGCTGATCAAACTGACGGGGGCTCTGCTTTTTGCGTGGATGACCCTGGCGCTGGCCGGGGCGGTCGCAGCCGGGGAACGCCGCCGCTACGCCTCGCTTACATCGCTTTTGCGGCTGTTGCGGTTCATGCGCGCCGAAATCGCGTTTGCTCTGACGCCGGTGCCGGAGATCTGTGCCCGGTTCCGGGACGAGGAGCTGGAAGCCTGCGGCTTTCTCGCAAAATTGCGCGAGGCGGGGCTTTTGCCTGCTCTGACGGCTTTCCGGGAGTCGCTCGGTCTTCGGGAGGAGGAAGTTCTGCTTCTCTCGACGTTTGCGCGCGAGATGGGACGGGGCTATCGGGAGGCTGAACTGTCGCTCCTTGACCGGAACATCGAGGCGCTGGCCTCTCTTTGCGAAGAGGTGCGCGAGCGGTTGCCCGGCCGCATCCGGCTTTCCCGCACGCTCCTGCTTTCCGGCGGGGCGGCCGTAATCCTCTTTTTTCTTTGAGCCGAAGACCGACTCCTTTTCGGAGTTTTTCGGCGGAGGGCGAATCTTCCCCCGGCTCTGCCGGGTTTTTTCGCTTTCCGGCATTTGATCTTGGCCGGGCTTTTCGGAGGTCGTTCGTTGCTTCCGGCCGGCGATCCTGCGTTTTTGCGCGCTTGTGGGGCTTATCCGCATTTTTGCGCGCGGGGGCGCATACAGTAGTAAAAAAGCCGGTACCGGGTTTCGGTTCCGGCCGGAGGAACTATGGACGTTGGATTGATATTGAAGGTGGTCGGGGTCGGCATGATCGTGACGGTCGCGTGCCAGATCCTCTCCAAAGCGGGGCGGGATGAGCAGTCGATGCTCGTTTCGCTTTCCGGGATCGTTTTGGTGCTTTTGATGCTGATCGGGAAGATCGGGGAGCTCTTCGAGACCATCAAAAGCGTTTTCGGCTTCTGATGGTACGCCTGTGCGGATTGGCCCTCGTGGGGGCCGTTTCGGTCCTGCTTTTACGTGAGGGCGGGAGCAAGTGGAGCGCGTTTGCCGGGGTCGCCGCCGGTCTTCTCCTTTTATACGAACTGCTTGACCGCTATCGGCAGATCCTCGGCTCGCTCGGCGCGCTGGCCGGGAACGCCGTATTTTCCGAGTGTTTTTCTCTTTCCCTGCGCGCGCTTGGCATCGGGATGCTGACGGCTTTCTCCGCGGATACCTGCCGTCAGATGGGGGAAGCGGCACTGGCCGGGCGGGTCGAGATGCTCGGCCGGGCGGAGATCTTGCTGGCGGCGCTGCCGACGCTATTACGGATCATGGAACTTTCGCGCACGCTGGCGGGGGGAACGTGATGCGCCGCGCGGCGGTCGTTCTACTTTGTGTGTTCGCCTTCGGGGCGCTTCTGCATCTTCCGGTCACGGCGGCCGAAGAGGCGGGAGATCGTTCTGCGGCCGGGGAGGTGAGCCGGGTGGTTGTGGATCTTTCCGGGACGGAAGAGGAGGACGCCCGGCAACCCGAGGAATATCTCGACGATCTTTTTTCGGCTTTTCCCGACCTTGCGCGGGGGGCGGAGACTGCCGAAGAGTACGCCGGGCGGGTCAGCGAAACGCTTGGGGTCGAATACCTCCTCCGCGCGGCGGCCGAGAGCCTTGCGGACAAAACGCCAAAGATCGTGACGCAATTCTGTTCGCTGGCGGGGGCGGTGCTGCTCTTTGCGGTGGCGGCCGCCCTCCGGGAGCAGTTTTCCCCGGAGCTCTACCGCGCGGTAGACGGGGTGATGGAGGCCGGGTTGGTCCTCTTCCTGTATGCCTGCTTTTCGGACTGCTTTGAACGCTGTTCGCTTTTTCTTTCGGATATGCAACGCCTTTCGGACTTCTGCGTGCCGCTCTTTAGCGGACTCTATCTGACCGGGGGAAACGTGGGGGCGGCCGCCGCGGGCGGCGCGGCATTGGCGGGGCTTTCGTATCTTCTCGAACATCTGTGCGCCGGGGTACTGATGCCGCTCTGCCGTCTCTTCCTCGGTTTTCTGCTGATCGGATCGTTCGGAGAGGTGAAGACCGACGGAATGGTCGGCACGGTCCGGAATCTGTATACCACCGTACTCGGTTTTTCCTGTATGCTGGTGAGCGCCTCGCTCAGCCTGCGTTCCACCCTCGGCAACGCGGCCGACTCGGTTGGGATACGCGCGATGAAATTCGCCGTCGGAAGCATGATCCCGATGGTCGGCAGTACGGTCAGCGGAAGCCTTTCCACCCTTTCGGCATCGCTGTCTCTCATCCGGACGACGGCAGGCGGCGGCGCAGTCGCGGTCATTCTGCTTTCGGCTCTGCCGTTGGTTGCGGAACTCCTGCTCTGCCGGCTGGCCCTCTCGCTCCTTGCCTCGCTCGCCGGGCTTTTTGAAGCGGCGGGCGCCGTCCGGTTCTTCCGGGGATTCCGCTCGCTCTTCGACCTCTGCCTGGCCGCGGTCGTCTTCTCCTCAATGCTCTTTATCTTCATCGCCGCCAGCCTGATGAAGTGCGCGGCGGCGGCCGGATAAAACGAAAGGCGCGGAAAGGTAAAAAGACGGCCGAAAAGAGGAAAATTCCCGCACAGGGCGGAAAGCGGGGCGTGGAGAGCCGCAAGAGGCAGGAAGGGACGTCTGGGGCGGCGGAGGGCGACGACCGAAAAGTGATCCGGCAAAGACGAATATATATAAAGGAAGGAGGCGGCGCACCGGGCGGCGCGGGAGAAAAATGCAGGAGTATTTCATAACGGTTCTGACGGTTGGGGCGGTGAGCGCCGTGCTGATGGCGCTCTCTCCCTCCGGAGAGGTGAAAAAAGGGGTGCGGTTCGTGCTTTCTCTGGCGGTGCTGGCTGCCGTGATCCTTCCGCTCGGCGGCGGCACGCTGAAGCTCCCCGCTCTGCCCCGGGGGGAGGCGGAATCCGGCGGGCAGGACGGGTATCTGCGGCAAAAGACCGTGGAGGCGGTCTTCCGGGGAATGGAGGCGGCACTTACCGAACGCTTTGATCTGCCGGAGGGAATCTCGCTCTCCGGGGAGGCGGACGTGGTGGGCGATACCGTCATCGTGCGGCGGATCGTACTGACACTCCAAGGACGGGCTTTGACGGCCGACGTTCCGGCCATGCTGTCCTATCTTTCCGAAAATACGGGCGCCGAATGTGAGGTGATATACGGTGGCGGATGAAAAGCAGAAAAAAGGCGGGATCCTTTCGGCCTTTGCGTTTTTGCGCGGGAAGTGGTCGCTTCTTCTCCTCGGCGTTCTGGGGCTGGCCCTTCTGCTCTTCGGCGGGACGGCCGGTACGGGGGAGAAAAACACGGCCCCCGAGGAGGACGCGGGCGAGGCCTACCGCGTGGCGATGGAGGAAGAACTGACAGCCCTCTGCCGGCAGGTCAGAGGGGCTGGGGAGGTCAGCGTATTCTTAACACTTGAAAGCGGCGTGCGGTACGTATATGCAGAAGGGAAAAACGGCGTCAGTTTTTCGGGTGGGCAGGGGCTCCTGCTGCGCACCGACCCGCCGAAGATCGGCGGGGTCTCGGTGGTCTGTTCCGGAGGGGACGATCCTGCCGTCCGTGAAACGCTGACAGCTATGCTCTCCGCCACGCTGGGGATCGGGAGCAACCGCATCTTCATTGCCGCAAAAAAATAAAAATCGGCATACGGCGGCGATCGGCCGCATATAGATGTAACACAGAACAAAAGAAGAAACGCGGAGGAACAGTTATGGCAAAAATCTCTTTTAAATCCAAGGTATTTTCAAAAGCCGGAAAAAGAAATCTCATCATCGTGTGCGCGGTTCTGCTTATCGGGCTTGCCGTTTATCTGAATTATACGTGGTTCTACGGTGCGGCAGGGGATCTCGGATACGGGCAGAACAATATGACCGATGAACCTGCCGGGAATACCGACACGCAGGGCGGGCAAAACGTGAGCGTATCGACCTATTTCAGCGCGACGCAACTTTCCCGCAAGCAGGCGCGTGACGAGGCGCTCGACGTTTTGCAGGACGTGGTAGCCAGCGAAGAAGCGCAGGAGGCTGCCAAGAACGACGCCATGGTGCAGATGTCGAAGATCGCGCAGGATATCCAGAATGAAGCCAACATCGAGAGCCTCGTCAAGGCAAAGGGGTACGAAGAGTGCGTGGCCGTCATCAACGGGGAAAAGATCAACGTGATCGTGAAATCCGGGGAAGCGCTGATTGCCTCGCAGGTCGCCCAGATCAACGAGATCGTGTATGAAGCCACGGGCATCCTCCCCGCCAACGTAAAGATCATGCGCAAGAGCTGAAAACGCTTAAAAAAGCCGCCTCTGCGGCTTTTTTACTTTTTTTCTTCCGGCGGGAATTGACAAGCGGCCGCCGGCGTGCTATAATGCACCTATTACGCGCAGTGCGCATATAGTAACATATAATAAAAATGAAGAACGGAGGAATGGTTATGAAACTGAAAGCAGGTATTGTGGGCGCGACCGGAATGGTGGGTCAGCGTTTTGTCACCCTGCTGGCGGAGCATCCGTATTTTGAGATCTCCGCGCTGATCGCCAGCCCGCGCAGTGCCGGGATGAGTTATCGGGAGGCCGTCGGGACCCGCTGGAAACTGGAAGCCCCGATGCCGGAAAAGGTGGCGGACATGACCGTCCTTTCGTCGGAAGATACCGATGCGATCGCCGACGCGTGCGATTTCGTTTTTTGTGCGGTGAATATGCCGAAGGCGGAGGTCGTCGCGTTGGAGGAACGGCTCGCGCGGGCGGAACTGCCCGTCGTGTCCAATAACTCGGCAAACCGGTGGACCCCGGATGTGCCGATGATCATCCCGGAGATCAACAGCGATCATATTGCCGTCATCCCGGCGCAGAGACGCCGCCTCGGCACCTCGCGCGGCTTTATCGCCGTCAAGCCGAACTGCTCGATCCAGAGTTACGTTCCCGCGCTTACGCCCCTGCTTGCCTTTGGTCCGCGTCGCGTCGTGGCGACGACCTATCAGGCAATCAGCGGGGCCGGCAAGACCTTTCGCGAATGGCCCGAGATGGTCGGAAACGTCATCCCGTATATCGGCGGGGAGGAAGAGAAGAGCGAGCAGGAGCCTCTCCGGATCTGGGGACACATTGAAAACGGCGCGATCGTCAAGGCGCAGGCTCCCGTCATCACCACGCAGTGCATCCGCGTTCCTGTGACCGACGGACATATGGCGGCCGTGTTCGTGGACTTTGAGAAGAAGCCGACCCGGGAAGAGATCCTGGAAGCCTGGAAGAACTATCGCGGTCGTCCGCAGGAGCTGGGGCTTCCCTCGGCACCGGCGCAGTTTGTCACGTATTTTGAAGAGGATAACCGCCCGCAAACGGCGCTGGACCGCGATCTCTACGGCGGGATGGGCATTTCGCTTGGCCGTCTGCGCGAGGATCCGATCTTTGACTATAAGTTCGTCGGGCTTTCGCACAACACCCTGCGCGGCGCGGCCGGCGGGGCGGTGCTGAACGCCGAACTCCTCTACCGCGAGGGCTATATCACCGCGAAGTGAATCGGATAGAGGGAGAGGTTCTCCGATCCCCGATCGGACGGCAGGCCGGGGTCTGCCGTCCGCCCTTTCCCGGGGCGGAAATGCGGTTTTTGCCCGTTTTCCGGGCACTTTCCGAAAATAATAAAAAAATCCGTAAAAGCCCTTGACAAAACAAAAGCGGTTTGCTATAATAAGAAAGCCGTAGGAAGACGGTTGGTTTTGGGAGCATGGGAGCATAGCTCAGTTGGGAGAGCATTTGCCTTACAAGCAAAGGGTCATAGGTTCGAGCCCTATTGTTCCCACCAAAAAATGCGGGCGTTGGCATCGCCTGCGGGTATGGCCTGGTAGCTCAGTTGGTTAGAGCGCTGCCCTGTCACGGCAGAGGTCGTGGGTTCGAGCCCCATCCGGGTCGCCATTATGCCTCTGTAGCTCAGTCGGTAGAGCAGAGGACTGAAAATCCTCGTGTCGTTGGTTCGATTCCGACCGGAGGCACCAGCGACTCTGTCGCTGATTTTTGCGGATTTAGCTCATTTGGTAGAGCGCGACCTTGCCAAGGTCGAGGTGGCGGGTTCGAGCCCCGTAATCCGCTCCATCAGCGGACGCGAAAAACGTGTCCGCTATTTCTTTGGCGCCATGGCCAAGCGGTAAGGCACGGGTCTGCAAAACCCTTATCCCCGGTCCGATTCCGGGTGGCGCCTCCAAAAAATCCTGAAGCATCGCTTTCAGGATTTTTTCATTTGTGTCCGTAGGACACAACATCATTTGCGTGCTTGCACGCAACATCATTTGAGCTTTAGCTCAACATCATTGTCCGCTTGCGGACACAAATGAACGATGTTGCCTGCGGCAAATGATGTTCTTCGCAATGATGTGGGCTTGCGCCCAATGATGTTGCGCTTCGCGCAAACGGAATTTCCCCCTCAGGTCTTGAAAAATATAGGAAAGTGTGATATAATAATAGGAAAGGTGGTGGAGATATGAAGAGAATAACGGTACTGTCAAGTATTTTTCGCAAATTCGAATCTAAGAAAATGAAGTCGTGTGCCGAAGTCCGGCGATGGAGCGGTTACGCTCCGCTTGTTTGAGCGAGAGCATCTGCCGCCGACGGAGTCAAGGGCGGCGAAGATGAGGTTAAAGCAGGCTATTCGTGAGCAGATGCGGTGGCACTTTTGAATCATCGCGGGGATACGACAACGGGATAAATTGGCGGTCGGCGCCATTATTCCATTTTAACGGTACAGATATCCGGGCCGGCGAGGACGGGGTGAAGTGGAATGAGACGCTGGAATCAGGGAGACAATTCAAATGGCGAATATCGTTATTTTGACACAAATGCAATTTCCGGCTACCATTGACGGATCGGGTGTTATGCATTTTGTTTCCGGTCTGCTTATGGGATTGTCGGTTGGCGAAATGCTCTCCGGCATGATAGAGATCAGGAAGAAACTCATGCAGAAATAACAGATCAGAACCTGTATCAAAAGCACAAAAAGGCTCCGGCATCTGCTCTCACAGATACCGGAGCCATTTTTATGCGGATTATTCAATCGCAATTTTGCTGGCAGAAGCAAGTTTCTTCTGATCCACCTTCGGCAGGACGACCGACAGAACGCCGGATTCGTATTTTGCCTTGACATCCTCGGGCTTTACATTGCCGACATAGAAGCTACGCGAGCAAACGCCTGCGTAACGCTCCTGACGGAGAATGCGTCCTTTCTTGTCCTCTTCCTTTTTGTCAAGACCTTTTTCTGCGCTGACGGTCAAATACCCGTCCTTGATATCAAGGTTGATCTCATCCTTCTTGAAGCCCGGCAGATCAACGGCCAGCTCATAGCTGTCATCCATCTCACGAATATCGGTTTTCAACAGATTTCTTGCGTTCTTTCCGTAAAGCGGATTGTGCGCGCCAAAGAAACCGCCGTCAAAGAAATCCTCCAACATATTCTCACCAAAAATGCTCGGTACCATAATGAATCCCTCCATTATATCAACTGTTTTAATTTTCAGCGTTCCGCGGTCAGCCCGCGTTAACGCACTGTTTTCGTTTTTCGCTTCGCCCTTCGGGCTACATCAAAGCACCCATCGGAATCACTCCGTTTCCTTTTTTCTTTTACGCCTATATTGTACTCGTTTTCTCTTGAAAAAACAATGTTTTAGTGGTATAATAAATGCAGATATAGTTGTGCTTCCAGCACAATAATCATTGAAAGAAGGTGAAAGCTTGTCTCAACCGCAATGGCGATCCGGAGATATAACTGCTCTGATCACAGAGTTTTTTGAACAGGATGATCTACAGAAACTTGCGCTTGATGTCGGCATTTTTTTGGACTGTCCTCTGCTTGTTCTCGACGATGCTTATCGTGTCGTGGCACATTTCTGTCCGATCGGTTTCTCCGACCCGTTGTTCCTTGACGCGGTTTCACAAGGCGCAATCACTTATGAGTCAAGCTCGGTCATCAGTAGAAGCCCGGCGCTCCGCGAAGGATGTGCCGATATGATCAAATTGGGGGAAAGCCCCTTTCGCCGGCGCTTTGCACCGCTCATCTGTACCGGTGTCCGACTCGGCTACCTTGTCTGCGTGGACACGGATGGTCATCTTCCGAAAATTTCAGCGGAGATCTGGAGACAAATTGATCTGATCCTCGCAAAACAGCTTTTTATCGAAACAAGCCGTCAGGACAAGCCATTTGAAACAACCGAAGATATTCTGATGCATTTGCTTGACGGCGGATTTCCGTCTGCCTCCTATTTTCGACTCCGGGCAGTAGGCACTTATCTTGCAGACTTTCACCCATTCGCTTTTGCATTGATGGATCTGACCGCTTATCACAGTCAGTATCTCGGGGCGCGTCACCTGAAAGAAGAAATCGGCGAACGTTTTCCGGATTCTCATCCCTTTCTCTACAAGGGTGACGTATTTCTGTTTCTGCATAGAGACAGTGATGTAGATATATTCACAGAACTGGCAAAAGAATTCGATTTGAAGGTAATTGTTTCAGAGGCGATTCGCGATTTGTATGACCTTCCGTCACTTTACCGCGCCGCGCACGACGCGCTGGATATGATTGTGAAAAGCAATTATCACGGTGAAAATGTCTGTTCTGTACCGCAATTGCGGACGCTGTTGCTTCTGAAGAATCTGGATTCCCGCGACGATCTTATCTCACCGGAGCTTCGGGCGCTCGCCGAACACGACCGAAAAAAAGGAACGCAATACTGTGAAACACTGTACTTTTATCTGATTTACAGCCGCTCGCTCAAAAAGACCTGCGACGCATTGTTTACCCACCGCAACACAGTTCTGTACCGTATCGAAAGAATCCGGGATGACTTCCTGATCCCGCTGGACGATCCGGAAAGACATGCCGAGCTGCTGTTCGGCGTTGCAATTCTGCTGTTTCAAAATGAAGGCGCGGAATTCTTTTTGCGGACAATGCCGCAAACGGATGATGAATAATAATTTATTGAATAAGGGGAAGAAATCATGAAAGAAAACAGAAAATTATTGCAGGAAGTACTGAAGGAGATCCGCCACGATATGACGGATGAAGAGGTTCTGAATCTTTTGGCGGACAGTAAAATTTCCGTCAGCCCCAAAAAAGAGAAGGAAAAATACACGCTCGGGCAGCGGGCAGCTGACACTATTGCAAAATTTGCGGGCAGTTGGGCGTTTATATTTTCGTTTGCAGGCGTGCTGATTCTGTGGATGGTCGTCAACGCAATTCTTGCGACAAAAGCGTTTGACCCATATCCGTATATTCTTCTGAATCTTGTCTTGTCCTGTGTGGCAGCCATTCAGGCACCGCTGATTATGATGAGTCAGAACCGGCAGGAGGAAAAAGACCGCAATCGCGCGGAAAACGATTATAAGGTCAACCTGAAAACCGAGATCATGATTGAGGATCTTTATGATAAGGTGAACGTGATCCTTGCCAGGCAGTCGCAAATTGAGAAACTGTTGGCGGAAAAAAAGACGAAAGGTGAGGAAACAAAGGAATAAAAGATCGGCAAATCAAAAAGTCGGGAAGTGCAAACATGATGTGGTTGTATTTCATTACCCCCAATATAAGGCTTTGATTATCTGACGATAATCAAAGATGATTTCCGGTTTGCTGAGATCTTTGCGAAGCATCTTTTAAGACCATAACAGCCAAAACAAAAGCACTTCGCAAGAAGTGCTTTTTGTTTTGGAAATGAAGCGCACCTGCGGTGCATGAAGAATGAAGCAGGGCTTCGCCCTGTGAAGCGAGCCTTCGGCTCACGGAGAAGTTAGTGTGCGCTTTGCTTCATACGAGCGCAGCGAGTGCTTCGTGGCGCTGCGCGCCGCTTCATGTTTGCGAAGCAAACGCTTCATTGACAAAGCGATGAATTTGTTCTATGCTTTACTAAAAGGGCGGTGATTGTATGTCAAACGATAAGCTTTCTGAGCAATTCTTTGGCGCCATGGCCAAGCGGTAAGGCACGGGTCTGCAAAACCCTTATCCCCGGTTCGCAAGATTCGGAGTGCCGGGGGCACTCCGAAATTCCGGGTGGCGCCTCCAAAACAAAAGCACTTCGCAAGAAGTGCTTTTTGTTTTGGAAATGAAGCGCACCTGCGGTGCATGAAGAATGAAGCAGGGCTTCGCCCTGTGAAGCGAGCCTTCGGCTCACGGAGAAG
>CASDOQ010000043.1 GCA_949282345.1 uncultured bacterium | reverse complement strand
TGCTCAGAACCGATACGCAAAGTAGCCGAAACGTATATGAGGCAAAATGCGGGAAGTCTTAGGTTAGATAACAAAGAGCAGAAGCGTTGAAGTAATACGAGATAGAGAACCGAACCGCCGTATGCCGAACGGCACGTGCGGTGGTGTGGGAGGGGGGGAGAAAACCCCCTCTACCCGATTAGAATTTCATATTGTTTGGAAAGATGCGTGAGAAATGCGGTTTCGTAATGTCCGGCATCAGGGAGTCGGGACGTCGATCATACCGACCATTTTAAAATCTTCCGGGTTGTTCCGCACGATGCAGTCGATGTATCGATCCACCAATTCTGCCGTTACCACATATCCGGTCGGGGTGAGATGTCCGTTCATATAGTATTTCCGGTGGAATTCTTCGTCGTGGGGCGGAACATAGCGGTTGAAGTCCAAAATATATACGCGTTCGATCCGTTCGGAAAGTGCGTACAGAAGTTCGGCGTGCCGGCGTTTCAGTCGTGCATCCTGTTCCGACTCCCCGGCGCTATAGGGCATGGTCATCAGGAAGAAGTAAGAATCCGGCTGTATCTGCCGATACTTCTGAATAATTTTTGCATAATAGCCGAGGAAGGTCTCGCGGTTTTTATCGGGATCGGAAAAATCCACGTCGTCGATCTCCCCGGGGTCCTGGTGATTGTTCACCAGATCATTGACGCCGAGCGCTACGATATATGCCTGCGCCTTCAGGTCGGGATTCCAGTAGTCTTTGAGTCTGGCATAACTTTTGCAATATTCCATGGCGGTCATCCCGCCGCGCGAGAAGTTGTAGACTGTGGAGCCGATCTTGCGTGCGAGAAATTGCCCCCACGAGTATTCGAAACGGTCGTAGTAGTGATTCTTTCCTTCCTCATCGATAAGCTCAAATTCGCCGGAGGCGAGGCTGTCGCCGACACAGGCGATCGTACGGAAGATCGAAGTAAAACTATAGTTTTTTGGCGCCGTTCCATGCTCATAATTCATAAGATCTTCAATTCCGGGAAGTTGTACCATTTGAATCTCCTCCTTGTAAATGGAAATACACTTGGTGTTGGCGCTTGTAATAGTATACTGTATCGCGCGTTCCATGTCAAGCCCTGCATCGAAATTTCCAGAGAGATTTAGAGAGAAAAATCATAAACAAAACATTACATAAAGCAATCGCGTTCAAAACGCGAATTTCGAGAATGAAGCGGTTGTTATGTAAACAAAACATTTCAAAACAAGCAATTCTGTACAAAATAGATCAAAAAATGCCGAAATATCGCTTGGCGCAATGGAGGCTCTTGACAAATTATTGGTATTATGCTATATATATAACGATATTTGAGGATGTTTAAACTGCGCACTGTACAACAGCATGCGCGGCGTGTCTCAGGAGGTACAAATGAAGATTGCGTTTTCCCCACCGGATATATCGGAACTCGAGATCCACGAGGTTACAGAGGCACTCCGCTCGGGGTGGATCACGACCGGTCCGCGCACCAAGGCTCTGGAAGAAAAAATAGCGGCGTGGGTAGGAACCGAGAAGTGCGTCTGCCTCAATTCTCAGACCGCCTGTGCCGAGATGGCTCTCCGCCTGCTTGGTATCGGCCCCGGGGATGAGGTCATCACCACGGCGTACACCTATACGGCTTCTGCCTCCGTTGTTTGTCACGTCGGAGCCAAACTTGTGCTTGTCGACGTGCAGAAGGATACGACCGAAATCGATTACGATGCGCTCGAGCGCGCCATCACCGAACGCACGAAAGCCGTTATTCCTGTCGATATTGGGGGCATCCCCTGCGATTACGACCGCATTTTTCATATTGTGGAGAGCCACCGTGCCTCTTTCCGCCCTGCCAACAAGTATCAGGAGGCGCTCGGGCGGATCGCCGTGCTGAGCGACGCGGCACACGCATTCGGTTCGCGCTATCGGGGAAGGATGATCGGGTCGGTTGCCGATTTTTCCTCCTTCAGCTTCCACGCGGTGAAAAATTTTACCACGGCGGAGGGCGGCGCGCTGACCTGGCGCACGCTTGACGGGATTGACAATGGTGAGATCTATCATCAGATCCAGCTTTTCAGTCTGCATGGTCAGAGCAAGGACGCTCTCGCAAAAATCCAACCCGGCTCCTGGGAGTATGATATCGTCGGTACATGGTATAAGTGTAATATGACCGATATTGCCGCCGCGCTGGGGCTTGCGCAGTTTGAGCGCTATCCGGCCATGCTGGCTCGCCGCCGGGAGATTATCGGACGATACGATGCGGCTTTCCTGCCGCTTGGTATCGGGGTGCTTCCGCATTATACCGATATGCACACCTCTTCCGGTCACCTGTACATTACCCGCGTCCCCGGGGTCACGCCCGAAGGCCGCAATGAGATCATCCGCAAAATGGCGGAACGCGAGATCTCGTGCAACGTGCATTATAAGCCCTTGCCGATGCATACCGCATACAAAAATCTTGGATTTGATATCCAGGATTTTCCGAATGCGTACGCTTATTTTTCCAACGAGATCACCCTTCCTTTGCATACCTGCCTGACCGATGAAATGGTGGAGTACGTGATCGGGAATTATACCGATATCGTGAAAGGAACTCTTTGATGTTGCTCCGGAAATGGGAAAACCTCCCGGAAACGATGCAGACCGATGAGGTGCGAAAGTATTACGATATTCTGAAGGAGAAACGTGTAAGCCTCTTCTTTAAGCGGGTCTTCGATATCGTCGTTTCGCTGATCCTTTTACTGTTGTTTTCTCCGCTGTTTCTGGTCCTTGCGGTCGCCATCCGTATCGACAGTCCCGGCCCGGTTTTTTACCGGCAGGTGCGGGTGACGCAGTATGGCAGGCGCTTCCGCATATTCAAGTTCCGTTCCATGGTGCAGAACGCCGACCGCGGCTCGCTTGTCACGGTAAAGGGAGACGCGCGCATCACCCGCGTCGGAAAATTCGTGCGGAAGTGCCGGTTGGACGAGGTCAGTCAGCTCCTGAACGTCCTGATCGGAGACATGACCTTCGTCGGAACCCGCCCCGAGGTGCCTAAGTATACGGAGCAGTATACGAAAGAGATGATGGCCACCCTCCTGTTGCCCGCCGGCGTGACGAGCCTCGCAAGTATTTACTATAAAGATGAAGCGCTTCTCCTTGACGCGGCCGAGGATCCCGACAGGATATATGTAGAGCAAGTCTTGCCCGCCAAGATGCGCTATAACCTGCGGGACATGGAAAAGTTCAGCTTTCTGAGAGACATAAAGATCATGTTCATGACGGTCTTTGCCGTTTGCGGCAAAGAATACCGCGAGGAAAATGCATGAAGACCGATTTCGGATCCGGCATCCTGCCGGATCCTTTTTCTTTGCTTTTCGGTCTTTTCTTTCTGCGCCTTTTTGGTTTTCCCGGATGTATGACTTGCGCCCCGGGGCGGAAAGCCACGGGGCGCGCTTTTCATCTTTTCTTTATGCGAGCGGTCGATTCTGCGTTTCGGAAGCCGGGAGAGCGCGAAAGTTTCCCACCCGGCAACGGATATTCCGAAGGGCGGTGCGCCGGAGACAGAGAAGGCTGTCGATCTCGCGGGCGACTGCTTCATACCGGCCGCCGGTGTGATGTACCAGGATATAATCGGCCTCTCGGATCTTGCCGGACGCCTGCCGGCAGAAACTGCGGACGGGGGCGGCCAGCGAGAAGTCCCAGATGGGGGAGCAGATTGTCACGTGGGTATAAGCCGACAGATCCACCGAAATCGGGCAGAGATGCGGAGAATGCTTTGGCGGAGGGATGTATGCGGCTCTGTCGCTTATTCGGCTACCGAAGCGTCTTTCTGGGGTTCGGCTCCGGCGTCCTCTTTCTTTCCTCCGGCGGCGGCGCGTCCCGCCACGAATCCCGAGAGGATGGCGTTGAGGTCGAGGCCGGTGGATTCGCGTACCCCTTCCATGATCTGATTGGTACTGTTCATGACGTCGCGTACCACGCGGGTGGAATTCCCGTCGCCGTACATGACGATCTTGTCGGTGCGGCTGAGCGGTTCGGCGGCGTTGCGAACGATCTCCGGGAGGGCGTGCAGGTACATTTCGAGAACCGAGGCTTCTCCCATTTTGCGTTGTGCCTCAGCCTTCTTTTCAATGGCTTCGGCTTCCGCCAACCCGCGCGCCCGGATCCCTTCGGCCTCCTGTTCCATGGCGTAACGCGTGGCCTCGGCTTCCGCCCGGCGGGCTTCTGCCGCTTTGGTGGCTTCAAAGACCTGCGCTTCGGCTTCGCGCTGACGGCGGATGAGTTCGGCTTCCGCCTGCTTTTCGGTCTGATACTTCATGGCGTCCGCCTGTTTGTTGATGCTGGCTTCCAGTTCGCGTTCTTTGAGCGCAATGCTCTTCTCGGCGAGTTCGGTTTCTTTTTCACGGCGGGCAATGTCTGCGTTGGTTTTGGCGATCTCAATGACACGGCGTTGATTTTCTTCCTGGATCGAGTAGGCGGCATCGGCTTCGGCGCGCTTCGTATCGGCGCGCACCTTCATGTCCGCCTGCTGAACGGCCAGTTCGGCGTTCTGCTCCGCGATCTTCTTTTCGGCCTCTACCTTTACGGCATTGGCTTCCTGCTGCGCCATCGAGGTGGCAATGGCAATATCTCTCTGCGCGTTTGCCTTGGCGATCTGGGCATTCTTGCGGATCTGTTCCACGTTGTCGATACCCATATTTTCGATCGTTCCGGCGGCATCCTTGAAATTCTGGATGTTGAAGTTCACCACTTCGATCCCCAGCTTCTGCATATCGGGGACAACGTTCTCGGTGATTTTTTTGGCAACCCCCTGGCGATCCTGAACCATTTCCTTCAGGCCGACCGAGCCGACGATCTCACGCATATTGCCTTCCAGCACCTGCGTCACGAGGCTGATGAGTTCTCCGCGGCTCATTCCGAGGAGCGATTCGGCCGCCCGTTTCAGGTATATCGGGTCGGAGGAAACTTTGATATTTGCCACGCCGTCGACCGTTACGTTGATAAATTCGTTGGTCGGGACGGCTTCGCTGGTCTTGACATCGACCTGCATGACGCGCAGGGAGAGGCGGTCGACCCGTTCAAAGAAAGGGACTCTCCATCCGGCTTTTCCGATAAAAATCCGCTTTTTTCCGAGGCCGGAAATGATATAAGCCGTATCGGGCGGAGCTTTCAGATACCCGATAATACCGAGTAGTACAATACAGACGGCCGCGATGATCAGTGCGTAAATCATGGCAAAGACTCCTTTTCATTTTAGGCAGATACCGTCCTCCTGTATGCGCCGGTTCAACTCGCCGGTCGGCCGTGAGACGGTCTGCCTTATTCAAATAGCATTATATATTTTTTCGCGTGTTTTGTCAATAGATGTGCTCCCCATTCCGAAAAACGACGGGAATTTTCCGAGGGACTGGAATTTTCGTCCGAAATATGGTACAATAAAGAAAAACACAGGGGAAACAGTACAGGAGAACGAAAATGAACCTTTTGTATCTGAAGTATGCGGTCGAGGTGGCAGCCTGCGGTTCTATCAGCCGGGCGGCGGAAAAATTATATCTCGATCAGCCGAATCTCAGCCGTTCGATCAGGGATCTTGAAAACTCGCTGGGGGTGCCGATCTTTGAGCGTTCCGCGCGTGGGATGAAGCCGACTCCGGACGGGGAAGTCTTTCTGAAATATGCCAAGACGATCCTTCGCCAGGTGGATGAGGTGGAAAATATGTTCCGCGGCGACCATATGCGGCGGGAGAATTTTTCGTTATCCTGTCCCCGTGCCAGTTATATAGCCGAGGCGTTTACCGCTTTTTCCGGCCGGCTCTCCGCCCGTGAGGAGATAGAGGCGTTTTATAAGGAAACCAATTCCATGCGTACCATCAAAAATCTTTTGCAGGACAATTATAAACTGGGAATCGTACGCTATGCGGAAAATTACGATAAATATTATAAGGAAATGCTGGAAGAAAAGGGGCTGGATTACGAACTGGTTGCCGAATTCCGCTATGTCCTGATCACGAACGCCGCATCGCCCCTGGCCCGGAAGGAAAATATTTGTTTCCGTGACCTTTTCTCTTATACGGAGATCGCCCACGCCGACCCGTACGTGCCGTCTCTTCCGCTCGCCGAGGTGAAAAAAGAAGAATTGCCCGGTACGGCACGGAGGATCTTCGTGTTTGAACGCGGCAGTCAGTTTGATCTGCTTTCTTCCAATCCTGCGACCTTTATGTGGGTCTCCCCGGTGCCGGAGAAACTTCTCCGCCGCCACGGTCTTGTATGCCTGAACTGTGAAGAGAACAAAAGGGTCTATAAAGACGTGATGGTACATCGGCGCGATTATAAGCTCACGGAACTTGATAAGGATTTTATTTCCGAACTTTGCCGTGTGAAGCGCGAAGTGTTTGGGAGGTGACGCTATGAAATGGATGATCGCATCGGATATCCACGGCAGTGCCGGGTTCTGCCGGCAGATGCTTGCGCGCTTTGACGAGGAGAGGGCGGATCGGCTCTTGCTTCTCGGCGATATTCTCTATCACGGTCCGCGGAATGACCTGCCGGAGGGGTATGCGCCCCGGGAAGTTGCGGAACTTTTGAACGCCCGGCGTGAAAAGCTGCTTTGCGTCCGGGGGAACTGTGACGCAGAGGTCGATCAGATGGTGCTGAATTTTCCCATTCTTGCCGATTATGCCGTGCTGACGGCCGGGGAACGTCTCGTTTATGCAACGCACGGACATCGGTACGGCCCTGCAAACCCGCCTCCGCTCTCTCCCGGGGATATTCTTCTTTCGGGTCACACCCATATCCCGGAGTGCCGGGAGGAGAACGGGATCCTGTTTCTGAATCCCGGGTCTGTCTCTTTGCCGAAAAATCAAAGCAGCAACAGTTATCTGACCCTTTCGGAAGGGGTGTTCGCTCTGCATGACCTATCCGGGAAAGTCCTCTCGGAATACCGGCTGTCCCGGTAAACAGCCCGCGCATCCTGCCGTGCCCGGGTTTCGGGTGCTGCTTTCCGCTGTCTTTTTGATAAAAATGCGCGTTTTTTGCCCGCAAATGCGGGTTTTTTATTTGCTTTGGCGGATGCGCACCCCGGCCGATTGCAAATCGATAAATGGTATATCGATACATACAATACCGATATGTAAATTCCGCCATTCACAACTTCTCTTTTTTGCATTACAATAATAAACGTAAGCGGGTATCATACTGTATCCGATCGATCAGTACGAAAGGAGAGAAAGGTGGAATATAGCGGATTTTCCAAAGCAACGGTAGGCAGACTCCCCTTGTATCTGCAATATCTTCGCAGACTTCCGGTAGGGATCCGCACGGTCTCGGCGGCGGCGATCGCACGCGAACTGGATCTTGGGGAGGTACAGGTCCGAAAGGATTTTTGCGCCGTGTGCGGCAAGGGAAAGCCCCGTATAGGGTATGAGACCGCCGTTCTTATCGCAAGCATCGAGCGTGCGCTCGGGAGCGGTTCGACGTGCGAGGCGGTGATCGTAGGGGCCGGGCGGCTCGGAACCGCGCTCCTCGGCTTCGGCGGGTTTTCCGAATACGGTATTACGATCTTGCGCGCGTTTGACAGCGCTCCGAACAAGTGCTCCTCACCGAAGGTACTTCCTGTTGAAAACCTGCCGGAATATTGCGCGCTTCATCAGGTCGAGATCGGGATCCTTACCGTTCCCCCGGGTGCGGCGCAGCAGACGGCGGAGCTCCTTGTCAGGAGCGGTGTCCGGGCGATCTGGTGTTTCGCTCCGGTAAAACTGCGGGTCGGCCCGGATATTGCAGTTCACTATGAAAACCTGGCGCTTTCGTTGGCGCATTTACATCAAAGAGTAAAGGCTCTTTCTGAGCATTAAGGAGGAACTATGGAAAACAGAGAAAGACAGACGATAGGGAATGTGGAGGAACTGGAGGCGGCACTCATCCGTATCCGTGCGGCACAGAGGCAGTATGCCACCTACACGCAGGAGCAGGTAGACGCCATCTTCCGCGCGGCGGCCATGGCGGCCAACCGGGCACGTATTTCGTTGGCCAGAATGGCAGCGGAGGAGACCGGTATGGGGGTCGTCGAGGACAAGGTCATCAAGAACCACTATGCCGCCGAGTATATCTACAACGCTTATCGGAATACCCGTACCTGCGGCGTGATCGAAGAGGATAAGGCATACGGCATCCGTCGGATCGCAGAGCCCATCGGGGTGGTAGCAGCGGTCATCCCGACCACAAACCCGACTTCCACGGCGATCTTCAAGTGCCTGCTGGCGCTCAAAACGCGCAATGCCATCCTGATCAGCCCGCATCCGCGTGCAAAGCACTCCACGGCGGCGGCGGCAGAACTGATCCTCCGTGCGGCGGTGGATGCCGGGGCGCCCGAGGGGATCATCGACTGGATCGATACGCCCTCGCTGGACATGACAAATCTTCTGATGAAAGAAGCCGATATCATTCTTGCCACCGGTGGCCCCGGCATGGTTCGCGCCGCCTATTCCTCCGGCAAGCCGGCTCTCGGCGTCGGCGCGGGAAATACCCCTGCGATCATCGACGATACGGCGGACATCATGCTTGCCGTCAACTCGATCATTCATTCCAAAACCTTTGATAACGGCATGATCTGCGCATCTGAGCAGTCGGTCATCGTGCTGGATGGCGTATACGATGCTGTGAAAGCCGAGTTCGCTTCGCGCGGTTGCTATTTCCTGGATCCCGAGGAGACCGAAAAGGTCAGAAAGACGATCCTGATCAACGGCGCGTTGAATTCAAAAATCGTCGGTCAGCGTGCCGCTACGATCGCCGCGCTTGCCGGGGTCTCGGTTCCCGAAGGGACAAAGATCCTTATCGGGGAGGTCGAGAGCGTTGAACTTTCGGAAGAGTTCGCACATGAAAAACTTTCGCCGGTGCTGGCCATGTACCACGCCGCGGACATTCAGGATGCTTTCTCGAAGGCGGAACAACTGATCGCGGACGGGGGCTACGGTCATACCTCTTCGATCTATCTTGACCCCGTCGTTGCCGGGGATAAACTCAATGAATTCGCCGCCCGCATGAAGACCTGCCGGATCCTTGTCAATACGCCCTCCTCCCACGGTGGCCTCGGAGACCTGTATAACTTCAAACTCGCCCCGTCTCTGACGCTTGGATGCGGCTCGTGGGGAGGCAACTCGGTCTCTGAGAACGTCGGCGTCAAGCACCTTCTGAACATCAAAACCGTTGCCGAAAGGAGAGAAAATATGCTCTGGTTCCGTGCTCCCGAAAAGGTCTATATCAAAAGAGGATGCCTCCCGGTTGCTTTGGACGAGGTCGGCGGCGCGATGGGAAAGAGGCGCGTATTCATCGTTACCGACAGTTTCCTGTATCAGAACGGCTATACGAAGCCGATCACCGACAAGCTCGATGCGATGGGGATCGCCCACGCGACCTTCTTTGACGTCGCTCCCGATCCGACCCTCGCTTGCGCCCGCGCCGGAGCGGTGCAGATGCGCGCCTTTGCTCCCGACTGCATTATTGCCCTCGGCGGCGGCTCCGCCATGGATGCCGCAAAGATCATGTGGGTGCTGTATGAGCATCCTGAAGCCGATTTCATGGATATGGCGATGCGCTTTATGGATATCCGCAAGCGCGTCTATACCTTCCCGAAAATGGGAGAGAAGGCATATTTCATTGCCGTTCCCACTTCTGCCGGGACCGGCTCCGAGGTAACGCCCTTTGCCGTGATCACCGATGAGACGAGCGGCATCAAATATCCGCTTGCCGATTACGAACTTCTGCCCGATATGGCCATTATCGATACCGATTTCCATATGAGCGCTCCGCGCGGGCTGACGGCGGCATCGGGAATCGATGCCGTGACGCATGCGCTGGAAGCCTATGCTTCGGTCATGGCGACCGACTATACCGACGGGTTGGCGCTGCAGGCACTCAAAACGATCTTCGCCTATCTGCCGCGCGCTTACGAAAACGGTCAGACTGACGTGGAGGCACGCGAAAAGATGGCGAATGCCGCCACCATGGCCGGTATGGCGTTTGCCAACGCATTTCTCGGAGTCTGCCATTCGATGGCGCACAAACTCGGCGCCTTCCATCATCTGCCGCATGGGATTGCCAATGCGCTTCTCATTGAGGAAGTACTTCGCTTCAATGCCTCGGAAATTCCCTTGAAGATGGGGAGCTTCCCGCAGTACGACCACCCGCACACGCTGGCCCGATATGCCGAAGTGGCCGACGCGTTGGGACTCGGAGGGAAGAATAACGAGGAAAAACTCGAACGTCTGATCGCCGCCGTCAATGCTCTCAAGGCGAAAGTGGGGATCCGCGCAAGTATCCGTGAGTACGGTGTTGACGAAAACGATTTCCTGGCCCGGCTGGATGACATGGTGGAACAGGCCTTTGACGACCAGTGCACCGGAGCCAATCCGCGCTATCCGCTGATGAGCGAGATCCGTCAGATCTATCTGAATGCGTATTATGGAAAGGAAGATTTCAAAGAGCCGCCGATGCCGGTTCCGCCCGATGCCGCGCCCGTGGATGATACCCATAATTTCAAGCAGGCTTTCCGCCGTTCCAAGAGCGGAATCAAGAAAGCATAAGGAGGGAATGTAAATGAAACTTGACAGAATCATTGCCGTCCGCAACCATAAGACCGTTTACCGCGACGGCGATCTGTGTATGAAAGTCTTTGATGCGACCTATTCCAAGGCCGATATCCTGAACGAAGCGCTGAATCAGGCGCGGGTGGAGGAAACGGGGCTCCGTATTCCGAAGATCCGCGAGGTGACGGTCATCGACGGGAAGTGGACGATCGTGACCGATTATATTCAGGGGAAAACGCTGGCACAACTGATGGCAGAGAACCCGGAAAAGAAAGAGGAATATCTTTCGTTCTTCGTGGATCTGCAGATCGAGGTGCTGTCGAAGACCTGTCCGCTTCTGACCAAACTGCGCGATAAGATGAAACGGAAGATCTCGGAAACCGATTTCGACGCTACGACGCGGTACGATCTGCACACGCGGCTGGATTCGATGCCCAGGCACGCCAAACTCTGCCACGGAGATTTCAACCCCTCCAATATTATTCTGACTGAGGACGGGACCCCGTATATTCTTGACTGGTCGCATGCCACGCAGGGGAACGCCTCTGCCGATGCGGCACGGACCTATCTCCTTTTCTGGCTGAACGGGGACATTCCGGGGGCGGAACGCTATCTCGATCTCTTCTGCGAAAAGAGCGGGACCGAAAAGCAGTATGTACAGAAATGGATGCCGATCGTCGCGGCTTCCCAGTCGGTCAAGGGAAACGAAAAGGAGCGCGAGTTCCTTCATTCCTGGGTCGATGTTGTCGATTACGAGTAAAAATCCAGGAGAAACAGTTATGAAAGTTACAGTATGTATCGGTTCTTCCTGCCATATCAAGGGGTCCCGCCAGGTGGTGGAGTCGCTGCAATATCTGATTGAGCAATCGAGACTCGAAGACAAGGTGGAACTTGGCGGCACCTTCTGCATGGGGCGTTGCCAGCAGGGGGTTTGTGTGACGGTAGACGGGGAATTCCACTCCGTAACGCCTGATACGGTCAAAGAGTTTTTTGAGAAAGAAGTCCGCGCGCGGGCATGAGGTGCGGTCAATATGGTTATCGTGCAGGTATGTGTGGGCAGTTCCTGTCATATCAAGGGCTCGGCCGACATCGTGCAACTCCTGCAAAACAGGATTACCGCAGAGCGGCTGGAGGACGAAATCATCCTGACGGGTTGTTTCTGCGCGGGGAAATGTAACAGGATCGGCGTGACCGTTACGGTCGGGGATGAGGTATATACCGGCATCACCCGTGAAGGATTCCGCGATTTCTGGGAAGAGAAGGTCCTGCCTGCCGTCCGGGCTGCTCGGGGAGGGGAATAACATGGCAAACTGTCTGACGCTGAAAAAATCCAATTGCAAGAACTGTTATAAATGTATCCGGCATTGTCCTGTCAAGTCGATCCGCTTTTCAGGAAATCAGGCGCATATCATCGACGAGGAATGTATCCTGTGCGGCCAATGTTTCGTTGTCTGCCCGCAGAATGCCAAGCAGATCGTGGATGAGACAGAGAAGGTGCGCGTTCTCATTCAGTCGGGCGTACCGGTCTACGTCAGCCTTGCCCCCTCTTTTATCGCCAATTACCGCGGTATCGGGATCCGCGGGATGGAAAAAGCTCTTTGCAGGTTGGGCTTTGCCGGCGCTGAGGAGACGGCTATCGGGGCAAGTATAGTCAAGACCGAATATGAGCGCCTTTTGCGGGAAGAGAAGCGCGATATCGTGATCTCATCCTGCTGCCATTCGGTGAATCTGCTGATTCAGAAATATTTTCCGAACGAGCTTGCTTGCCTTGCCGACGTGCTTTCCCCTATGCAGGCGCATTGCCGGGATCTGAAACGTCGGCATCCCGGCGCCGCCACTGTTTTTATCGGTCCGTGCGTGGCAAAGAAGGATGAGGCGGCGCATTACGGCGGGATCGTGGATGCCGTTCTCACCTACGAAGAACTGACTGCATGGATGTCCGCCGAGCATATCGTGCCGGAACCGGATATGGATGAGACCGACGAAAGCCGGGCTCGCTTCTTCCCGACAACGGGAGGGATCCTGAAAACGATGGCACAGTCTGCCCCGGGGTACACATATATGGCGATTGACGGCGTGGAAAACTGTATAGCCGCTTTGCGCGACATTGAAAATGGGAAGATACATAAGTGCTTTATCGAAATGTCCGCTTGCGTCGGGAGCTGTGTCGGCGGTCCGGTAATGGAAAAATACCACCGCTCTCCGGTGGCAGACTATACTGCCGTTGCCGCATATGCCGGGAAACGCGACTTTGATGTCCCTCAGCCTGCCGACCATGAGATCCGGAAGTTCTTTGAGCCTATCGGGTTGCGAGGAAATATCCCGGGGGAGGAAGAGATTGCAGAGATTCTCCGCAAGATGGGCAAAACCAAGCCCGAGGACGAACTGAATTGCGGCTCTTGCGGATATAACACCTGCAGGGAAAAGGCTATAGCCATCTATCAGGGAAAGGCAGAGATCTCGATGTGTCTGCCGTATCTGAAGGAGAAGGCCGAGAGTTTTTCCGACTGCATTGTAAGCAACACGCCGAACGGGCTGATCGTAGTCAACGATGCGTTGGAGGTTCAGCAGATCAATGAGGCTGCCAGACGGATCATGAATATCCGCGAGGCTTCCGACGTTCTCGGGACTCCCGTCAACCGGATCCTTGACCCCGCCCTGTTTGCGGAGGTGTTAGAGAAGAAGCACAGTATCAGAAACCGGCGCGGGTATCTGGCGGAATATAAGAAATATGTGGAGCAGACGGTAGTCTATGACCCGACCTATCATCTGCTGGTGTGCATCATGCGCGATGTGAGCGATGAAGAGAACGAACGCGAAAAGAAGGAAAGCATCAGCCGTCAGACGGTCGAGATTGCCGACAAGGTAGTCGATAAGCAGATGCGCATTGTGCAGGAGATCGCCTCCCTGCTCGGAGAAACGGCGGCCGAAACCAAGATTGCCCTCACCAAACTGAAGGAGAGCATTTCCCATGAATGATCTCTGTGCCGACATCGGTTATAAAAGTATCAACCATATCGGGGAGTCTCTTTGCGGGGATCATGTGGATGTGGTTGAAGAGGGAGATGACTCCACCGTTATCGTGCTTGCGGACGGCCTCGGTAGCGGCGTGAAGGCCAGTATCCTGTCCACGCTTACCGGGAAGATTATTTCCACCATGATGGCCGAAGGAATGGGTCTCGAGGATTGCGTGGAGACGATCGCCAAGACGCTTCCGATCTGTGCGGTGCGGGGAGTGGCCTATTCGACATTTACCATTCTGCACCTCGTCGGGAACCGTGAGATCGAACTGATACAGTATGATAATCCGCAGGTCATTCTGCTTCGTAACGGCAGTAATTACAGTTATCCGAAGACAGAGATGAACATAGACGGAAAGACGATTTATAAGTCGGTCATCAAACTGCAGGAAAATGACATCTTCATCGCCATGAGCGACGGATGCCCTCATGCCGGTATAGGCCTGGCCTATAACTTCGGGTGGAAACGTGAGGACATCATCGACTTCATGGCGGGGGTGTCGGTGGCCGGATATACGGCGAAAACGCTGTCCACCATCCTGATCGACGAGGTAATGAAGCTCTATGGCGACCGTCCCGGCGACGATGCGACTGCCTGCGTCGTCAGGATCCGCCGGCGCGAACCGATGAACATTCTTTTTGGTCCGCCGGCCGATCGGGATGACGTCAACCGCATGATGTCGCTCTTCTTCTCCAAGGAGGGCAAGCACATCGTTTGCGGCGGTACAACGGCTTCTCTTGCGGCGAAATATCTCGGAAAGCCGATGCAGGCCAGCCTGAATTTCGTCAGGGGAGACATTCCGCCGACAGCAGAGATAGAAGGCGTTGACCTGGTGACCGAGGGGGTCATTACCATCAATCGGGTCGTTGAGTACGCCCGGGATGTTCTCGGCGAAAACCGTCTGTACGAGAAATGGAGTTTCGGACACGACGGAGCGGCGCTGATCTGCCGGCTGTTGTTTGAGGAGGCCACGGATATCAGTTTTTATGTCGGCCGTGCTGTGAATCCCGCCCACCAGAATCCCGATCTGCCGATCAATTTCAACATCAAAATGAACCTTGTGGAGCAGTTGTCTGAATGCCTGCGAAAAATGGGGAAGCGCGTGAAGGTCAGCTACTTCTGATGCGGGAGGAAAAAATGAGAAAGTTTGATACTAAGGTGCAATATTTGAAATATAAGGTATTGCGCGAGGTGGCAAAGGAAGCTTTTGCGGACAGATTGCCGGAGACTGCCATAGATATTCCGAAAATGATCGTCCCGGGAAAGGTCCCTACTATGCGTTGTTGCGTATATAAAGAAAGAGCCATCCTTTCGGAACGTGTCAAGTTGGCCATGGGCGGGAATAAGTCGAACCCCAATGTGATTGAAGTCATCGACATTGCGTGCGATGAATGCCCGATGGGAGGATATGAGGTGACGAACGCCTGCCGTGGGTGTCTTGCACACCGTTGCGAGGATGTCTGCCGTTTCGGTGCCATCAGTTTTGACAGCAATCACGTGGCGCATATCGATAAGTCCAAATGCCGGGAGTGCGGCGCGTGTTCCAAGGTCTGCCCGTACAGTGCCATTCATAATTATCGCCGCCCCTGCGAGTCGGCCTGTAAGGTCAAGGCAATTTCCATGGGAGCAGAGAAACAGGCGTGCATTGACAATGAAAAATGCATTTCCTGCGGAGCCTGCGTCTATCAGTGCCCCTTCGGAGCCATTATGGATAAATCTTATATTTTGAACGTCATCGATATGCTGAAGGGGAGTCACGGGAATCGGAATTATAAGATCTTCGCCGTGGTGGCTCCGTCGATCTCCAGCCAGTTCACCTACGCAAAACTCGGACAGGTGATTACGGGACTGCGGGAACTTGGCTTTCACACGGTCGTGGAAGCGGCCCTGGGGGCGGATATGGTTGCGGCGGCGGAGTCGCGCGAACTGGCGGAGAAGGGCTTTCTGGAAAGTTCCTGTTGTCCTGCCTTCGTAAAGTACATAGAAACGAATTTCCCCGAACTTGTCCAACATATTTCTCACAATCTCTCGCCGATGGCGACCATTGCCCGGTATATCAAGGAGCACGAGGCTCCCTGCAAGGTCGTCTTTATAGGCCCTTGTACTGCCAAAAAGGCCGAGATTCAGCGGGAGTCGGTCAGACCCTATGTGGATGCGGTGCTGACCTTTGAGGAATTGCAGGCGCTTTTCGACAGCCGGGAGATCGACATCACCGCTCTTTCGGAGGGGGTTCTGGATAACGCCTCGTATTTCGGCCGGATATTTGCGCGTTCCGGCGGTCTCGCAGACGCTGTTGCGGAGGGACTTCGTGAGCAGGGGCTGGATTTTGAACTGAAGCCGTGCGCCTGTGACGGGATCGAGGCCTGTAAGCTGGCCCTGCTACAAAAAAGCCGGGGCAAACTCGATGCCAATTTCATTGAGGGCATGGCCTGCGTCGGAGGATGCATTGGGGGAGCGGGATGCCTGACACATGGAGAAAAGAATAAGGCCGAGGTCGATAAATACGGCAGAGAAGCCTACGAAAAGACCATCCAGGAAGCCATATCGGTTCTGAAATCCAACTGACCGTAGCGAAAACCACGGTAAATATCCCGGGAAAGAAAAACCAATCGAAAAGCGGAGATAGCACAATTCTCCGCTTTTTCTCCTTCTTTGTAAAGAATACTTTTCATGTTCAGAATTTGCGTATCTGTTGCCGTGATGACCCCCGGCCCCCGCGCTTGCTCCGACAGGACAGGAAATTCCGTTTCTTTTGCGGATGCCGTGAGCGCCTGTCGCACTCCTTATCGGCATCCTGCTGTTACGCAAAGAAAAACGCCCGCAGAGGGCGTTTTTCTTTCCTGGTATGACGGGCATATCAATGCTCTGCGGTGAAAGTCCGCTGGGAGGTAGTTACCGACCAACCCGAAAGCGACTCCCAAGGTTTACACCGTGAGGTGTAGGCGAGAAGAAGGGATAGCGAAATCGTAGCCTGACG